>CBFCZV010000115.1:0-1501 GCA_965602855.1 uncultured Gammaproteobacteria bacterium | reverse complement strand
CGCTGGGTCTTCTGAACCAGATTAGCGACAGTAAAGGTCTTGCCCGAACCGGTCACGCCCAGCAAAGTTTGCCTCGCCAACCCGGCTTCGATGCCTTCCATCAACGTAGCAATCGCTGTTGGTTGATCTCCCGCAGGTTTATAGTCAGTAACTATTTCAAATTGTTTAGACATTTGTCACAATAGGGTACTATTTAAAATTCACACATAAGCAGCCAACGGAATCACACAGTTGAACATTAAAACATCTGATCGCGTCCAACGAGTAAAACCCTCACCTACGCTTGCCGTTACGGCTTTAGCTCAACAGTTACGCGCACAGGGCCGAGATGTTATCGGACTGGCTGCGGGCGAACCTGATTTTGATACGCCGGACCACATCAAAGAAGCCGCGATCAAGGCGATTCGAGATGGTTTCACCAAATACACCGCGGTCGATGGTACAGCCGGACTGAAGCAGGCCATTATAAACAAATTTAGCCGCGACAATGGCCTTGACTACAATCCTGACCAGATTCTGGTGTCGGTGGGTGGCAAGCAGGTCATCTACAATATGATGCAGGCGCTGTTGAATGCGGGCGATGAAGTCATCATTCCGGCCCCTTACTGGGTTTCCTATCCGGACATGGTCAAACTGGCCGATGCCGAGCCGGTGATCGTTGACGGCGACATCGAACAATCATTCAAGATAACCGCTGAACAACTGGAAGCGGCGATCACCAGGAAGACAAAATTGTTCATCCTGAATAGCCCATCCAACCCTTCTGGTAAGTCTTATAGCCGTGATGAGCTCAATGCACTGGCCAAAGTGCTGCTCAAGCACCCACAGATTGTCATCCTCACCGATGATATTTATGAGCACATCGTCTGGACGGATGAAGGTTTTAACAACATTCTCAACGTCTGCCCTGAACTGGTGGATCGCACCGTGATGCTCAATGGTGTTTCCAAAGCCTACTCCATGACCGGCTGGCGCATCGGCTACGGCGCAGGCCCAGCTGATCTAATCAAGGCAATGAAAAAGGTGCAGTCGCAAAGTACATCTAACCCCTGCTCTATCGCACAGGCTGCCGCACAGGCCGCGCTGGAAGGCGATCAGACTTTCCTGAAAACTATGTGCAATACGTTCAAAGAGCGCCACGATTACGTGCTGCACCGGCTAAATGCGATGGATGACGTTAACTGCCTGGCCAGCGATGGCACTTTCTACAGCTTCCCGTCATTCCACGCAGTGATCGAGCGTATGGATGGCATCGAAAATGACATCGAGATGGCAGAATACCTGCTAGAAAAGGCCGAAGTGGCAGTTGTGCCCGGCTCAGCTTTTGGTTCCGATGGTCACATTCGTCTCTCTTATGCCACCGATATGGAGAGTCTGGAAAAAGCACTAAGCCGAATCGCGGCGGCTATTGAATAAATCCCAACTAATTACGCTGTAATCACGTATGCCTATTGACCCACAGGGGGCAAATCGGTAGCATACCGCCTCCTATCAAGGCGAG
>CBFCZV010000114.1:0-1506 GCA_965602855.1 uncultured Gammaproteobacteria bacterium | reverse complement strand
TCTCTGCAGTCATGGGGTATTCATTGGCCACACCTCTTACACCATCAGTGCCGAATAGTTCTCCCATTTTTTCCTCCTTTAAAATAATGGTTTTGTTAGGGTGCCATTGGATTCCTTTAGCATAGCTTTGTACGCTAAAGCAGGCGCATATCTATATGACTGGTAAAGGTGAATTTATATGCGAGTTTTATATTATTGTCAAACAGTTCAAAGCTAAATTTATGGTCTGTGCCATTAATCATTATATTGCAGTTGTGGCTGAAAATACTAACGGCATATCACGGCATACATGGGTTTAGTTGATATGTTGGTCGAATTTTCTTGCTACTCTGTATTCTGTGATATTATTTCCTGTATCAATACTGCCAACTTCTTTGAGTCATGCCGCACAATGCTGCCAGCAATATCGAGCATATTGGATATGTAGATTGAGCGATTTCCCCAACAGTCATCATTCTTGTCAATTTCAACAAATTCTGCCTTTTGTTCCATGTATTGCTCAACGAGCTTTTTATCCGGTTTTTCTGAATTATAGATTATTCCATCAACCTGCCGTTCAATAGATTCCTCAAGTTTTCTAACGAAATCAAGACCAGAGAAATTATGGGTTTCGCCAAACTTAGTCATGATATTGATAATATATAAGATTGTTGCGTTCGTCTCCTGGAGCGCTTCTTTCACACCAGGAACAATAAGGTTTGGAATAATGCTTGTAAACAGGTCGCCAGGCCCAATAATAACATAGTCCGCGCTGTTGATCGCCTTAATTACAGGGGGGTAAACTGAAATCGAATCACTGTGGTGAGGAACAAGAAAAACATTCCGGATTTTTTCACGTTGTGTACCTCGGGGTATGTCAATTGCTGTTTCTCCATAAATATGGCTTCCGTCAGTCAGCTCAGCAACGAGCGTTGCCTTATCAATGGTAACGGGTAAAATCGTTCCCTTATCGTCTAGAATTTCAGCAAGCGCCTGTACACCAGTAGGAAAGCTGCCCGTATATTGTGAAAGCATTGTAAGGAGCATGTTGCCTGCATTGTGCCCCTGGAGACGCCTGTCTTTGGTAAACCGTTTCAGAAAAAGTATTCGTGCAATATCGTGATGTGGCGAAAGCGCAAGGATGCATTTCAGCACATCACCAGGAGGCAAAATTCCGAGTTCATCGCGTAACCTGCCAGTGCTCCCGCCGCTGTCAACCATTGAAACCACTGCAGTAATCTTAATTCCATCCAGATCTCTCAAGCCAGAGAGGAGTGCAAATTGACCACTTCCGCCGCCAATCGTTACAAGTGTTTGCTCCTCATTTTTCATGTTTACATCCTTTTTTGTATCTTAAAAACGTAGCCAAGTGTTGCAAGTTTATTATTTCATTACCTGAATTTGTTTAGAATCGCAATTCTTTTGAAAAATGCCACCCTTTTACATATGAGTTTTTATTGAGGAAGAATTTGTTGGATTGCTTTTCCCTTGACTTTTATAGTGGGTTTTTAAAAGATCTGATTGATA
>CBFCZV010000113.1:0-1691 GCA_965602855.1 uncultured Gammaproteobacteria bacterium | reverse complement strand
TGCAGTAGATTGATGCGACGCATGGCGCGTTCCAGTCGTTTATTGCTGCGCACGATGCCGACGTAGTCCCACATGAAACGGCGTAGTTCATCCCAGTTATGCGAGACCACGACTTCTTCATCGGAATCGGTGACACGGCTTTCATCCCAGGGGGGGATGTCGGTTTTTTCTTCTGGCGTTTTTAGTTTTTTGATAATGTCCCAACTGGCGGATTCAGCAAACACCAGACACTCGAGCAGGGAATTGCTGGCCATACGATTAGCGCCGTGCAAACCGGTCTGCGCCACTTCACCGATGGCGTAGAGTCCGTTAACGCTGGTTTGACCTGACAGGTTGGTGACGATGCCGCCGCAGGTATAGTGGGCGGCGGGAACTACGGGAATCGGTTCTTTGGTGATATCAAAACCAAACTCGAGACAGCGTGCGTGAATGGTCGGGAAATGCGACATAATAAATGCGGCTGAACGATGACTGATGTCGAGATACAGGCAGGCTGCACCGAGTCGTTTCATTTCGTGGTCGATGGCGCGAGCGACAATATCACGCGGCGCCAGTTCGCCGCGTTCATCAAAACGATGCATGAATCGTGAGCCATCGGGTAGCAGCAAGTGACCACCTTCACCGCGCACGGCTTCGGAGATCAAAAAGGATTTGGCTTCCGGGTGGTATAAACAGGTCGGGTGGAACTGGTTGAATTCCAGATTGCTGACATCACAACCAGCACGCCAGGCCATGGCGATGCCATCACCGGTGGAACCGTCGGGATTACTGGTATAGAGATAAACCTTGCTGGCACCACCCGTCGCCAGTATCACCTGACGAGCATGGAAGGTTTCTACGTGGCCAGTATTTTTATTCAGCACATAAGCGCCAACACACTGATTGTTTTCTTTTGTGCTGGTGCCCTGTTTTACTGTGGTGATGAGATCGACAGCGATATGACTTTCAAAAAAGCGGATGGAGTCATGGTGCTTGGCGTGATTGGTCAGGGTGTCCGAGAGTGCTTTACCGGTGGCATCGGCAGCGTGAATCACACGTCGCTGACTGTGGCCGCCTTCTCGCGTTAAATGCAGTTTGCGCTTGCCGGTGTTGGAGGCCTCCTTGCTGAATGGCACACCCAGCTCCTCTAGCCACTGTATATTTTCCGGGCCGTGCTCAATGGTGAATTTAACTATTTCAGGGTCGCACAGCCCCGCGCCCGCCTGTAAGGTGTCTGCGATGTGAGATGCAAAGGAATCCTGTTCGGTGACCACGGCTGAAATACCGCCCTGAGCGTAATAGGTGCTGCCATCTTTATCTGGAGCTTTGGTGATAATCGCCACGGAAGCGTGATCAGCCAGACGCAATGCTAGACTCAGACCCGCTGCGCCGCCGCCGATAATAAGTACATCATGATGATGAGATGGTGCCATGAATGTTTCAGATAAGTTAGTATTACACGAACGTTTATTATAGTTTGATAATAGACGAATCTATTAAATTGATATTAATAAAAATTTTGGGAACTATAACAGGATGATATTGCCACATAGGTCTAGATTGAATGGGGTCATTGTTACAGGCCAGAATGCTTTTGGGGGAAAGGCCTGAATGGGTGGTGAGCGAAGTATTGATCAGGCGCTGGTTGAGCGCGTGCAACAAGGTGATAAAAAAGCATTCGATTTGCTGGTATTGAAGTACCAGTTGCGAGT
>CBFCZV010000112.1:0-1706 GCA_965602855.1 uncultured Gammaproteobacteria bacterium | reverse complement strand
CCAGGCTGTGTAAAAACACTTTTCAATTGTCCTGCGTGATGCGTCTGTGAGTGGGGTGACATTCTTACGGTATTTCTCCCAGTTTTAGCGAATAGATAACCTGTTATGGAATTTCGGGCTGTATATAGTGATTTGTTGATGATCTGACAGGATATGAACGAAAATTGAAGCTAGCACTCACCTATGCGACCTTCATCGCTGCCATTAATGGAGCTATGCCGATGATATTAATGACGCGCTTGATATTGTAAGCCAGAACATGCAACGCCATTTCGGTGCTGACCCGTTTCAACGTCTTCATCTGGAAGTGCGTATATCCCATCCAACATTTAATGGTTCCGAATGGGTGCTCTACCGTTTCACGCCGCTGACGCATTCTCTCTGGGTTTTCGTCAAGACGTTGTTGAACTGCCTCAAGAATGTGCTCGTGTTCCCAACGGGTAACCCGACGTTCCTTGCCTGTGGTGCATTTATCTTTGATCGTGCAGCTTTGACAGTCTTTGGTCCAATAACGATATAAAGTCAGCCCTCTTTCCACAGCCGTAGTATGTCGGGTCAGTTGCTCACCTGCAGGGCAAAGATAGACATCGTCTTCTCTCACGTATCGAAAGTCCTGTTTGACAAAACGACCTCTGGCTTTGCTGTTTGAGGTATGTGGTTTAGGAAGCGTAACTATAATGTTAGCTTCATCGCAGGCTAGAATTTCTTCACTTTTAAAGTAGCCCCGGTCGGCAACAACTTCCAGCTTATCTGTTTTGAGAACTGACTTTGCCTGCTTGGCCATAGAGTAAAGTTGAGAGCGGTCAGTACCCGAATTGGTTACCTCATGGGCGACGATCAAATGATGTTTAGTATCTACTGCGGACTGCACATTGTAAGCGACCATTCCGCTGCCACGACCACTGGTCGCCATGGAGCGGGCATCTGGATCAGTTAATGAGATCTGTTGGCCCGAGGTTGCCAACATCTGAACCTCAAGTTGCTCCAACCGTTTCATCTCACCTTTGAGCTTTGCGATATTGTCATTCAAACGATCAGTCGTCATCGTTCGCGCCCGAGAGGGTTCCTGTCGGTCAGCGCTATCCAGTTGATGCAAATAACGATCAACACTTTCCTCAATTTGTTCCATGCGACGCTTCACTTTGCCTCGTGTGAAATTCTTATCGCGGGTGTTAACCGCCTTAAATTTCGAGCCATCAACCGCCACGCTGGTATCAGCAAAAAGATTAAGCTGGCGACACAGGTCAACAAACTGAGCACAGACTTTACGGATCGCGGGGCCATTGTCTTTACGGAAGTTGGAAATAGTTTTGTGATCTGGAACGAGGCGACCCGTCAGCCACATTACTTCTACATTACGTCCGGCTTCGCGTTCCAGCCGACGGCTCGATTGAACCCGATTGAGATAACCATAAATATAAAGCTTTAGAAGGATCGAAGGATGATAACTTGGTCGGCCCGTTGCCCGTGGGTCAACCCCGACAAAGCCCATAACACCCAGATCAAGTTCATCGACAAACACATCGACAATACGAACTTGATTGTCCTCGCCAACATAATCATCAAGCTGTTCGGGAAACAATGTACTCTGGCTGCGGTCTTCGCCTTCAACAAAACGCTTCATAGAACTCTCCACCAAAGTTATGAAGTGATTCTATCAGAGTTATGGTAAAGTCCTACTAATATCACGTTTTTACACAGTCTGG
>CBFCZV010000111.1:0-1706 GCA_965602855.1 uncultured Gammaproteobacteria bacterium | reverse complement strand
CCAGACTGTGTAAAAACGTGAATATGAATAGAACTTTGCTTCAGCTCTGATAGAATCACTTCATAACCTTGGTGGAGAGTTTCATGAAGCGTTTTGTTGAAGGCGAAGACCGCAGCCAGAGTACTCTGTTTCCCGAACAGTTTGATGATTACGTTGGTGAGGGCAATCCGGTTCGTGTAGTCGATGTGTTTGTCGATGAACTTGATCTGGGCGGTTTGGGATTTGATAGGGTAGCACCAAAGGCAACTGGCAGGCCAAGTTATCATCCATCGATTTTGCTTAAATTGTATATCTATGGCTACCTCAACCGGGTTCAATCGAGCCGTCGCCTAGAACGTGAAGCCGGGCGCAATGTAGAGGTTATGTGGCTGACGGGTCGCCTCGTTCCAGATCACAAAACGATTGCCAACTTCCGTAAAGACAATGGCCCCGCGATCCGCAAAACCTGTGCTCAGTTTGTTGACCTGTGTCGCCAACTTAATTTATTCGCTGATGCCAGCGTGGCGATTGATGGCTCGAAATTCAAGGCAGTTAACACCCGCGATAAGAATTTCACACGCGGCAAGGTGAAGCGTCGTATGGAACAAATTGAGGAAAGTGTTGATCGTTACTTGCATCAACTGGACAGCTCAGATCGGCAAGAACCTTCTCGGGCGCGAACGATGACAACGGATCGTTTGAATGACAAGATCGCAAAGCTCAAAGACGAGATGAAACGGCTGGAGCAACTTGAAGTTCAGATGCTTGCAACACCGGGTCAACAGATATCATTAACTGATCCTGATGCCCGTTCTATGGCGACCAGTGGCCGTGGCAGCGGAATGGTCGCATACAATGTACAGTCCGCGGTGGATACCAAACATCATCTAATTGTTGCCCATGAGGTAACCAATTCTGGTTCTGACCGCTCTCAACTTTCTGCCATGGCTAAGCTGGCTAAAGCTGCTATTGCAACAAATAAGCTGGAGGTCGTTGCCGACCGGGGTTACTTCAAAAGCGAAGAAATTCTATCCTGTGATGAAGCCAATATTACAGTTACGCTTCCTAAACCACATACCTCAAACAGCAAAGCCAGAGGCCATTTTGTTAAACAAGACTTTCAATACGAGAGTGAAGATGATGTCTATCTTTGTCCAGCAGGTGAGCAACTGACCCGGCATACTACAACTGTAGAAAGGGGGCTGACTTTATATCGCTACTGGACCAGAAATTGTCAAAGCTGCTCGATCAAAGATAAATGCACCACAGGCAAGGAGCGTCGAGTTACCCGTTGGGAGCACGAACACATTCTTGAAGCAGTTCAGCAACGTCTTGACGAAAACCCAGAGAGAATGCGTCAGCGTCGTGAAACGGTTGAGCACCCGTTCGGAACCATCAAATGCTGGATGGGATATACACACTTCCAGATGAAAACCCTGAAACGGGTTGGCACCGAAATGGCACTGCATGTTCTGGCTTACAATATCAAACGCGTCATCAACATTATCGGCATCGGCCCATTAATGGCAGCGATGAAGGCAGGATAAGCACCTGCCTGTCATAATTAACGCAATATCCAGCAAGATCACTGCATAAACCTCTAAATCCGACCAATTACTCCGCCACAGCTGGAAAAATGCCAATACCCGGAAAACTGCATCGGCAGACCATTCAGACCTAACAACGCATCACACAGAAAACTCCATAAACGTTTTTACACAGTCTGG
>CBFCZV010000110.1:0-2001 GCA_965602855.1 uncultured Gammaproteobacteria bacterium | reverse complement strand
GATTGATTACGAATGAGAATACTTATCAATTCTTTCCGTCACTTTCTTGATATATCGACGAGTTTCCGCATAGGGCAGATTACTGCGTAAATACAAATAAACTTCTTCGGAGCTGCGGCGGTTGATTTCTTGCAGGGCAGCCTCCCTGTAGTCATTGTACTTTCTGTACTGGCTAAGACTATAACTACTACCCACAAATGTCCTGAAGACATTACCCGCACCGGTATTGTAGGCAGCAATAGTGGCCAGCATACGAGACTCTTCATTTGTAATACCGCCCAGATAATCACGGTTCAGGCGGCGAATATAGGCAGCCCCCAGATGCACATTATTATCAGGATTATATAAATAGGTGTCACTCACCACCTTATCCTTCTTATATACATATTGATAAGCATCACGTGCACCACTGGTGGGTACCAGCTGCATTAGACCAAACGCCGGTGCACCGGAGCGCGCTGTAGGATTGAACATGCTCTCAGTTTCCATCACCGCAAAAACCACCTCGGATGGAACCTGGTACTTAGCCGAGTATTTGTTCACCAGTGGTTCAAATTTGATAGCACGAACACGAATATGATCTGGCACCAGCTTTAGTTTCGTCTGATAGACAACACGCGTCTTGCCATCATCACCCTTCAGAGTCTTTTTGGTGGCACCGGCTGCTGCTTCCTTTGCCAGAGATTGATAGTCCTGTTGCTTTGCTGCCGAACCATCCGGCAAACCAACTTGTCCAAGCAAAATTTCTTCACCAGAAGGTTGAGATACAGGCTGCTGTGCAATCTGTTGTATCGGGCGTTTGTCATCACCCAGCTTGATCGCTTTAACCAAAGCCTGCTCAAGCAGCTTTTTTCCCTGCCCGTCATCAGCTCTTTGATTACTGGGTAAGGCTACCTCAACGGTAATTTCACCCTTTTCAAAATCAACTACGCTGCGCTGGTTCAAATCATCGATATAACTCACCCAACGCTTGCCAGAAGGCAACTTATTATCATTACCCCATACCATACCTGTTTTGCGCTTGTACTCCTTAAAAGCGGCATCAATCTCAGCCCTATACTCTTTGAACTCATCCTTAACCTTTACAAATCCGGTCTGCTGTTTTTTCTTCCAGTCCTGAAAGCTCTCTGCATGGCTGGTAGTAATAACGAAACAACAGCTCACAACAGCGACAAACAGTAATTTACAGAGAGATTTTATTAAGCACATAACAAACTTGATCCAGATAATGATGGGAGTAACTCTAATCTAACAGGCAACTCTTAACGTAGTAGTGGTTCACATTTTAAAACATCTTCATGCAAACGCCAGTCCGGCATAAAGCTGTCCATATAATCTCTAAAATTCTTATTATGATAGCGCTCAAGCAAGTGCACCATTTCATGAACCAGAACATATTCTAGACAGTCCATTGGTTTTTTTACCAGTTCCAGATTCAACCAGATACGGTTAGCCATAATATTGCACGTCCCCCATCGAGTTTTCATTTTCTTGATACCCCAGTCATCCACCGTCACACCGATTATCGGCTCCCATTTTTCAATAAGACCGGGGATGACAGCTTTAATCTGTTGTCGATACCATTCAGTCAAAACCAGAGTACGTTTATCTGCACAGGTACCCGGTCTAACGTAAAGAAGTAATTCTGAATTACCGCTCAACAGCAGCTCATGTTTACCGTGCCGCTCAATCACATTTAAAGAGTAGGTCTCACCCAGATAATAATGGCTTTCGCCCGAAACCATTTTGTATATCACCGGAACAGGTCGCTTAGCTAAACGCAATTGCTGCCTTCTAATCCAGCCAAGCTTTTCCAGCACGACACGACGGACTTCATCATCATTAACAGACAAGGGCACAGCAACGCATATGCCTGCATTATCCGGATACACCCGCAAATGAAGATTCTTGATCTTTTTACGAACAATCTGCACATCGATGTCGTTAACGATCATCTGGCTGATTTTTCCTACTTTATTTCTTTGTCTACTCCACAACATC
>CBFCZV010000109.1:0-2008 GCA_965602855.1 uncultured Gammaproteobacteria bacterium | reverse complement strand
TTAACCTCCTGCTCCAACCTAAAACAAACATGTCCAATTGAGTTTTCATACAACTCCAGTTCAATATCATGACGCCTGGCCTGTTGCTGGCACTGATACAAACCAATACCAAAACCATCTTCTGAATCTAGCGGCGTAGTAAATAATATTTCGGCTAGCTGGTCTGGTATGGCCTTGCCAGTGTCGCAGACGGTGAGTCTTGCTTTGTTGTTGAGGCATTCCAGTCGAACGACAATTTCTATATTGGGTTCAAGAATGCGTTTGCTGCGCGCATTGTCGAGCAGGTTTTCGATGATACTGTCGTAAGTGTCAACGGGGATATCAAAGTCGCATTCAAGGCTTTCAAGGAAATCAATATTGCGTCGGTTGTTGCGTACTTTTATCTGGTTCCACCAGCTTGAGATTGTGGCTGTTTTGGATTGTTCCTGTTCTGGATCTGACAGTTTATCTAGTGTGGTTTTCAGGCGTTGTGTTAGAAGTGGTAGCTGCTGTTGCAAGATGATTTGCACGTCTGCAAGTCGTGTATCTTCATCAAGAACTATTTGAGTCATGGTTTGTGTTGATTGCAGAATATTTTTTACATCGTGTGTCAGCTTTGAACCTGTTTCATAAATGGCGCGAAGATGTGCCTGTTTGATTAGTTGTTGTTCCTGTAATTTTGCTCTGTAGTAGAAACATAAAACGCCCAGTAATAATTTTGTGTGTAGCAATAAGGATGGGCCGACGGGATTATAGGTGTATAACGTTATTTCAAAATCGTCATCAACGTAATTTGTAAGGTGATTGCTCTGCTTGCCAGAAAGTTGCTTCTGATTATTTTCCTGCCAGTGTACTCCGCATACCCATGAGCGGGAGATTAGGTGTTGAATGCTGGTTTTAAGAAATTGTTCAGGCCTGATGTTGGTATTGGCTTCAATGGCAGCAAGTCTTGAAATCCAGTCTTCAAAGGGGCCGCCGATGTTGAGTAAATACTTTTCCCATAATTGTGCAAAGCCGGAAAAGCCTGCACGGGGTGTCCATAAAACGGCAGTTGCAAAAAGAAAGAGTGCAGCGATGAAAATGGTAATGACCAGTGATTGCAAATAGGGCGTGCCGGATGAAAATGCAGTGAGCGCGCTTCCCATGCATAAAAATAAAGTTAGGATGACAACAAAAAAACCACGAATAAAATCAATATGTGAGGGCTGTGTTTTTCTTGAGGGTATAAAAACGAGTGATAGTGGTAAGGCAAGTAATATAAGTTCAATAGTAGTATTTAAAGATGTTGATAGCCCTGATAAGCCAAATAGTTCTGGGTTAATAATTAAAATCAGTTCAAGAAAAATAATAACAACCGCCAGACCATAAGCGGCTCGACCAATGCCGCGTGCAAAAATACGTCCGGTGAGCAGGCTTAGTAATAGCAACATCCAGAACACGCTAATCCATAAATTAAACCAGAGGATGAAGGTAAGTACGAAGATGCTTAGTAGGGCCAGCTTAATTGTGCTGAAGCTTTGTTCCTGCTTGAGAATTGGCTGCCACAATAGAAACAGGCCGAAGTGTGTGATCAGGAGACTGGGTGAGAGCTTGCTTTCCGGGCCAACAAATATCGCCATCAATAAACTGAATAGCATCAAGCCTAATAGCTGGTGCTCAAACCTGGAAAGATGGCTAGCAGATGGTAAAGACATCGTGATTTGCCTACAATGGCTTCAAGGTATGTTTATTAATAAATGTCATAGGGTGGCGGTTCCATGTTTTCTCAAGTACTGACTATATCAAAATTTACCATAATTGAATCGATGCGTAATCGATTGTTGTGGTTATCTTTTTTTATGATGGTGATTGGCTTCGTACTGGTCGAGTTTGTTGGTGATTTAGCTATTACCGAACACAGGGCAACCCAATTGGCCGTACTGGCGGTTTTTCTCAGATTGAGCGCGGTATTGTTGATCGCCCTGTTTGTGGTTTCAAGTAGCTTGCGTGAGCTTCAGGATAAAACGCTGGAGATGATTCTGGCGATGTC
>CBFCZV010000108.1:0-2100 GCA_965602855.1 uncultured Gammaproteobacteria bacterium | reverse complement strand
TCGACGTTATGTTTAATGCGATTGATGAGCAGGCCATTCTTGAAGCCTGTGGCTGTGCTGACAAAGGTGAAGGTAAAGTTGCCGCCATCATCTGGACAACCACACCATGGACACTGCCTGCTAATCAGGCGGTTTGTTTGCACCCCGACTTTAATTATCAATTAATTCAGGTCACAACCAGCAATGGTCCTGCACGAGTTCTGCTAGAAAAAACGCTGGCAGAAAGCGCATTGCAACGTTATGGTTTTGAAGAGCATACCGTGTTGGGTTCCTGCACTGGTCAGAAGCTGGAAAACTTATTACTGCAACATCCTTTCTACGATAAACAGGTGCCTATTATTCTTGGCGACCACGTCACCACTGAAACGGGTACAGGCGCGGTACATACCGCACCCGGTCATGGCCAGGACGATTACATCGTCGGCAACCGTTATGGCCTGGAAGTTTATAACCCAGTGGGTGCGAATGGTGTATTTTTACCTGACACCGAATTGTTTGCCGGTGTCCACGTTCATAAAGCCAATGCCGTTATTCTGGAAACACTGGAAGAAAATAGCGTACTACTCAAACATGAAAAACTGAAACACAGTTACCCTTGTTGCTGGCGTCATAAAACACCCATCATTTTCCGTGCCACACCACAGTGGTTTATCAGCATGGAACAAAATGGTTTGCGCAATCAGGCTCTTAAGGAAGTTGAAAAAACACAATGGATTCCTGACTGGGGACAGGCGCGCATCGAAACCATGATCAAAGGTCGTCCCGACTGGTGTATTTCAAGACAACGTACCTGGGGCGTGCCCATTACTTTGTTTGTTCACAAAGAAACGGGCGAGCTGCATCCAAATACAAAAGATTTAATTGAAACCATTGCACAACGTATTGAAAAAGAAAGTATCGATGCCTGGTTTGAACACGATGCCAGTGAATTTATTGGTGATGATGCAGAGAGCTATGAAAAGGCCACTGACACATTAGACGTCTGGTTTGATTCTGGCGTGACTCATGCCTGCGTTCTTGGTCAACGCGAAAGCTTACCTTTCCCTGCTGACTTGTATCTCGAAGGTTCTGACCAGCATCGTGGCTGGTTCCAGTCTTCATTATTAACATCAACCGCTATCAATGGTGTTGCGCCATACAAAAGTGTTTTAACGCACGGTTTTACGGTTGATGCCAAAGGACACAAAATGTCCAAGTCACTGGGCAATGTTGTTTCTCCTCAAAAAATTGTCAACTCACTGGGTGCAGATATTCTGAGATTGTGGGTTGCCAGTAGCGACTACAGCGCAGAGATGACAGTATCGGATGAAATTCTAAATCGCTCAGCCGATACCTATCGTCGCATTCGAAACACCGCTCGCTTTTTGCTCTCGAACCTTAATGGTTTCGAACCAGCACAAGACAAGCTCCGTGCTGAAGAAATGTTGCCGCTGGATCGTTGGGCTGTTGCTAAAGCTCATCAGCTACAGGAAGAAATCATCGCTGCATATAACGACTACAACTTCCATTTAATTTATCAGAAACTACACAACTTCTGCGCCATTGATCTCGGTGGCTTTTATCTTGATGTCATTAAGGACAGACAGTACACCACACAGGAAAACAGCATTGCACGTCGTTCAGCACAAACGGCGTTACATCATATTATTGAAGCCATGTCTCGGTGGATGGCACCCATCCTGAGTTTCACTGCGGAAGAAATATGGAAGCAAATTCCCGGCGAACATAAAAAATCTATTTTTCTCGAAGGCTGGTATCAGGATCTATTTTCTCTGAATACAGATGAAGCGATGAATATGGATTTTTGGCAGAGTGTTCTTGAAACACGCTCAATCGTCAGCAAGCAACTTGAAACCTTGCGTAATGAAAATAAAATTGGTTCATCACTCGACGCTGAAGTCATCATTTATTGCGGTGATGAGCTTCGTAATAAACTAAGCCAGCTCGACGATGAATTACGCTTTGTATTAATTACATCTGATGCCACCGTTGAAAGCATCAGCAATGCTAATAGCGATTGCACTGAAGCTACTCTCAGCAATGGTGAAATTATAAAAATTGCTGCGAGCTCATCTGATCACACCAAATGTGTTCGCTGCT
>CBFCZV010000107.1:0-2148 GCA_965602855.1 uncultured Gammaproteobacteria bacterium | reverse complement strand
TAAGGCTTTTTACTGGTAATGCGAATCCTGAATTAGCAAAGAATATTGCTAACAAGCTGAATCTTCCCTTGGGGAAAATCAGCGTTGATACTTTCAGTGATGGTGAAATTTGTGTTGAGGTGATGGAAAACGTTCGTGGTAAGGATGTCTTTATCATCCAGCCAACGTGTACACCTTGTAATGATAATTTGATGGAATTGCTGGTGATGATCGATGCTATGCATCGTGCATCAGCCAGACGAGTGACGGCGGTAGTGCCTTATTATGGTTACTCGCGTCAGGATCGTAAGCCCCGTTCAGTCAGGGTGCCGATTACCGCTAAAGTGGTCGCCAATATGTTGTCGAGTGCGAAACTGGATCGTTTGTTGACGGTTGATTTGCATGCCGACCAGATTCAGGGCTTTTTCGATATCCCCATTGATAACGTATATGCCTCGCCAATTTTATTAGGCGATATTTGGCAGCAGCGACACAATGATTTGTTAGTGGTGTCGCCCGATGTTGGTGGCGTGGTACGCGCCAGAGCGCTGGCGAAACGCCTGGATGATGCTGATCTTGCGATTATCGATAAGCGTCGCCCTAAGGCCAACGTTTCCGAGGTGATGAATATCATCGGTGACGTTGAAGGTAAAAACTGTGTGCTGGTGGATGATCTGGTGGATACCGCAGGCACCTTGTGTAAAGCCGCAGGTGCGCTTAAAGATAATGGAGCCGTGAGTGTGTCAGCTTATTGTACGCATCCGGTTTTATCGGGTGCGGCGATTGAAAATATTTCTGGTTCTGTTTTGAACGAACTGGTGGTGACCGACACCATACCGTTGAGTGAAGTTGCTCAGCAGTGCTCGCAAATTCGACAGGTTTCTGTTGCCAATATGCTGGCTGAAACGATTCGTCGAATACATGAAGAAGAATCGGTGAGTGAGATGTACGTCGACTGATAAAAATTCTGGGTGGGTCTGAAAAGACTTATCCGAAGGACGGATGATCAAGGAGGTTCCCTGGTCATCCTGATAACAACTTCCCTGGTCGCGAGGAAGTTTATATAACCGCTGTCAGAAATTGGCAGCATTTTGGAGAAGATTATGAGTATTGAATTAAACGCCGTATTGCGTGATGACATGGGCAAAGGTGCGAGCCGCCGCCTGCGTCACGCTGGCAAACTACCTGCTATCGTTTATGGCGCAGGCAAAGACCCAGTATCAGTGACACTGGAGCAAAAAGACGTGCAGTACGTTTTACCGCAGGAATCTTTCTATTCACAGGTGATGAGCTTGAATGTGGATGGCAAAAAAGAAGACGTGCTGTTGCGCGATTTGCAGCATCATCCTTACAAAATGGATATCCTGCACATGGATTTTGCCCGTGTTGATGCGAAAGTTGCTGTACACGTACACGTGCCATTGCACTTTATCGGTGAAGATGTTTCACCGGGTGTGAAAACTGAAGGTGGTGCTGTTAACCACGTTGTCATGGAAGTGGAAGTGGAATGTCTGCCTAAGAGTATTCCAGCATTCATCGAAGTTGATCTTTCAGAAATGCACCTGAACGATGTTGTACATTTGTCTGACCTTAAATTACCTAAAGGTGTTGAAATACTGGCGCTTAAACATGGTGAAGATCACGATACAGCGGTTGCTGGTATTCATATTCGTAAGGCTGCTGCTTCAACAGAAGGTGATGTAGAAGCGCCTGTTAGTGAAGATGATGCAGCTGAAGGCGAAGGCGAAGGTGAAGGCGAAGCTGAAAGTTAGTCTATATGGCTGAACGATCCATCGATCTCAAGCTGATAGTGGGGCTGGGTAATCCAGGCCCCGAATACACCAAAACCCGGCACAATGCCGGGTTTTGGTTTGTTGAGGAACTGGCAGCGGCTAATGGCGCACAGTTTCGGTCTGAAAAAAAGTTTCATGGTGAAGTCGCCAAAATCCATGTTGCTGGTCGTGATGTCTGGTTGTTGAAGCCGCAAACTTTTATGAATCGCAGTGGCCAGGCGATTAAAAGTTTGGCGTCCTTTTACCGTATAGAAGCAGAAAATATTCTGGTCGCCCATGATGAGCTCGATCTTGACGTCGGTGTCATCAAGTTAAAGATGGGTGGTGGGCATGGTGGGCATAATGGCCTGCGAGACACTATTGCTCATTTGGGCAC
>CBFCZV010000106.1:0-2265 GCA_965602855.1 uncultured Gammaproteobacteria bacterium | reverse complement strand
TGAATGAAATGGTGCGTGCTGAGATAGTTAAGCAATTTGGCGATGAAGCTTATTCCAGGGGTTTGAATATTTATACCACGATCAAGGATAAGTTACAGCTGGCTGCCAATGAGAGTTTATGGAATGGTCTGGTCAATTATGACCAGCGTCATGGTTATCGCGGTGTGGTACGTCATGTTGAGTTAAATGAGGATGATCCAGAATCAAGCTTGCTCAATGATAATGAAGCGCTGCTTGAAATTCTCAAGCACGATGGTGATTATGGTTTCTTCAGGTCGGCACTGGTTTTATCGATTCATGATGAACCAGATATTACGTCAGAAGCTAATGAGCAGTCGGAAGGAGAATCGCTCAATTTGGGGCGTCATGTAAAAATATTGCTGCGAAATGGCGAAAGGGCGGTTTTACCCTGGCAAGGTATCGTTTGGGCTAGACCCTATGCCAGCCTGAATCGTATAGGTGGTAAGCTAAAGCGTATTGATGAAGTATTGCATACAGGTGATGTCATCTGGGTATCCAAACAGGAAGAAGATGAATCCTGGGCTTTGGCACAGGCACCTGATGTGCAGGGTGCACTGGTTGCCATTACGCCAAATGATGGTGCTATTCAGGCGCTCAAGGGTGGTTTAAATTTTAAGCGTAGTAAATTTAATCGAGCCTCACAGGCTAGGCGTCAGGCGGGATCAGGATTTAAGCCGGTGATTTATTCCTCGGCACTATCAAAGTCATTCACACCAGCCAGTCTAATAAATGATGCCCCTGTTGTTTTTGAGGATAAGGCACTGGAAGCATCATGGCGGCCTGAAAATTACAGTGGCAAATTTTTTGGGCCCACTCGATTACGCAAAGCATTGTACCAATCGCGTAATCTGGTCTCTATCCGATTATTGCGTTCGGTAGGTGTTGGTTATGCGACAAGTTTTGCACGCAGGTTTGGCTTTGATAACAAAGAGCTTCCACACGATCTATCTTTAGCTCTTGGTAGTTGTGAAGTGAGCCCCCTGCAAATGGCTAGGGCCTACGCGGTGTTGGCCAACGGTGGTTATCTGGTGCAGCCTTATTTAATTGACCGTATTGAAGATGCTGATGGAGCCACGCTGTTTGAGGCTGATCCGGCGGTTGCCTGCGTCTCCTGTGAGCTGGATAAGCGTAATGCTGAGCAGGCAAAGCTAAGTCTGTCTGAGGGGTACGAGGAAGAGAGCTTGTTAAATCAGGGTGTCGTCGATGAAGGAGAAATATTGCCGGGTCTGGAAGTGAATAGCGAGGAACAAGTATTATCAGCTATGGATGTGGCTAATGAGGAAGAAGTATTGGTGGCATTGCCTAAACAGGCTGAGCAAACGCTGGAACCTCGTCTGGCTTACCAGATGAACTCAATACTTCAGGATGTTGTATTGCGCGGTACAGGTCGTAGAGCTTTGTCATTGGGGCGTAAGGATCTTGCTGGTAAAACAGGCACCACTAATGATCAAAAAGATGCATGGTTCAATGGTTTTCATCCCGATCTGGTGGCTATAACCTGGGTTGGCTTTGATCAGCTGAAACCATTGGGGGGCAGGGAGACAGGCTCAAAAGCGGCTTTACCCATCTGGATTGATTTCATGAAACAGGCGCTAGCAGGTGTGCCCGAAAAACGCTTGCCGAGACCAGAAGGTCTGGTGACGATGAAGATCAATGCTGAAACAGGCGCTGCTGCTACCGATCTGGATAAAGATACTATCTTCGAAATTTTCAGAAGTGAGCATGTGCCCAAAGTTGGTGCTTTACCGTCTCCCGGGGTGAACATGGATATACAAACAGGTGCGCCTATTCCGGAGCAGCTGTTTTAGTTGTTCAGGGATTAGATGTTAGTTGTGGTACTGGGCGCTTTCTTCGTGCACAGCGTCAACCAGAGCTTTAGCATTCTCAGGATTAACGTTTGGTGTGATGCCGTGACCAAGATTGAAGATATGGCCAGAACCATGACCATAAGAGGCCAGAATACGTGCGGCCTCAGCCCTGATAACTTCTGGGTTAGTGCCCATTACAGCAGGATCCATATTGCCCTGTAGTGCCACCTTGTCACCGACCTGTTCGCGGGCGACACCAATGTCAATCGTCCAGTCCAGTCCAAGTGCATCACAGCCAGTTGCTGCGATATCTTTTAACCAGAGACCGCCGCCTTTGGTGAACAGGGTGACAGGAATTTTTTGACCATCAACTTCACGAGTTAGCTGGTCGACAATTTTCTGCATATAGGCGAGAGAAAATTCTTTGTAGTGTGCG
>CBFCZV010000105.1:0-2432 GCA_965602855.1 uncultured Gammaproteobacteria bacterium | reverse complement strand
AGTACATCGTTATCATTGTAAATGTACTCCAGGGATATCGGGATCGGCACCCTGTGAAGCACATAGGTATCGAACGTTATACCGGCAATAAACTCATTGACCTGTACGTTCTTGACGCCTGCAGCGAATGTCTCAATATCATAATAGTTATAGCTTGCGTACAGAACTTCCCTGCGCAGTGATATCGGGTACTTAAAAGAATACGCCGACAGGTTGAATACTTTTTTCAGATCGATGCTGCCTTTGCTAATGCTCTTGAAGTAGCCAGTACCTTTCACTCCGGGCATGACGATTGTGCTCGGGTCACTATCGATAAATTTTTCATCCTGGTCGCGAATCAGTTTCACGCCGCGTTCATCGATGTTTGAAGCGGCATCACTGCTTGAATACTGTGCGCTCAAACCAATGTAGAACTCATGGCTTAGGTCGTGTTCAAAAGCTGCTTCACCACCGGTGATATTGTCGTCACGGTCGTTGGCGATATAGGGTGAGGCAGAAAGCAGGTAGTTGCGGAACATGCTGACGCCGTATTGTTCGCTGTGCATCAGGTCGAGTGACGCAGTCAGCGGTTTGCGGCTATTGCTTTCATAGTCCTCATAGTAACTGCCGCGTAATGTGGCGGAATTGTGACCCAGGCTTAAAAATGGCAGAGAGACATTGGCTATCAGTCCGTAATCACGACTATCCTTAATGGCTGGTACATAGTCGTCTGGCCGATCGAAGATATCGTAGGCAGTCACCTGGTACTGAAGGAAGTACTGAGTGTTGGCATAAGATAAACCAGCCAATGTATATTCATCGACGTTTCGCTGCAAAAAACCAGCCAAAGCGTTCTGGCCCAGCGGGTCGGCAAAGATGATGCTGATGTCATAAATAAAACCGGCGTCACTGTCATCGCCGAAAGCAATATTGGTGCCGCTGTAGTTCATGTCGAGGAATGAGTAGTAGGCGTCATCCAGATCAATCTCCGGCATGTTCATCTCAGTGTTCGCAGAGTGCAGGCTGGTGTCAGCATTGCGATAATAAGGTTCGTTTTCGACAAAAAGTTTTACTTCAAATGGGGCTTCATCGATCGTGCTTAGTTCGATGCGTTTATAGGTAAAGCTGTCAGAACCCATCACCGCAGCCACTGCACTGTTGTCATCAATAAGCCGTGCATCGATAATCGTGTCGGCATTATGAGCACGGCTCAGTTTGCCCTCGTAGAAACGGAACAGGCCAGATCCATTCGGCGTATTAGCGATGAAATAGACCGCGCCCCTGCTGTCGACGCCGCTGATATAACTGTAATAACCCTGTAGGGTCACCAGCGGCTGTTTGTTTTTATAGAGAGTGCGATTCTTTTCTTCGCCCTGTACAAAATAATACAGGTTGTCATCTTTGTCGATTCTTACAGACGAGTTTACCCGCGCATAAAATTTATCACCGACATAGAGTTGCGGCTGATCGTATGAGCCGGGTACATCGAAGTAAACTTCACTGCCATTGCTGAGGTAACCTTCGATGACTTTAGACTGTGTACCTTCGACAATAAGTGCATCTTCATCGTACAGCCCCTGGTAGATTCGCCAGGGAGAAGTGTTGAAACTGGACTGGGTAACGTAGCTGCCATCGGCAAGTTTGACTACTTTTCCCGGGCTAAAGCTCTCGCGTGATTTAGTCAGTTGGCCGCTGGCCTTGTCATAAACCACGAGCTCAGGAAAGGAGCGGCCCGATTCATTGACCATGAAATAAATTTCATCACTATCGGCATTCATCGGGGTAAAGAATTGCGAAGAGACTAATGCTTCTCCACTTACATCAACAAGTTTTTCTGCGTCGCTTTCCATCTGTTTTCGCCATTCATTAAAGGCGTAATCAAATCTAACACCGATGGCGCGTTCCGTTGCCTTGTTAGTGTACAGTGGATAAAACCATTCACGAGAATGTTCGCGCCAGTAACTGTTTACTTTTTCCAGGCCGTACTGTTCAGCGATGTAATATTGGTAGTACCCGCCCAGCGTATAGAAATGTGAACCGTATAGAAAATTATAGTTATCGTTATAGACCAATTCGGGTTTCAGGTAACCCGCTTTCGCCTGTTGCAGGGTGGCAGCTTTGAAACGACCGCTATAGAGTCGGCCGCCGTTACCGTGCCAGGACTCATTGAGCACAGCATTGCCTTCCAGCATGAATGAACTTTCGAGCAAGTTAGGCAGGGTAAACCAGGGGAGGAAGACAAAGCCATTGCCGAACACAGAATGCAATCCTTTAGACACCCTGCTCTCTTTGGCATTGACCTGATAGTTATGTGCGGTCTCGTGATACAGCAGGGTTTTCAGCCAGGACGGAGAAGAAAAGTAATCAACACTAAGCGCGCCACCGACATAATTGATCTGACGATTATTAGGGTACGGCGTAGAAAAACCATTGGCAATCTGGTTGTATTTCGA
>CBFCZV010000104.1:0-2438 GCA_965602855.1 uncultured Gammaproteobacteria bacterium | reverse complement strand
TGCAGCGCTCCTCAGAAAATATAGGGGGTGAATTATAGCCCAGCTGAATCCTTTAGTGCAGCGGCTTTATCCGTTTTCTCCCACGTAAAATTAGGTTCTTCACGCCCAAAATGACCATAGGCAGCAGTATCGCTGTATATGGGTCTAAGTAAATCAAGCATCTGAATCAGGCCTTTAGGCTTGAGGTCAAAGTGTTCGCGCACCAGTTCAACGATACGGTCATCACTGATTTTGCCAGTGCCAAAAGTCTGTACGGAAATTGAAGTTGGTTCAGCAACACCAATCGCATAAGAAACTTGAATCTCACACTTATCGGCAAGGCCGGCTGCAACTATATTTTTTGCTACATAACGTCCTGCATAAGCTGCAGAGCGATCAACTTTTGAGGGGTCTTTGCCGGAGAAAGCGCCGCCGCCGTGACGTGCCATGCCGCCGTAGGTATCAACGATGATCTTACGACCGGTTAATCCACAGTCACCAACAGGGCCACCGATAACAAAGTTGCCAGTTGGGTTAATGAAGAATTTAGTATCCTTATTAAGCAGGTCAGTAGGTAACACAGGTTTGATGATTTCATCCATAACCGCTTCGCGTAGTGCTTCCAGTGTTATGTCTGGATCGTGCTGAGTAGACAGAACAACTGCATCAATACCGACGGGTTTGTCATCTTCGTACTGAAACGTCACCTGACTTTTTGCATCAGGGCGCAACCATGAAAGTGTACCGTTCTTACGAACTTCAGCCTGACGTTTAACCAGCTTATGGGCATAGGTGATCGGCGCGGGCATGAGCACGTCAGTCTCATTGCTGGCATAGCCAAACATCAAACCCTGATCACCAGCGCCTTGTTCGTGCTCACCTGATTCATCAACACCCATTGCGATATCAGCTGACTGTTTGTCGATAGAGGTAATGACTGCACAGGATTCCCAGTCGAAGCCCATGTCTGAATGATTGTAGCCGATACGCTTCACTGTCTGGCGAACAACATCCTGCATATCCACCCATGCTTCGGTGGTGATTTCACCAGAGATGACTACCATGCCGGTATTAACCATGGTTTCACAGGCAACGCGTGCCTTGTTGTCCTGCTCGAAAATAGCGTCGAGGATTGCGTCTGAAATCTGGTCAGCTACCTTGTCTGGATGACCTTCTGAAACTGATTCTGATGTAAATAAGTGAGTGCTCATAATATTTTGTATCCTGCAATAAAAAACCCGTTAAAGCGCAGCCTTCACGGGTTTAGATATTCAAGATATATCATCCATCGCTTTAGCTGCATTTATAAAGCGCCCGCAATCTGAGTCAAATTGGCGCTAAGAGAAGGTGATTATCCAGCAAATTGCTGGCTTGTCAATATACAAATGACAAGTGTTACATAGCAAGCAGAGTTAGATATTCCTTCATTTCAGACTCATCAAGCCCAGTTTCCTGCTGTTTTCTTTCTAGCATAGAGTAACGATGCTCATTGTGTTTTCTGGTGAGATTGTTAATGGTATCTGTGAAAACATTTTTAATGTTCTGTGGATCATCAATACCGACAATATCTCGTTGCATCATTTTTTGTAGTGCAGAGAAATTCTCATTGTTACGCCAACGTTCGAGTAGCGCTGATGATGTAATTTCAGGATGACTTTTGATCATGCTGTGGATTTCGTGTAGCAGGGGTAGACCTTGGATTTCTGAGTCATTAAAAGTATCTGGCACTTGTGCTTCACAGGAAAGATTTGGGAACTGTAGTAACAGGGCGATGGCATCGCGGGTCGCATTCTGTTTTACTTCACGGCTAGATCTTGGTCTGGAAGAAACGACTGCAGCCTTTGTGGTTTCTGGAGCTGATGATTGTAATTTATTAGCATTCAGTCCAGTGAGTGACGACAGCTCCTGATAGAGTAAATCTTTGAAGACACTTTCTGGGAGTTTACTTAATAAAGGTTTTGCTTTTTCAGTGAGTGAAGATTTTCCCTCAGAGCTATCGAGGTTAAGATCTTCAGAAAGTCGTTCGAACAGAAATTCAGAAAGTGGTTTTGCGTCAGCTATTCGTTGTTCGAAATTTTCTTTACCTTCTTTTCTGACCATGGAATCAGGGTCTTCGCCTTCAGGAAGAAAAAGAAACTTTGCTTCAAAGCCATCACGTAATAAGGGCAGGGCATTTTCCAAAGCACGCCAGGCGGCTTTCTTACCTGCATTATCTCCGTCATAACAGAAGACAATAGTTTTAACGGTGCGGAAAGCACGCTGCAGTTGTTCACTGGTAGTTGCTGTCCCCAGAGAAGCTATGGCGTAGTTAACGCCGTGCTGAGCGAGTGCGACTACATCCATATAGCCTTCAACGATAATTAATTGTTCAAGATTTCGAACTGCTTTTCGTGCTTCGTAAAGACCGTATAGCTCCTGACCTTTGTGGAAAACGGTGTTTTCTGGAGAGTTTAAATATT
>CBFCZV010000103.1:0-2664 GCA_965602855.1 uncultured Gammaproteobacteria bacterium | reverse complement strand
CAAATCCGGGCAGCACCGATAACTACATCGAACACCTGAACCCTGAATCATTAACTGTATTGAAAAACTGCAAGCTCGAACCTTCGTTGGCGAATGCAGATGCGAACAAACACTATCAGTTTGAACGTACTGGTTATTTTGTATTAGACAAGGACAGCAGCGATGATGCGTTAATTTTCAACCGCACCATCACCCTGCGCGATGCATGGGCTAAAATCGACAAGCAGAACGCTCAATAAAAGTTAAAACAAAAAACTAAAGCGCTGAGACCTAATCGGTGGTCTCGGCATATTTTTCTTTAATTTCTAATATCTTCAGCAATTTTTCTTCCAGCAACTCAACCAGTCTGGGTTCAAATTGCTTACCACTTTCTGACCGGATTAAATCCATCGCCTCACCAATTGGCCACGCCTTTTTATATGGCCGCTCAGAAGTCAAAGCATCAAACACATCAGCAATCGCACAGATACGACCTGACAAGGGAATATCCTCACCCTGAATACCATTAGGATAACCACTGCCATCCCACTTCTCATGATGTGTCAAAGCAATTTCATGCGCCATAATCATCAGATCAGAGTTCCCCCCTATCAGAATATCAGC
Organism: uncultured Gammaproteobacteria bacterium; assembly: GCA_965602855.1. Classification (GTDB taxonomy): domain Bacteria; phylum Pseudomonadota; class Gammaproteobacteria; order SZUA-229; family SZUA-229; genus LH-M37. The sequence continues at coordinate 2,061 of CBFCZV010000103.1, read as the reverse complement.
CCCAATCTGCACGTGGGTTTGCATCACTTCCCATTCTTCCTCATCCAGCTTACCCGGCTTCAGCAAAACGCTATCGGGGATACCCAACTTACCAATATCATGCATGGGACTGGCCACCAGCAGTAAATCAGCCTCTTCCTCATCCATACCATAAGCACGCCCCAGCACCGCTGAAATCTGACTCATACGAATAATATGCAAACCGGTTTCGTTATCACGATACTCCGCCGCACGACCCAGGCGCCAGACCACATCAAGACGACTCTCCTGCAATTTATCGTGCGCCTCACGTAATTCACTGGTTCGCTCCCGCACCTTATCTTCCAGAATATCTTTCTGAAATTTAACCATTTGATGAGCCTGCCGAACTTCCAGCAAATTATGCACCCGCGCCACAAACTCACGCACATCAAAAGGCCGCACAATATAATCACGAGCACCGTAAGTTAAAGCCTCACGACGAAACTGCTGCTCAGCCACATCAGTCACAATAAGAATAGGTGGCACACAATCTTCACAGAGTTCCTCCTGCAAAGCATTAATCACACCAAAGCCATCCAGTTTTGGCATTTTGATATCAAGAATAATCAGATCAATATTTTCTTCATCACAATAACTGACCACACTGAACGGATCTTGCGTTGTCTGAACATCCGCATAACCATCACGGTGCAGCACCCTCTTAATCATCGAGAGGTTAAGTTTTTGATGATCGACCACAAGAATATTGGCCTTCTTGATATCGTCAATGAATTTACTATTATGGGCTTTCATTTGTTTATGGTGTTTTTTCTTAGGGGGTGATTTATCGCATATTTGAAACTTTATCTTTAGCAAAAAAACATAGGTGCTAGCTCACATCGATATAGCTAATAAAAAACTAACTTAAACTTATCTTCGCAAACTTTCGCTTGCCTACCTGAAACACCCTTTCCAATCCTGCTTTAACTTTTAACTTTTTATCTTCCACCTTCTCACCATCAATCTTCACCGCACCCTGTTGTATCATGCGCAGAGCATCTGACGTGCTACTAGTTAAACCAGCATCCTTGAGTAGGTTGGCGATGGGGTAACCTTCCGCGTCTACTTCAAAAGTAAACTCTGGAATGTCATCGGGAATTTTATTTTTTGCAAATTGCGCGATGAAACCTTCACGTGCCTGTGTCGCAGCTTCTTCTGAATGAAAACGCGCGATGATTTCTTCGGCGAGTAGAAATTTAATATCGCGTGGATTTTTTCCGGCTTCCATTTCTGTTTTGAAATCTGCAATTTCATTTAAAGGTCGGAAGCTGAGCAATTCAAAATAACGCCACATCAGGTCATCAGAGATCGACATGATTTTGCCGAACATATCTTTGGGTGCGTCATCAACACCGATGTAATTATTGAGTGACTTGGACATTTTCTGCACGCCGTCCAGACCTTCTAAAATCGGCATGGTTAAAACCACTTGCGGTTTTTGTCCAGCCTGTTCTTGTAACTGCCTGCCCATGAGCAAATTAAATTTCTGGTCGGTGCCACCGAGTTCGACATCGGCTTTCAGCTCAACCGAATCGTAGCCCTGAATTAATGGGTAGAGAAATTCGTGGATGGCGATGGCCTGCCCGCCTTTGTAACGTTTGCTGAAATCATCGCGCTCCAGCATTCTGGCTACGGTGCTGCTAGCAGCGAGTTTGATCATGCCGGCGGCACCGATGCCGCTCATCCAGTGTGAATTGAAAACCACCTGGGTTTTGGTCTCATCCAGAATTTTAAAAACTTGCTGCTGATAACTTTTGGCATTCTCTTTGACATCTTCTTCGGTGAGCGGCGGACGTGTCGCGCTTTTTCCGGTAGGGTCACCGATCATGCCGGTAAAATCACCGATCAGGAAGATAATTTCATGACCGAGATCCTGAAACTGACGTAATTTGTTGAGCAGTACGGTGTGGCCCAGGTGCAAATCGGGGGCGGTTGGGTCAAATCCGGCTTTGATGCGCAGTGATCTGCCTTCTTTCAGTTTAGCAACCAGATCGGCCTCGACAAGAATCTCATCGGCACCGCGTTTGATGATTTCTAACT
>CBFCZV010000102.1:0-2695 GCA_965602855.1 uncultured Gammaproteobacteria bacterium | reverse complement strand
TCTGCACCTGGTCTTGTATCAAACAGCCAATTCCACTAGCATGCAATTGCTGAAACAAAGCCGTATTACAGGAAATTACAACTTTTATGTTTGGTCTTTTTAACAAAACCCCTTGCCTGGATGAAACCTCAACTCAATGGTTATTAGATACGTTTTCATGGGCGCAAAAAAACTTTAATTCCGATTTGTTTTATAGTCACACGGTACTGGTATTACCGAACAACCAATTTTTTCCAGGAAAAGCAGATAGCGCTGATAGAATGGCTAACTTGATTTTTGATCAGGTAAAACAATATGCGGCTATTAGTCATTGGCCCACACGAGTTGAGGATCAGAACACCTGCACAATAAGCAATCAACCTGAGATTAAACTTAGCCGTGCAATACGTGATCCGCAAGGCGTTGCTGATCCTTCTATTGATGATTCTTTGCGTATTTTGATCCCCTATAACCCACTGCAAATCAATAAGCCGGAAGTAATGATTGCCAGCTTTGCTCACATTCTTTCTCATTTTATGGCGAAGACTACTGAGGAACTGCCTCCGGGCGGGGCTGAATACTGGCCACATGCAACTGAGTTATTGGCCATATTCCTTGGATTTGGAATTATGTTTGCCAATAGCGCTTTCACGTTCCGAGGGGGTTGTGGCAGTTGTTATAACGCGCAATCTAATCGCGAGGCTTATCTGTCTGAACTGGAAGCTACTTACGCGTTGGCCATTTTTACTGTTTTAAAGGAAATTCCGGTTTCGAATGTCAGTAAACATTTGAAAAAGCATTTGCGCAGCTTCTTCAAAAAAGCCATTAAGGAAATCAGTGAAAAAAACGAAGAAAAACAATCGGGGATAGACCGCGATTAATCATAAAAACGCAAAACCGGGGTCAGATCACAGTTTCCGCTAACATTAGCAATAATTATGATCTGATCCCGAGTTTTTAGTAGATTACCTCGTTCTCAAACTTTATAACATACCAATAAGTTCTGAATGGTATCCCTGGCGTTCTGCAGCTACGACAAACTCTTTTGGATTAATCGCATCGGGGTCATATTCGATAACCATTAAATGTCGATGTTTATCACGGCAGGATGCAGTCATGACTCCGGGCATATCTAATAATGTGTCTCGTAAATATTCCCGATCATCATGCGAGGTTTCTTCATCTATATGCATTGTTATATCTACCATTTTGTTAAACATTTTAAATACCTCAGCTCAGTGTTTACTGTTGTGAATCTAAAAGTGTACGCTCTTCATTTTTAAATAAACCCAGGAAAAACTCGGGATATGGTTAAGGAACAACCCGGGTCAGAGCAAAATCAAAACCACCTCAAAAAACCAGCACGGCAGCTACGATCAACTCAGCCTAATCTCACAGATAAACCATAGTCCTAACTATTCACTTCCTGTAAGCTAAGCGCCCGCTATAAATATGCTCAATGTCATTAAATTAGCTACCAGAGACGTTTCTATGAGCTTTTCATCACTAGGTTTATCCGCTCCCATTCTTGAAGCTATCGCCGAGAAAGGTTACGACACACCTTCTCCTATTCAATGTCAGGCCATCCCTGTCATCATCGAGGGCAGAGATGTGATTGCTGCCGCCGAAACAGGAACAGGTAAGACGGCAGGTTTTACGCTGCCATTATTAGAAAGGCTATCAAAAGGCGAGCCTGTTAAAGCTAATCAGGTACGAGTTCTTATATTAACGCCAACCCGTGAGCTAGCTATTCAGGTTGGCGGTAGTGTTGCTACCTATGGTAAACATTTGCCGCTGAGATCTGCCGTAGTCTATGGCGGCAGCAAGATCAATCCACAGATGATGAAGCTGCGTAAAGGCGTTGATGTATTGGTGGCAACCCCGGGTCGTTTGCTGGATCTATACAGGCAAAATGCGGTGAAATTAAAGCAGCTAGAAGTCCTGGTGCTGGATGAAGCTGACAAAATGCTGGATTTGGGCTTTGCTGACGAAATTCAAAAAATTCTTTCGCTGTTACCCAAACAGCGCCAAAACCTGATGTTTTCTGCCACTTTTTCTGATGGTGTTCGTAAACTGGCCAAAGGCATTGTTAACAACCCCGTTGAAATTTCAGTCAACCCAGGTAATGCCATCGTAAAAAAGGTAGAGCAATGGATGTGTGCCGTTGATAAAAAGAAAAAGTCGGCGCTGCTCACTCAATTGATTAAAAAGAATAACTGGCAGCAGGTATTGGTCTTTGTCAGAACCAAGAATGGTGCTGATCGATTGACGCGTTATCTTGAAGCAAAGGAGTTAAAAGCAGCGGCGATTCATGGTGGTAAAAGCCAGGGCGCACGAACAAGAGTATTAGCCGAATTCAAAAGTGGCTTGATTCAAGTTTTAGTGGCTACAGATATCGCCGCCAGAGGAATAGATATAGATCAACTGCCACAGGTGGTTAACTTTGATTTACCCCACGTGGCAGAAGATTACATCCATCGAATTGGACGCACAGGGCGCGCTGGTTCTGATGGTGAAGCGGTGTCTTTAGTCTGTGCGGATGAGTTTGGTGAGCTTTCTGCCATTGAACGTTTAATTCAGCAATTAATACCCCGCAAAGTATTCGATGGTTTTAAACCTGTGAATGCTGTTCCAGAATCTCGTTTGGACATTCGTCCGATCAAACCTAAAAAGCCAAAGAAACCGAAGAAACCTAAAGTACAGTAGGTTGGGGCGA
>CBFCZV010000101.1:0-2712 GCA_965602855.1 uncultured Gammaproteobacteria bacterium | reverse complement strand
ACATCAAAAGCACCGTGTTTTTTGCAGAACTCGAATACCGCCTGATAAATACCAGCGTAACAACGATCAGGAATCATCGCCTTGGTATCGTGTAATTTGCCATCGGTGCCCCACATACAACCGGATGAACGCAAGGCCGCAGGCATAGACGCATCGACAATCACATCGCTAGGTACGTGCAGATTGGTGATACCTTTGTCTGAGTTGACCATCGCTAGTTCGGGGCGTGTCTGGTAGACCGCCTGAAGGTCATCCTCAATTTCTTTTTTCTGATCGGCTGGCAGGCTTTCAATTTTTGCGTAAACATCGCCCAGGCCATTGCGGGTATCAACACCCAGTTTTTCAAAAATCGCCGCGTGCTTTTCAAATACGTCTTTGTAATAGACATTGACTGCGTGACCAAAAATAATCGGGTCAGAAACTTTCATCATGGTGGCTTTCATGTGTAGCGAAAGCAATACGCCCTGCGCTTTGGCATCCTGCATAGCGTCTTCAAAGAAAGCGCATAAAGCCTTACGACTCATACGGGTCGAATCGATGACCTCTCCTGCAAGTACCGGTGTTTTCTCTTTCAATACATTGATTTCACCCGCATCGGTGGTCAATGTAATTTTTACATCGCCCGCTGTTTCGATAACGGCAGATTGCTCACTCGAGTAAAAATCACCATCGCTCATCGAAGCTACATGTGATTTGGAATCAGACAACCATGCGCCCATGGAATGCGGGTGCTTCTGCGCATATTCTTTAACCGGCCCTGCCACACGTCGATCTGAATTACCCTCACGCAGTACCGGATTCACTGCACTGCCCAGGACTTTGGCATAGCGCGCCTTGATGCTCTGCTCTGCATCGTTCGCAGGCTCTTCAGGGCAATCAGGAATGTCATAGCCTAGTGCCTGTAGTTCCTTGATAGCGCCGTGTAACTGAGGAATCGAAGCGCTGATATTAGGCAGCTTGATAATATTTGCCTCAGGCGTTTTCGCCAGCTCACCCAGTTCAGCCAGTGCATCAGCCTGCTTCTGATCATCGGTCAGGTTATCTGGAAAATTAGCAATAATGCGGCCTGCCAGAGAAATATCACGAGATTCGACCTCAATGCCCGCTGCCCTGGTGTAAGCCTGCACAATGGGCAAAAATGAATAAGTAGCTAAAGCAGGCGCTTCGTCGGTTTCGGTATAAATGATTTTTGAAATTGGCATTGTCAGTATCTCTAATGATGATTCTTTTAAATGTGAACTCAAATAAGTTGAGTCGCGCATTATATCAGAATGGCAGTCGATTCATGACCAATGGCCTTATTCACTGTAGAAATCCGCTATCATGTCTTCATGACAGGCCAGATTAATATACGCTTTCACAATGAACTCAATGACTTCCTGCCGCCAGAACAACGCGGGATAGATATTACTCATGAGTTAAAACAGGCAAGATCTGTCAAAGACCTGATCGAGTCAATCGGCGTACCGCACACAGAAATTGACCTGATTATTGCCAATGGTGAATCCGTTGGTTTTGATTATCCGGTTCAAGCTGGTGACCAAATCAGACTGTACCCGGTATTAAAACTTTCAGTATCTGATTCACTGAATATTTCACCACTTAAACACTGCCAGCCAGAATCGTTGCCTACTCCCTATTTTGTACTTGATGTTCACCTTGGGCGATTAGCCGCTTACTTACGGATGCTGGGTTTCGATACACTTTATCGCAACGATTACGATGACCCTGAACTGGCTAACATCTCAACTGATGAACATCGCATTCTACTCACCTGCGACCGACAGCTGCTCATGCGAAACCAGGTTACTCGAGGGTACTTTGTGCGCTCAAGGCAACCAAAACAGCAATTACTGGAAATTCTGTCACGCTTCGACTTATACAATAACCAAAAACCATTTACACGCTGCATACACTGCAATGGAAAAATGAGACAAGTGAATAAAAAAGAAATAGAGGATCAGCTATTAGCCAGAACAGAAAAATATTACGATGATTTTTTTCAATGCACTAGCTGTAAAAAAATTTACTGGGAAGGGAGTCATTACCTGAAGATGCAAGCAATGATAAACAAAATCAGGAAAGAAAATTAATACCTGATCAAAAATAAAATCGGGCACGATAGCGTTAACCATCGTGCCCTAGCAGCGCATGAGTACTGCCTAACCGGTAATTCTGTAATGGATGCAGCTGTATTCAGAAAAGCAGGTTAGCGTTAGCAATCACACTACTGAAAACAACGGATCCCAGAATATATTCATTAGAAAATCCGTTTATTGCTAACAAAGATTAGCTTTTGTTAGCTGTCTCTTTGTTTGAACGAGCTTCGTGCATTTTTTTCATCCAGTCTTCATGACGTTTTTGATCAGCCGCACGTCTTTCTTCCATCTGCTTGATAAATGCATCACGTTGCGCATTCATCTGCTCTAAAGTCATAGGTGCCTGTTGAGCATATGGTGCTTGTGCATAACCATAAGGTGCTTGCATAGGAGCCTGTGAAGCCTGTGGAGCTGGAACAGCTGCAGGAGCTGGTTGTGTCTGAACAGCTGGAGCTGGAGCATAACCATAAGGAGCGCGGTTGTAACCGTTAGCACCATTGTAGCTGTTTGAACCATTATAGCCGTTAGAACCGTTATAACCATTGTAGCCGTTGCCATAACCGTTACCGCTACCTTTTCCGCTCATGCCGAAATTGAAGCTTCCGTCCATATC
>CBFCZV010000100.1:0-2733 GCA_965602855.1 uncultured Gammaproteobacteria bacterium | reverse complement strand
AAATCTGATCTGATATCAGAGGTGAAGGTTTTTCAAAAAGCGATGATTCTTGTGTTACTCGTAAATTTATTCATTATTCTTCCTTTAGGTGTTTTATTTTTAAGAAGTAAGGTGTTGCTTCCCGTACGTCTTTTGGTTAATAGTATTAAATCTCTTGAACTGGGTGAATATAAAAAAATACCTTTGTTATCTGGTAACGATGAATTGGCTTTTTTGACAAACTCTCTTAATTCAATGGCGTCTGCAATTCAGGTTCGAGAGCAAGAACTACAAAAATTATCATTAGCTGTAGAGCAAAGTCCAATCTCGATGATTATCACTAATCTTGAGGGTGACATTGAATATGTTAACCCTGCTTTTTCATTGATAACTGGTTATGGCTCTGATGAGGTAATGGGTGAAAATACACGTTTTCTACGTGGTGAAGAAACATCTGTTGAGGTATACCAGGAACTTTGGCGTACTATTTCTGATGGGAAGGAATGGTCTGGTATCCTGCACAATAGAAAAAAAGATGGTGATTATATTTGGGTGGCTTCAAATATTATTCCAATTAAATCTCCGAATGGTGAGACTATAAATTATCTAGCGTTAAATCAGAATATCACTCAGCGTAAGCTGGATGAAGAGCAGTTGAATATACAGGCTGCTGCTTTGCACGCAGCTGCCGATGGCATTGTTATTACGGATAATAATGGAACTATTCAGTGGGTAAATCCTGCTTATGAGGAAATAACTGGCTATACCTTTGAGGAGGTTTTAGGTAAGAATACAAGGCTATTAAAATCTGGCCGTCAGGATAAGTCCTTTTACGAGCGGCTGTGGCAGACTATTCTGTCTGGAGAGACGTGGCAAGACGAGCTTCATAATAAACGTAAAGACGGTGATATTTATCTGGAAGAGGAGTCCATAACCCCGGTGATGGATGTATCTGGTGAAATTACTCACTTTGTAGCAATAAAGCGCGATATTACAGGTCAACGTAAGCATGAAGAAATTGTGCGCCAGTCACGAAAGCTGGAGGCGATTGGAGAGATGGCGGGTGGTATTGCTCATGATTTTAATAACCTGCTAGGTATTATTAGTGGCAATCTGGAAATACTGAAGCGTTTTTCTGGTGACAATCCTGATATGAATAAATGGATTGACAGTGGGCTCAAGACTGCAAAGCGTGGTGCTGCATTGACCAAGCGTCTGCTTGGGTTTTCAAGGGTGCATGCTGCTGAGGTGAAGACCGTCTCCGTCAGTAATATGCTTGAAGATATGCTAACTATGATTGAAAAAACGGCTGGTCCAAGGATTGTTGTGCATTATGGCTTGGAACCTGATCTCTGGTTGGCTGACATCGATGCGGGTGATCTTGAAGATGCAGTGATTAATCTGGTGATCAATGCGAAAGATGCCATGCAGGGAAAAGGCCGACTTGATGTTAGTGTGTATAACGAAATGGTTGACGAAGATAAAGCATCAAATATGCTGGATAGCAGAGCAGGTGATTATGTTGTTTTATGTGTATCGGATTCTGGTTCTGGTATCAGTGAAGAAGTGCAGCAACGTATGTTTGATCCTTTTTATTCGACCAAAGATAAAGGTAAAGGAACGGGGCTGGGTTTAAGTCTGGTACATGGTTTTGTTCGTCGCTCTCATGGACGTATTGACGTTGTCTCTGAACCTGATGTTGGTACAACCTTTCGTATATATCTGCCGAGATCGGTTAAAGACAAATTAAAGGGGCTGGATAGTGGGGAAAAGGATGTATTACCCACTGGAACAGAAACGATATTGGTGGTTGATGATGAAGTTCAACTTGCTGAAGTAGCGACAATTTATCTTGGTGATCTTGGTTATCGAGTATTACAGGCAACAGATACCAAACAGGCTATGGCTTTTCTTCAAGGTGGTGAGAAGATTGATTTACTGTTTAGTGATATTATTATGCCAGGTAGTATGGATGGTTTTGACTTATCAGATGTAGCGCTGAGGTTGCGTCCTGAAATTAAGGTCTTACTGGTTTCAGGTTATACCCCGGAGGATAGTGGTATTAGTGAGCAGGCAAAAAAACTGGCTGACCAGCGTTTAGCTAAACCTTATAGCAAGATAGAGCTTGCGCAACGTGTGCGATTGGTACTTGATGGAGAGAGAAAATGACTAAACCTATTTTATTAATTGTCGATGATGAGCCGGATATGGGTGAATTTGCTACTTTTGCCGGTGAAACCAGTGGCTATGAAGTAGTCACCATGTCCAGTGGCAAAGAGTTTCAGGAAGTCTATTTACTAATGTCACCTGATTTAATATTAATGGATGTGGCGATTCCTGATATTGATGCAATTGGCTTACTTGAATGGCTCAGTGCTGCAGGTAATCGTGCCCCCATTATCTTGATGAGTGGGCATGGCGACTATATGCTGAATTGGGCACAGACTGTGGGTACAGATTTGGGTATGTCAATTGTTGATACTTTGAGCAAACCTATTGCCCTTGAAGATTTAGAAAAAGTTTTATCTGAAACCAGAGAAAAACTAGTTAAGTAGGGATGCTTTAGTACAGTGTCACTAAATCATTTTCAACTGGACTCGATTCCGTATCCAGTTGTTGTCATTGATGCTTCGGGTAAGGTTATTTATGTAAACCAGGAAGCCATTGCGTTTGCTGGTGTGCAAAAAAAAGAATTGCTGAACACCTCTATTCATGAAGTTTTTCATCCTGCTGAATTACCAGAGGCAGACTGCC
>CBFCZV010000099.1:0-2734 GCA_965602855.1 uncultured Gammaproteobacteria bacterium | reverse complement strand
TCAAAATCCGGTTCCTTTGCGGGAGTGGCGGTTCAAGTCCGCCCTTCGGTACCATACAATTTTCAGAAAAACCCATCTTCTCTGAAATCCCATGTAGACAGTTCAGTCTACTGTAAATAAATACGTTCTTAATCCAATACCAGCTTACGACGATAGCAGTCATTCAATTATCGTATTAATTCCTACCGTACAGTTACTGACAGAACTTCAACAATCCACACCCAAATCAACCAACAACTCCCTCAACATTTCCACATCAAGCCTCACCTTTCAACAACTCAAGCTCCACCCAAAAAGTACTACCCTCACCCGGCACACTTTCAACTCCAATACTTCCACCCATGAGTTCAATCAGGCGCTTTGTGATAACGAGACCGATGCCTGTGCCTTCAACATTGTTTTTCGCATCCAGGCGTTCAAAGGAGGTGAATAATTTTGCGATTTCTTGCTGCGTTAGACCTTCCCCTGTGTCCTCGACGAAAATACGCAGACGTTGCTCGGCGGTGACTTTACTGGTTAGTGTAATTCGCCCATTTTCGCGATTGTATTTAACTGCATTTGAAAGCAGGTTAAGCATCACCTGTTTAAGGCGGGTGTAGTCAGCGTGCACTATGAGCTGGTTATCACCTGTCAGGTTTACAATTTCTATTTTCCGACTTTCTGCCTGAGCACTCATCAGGCTGATACATCGATCCAGGAGCTCATTAAACGGCACTTCTTCCATGCAAACTTCCAGCCTGCCTGATTCAATTCGAGCGAGGTCTAGCACTTCATTGATAAGCTCCATCAAATGATGGCCTGCGTTCAGGATCTCTTTGACGTTCTCACGCTGTGTTGTATTGAAGCCCTTATCATCCAGCTCGAGCATTTGCCCAAAACCCAGGATGGCATTCATGGGGGTACGCAGCTCGTGGCTCATGCCGGACAGGAAGTCTGATTTTGCATTGTTGGCCGATTCAGCTTCTTCCTTGGCACTGAGCAGAGCCTGTTCTGCCTGCACTCTCTCGGTGATGTCTCTGAATGTCACAACCACACCGACCTGTTTTCCATCTTTTATCAGCGGGGTGCTGCTGTAGTCTACGGGGAAGCTGCTACCATCTTCCCGCCACAGCACATCATTCTCTACGTTGTGAATTTGACCATCAAAAACTGCGGGGGACATGAGGCAGTTTTCGTGGGGGTATGGTGAACCATCATGGTCACTATGATGTATCAATTCATACAGCGACTGCCCAAGAAGTTCCTCGGCTTTATAACCCAGCATTTTACAGGCCGCCGGATTCACGAAGGTGGCTCTGCCTTCCTGATCGAGCCCGCATATTCCTTCTCCCGCAGAATTGAGTAATAATCGATTTTGTCCTTCTGCTTCTGCCAGCGACTCCATTGCCTTCTGACGCTCGGTCATTTCCATTTCCAGTTCGGCAGTTCGGTCTGAAACACGGCGCTTTAATTCTATTGATTGCCGATTTAACTTGATGATGACAATGCCAATAATCAAGACAAGACCCGCACCGATAAAAAAGTAGACCATTAAGGTACTTCTCAGGTCAGCATCGGTTTGCATAACGATGTCATTGAGCGGCAGACTGATAGCGAGTACGCCACGTACATCACCCGCTTGCCAGTCGCTCTTTGGTGTACCAGGGTAAGTATTGTGACAATCAACACATTCCGACTTAAGAATATCTGCCGTTGCATATCGCAATATGGCATCAGATCCCTGTTTCTCAAAACGTGAATAAACCTTATTTGGGTGTTTCACCAGATAATCCCACGCTTCTTTTTCAAAACCAATATGCTGAGTATTGCGCTCTTCTTCTCTCCACGGAAATGGATAAGGGCTGTATAACTGGGTTTTGGCTCCCGAGGCAAACTTACCTATTTCTTCACCCAGCTGCATACTCAGGGTAGCCGGTAATGGTATTGCATTATCACGACTCGCATAATCGTGCGTAACATCCAGACCCAGCGATTTCACTCTGGACACAACTTCTGAAGTATATAAGCGACGAAACTGCGTTAATGCGACCGTATATAACTCTGCAGCTCTTAGTGAAGTTGAATGAACCAGACTAGATTGAAGTTGAGACAAATGCCAGACCATGCCTCCCACGATAAATGAGAAGACCAGCAGGAGGGTTAGTATGATTTTTGTTTTCTTCATTAAGGGAGGCTACATCCATTACATATCGAAGCCCCTGTAAACGAGGCGAATACAACAAAACATCTATATCAAAAAAATGATAGAAATTAGAGTTATATCAGGTTAATTTTTAGCTGCCAATTCAAGCTACGACTTAGTTGAATGACCAGAATTAATTTCTAAATATCAACATCAACACCAGCACGCGGAAGTTTATCAATATACCCAAAAAAAACAAAGGGAATATTAGTATCTTTTGTCTATATCTCAGGTATGTGGAAGTAACTCAAGTTCTACCCAGAATGTACTGCCATTACCCGGCACACTATCAACACCAATGTTTCCACCCATAAGCTCTACCAGATGTTTGGTAATAACAAGGCCTATACCAGTACCTTCGACGCAATGTTTAGCATCCAGACGCTCAAAGGAGGTGAATAATTTTGCAATTTCTTCTTCCATCAATCCCTTGCCGGTGTCAGTAATATTGATGCGCAAGCGTTGCTCAGCAATGAGTTCACTATCAATTGTAATGCGACCCTGATCACAATTGTATTTCACCGCATTTGAAAGCAGATTAAGCAATACCTG
>CBFCZV010000098.1:0-2739 GCA_965602855.1 uncultured Gammaproteobacteria bacterium | reverse complement strand
CAAGGTGTTGATAGTCGTAAGCAAGGCCGTTCTAAATACGGTACCAAGAAACCTAAGGGTTAATAGTTATGCCTAGAAGAAGAGAAGTCCCCAAACGTATTATCCTTCCTGATCCTAAATTTGGAAGTTTACAGATTGCTAAATTTGTCAACATGATAATGAGAGGCGGCAAAAAATCGACTGCTGAATCAATCATGTATAACGCACTTGATCGTATTACTGAGAAGGCTGAAGGCGAGGCTACAGAGGTAATGGAAAAGGCTTTGGAGAATGTTAAGCCGATGGTCGAGGTTAAATCGCGCCGTGTGGGTGGTGCAACTTACCAGGTGCCTGTTGAAGTTCGTCCTGATCGTCGTGTTGCTCTGGCTATGCGCTGGATTATCGAAGCGTCGCGTAAGCGTGGTGAGAAGTCTATGCAGTTAAAACTTGCTGGTGAACTGATGGATGCTTCTGAAAATCGTGGTTCTGCTGTTAAGAAGCGTGAAGATACACATCGTATGGCTGAGGCTAATAAGGCATTTGCTCACTTCCGTTGGTAGTGATTTGCTGGTTGGCTTGAGTAGTGGCGCGCACCACACCTATTGATCGTTACCGAAATATCGGCATCATGGCACACATTGATGCGGGTAAAACAACGACAACAGAACGCGTCCTTTTTTACACCGGTATTTCACACAAGATAGGCGAAGTGCACGATGGTGCTGCTACCATGGACTGGATGGAGCAGGAGCAGGAGAGAGGGATCACGATTACTTCTGCGGCTACCACTTGTTTTTGGAGTGGTATGGATAAGCAGTACAAAGAGCACCGTATCAATATTATTGATACTCCGGGGCACGTTGATTTTACTATTGAGGTAGAGCGTTCTCTTCGTGTTCTTGATGGGGCGTGTGCGGTTTTTTGTGCTGTCGGTGGTGTTGAGCCGCAATCTGAAACAGTTTGGCGTCAGGCCAATAAATACGCAGTTCCACGAATGGTCTTTGTTAATAAGATGGACCGTGTGGGTGCAGATTTTTTCCGTGTTGTGGATCAGATTAAAAAGCGCTTAGGTTCGATACCGGTAGCAATGCAGGTTGCTATTGGTGCAGAAGAAGATTTTGAAGGTGTAGTTGATCTCATAAAAATGAAGGCAATTCATTGGAATGAGGAAAACATGGGTTCAGAGTTTTCTGAAAGCGAGATACCTGATGATCTACTGGATTTGTGTCAGGAAAAACGTGAGCTGATGCTGGAAATGGCGGCAGAAGCAAATGAAGAATTAATGGATAAATATTTGGAGCAGGGAGATTTAGCTGCAGAAGACATTAAGCAGGGTATCAGGATTCGTACTTTGGCTAATGAGGTTGTCCCGGCGTTTTGTGGTACTGCCTTTAAGAATAAAGGTGTGCAGGCAATGCTGGATGCGGTGATTGATTACATGCCCTCACCCATAGATGTGCCGCCGATCGAAGGTGTTCTTGAAGATGAGTCTGTGGCGACACGACCTTCTTCTGATGATGCGCCATTTGCGGCATTAGGTTTTAAGATTGCAACCGACTCGTTTGTCGGTAACCTGACGTTTTTTAGAGTTTATTCAGGGGTGCTGAAAACCGGCGATGCAGTTTATAACCCTGTCAAGGGTAAGAAAGAGCGCGTAGGTCGTATCGTACAGATGCACGCCAATAGTCGCGAAGAAGTTAAGGAGGTGCGAGCGGGTGATATTGCTGCTGCAATTGGCCTCAAGGATATTACAACAGGGGATACCCTTTGTGATGTTAATAAGGTTATAACGCTTGAGCGTATGGAGTTCCCGGAACCAGTTATTTCGGTGGCGGTAGAGCCTAGGACGACGGCGGATCAGGAAAAGATGGGTGTTGCGCTGGGTAAGCTGGCACACGAAGATCCATCTTTTCATGTTCAGACTGATGAAGAGTCAGGGCAGACGATTATTTCCGGCATGGGTGAGTTGCATCTGGAGATCATCGTTGATCGTATGAAGCGCGAGTTTAGCGTCGATGCTAATGTCGGTAATCCGCAGGTTTCATACCGTGAATGCTTGCGTAAGACGGTTGAGCAGGAGACGAAGTTTATTCGTCAATCTGGTGGTAGAGGGCAGTACGCACATGTTTGTTTGCGTATTGAGCCGTTAGAGCCAGGTACTGGTTACGAGTTTGTTAGCGAGATCGCTGGTGGTGTCATACCTAAGGAATTTATTCCTGCTGTTGATAAAGGTGTGCGGGATCAGATGAGAAATGGTGCTCTTGCTGGTTACCCGATTGAAGATGTCAGAGTGACATTGTTTGACGGCTCTTTCCATGATGTCGACTCTAATGAGGTCGCGTTCAAGATTGCGGGTTCGATGTGTTTTAGAGAGGGGGCGATGGAAGCTGACCCGACTATCCTCGAGCCGATGATGAAGATTGAAGTGGTAACGCCAGAAGATTATATGGGCGATGTGATGGGTGATTTGAATCGCCGTCGTGGCATCGTTAGTGGTATGGAAGATGCGCCTGCCGGCAAGATTGTTCGAGCGGATGTGCCTTTGTCTGAGATGTTTGGTTATTCAACGTCTCTACGTTCTGCAACTCAGGGGCGGGCAACATACTCAATGGAATTTGAAAAATATGCTGAAGCACCGAGTAAAATCGCTGATGCAATAATAAATAGAAGAAGAGGCTAGTGTCGGATGTCCGAGGCTGGAATTAAAGTACGAAGGTAATTAGCAATGTCTAAAGAAAAATTCGAAAGAAACAAGCCCCA
>CBFCZV010000097.1:0-2766 GCA_965602855.1 uncultured Gammaproteobacteria bacterium | reverse complement strand
CTTTTTCGTTCCAGGCTCGCACCAACACGCGCCTTCAACAACACAGGATTAAAAGGCTTGGTCACATAATCCACAGCGCCCATTTCAATACAGCGCACCGCACAATCAACATCATCCAGTGCAGTAATCATAATCACCGGAATGCGCTGCAACACTTCATCCTTTTGCATCACTTCCAGGGTTTCATAACCATCCATCACCGGCATCATTATGTCCAACAACACCAAATCAAAAGATTGCTGCCGCATTTTTTCTAATGCTTCTTTTCCGTTTTCTGCCGCAGTCAACTGATAACCAGAATTTCCTAACCGACGTAGCAACAAATCACGATTCATTTCATTGTCATCAACAATCAACAATGTAAACAAGCAGCCATCTTTATTAGACGTCATATTCTTCGCCGCAACATTCATGACAAACTCACCTTTTGCAACTGATTATTCAAAACATTCATGATATTTTCTGACCCGAGCTTAATTCAACTTTCCCCGTTCCAAGCAGTTCTCTAAGTCGCCGCAACAGGGTATCCAAACTATACGGTCCCTTTTCGACGACCATATCCACAGACCCCAGCAACTTTCTTCGCTCATCATCTTCAAGATCACCCGCGGTTAGCACCAGTACTGGTATTTTTTTCCACTCGGGATTTTCCCCAAGCTTTTGCAAAAAACCAAAGCCATCCAAGCGCGGCATATTTAGATCCAGGACAATAGCGGCAGGGATCTTTTCAGCAACTCGTATCAATCCAACTGCACCATCGCAAGCTTCAACCACTTTCCAGCCTTCATTTTCAAAAACCATGCGCGCCAGACGCCGCGAATCCACATCATCATCAATCACCAATATTTGAGACCCATGCCGCGCCCGCAAATTTCCTTTTACACACTCAGCCAAATCATCCCGTTCAGCAGGCTTGATAATATAATCAACCGCACCTAGCCTGGCTGCCGTTGATCGCTCATCAATCATACTATGCATAATCACAGGAACATGAACCAAAAGTGGGTTTTCCTTTAACTGAGATAATACTGACCAGCCACTCATATCAGGCAATGCGACATCGAGCAAAATCAAATCCGGCATCAACGCTGCCGCACGTTCAAGACCAAGCTTCCCGCTACGAACAACCTCAACAAAAAAACCATCCCCACCCAAAGATCGCTCTAAAATATCAGCCACAGCAGGATCATTATCTATCACCAAAATGGCAGAGGGTTTCTCTCTACGCTCACTGATTTTTTTTGCATCTCGATTATCAAATGAGCGCTTCACTTCGGGAGCAACAGGTCTAATTCTATCCTGTTGATCAATAATATTTACTATTTCAGCAACCTCTTTCACGATCGCCGGAATTTTTATCGCAAATTCCGAACCCTTACCAACTTTGCTATCAACAAAGATGTCTCCGCCCATTAATCGACAAACACTCCGACTAATCGTCAGACCTAATCCTGTACCACCATATTCACGCGTTGTTGACTCATCTGCTTGCGTAAACGCCTTGAATAATAGCTTTTGCTGTTCATCACTAATACCAATACCCGTGTCGACAACGCGAAACACGACCCATTCCATACCCGAAACAAACTCTCGTTCAACATATAACTTGATAGTTCCTGCATGAGTAAATTTTGCAGCGTTACCCAAAATATTGATGAGGGCCTGCTTCAGTTTAGCGACATCGGCAAAAATACTGCCCGAATCTTCACTGCATTCCACTGAGAAAGTATTACCATTCGCCGCCATAACCGGGCCAACATTAACGATGACATCATCCACCAATGTTCGTAGCCCACAATCGCCCAAAAATAATTGCATCTTTCCTGCTTCAATCTTCGACAAATCTAATACATCATTAATCAACAAAAGAAGATGCCGTCCAGAGCTGACAATGCGCACTAAATCGCCGGCCAACTCTGCATTACCAGAATCACCCGCTTCGTCATATAACATTTCGCTATAACCAATAATGGCATTTAATGGCGTACGTAATTCATGACTCATATTTGCCAGAAATTGGCTTTTCTCTTTATTCGCAGCTTCAGCATCCAGCTTAGCCTGCAGGGCCGCCTGCGCAGTAGCATGCTCATATTCTAAGGCGGCATCCCGCTGACGGAGACGTGCAAAAAGCTGCTCTATTGCACCCCATACCTGCTGAATTTCTGAGCTCATCGAACGGCCCGGAGATGGCAAGCTTACCTGTGAGTCAAAATCCACATTCGCTAATCGATTCGACATTTCAGTCATAGGGCTCAACATTCGACGAACCCAAAAACCCATCGCAAATAACAACAGTACTGCGACACAAATTGACCACAATACCTCCCACCAAACCTCACTCATGACCTGCTTATAAAAGGCGTCGTTATATTCAAGCTTCACACTGCCCAGCAACTCCATTGTTGTTGGAGAAAAGATTGGCAACTCCGCCCGAAAGGGGACTGAATCTGCCGACACGTGATTACGCCGTTCAATAACTCGACCATCAAGCAAAGCTACTTTCAAACTCACCACTATCGGCTGATGATAGATTGGATCTTCTAGCAATATAAGTTGATTAAGAATGCTCTTCAGGCGGTTTTCATTACCTGCATCCACTGCTGTTTCTAACAATTGTGTGTATGGCGCCACCAACAACTCGGCCTTTGACTGCTCTGCTGCCTTCAAGGTTGGCGCTGTTACAAATGCCCAATGCCGAACAATAGCCACCATACTTAAGGCCACCACCAGCACCATCGCCAGCGAAACACGCGTGGTCAGTCGTGA
>CBFCZV010000096.1:0-2935 GCA_965602855.1 uncultured Gammaproteobacteria bacterium | reverse complement strand
ATGCCCTGCTTCAGCCACGGCTGTCAGGAACGGTTGCATATTATCGAGGCTGTCTGCTACGAGTATTAAATCCATTGTCCACTTCAATTACATATAAAGAATTATTAGAGAATGCAATATGTGAGCCATAAATGTTTGCACTTATCATTTTTAGGTCATGCATTAATCATAACGGCGTAGCAGACACCCCTACTCCTCCTGGCCAGAACCATCTTTCCCAAACAACGCATCATTTTGTCGCACCACTCTTGCTCATCTGCACCTTGTCAGTGCAACAGCAGACTTTTTTATACCCATAAACTGTTCTGTACCGCTTTATTTAACTAAAAACTTTATTGGCACGCCACTTGCAGAAGACTCTATTAATTATTTTTTGAAACTTAGCAAGGACTAAAACAATGCCACAAACCATCGCGAGCAGCAGGCTCAACCTTTTCTCTTTTAGCGGGAATTCTCGAACCCTGCATCTAACCTGGTTTGCTTTCTTTTTGAGCTTTATGGTGTGGTTCAACCACGCGCCTTTAATGGCTGCAATTCAGGAAACCTTTGCACTCAGTAAGCAGGAAGTGAAAGCTTTATTGATCATTAATGTGGCATTGACGATTCCGGCACGCATTATTGTCGGCATGCTGGTGGATAAATTTGGTCCACGCATCATGTATTCAACGCTGTTGTTTACCTCCAGTTTTATCTGCTTTATTTTTGCCATGGCGGATTCCTATGAAATGTTGATGGCAAGTCGTTTTGCACTGGGTTTTGTTGGCGCTGGTTTTGTTATCGGCATTCGTATGATCAGCGAATGGTTCCCCGCTAAACAGGTTGGAATCGCGGAAGGCATTTATGGTGGCTGGGGCAATTTTGGTTCAGCCGCGGCGGCGTTATCATTACCGACAGTCGCACTGATGTATGGCGGTGACGATGGCTGGCGTTATGCGATTGCTTCAACTGGCGTAATCACCCTGGTTTACTCTTTCATTTTTTATAAAATGGCGCGTAACACACCCAAGGGATCAACCTATTTCAAACCGAAGAAAACCGGTGCTATGGAAGTCACCAGCAAGGGCGATTTTGTTTTCTACCTGTTTATGAACATCCCCATGTATCTTGTACTGGCCGTACTGGTCTGGAAACTCGCGCCTGGCAACCTGAACTTTCTGACCGAGTCGACCGCCAATTTAATTTATCTGGGTTTGATGGGGCTTTATGTATATCAAAGCTATCAAGTCTGGCGCATTAACGGTCATATATTCACGGAAGAAGTACCCGAGATTCATCGCTATAAATTCAAACAGGTCGCCATCCTTGATTTATCTTATATGGTGACTTTCGGTTCCGAGCTAGCAGTTGTTTCTATGCTGCCTTTGTTCTTTAAAGACACTTTTGATCTTTCTATTGTTCAGGCCGGTCTACTGGCTTCAGGCTTTGCTTTCATGAATCTTGTCGCTCGACCTACTGGCGGCTTCTTCAGTGATAAATTCGGTCGTAAAAAATCTCTCACCATTTTAATCGGTGGCCTGGCTGTTGGTTATTTTGTCCTGAGTAATATCACTCCAGAATGGCCGATAGCTCTTGCCGTTATCGCTACTATGGCCTGCTCGTTCTTCGTGCAAGCCGGTGAAGGTGCTGTATTCGCCATTGTGCCACTAGTTAAACGTCGCATGACTGGTCAGATTGCAGGTATGGCTGGTGCTTACGGTAACGTCGGCGCGGTTTCATTTCTGACGGTGTTCTCCTTTGTTGAACCCTCTACGTTCTTTCTGGTGATTGCCGGTGCAGCCATCGTTACTCTGGTCGCGGTTCAATTTCTTGATGAACCTTCTGGCCAGACAGCTGAGATCATGCCAGATGGAACAGTACAAATGATAGATGTTGCTTAAAACAGCGCTGTCGCTACTACACAAATTGAACGCTTAGGGTAAAGTAGCCCTAAGCATTTTTGTCTCCTAAGTACTATTTATGAAAACTCAGTTATCTATCAGCATTGGTCAACGCTCAGATAAGGGCATAAAAGATCGAAATGAAGATTTTTATGGGGTTTCTTCGCCCAAAGATACTGTGCTGGAAAATAAAGGTATCGCCTGCGCCATAGCAGATGGCATGGGCAGTTGCGCACAGGCGGCAGAAGCCAGTGAACAGTGCGTTAAAACTTTCCTTGGTGATTATTTCAGCACACCGGAAACCTGGAGCGTTAAAACTTCTGGTGCTAAAGTTTTGACTGCAGCAAATAACTGGCTGCTTAGCCAAAGTAACAATGAGCAGGTTCATGGCATGGTTACGACTTTCAGCGCACTCGTGTTGAAATCTACAACCGCACATGTTTTTCATATCGGTGATTCTCGAATTTATCGTTATCGCGCCGCTAATGACAGAAATAAAAACGCTGAACTTGAACTTTTGACCAATGATCATCGCGTATGGATTTCGGAAGAAAAAAATTATTTAAGTCGTGCCATGGGTATTGACCTGCATTTAGACATTGATTACAAAACTGTTGCCTTAGAAGTTGATGATGTTTTTGTCATGACCACCGATGGCATTCATGATTACCTTAATGACACGCAAATAAAATCACTACTCAATTCACACGCTGATCTTAATGTAATCAGTGATAGCATTGTTATGCAGGCGCTGGCTGAAAAAAGTCATGACAATGTGACTTGCCAGATTATTCGAATCGACAGTCTGCCAACACAGGATGCCAACGAAGTTTACAATGAATTAACACGACTACCTTTCCCACCACATCTAGGGCCCGGCATGACCGTGGATGGCTACGAAATTATTGATGAAATACATGCTAGTACCACCAGTCAGCTTTATAAAGTACGCGACAAAGAATCGGGGGAATTATTTATTATGAAAACGCCTTCGGTTAATTTTGAAGACGACCCTGCTTACATCGAACGTTTTTATATTGAGGAATGGGCGGGCAAGC
>CBFCZV010000095.1:0-2989 GCA_965602855.1 uncultured Gammaproteobacteria bacterium | reverse complement strand
CGCACGATCATAATATCCAGACCGGCAACCACCTCTGGTTTTAAGGATGATGCATCTGCCAGTTGAGGGTACAAAATCGCAGGGCGTAAATTAGCGAACAAACCCAGCTCTGAACGCAGGCCTAACAAGCCCCGTTCAGGGCGCAATTCTCTGGGCAAGGCTTCGTACTGCGGACCACCGACAGCACCCAGCAAAATAGAATCTGCTTCTTTTACCAGTGCCAATGTTTCATCTGGCAAGGGCTTACCCGCAGCATCATAACCAGCACCACCAACAGGTGCTTCGGTCAGCTCCAGGTCAAGCCCTTCGCTTTTAAGATGCTCTAAAACTTTTACCGCTTCAGCAACAATCTCAACACCAATACCGTCACCCGGCAAAATCGCAATTTTCTTACTCATATTTACCCAACATTTTTAATATACGCCCAGTTTTGGGCACTGAATTATAGGTGATAAAACATTAAATGTCTGTCACCACACCGTTTATCAAAACCATCCTGCAAAACATATTAATGCGAGAATGGATTCTGTGTTTTATCTATTGAAAAAACCGCATCATCTCCTTTAATGCTTTCACTCTCGGACTTTTGTTTCCCTACTGCCTTTAGCTCTTCACAAGCTGACATTTCAGATAGCGCCTGTTTTGGCGGCACATCTTTCAACTCAAATTTTCTTTGATAAGGCTGATAAGTTTGTCCTACTTCAAATTTCATCGATGCATCAACACGTAAATAACTAGCCCTGTCCTTAACCATTTTCAGTTCGCGCTCCACAGCATCGGTATTGCCTTTAATTTCATGAAGTCTTACCGCATACAACCCCGGTGATAAGTAAACTTTTCTACACGTACCATTCCCCATAGCAATTTTTTCGACACCAGCGATACTTAAGTCTGGCACTAACATGGCATTAGCCACTTTGGCAGGTCGATAAACATAAACTACTGAACCATTTTTTACAGCAGACTTATTAACAGGCCTATTTCCAACAATCTGCTCAGGCTCTACCGGTTCAACTGGCGCAGAGACCTTTTTCCCTGGATTACAGGCAACAACAAAACTTGCCAGTAACATCAAAAACAAAAATCTTTTCCAGTTAAGCATCTGCTCTACCTTATTAGAACAGCCACGGAACCTGCTGGCTCCGTTTTTGCTCGTACGCTTTAATGTCATCCGCATGCTGAAGAGTCAGGCCAATATCATCCAGGCCATTTAACAAACAGTGCTTTCTAAACTCATCCACTTCAAAAGCAATCGGTGCCTGCCCATCCATGTCTATGGTCTGCGACTCCAGATCTATCGCCAGTTCAAAACCGGGATTTTGATCTACCGCTTTAAAAATTGAATCTATGACTTTGGCATCCAGCACAATTGGCAATAAACCATTTTTAAAACTGTTATTAAAAAAGATGTCGGCAAAACTCGATGCTAACACTGCACGAAAACCAAAATCATCCAGCGCCCAGACCGCATGCTCACGTGATGAACCACAACCAAAATTTTCTCGGGCCACTAAAATCGTCGCTTTATCGAATGGCGTTTTATTCAAAATGAAATCAGGATTCACGCGACGACCATCATTATCGATGCCCGGCCCGCCTTTATCAAGATAACGCCAGTCATCAAAAGCATTCGGGCCGAAGCCTGAACGCTTGATCGATTTCAAAAACTGCTTTGGAATAATCGCATCGGTATCGACATTGGGTCGATCCATCGGTGCGACAATGCCTTTATGTTGTTTAAATATTTGCATGGTTAAGCTACCTCATTCACGTCAGCAAAATGACCCGCTATCGCAGCCGCTGCAGCCATACCCGGACTCACCAGATGTGTGCGACTACCCGCACCCTGACGACCTTCAAAATTTCGGTTCGATGTTGATGCACAACGTTCACCCGATTCTAAGCGATCTGCATTCATCGCCAGACACATAGAACAACCCGGCTCGCGCCATTCAAAACCAGCGGCAGTGAAGATTTTGTCCAAACCCTCTTCTTCCGCCTGCTGTTTTACCAGACCCGAACCCGGCACAACCAGGGCCAGCTTCACATTCTCTGCCACCCGTTTACCTTCAGCCACTTTTGCCGCAGCACGTAAATCTTCGATACGTGAATTGGTGCAGGAACCGATGAATACTTTATCAATAGCAATTTCATTGATAGGTGTACCCGCTTTCAAATCCATATAAGCCAGAGCTTTACGCATAGCATCCGCTTTCACACTATCAGTTTCTTTATCCGGATCAGGTACAAGCGCATCAATCGCCACCACCATCTCCGGTGAAGTACCCCAGGTCACCTGTGGTTTGATCGAAGCCGCATCTATATGAATTTCGTTATCAAATTTTGCACCGGCATCAGAATGTAATTCTTTCCACTCAGCCATCGCCTGATCCCAAACTTCAGCAGCTGGCGAATAAGGACGACCTTTTACGTATTCAATCGTAGTCACATCGACCGCGACCATGCCAGCGCGTGCACCCGCTTCAATCGCCATATTACAAACCGTCATTCGACCTTCCATGCTGAGAGCACGAATCGCATCCCCAGCAAACTCAAGAGCATAACCGGTACCACCAGCCGTGCCCAACTCACCAATGATCGCCAGCACGATGTCTTTCGCAGTCACACCATCGCCAACTTTACCATCGACGCTCACCAGCATGTTTTTGCTTTTCTTCTGCAACAAACATTGTGTCGCCAGCACGTGCTCGACTTCGGACGTACCGATACCAAAAGCCAGAGCACCAAAAGCACCGTGAGTTGAAGTATGCGAATCACCACAAACCACCGTCATACCCGGCAATGTCGCACCCTGCTCGGGGCCAATCACGTGCACAATGCCTTGACGAATATCAGACATAACAAATTCATTGAGACCAAACTCCTGACAGTTCTTATCCAGGGTCTCCACCTGCAAACGTGCCACCGGATCTTCTATACCGGCGCTACGATCTGTGGTTGGTACATTATGATCAGGCACCGCGACAAT
>CBFCZV010000094.1:0-3151 GCA_965602855.1 uncultured Gammaproteobacteria bacterium | reverse complement strand
ATATAGTTAATGTCTGTGAAGAGATGGAATATATCGAAGCCATCTGCGCACGTGAAAAAATGAGCGCGTATTTTCTGGTTTTTGTCTGGTGAAAGCAAATCTATTTAGGGATAGATAAGTATGGCTTGAGTCCCATCTGAAGGGGGAATTTAGATAGAATACTCAATCACTTAGAAACGATAGATTTATCTGGATGCAAACCGAGAACCCATATCACGCGATACAGGCCAAATTAGACCTGAACCAGTCATTACCCTATAACCCTGACTGGTCGGCAGCATCAGATTTTATAGGCCTGATTGTTGATTATGCCTTGCAGGACAAACCTGAGATCATTGTGGAATGTAGCAGTGGTTTGACCACGCTGGTACTGGCTCGATGCTGTCAGCTCAATGGAAAGGGCAGGGTCATCAGTCTGGAAAATGGTGAAGACTACGCTGAAAAAACACGGCAGCAGCTGGAGGCGTTTGGGCTGGAAGAGTATGCGCAGGTGATTCACGCACCGCTGGAGAAAGTAAGCTTAGATCGGGATTACGACTGGTACAGTCTGGAGTCCTTGCCAAAGGTGTCGATTGATATGCTGGTGATCGATGGGCCGCCGGGTTTTATTCAGAAAAATTCGCGTTATCCCGCTTTGCCTTTATTGTTTGATCAGTTGTCAAAGCAGAGCAAAGTGTTTCTGGATGATGCCGCCAGGGATGATGAGAAAGAGCTGGTGGCGCAGTGGCAGGCCGAGTATTCAGGTATTGAGCATGAATATTTTGAGTTTGAGCGTGGCTGCTCGGTATTAAATGTGAATAAAACTAACTAGCGTTATAGCTGGTGCTCCACTCGTTGAGCGCAGCAACAAGATCACCTTCCGCATTGATGTTTTGCCAGAATTTTCTGAAATCCTGCTCTGCATTTTCAAGACTGAATTCCATCGTATGCGTTTTGTCTTTTAGGAAAAGCGCGATGTTACTTTCAATCGTTTCAATATAGTCCTGTGCTAATTCAAGTGCAGAATCATTTTCCTGTTCCTGCATGAGTATGCCTTCACGGTAGGCCTTCATAATGCCAAAGTCATTGCGTCTGGCGAAACTCTCTGCAGTTTTATTTTTATCTCGACTCAGGTGAATATAAAAAGCATTGTCGCCATAAACATGATCGAGCCTTCCCAATATCCATGACAGACGATTGTCGGCTTCAATGTGATTTTCAGGATAGGCTAGACGTTGTTCACCAATCAACGTGGAACGTGATTCGTGTGCAGATGAATAGTTGCTAATGTGCTGACAGGCTTTGATAAAAGTGGTGGAGCCACAACGACCGGTGTTGAGGATAAATACGTTCATTTTAGAAGAGCTTCCCATGAGGCACGATCTTTTTTGTAACTGAGAATGGCTTGTAAGATTTCATTGTGGCGTTTTATTTGATTAGCTTTAGAGTTGATCAGCGCATGTCCCTGTGAGTTTGCGCCAAAGTTGTGATCAATATTGTTAATAAAATTCTGGATGAGTTCTCTTGCTTGTGTTGTGTCCGGTGTATTGTTCCACCAGCAGCGTTCGTTATTAAAAATAGATTTTAATATTTCCATTTTTTCCATAATCTGCTGGTGTTTGCTGTCGTATTTTTTGTGAAAGCTTTGTTCTGTTTCTATTAGCACGGACTCAATTTTATTTTGATCCAGTGTTTTTTCAGGATAACCAGACTGACTTAACTGCTCAATAGTAAACAACATCACATCACCAAAAAACTGGCGCTCAAATTCATCAGAAAGATCGATATTTTCCTGCTCACGATTTACCCCCGGTCTGAATTCAGACTCACCAGTTTCATCGGTGGTGCGTTTGTGCAGCATGGGCAAATTAGCAGAAACAAAGCGGTCACCGATTTCAGATTTGATAATGCGTCCCAGAACCGGCCCTGCCATGCGTAATTTTAGTGTTGCAAAGGAGATGAAATATTTCAGGCATTCAGGTTTGAAGGCATAGTTGCCGGTGTAGATAGTCCTGGCTGCGATGGTGTCAGATAATGAGCCGCTGTAGTCAAAGTAGGTGACACGCGTTGGGTGCTCACCATCAAAGAATCGATTGAGCTTTTTGGCAAAATCATTGAAGCAGTCAAGGTGGTTATGAGTACCGCCTAATGTGCATGAGTACTGATAAGGCTGTGCTGATTTTTTAAAGCCGAAAAGATCGGCCATGTCGTGATAGGCGGCGTCATCACTAATCTGTGTGTTGCCATGAAAGTGACAGGATGCGTCGGGTGCATCATTTGCTATTTGTTGTAAAAAATCGATAACGTCATTTTGAAAGTTTCCAGCCATCACTGCAGGGGAGACGGGTGGGTCGCCGACGACCTTGCCAGTGAGTATGCTTGCCTGGTCACGGCTGAATATTTCGTTTAGATGATAGAAATAGTTGATGGCATAAATATCTTTCTGACCATCTTCTGTTGCTACTTTGATTTTAAATTCCTGATCGCTGTCGATGAAATAAAAAATAAGTTTTTCATTGCTGGAGCTGGATATCTCATTAAGGCGTAAGTAGGCGATGTTCCGCGTGATGGCCGCTCCCTTGTGAGAGAAGTCCTGGGGGTTTTGATCTGTGGCGTAGCGTCCCAGCATTTGCATGAAGCTATCATCTATTTCCTTCTGTTTTTTAATCTGCTTTATTTGTTGATCAATGCCGAAGTATTCGGTCACTAGTCCATCGTTGTTAAACTGACTACAGATTTTCTGATGTTGTTCAATGCATTCTGCTTTCTTTGAATCATCGGCCACAATCACAGCGATTTTTTGGTTAGACTCGCCGCCATACTGATAGTGTTCGCATAATGTCAGTATGCTGCTAAGGCATTGCTGTAAGTGTATCGGACGATCTGCAACAGGAATAACGATGTAGAACTTATGTCTACTGTCTTTCTGGCCTTTAAGGCTTTGCTTGATCAGTGTTTCCTGTTCACGAAAAACACTTTGATAGATCAAGATAGTTTTATCGTCAGGGGTGTTGATCCATAGTTTGCTTTCAATAGCAGGAATGGCGTTTGTATATATATTGATTAATTCTTCAATACTGCTGGTGTTATCCAGCTGTTTAATGATTTCAGCTAGTCGCTCATCGTTATGATAACGATCAAGGAAGTATCTGAGTGATGGGTGATTTGCTGG
>CBFCZV010000093.1:0-3288 GCA_965602855.1 uncultured Gammaproteobacteria bacterium | reverse complement strand
TCATTACACAAACACAGCCCCAGATCTGATCGCGCATTTATTGCACTAAACACTGCGGCTATTCCAAAGGACTTACTTGAGTCCGAATTGTTTGGTCATGAACGTGGCGCATTTACTGGTGCACAGTCACAACGCAAAGGGCGCTTTGAACAGGCTGACGGTGGCACTTTATTTCTTGATGAAATTGGCGACATGCCCGCTGAATTACAAACACGTTTGTTACGCGTTTTAGCAGACGGTGAATTCTATCGTGTTGGTGGTCACACACCGATTAAAGTCGATGTACGCATCATCGCAGCCACCCACCAGAATCTTGAGCAACGCGTTAAAGAAGGCTTATTCAGAGAAGACCTTTATCATCGGCTAAACGTTATACGAATTCAGTTACCAGCGCTACGTGAACGCCGTGAAGATATTCCTGCTCTACTTAATTTATTTTTACACCGTGCAACCAAAGAGCTGGATGTTAAATCAAAACAATTCCTTCCTGAAGTTGAAGAATATTTATCAACACTGGACTGGACAGGCAATGTACGTCAGCTTGAAAATGCCTGTCACTGGCTTGCGGTAATGACCTCTGGAAAAAATATTCATCTTTCAGACTTGCCCGATGACCTACAGAATGAAAATCAAAGCACTGCCTCAAGCAGCACTAACTGGCAACAAAGCATCAGTCGTTATGCTGAAAGCGCTTTGCAATCTGGCAAAGATAAAATTGCCAATGAAATTATTCCAGATGTCGAACGCTTATTAATCAATGCCGCACTAAAACAAACTCGTGGTAGAAAACAGGAAGCCGCAATATTATTAGGTTGGGGAAGAAATACACTAACGCGAAAAATTAAAGAGCTCGATATTAGTTAATACACTGCATATAAGCTTCTTCTAGAGTGTCTGCTTTATATTTTTCTTTTAGGCCTTCGGTACTACCAATATATTTAAGTTCACCTCCGTGCAATACAGCAATTCGGTCTGCTAGTTCATCGACATCGGCGAGTACGTGCGAGCTAAAAAATACTGAGCTGCCCTGCTGTTTTTTATTGTTCAATTCTTCTTTAAATAGCACTCTGGCTTTGGGATCAAGGCCACTCATTGGTTCGTCCAGAATCAGTAATTCTTTATCGCTCAACAAGCACGCTGCCAGACCCAGCTTTTGTGTCATGCCTTTGGAAAGATTACTGACTGATGACTGCATCGAAGTCTTATCCAGCTCTAGCGCATCCAGTACATTATTAATTTGTTCATCACTGCAGTCTCGCCCTTGCAACTCCAGCATATAATGCACAAAGTCTTTACCCTTGAGATGCGGTGGTGGAGAAAAACGATCAGGTAAATAAGCTACATTTTTTCTTGATGAAACCTGTCGGTGCGATTCACCAAATAATTCAATCTCACCGGAATCTATCGCAACCAGATCGAGCATGCACTTGATCATGGTCGATTTGCCACCGCCGTTCATGCCAACCAGACCAAAGAACTCGCCCTGATTTACAGAAAGATCAATATCATTCAGCACTAGCTTTGAGCCGTATGACTTGGTTAATTTTTTACATTCGATTACTTTCATTTTTTAGCTGCTTAAAATTTTGGCAAAAAAAGAGCCCGTTAACAGGGCTCTTTTTATATCATATTGTTGTGTGACGATTAGAAGTTTCTAAGAATTGCCGCACAATTATCAACAGGAGCCTGTAATTCATAATTGGTACCTGCAATACAACCTCCGAATAATGCTGCATCATCACTTACCTGCATCAAACCTGTAGTTGCTGCGCCATCATCAACTTTACGATCCAGCTCAGCGAGTACATCAACAGGAATACCACCACCGGTATTCAGCTCATGCGCATCAGTTGTTGCACTTTGATTAAGTTGCCCACTACCAACCACCATACCCGAACCAAAACCATTATCAGGGCATATTAGCGTACTACAGTTGTACTCATTTGCTGCAATGACTGCAGCATCATCAACATAACCACCAGTAATATAACCTGCAGCTTCCAGATGAACCCATACAAGACCTCGCTCTAATGGATCATCTACTCCAGCATTATCACCAACTAGGCCATTACCGTCACCGCCAGCAGGACCAGTAACACCATCTGTACCCGGTAAATTTACGGTTGATCTTGCATCAATATAATCACCAGGAAACGCACGATAACGATCCTGAAAACTAAACCAGGCCGCGGTAATACCATCGACGCTATTATTCAGTGAACGTACACGTGCGGTATTGATCAGCTCCTGGCCTTTCAACACACCACCCAGTAACAGGCCGATAATCACTAATACAATTGCGATTTCGATCAGGGTGAAACCCTTCTGGTTATTTAATTGCTGTCTCATTTTTTGATGCATACTCATGATATTTACTCTTATCTTTTTTGTTTTCTATTAACTCTTGCCTAATTATAGTGCAATTAACATGCCATATCACAGATACGCGCCACAATAGGATTTGTGTCTAAAATTCACATCAAAATCGATCATTTTTTGTCGATTTATCAACAAATTGCAGCTACTTTGTCGATTTGTCCTCTAATTCACGAATTTTATCAGTTAGGAAATTTAATTCATAGGGGTCGCTAATTTCTCCGCTCTCCAGCAAAGCACCTACCAGTACTTTGGCTGATTCAATTTCACCCATATCTTCGAGCAAGATGAAGTGCATATCCCGCGCCCAGTACGGCACATGCTCTGCCGTAGCTTTTTCTGCCAGTGCTCGTGCGAATTTTAGAGCCAGATCCATATCCTTCAAATTGTGTTTGGCAACGATAGAAGCATGCGCCAGCCATCGCCAGTGCTTATTCGGGTTCTCATTAAATTTTCTGAAAATATAATCCAGCATGATGCGTTGTCGCGCCTGATCGGTCACACTGCCATAAACTCTTGCAGCCACCAGCATGGGGTAAGAGCCTTCGGGATCGAGTTGCATGATGGTATCCAGCCATTCGGTAATACGCTCGTAATCCAGCTGGTGAAAAGACAGGCTGATGCCGGGCTGGTTATCAAAAGCCTGTAGCCAGAGATTCATTAGCTTTGAGATCGCAATCGGTTCATTCAGCGACATGGCTTTATAGGCATTCACTGACATCGGCGCGGGCAGGTCTTCGGCTTTCGCACGATTTGCTTCCTGCTGGCTATGCCAGAGTAATTGCAGCATCAATGCAACCAGCAAAAGCAATTTTGCAGACAGAGGCACATCCTTAACCGGTCTGTCTTTATTGAGCAGGGCAGAAAACATCAAAAGTTTTTCCGGTAAAAATCAAACAGGGCGATGGACGA
>CBFCZV010000092.1:0-3298 GCA_965602855.1 uncultured Gammaproteobacteria bacterium | reverse complement strand
CAGAATCAGTGGGCTGAAATCTTCACGGTGTAAAATTTGTACCTGATCATCGGCTATCTGACCAATCAGCACGCCATGACGCTTGGCAAAGGCGTAAGGCAGCCTTTGTGGTGTCAGAGCTTCACTGGAAGATTCAATGGCGTTAGATATATTCGTCATTGTCATCCCAGTCGGTGTCATCTTCGTTATTGATTACTTCCTGTATTTTGTCATTGACCCGCGCTTTATCAATAGCTTCTGGGTTCAAGGGTTTCAGAATCGTTGATGAATCATCTAGTAATTCTAGTGGTGCATCCTCAAACTGTAGTTGCTGGCTGCGCAGGTAATTGTATTTTTCGTTGGTAATGTAGGCGGAGTCGGTATCATCACGCAGAATACTGGGGCGTAGGAAGACCATCAGATTTTGCTTGCTCTTGCTGGATGAGGTCGATCTGAACAGGGCTCCCAGCAAGGGAATGTCGCCCAGTAAAGGGACTTTGCTCTCACCTTCGCTGACGGTTTCCTGAATCAGGCCACCCAGAACCAGAATGCCGCCATCATCGACCAGTACGCTGGTCTTGATCGAGCGTTTGCGCGTAGTAATGCCGGTGACTTCGCTACCGGGGATGACGCTGGAAGTTTCCTGTTCCAAATCGAGTTTGATGGTGTCGCCTTCATTGACCTGTGGAGTCACTTTCAGGGTTAGACCGACATCCTGTCGTTCGATAGTCTGGAAGGGGTTGGTGGGATCAGTGCTTCCTGTATTGGTGAACGAACCAGTAATGAAGGGAACATTTTCACCGACTACAATTTCGGCTTCCTCGTTATCCAGTGTGACGATACTGGGTGTAGATAGAATATTACTGGACTCGTCGGTAGCCAGTGCTCGTAATAACAGCGCATAACGTATGCCTGAACTGTTAGTCGTGCCTGCACCCAGTGTTAACCCTGAGCTTAGTAAGGAGCTGGTGTCAGTGATTGTGCCACTTGACGCTGCGGCAGCAGCAGTAAGAATATCGCCCATGCCGCCAAAGTTACTGATTCCCAGTGGTACGTTTTGATCGGTAGACTGTGATCCATCAGCAGCCATACCTACGCCTATTTCCTTGTTTTTGCCTGCGGTGATTTCCGCAATAATAGCCTCAATCAACACCTGTGCACGGCGAATATCCAGCTGGCGGATAACTGATTTCAGACTTTTCAGGGTATTGGGGTCAGCGGTAATAATCAGCGCATTGGTGTCCTCATCGGCCTGAATATCTGCTTTCTGGGAAAGGCTGCTGGCCGTGCCTCTTGCTGCTACGGCCTTGGCAGCGGCAGGACCTCTCGCAGTCGAGGCCTTGGCCGTTGAGCTCTGGATACCTGTAAGAATCTTGACCAGATTTTCTGCTTTGGCGTATTTCAGGTAGATGACGTGTGTGTTGCCGCCGTCTTCTAAAGGTGTGTCCAGCTGCATGATGGTGGTACGTGCTTTCAGCCTTGCGCCGGGCTCACCGGTCATTAATATACTGTTGGTTCGCTCATCGGCTGCCATGTTAATTTTCTTGGCTTCATTTTTGGCAGTACCGGTGGTCTGGTATAAAGAGTTAACAATGCGAACCAGTTCTTTGGCTGAAGCGTGTTTGAGTTGAATGACTTCCAGTTCATCGCTTTCCGGGCGATCGACGCCGGCAATAATCTTCATCAGGCGCTGAATGTTTCCGGCGTGATCGGTAATGATCAGGGTGTTGGTGGGTGCATAGGCGGCCAGATGACCCTGCTGTGGCACTAATGGTCTCAGGATGGGCACAAGTTGTGCGGCGGGCACGTGATCCATGCGTATTACTTTTGTTATCAGTGCGTCACCGAGGGGGTTGTTCTTACCAATGGTGAGGGGCACGGTGCCCTGTTTGGCGTTGACTTCGGGGATGATTTTGATCACTGAGCCTGTGGTGACGGCGGCAAAGCCGTGTACCTGCAATACTGAAAGAAAGACTTCGTAGACCTCATCTTGCGACATGGTGTTGGCCGAAACTACGGTGACCTTGGCTTTGATGCGTGGGTCGATGATGAAGTTTTTGCCAGTGAATTTTGAGACCGTGCTGATCAGGGCGCGAATATCTGCATCTTTAAGATTGAGTGTTATTTCATCAGCTAAAACTGAAGCACTGAAAAATAACAAAAAGATAAAGCCAAATGTTCGCTGTGTGGCTGATTTGATTTTAAAGCTGATCATGCATGGAATCCTGTTGCGTTTTTACGTATCCAGTGGTGTTTATTGTAGCTGAATATTAAGCGGTACTTCGGCACCGTTTCTTTTTACAGTAATGTTGACACTATTTGCTGAGCGAAGTGCACTTAATGCGCTAATGCTATTTTTCATATCATCAAGCTTTACGCCATTAATCGAGGTAATTACGTCAGAAGATTTGATACCTGCCTGGGTGAGCAGGTCACTGTTTTGCTGTGGCTGTAGTCGATAACCGATTTGTTTTCCATTTTCTCTAACCACAACCGGTAATGCGTGCTTGCGGAAGTCTGCTGGGTTTTTAATTAGCTCGTTACGAATGTTTTTAATTTTTCGAGTAGATGAGGCGGATATCAACGATGTTGCCGGTTGTTTTTTGCCGACTGAAGTCATCTGATCACTGCCTTTGCTTTTTAACATGCGTAAGGTTTCAAATTTTCCATGACGTTCTAAAATGACATGCTCAGGGTGGATTTCTTTCAGAGTTATACCGCCTGGGATCTTGTCATTAATGCCGTAGATTTCTTCTTTGCCATTAGCGCTTCGGGCAATAATGGCACTGGCCATTGCTGTTGAGCCAGCAGCGAGTACGCCTTTTAATACCAGGTTAAGTTTTGTTTCTGGCGCTACGCTGGTATTTATTTGTGTTTTTGTTGTTTCGGCCGTACCAAACAAATGCGCGCTAGCCAGATTGCGGAAAGCCTGCTGCTGTGATTTTTTTGCATTGTTGTAATTTTTGTTTGAAGCTAAATTTGCAGGTGCAGTGACAGAAATAGAGCCGGAACCGGAATCATCCAGCAGCATCCAGATGGCCTCGGAGAGCAGCTGGGCGCAGGCAATAATCAGCACGAAATTGAGTACAACTGGCAGGCGTTTTAACAAGGCTTGCAGTTGTTCCGTCTGATTGAGTAGCTGACTGAAAGTCTGGCTCATAAAATATTGGTTAAGCTGTTTTGCATGATGGGGCCAATCTTAGCAGGGTGGGGCAATCAGCGCAGTATATCGAGGGCTTTTCAGTGATTAATGAGCCTGTTTTTCGTCTGTGCGGCAAAAACGATAGAGAGCTATTTCACTGAACAGGTTTGGAAATAG
>CBFCZV010000091.1:0-3486 GCA_965602855.1 uncultured Gammaproteobacteria bacterium | reverse complement strand
CCGTATAGCTCCTGACCTTTGTGGAAAACGGTGTTTTCTGGAGAGTTTAAATATTTTGGTTCTCCCTGATCAAGAACTCGACCACCAAAACCAATGATGTGACCTCGTCGATCGGTGATGGGGAAAATAATGCGATCACGGAAACGATCATATTGTTTGCCATCTTCTTTACTTACTAATAAACCCGTTGCAATTAAAGCATCGATAGTCGCTTTGTCTTTGCCGAGATTATCAGTTAAAAAATTCCAGCCGTCGGGGACATAGCCAATTTGGTAAGTTTTAGCTATGTCACCACTTAGTCCGCGTTGTTGTAGATACGCTATTGCTCGTTCAGATTTTTTTAATTGCTGCCTGAATAGCCCTGATGATTTTTCAAGAATATCGTATAGCGGCTGTTTGGTGTCCTTGCTTTCAGATTGATTGAAGTGACCGCTTTCTCTGGGTACGTCAAGATTGTATTCGGCGGCGAGTGCTTCAACGGCATCGACAAAATCGAGGTTTTCATATTCCATGATGAAGCCCAAAGCTGTGCCATGCGCACCACAGCCGAAGCAGTGGTAAAACTGTTTGCTATCGCTGACTGTAAAAGAAGGTGTTTTTTCATTGTGAAAAGGACAGCAGGCAGTATATTCCTTGCCTTTCTTTTTTAGTGGCACGCGTGCATTAACAACTTCGATGATGTCTGCACGAGTGACCAGATCGTCAATGAAGTTTTGTGGAATACGTCCGGCCATGCCTGATTTAGGGGATTAAGTTAACAAAAGACAATTGTCTAGGATTAAAAATGCGTTCGTATTCAACGATGGCATAACGATCTGTCATGCCAGCGATGTAATCAGCAATGCCTCGTGCCATACCTTCCTGAGTGTTATCGTTTTCCAGTTCTTTACAATGTTCAAGTGCTTCAGTGGGCAGGATCCGTGGGTCGTTCATGAAGGCATCAAATAACGCTTCAATAATTGCGCATGCTTTCATGCTCATTCTGTGGACTCGATAGTGCTTGTATAAATTTATTCGTAAGAATTGTTTGAGTTCCAGCTTCTGTTCGCACATGGTTTGGCTGAAAGCCATGGTTGGCATGTTCTGTTTGCGAATGTCTTCAATGGTTTCAGGTTTGATATCTTCAATATTGTTGCGTGATGTGTCGATTAAATCAACCACCATCACATTGATCATGCGTCGAATGATTTCATGAATAAGCTGGCGATCATTTATGTTTGAATAACGCTTAGTAACAATTTCGTGTTGTTGCCTGAACAATTCAATTTTTAGTAAGTCTTCAATGCTTATGAGTCCGTAGCGCAGGCCGTCATCAACGTCGTGATTGTTGTAGGCAGTTTCATCGGACAGGTCTGTGAGTTGTGCTTCCAGACTGGGTTGTGTTTTATCAAGAAAACGTTTGCCTACCGTGCCCAGTTCTTTAGCGTTTTCCTGTGAACAATGTTTGAGTATGCCCTCACGGGTTTCAAAAGTGAGATTTAAACCCGCGAAGTCTGCGTATTTTTGTTCGAGTTTATCGACTACGCGTAGTGACTGTAAATTATGTTCAAAACCACCGTGATCTTTCATGCAGTTATTAAGTGCAGTTTGTCCGGCGTGACCAAAAGGAGTGTGGCCTAAATCATGTGCCAGCGCGATAGCTTCTGCCAGATCTTCGTGCAAACCGAGTTCACGTGCAATGCTACGTGCGATTTGGGCGACTTCCAGTGAATGTGTTAAGCGGGTGCGAAACAAGTCACCTTCGTGATTGACGAAAACCTGTGTCTTGTACTCCAGTCGGCGAAAAGCGGCTGAATGAATTATACGGTCGCGGTCTCTCTGATAGTTGTTTCGATAAACCGGTGTTTCTTCATCATGAGCGCGGCCTAATGATTTTTTATCATTACAGGCATAGGATGTTAAAAAACCAGAATAGGAACGTTCCATGGAGTTTGCTTAAGTTGCGTAACTGCTGCGAATGGTTTCTGTGAGATGTTCTTTAGTGTAGTCCTTGGTGACAACGGCATCGCCAATACTTTTTAGCAAGACAAGACGAAGTACACCATCTAGCACTTTTTTATCAACAGACATTAAATCAAGAAATTGCTGTTCGCTCATGCTGTCGGGGGCTGTGGAAGGTAGTTTGGCACGCTGCATAATGGCGAAGGTTTTATCGACCTGCGCCTGATCAATCCAGCCAAGTAGTGCGGACATCTTTGCAGCCATGCACATCCCCGCACCAACGGCTTCACCGTGCAACCATTCACCGTAACCCATACCGGTTTCGATGGCGTGACCAAAAGTGTGTCCCAGATTGAGCAGGGCACGTTGACCGCTTTCTTTCTCATCGGCAGCGACAACATCAGCCTTGCTCTGGCAGGAGATCTTGATGGCATAGGCCAGTGCATCAGGGTCGCGTTGCAGCAGGGCATCCATGTTTTTATCAATCCAGTCAAAGAAGTCAGCGTCTTTGATCAGGCCGTATTTGATGACTTCGGCGAGACCCGCGCTCAATTGACGGTCATCTAAAGTATTTAGTGTATTGGTGTCGGCGATAACAGCGCGTGGCTGATAGAAAGCACCGATCATATTTTTACCCAGAGGGTGATTAACCCCAGTTTTACCACCGACGGATGAATCGACCTGAGAGAGCAGGGTGGTAGGTATTTGAATCAGGTGCACACCACGCTGGTAGCAGGCAGCGGCAAAACCGGCCATATCGCCAACCACGCCGCCGCCGAGGGCGATAATTGTGGTGTTTCTATCCATGCGATGGCTGAGCAGAGCATCGAAAATCGTGTTGAGTATGTCGAGATTTTTGTATTGCTCACCGTCGGGCAGAATCACGCTTTCATAGCGTAAGCCGCTGAGCAGCGCTTCGACTTTTTTTAAATAAAGAGGTGCAACCGTCTCATTGCTGACAATCAGCACGTTTTTGCCGGGGATGTGTTGTTTCAGAATATCGGCTTGATCGAGCAGATTTTGACCAATATAAATTGGGTAACTGCGATCACCCAGATCAACCTTGAGTGTAGTGGTTTCAGACATCGAAGTATTCAGTGTTTACTATTTGCTATTGTCGAGGTGGTTAATAATAGCCTGTATCACGTGGCGTAGCGAGTCATTGCTGGTATCAATGATGTGATCAGCGGTTTCCCGATAGAGCGGGTCGCGTTGCTCAATGAGTCGGGTGAGGATGACCTCGGCAGACTCTTCACCATGCAGCAGAGGACGGTTTTTGTCTTTATGCGTACGTTCGAGCAGGGATTCAAGATCACTGCTCAAATAAAACACAGTGCCGCGTGATTTTAGATGTTTACGGTTGGCTGTATCTAAAACTGCACCACCACCTGTCGCCAGTACAATGCCCTTTTTCTGGGTGAATTCGTCGATTACTGCGCTCTCACGCTGGCGAAATCCTGCTTCGCCTTCTTTTTCAAAGATCAGAGGGATGTCTGCACCGGTCCTTTCTTCGATAATGCGATCGCTATCGTAAAAATCCATATT
>CBFCZV010000090.1:0-3692 GCA_965602855.1 uncultured Gammaproteobacteria bacterium | reverse complement strand
AATCGTACATTGGGTAAATCACCCAGTCGTCACCAGTGCGATGGTGGTGGGTACGTTTGATACGGTACAAAGCCGGGTCGCGCATATTGATGTTGGGTGAGGCCATGTCGATTTTTGCACGTAGTACGTGTGCACCGTCTTCGAATTCACCTTCTTTCATGCGCTGGAACAGGCCGAGATTTTCTTCCATGCTGCGGTTGCGATATGGGCTATCTTTGCCTGCTTCTTTCAGGGTGCCACGGTATTCGCGAATTTCGTCAGCGCTTAAGCTATCAACATAGGCTTTGCCTTCGGTGATGAGTTTGACGGCATACATATATAAGTGGTCGAAGTAATCAGAGGCGTGATGTAGTTCATTCCATTCAAAGCCCAGCCATTTTACGTCTTCTTCGATGGCGTGCATGTATTCGACTTCTTCCTTGTCGGGGTTGGTGTCATCAAAACGTAGATTGCATTTGCCGCCGAACTGTTTGGCCATGCCGAAATTCAGACAAATAGATTTGGCGTGACCGATGTGAAGATAGCCATTGGGTTCAGGTGGGAAGCGAGTTTGTATTGCGCTGTGCTTGCCCGTATCCAGATCGTCCTGAATGATGTTTTGAATAAAATTGGATGGAGTGGTGTTTTCTTCAGCAGCCATGTTACGTTTATTTTGTTTGTTGCTTATGTGTGGCGGCGTATTGTACATGCTTATTTTGTCTATTGCTTTGGCATTAACTGAATTTTGTGTTGTGCATCAGGCTGTTACCTGCTTGAATACTGTGCTTTTAAATGCTTCCGATTTTTCGATT
The DNA here is from genome assembly GCA_965602855.1 of uncultured Gammaproteobacteria bacterium. Lineage (GTDB taxonomy): Bacteria > Pseudomonadota > Gammaproteobacteria > SZUA-229 > SZUA-229 > LH-M37. The sequence goes on along the minus strand of CBFCZV010000090.1, from coordinate 2,901 downwards.
GCAGGTTTATTTTATGGTTGAAAGTTTGGATTTAGAACAAATACGGCAATGCCTGAGTCGTGATTGTGAGCTTGTTTTATTTGAAAAAACGGATTCGACTAATGAGCAGGCTTTATTAAAAGTGAGGCAGGGGAGCGTTTTGCCTCTGGTCTGTTTTGCTGAGGAGCAGACGCAGGGGCGTGGTCGTCGTGGTAAAGTCTGGCTTTCACCGCCGGGTGGTAGTGTTTATTTGAGTCTGGCTTGGCAGTTTGATTTGCCAGTGAGTGAACTGGGCGGTTTGTCGCTGGCCATGGGTGTTGCTGTAGCTCGAGTGCTAAAAGGTATTGGTTTGCAGCAAGTCGGACTCAAGTGGCCGAATGACGTATTGGTTGATGACAGGAAAATTGCTGGTATTCTTATTGAAACAGCACAATTATCATCAACAAGTACCACCGCAATTATAGGGATTGGTCTAAACTTTAAAATGCCGGATCAGTTGCAGGTAAAACCTGATCAGCCGTGGACGGATGTTGTTTCATCGTCTAATTGTAAGATTGAACGTAGTAAGCTGGCTGGTTTGTTATTACAGGAATGTATGGCAATCTGTGAAAGTTTTACGCAGCCTGAGTGTGATTTGATGGCTGAGTATCGTGAATACGATATTTGTAAGCAGCAGCTGGTGAATATTTATCTGGAAGAAGGTCTGGTATTGCAGGGTATAGTTGTTGGTTTTGAAGCTAGCGGTGAGATTCGGGTGTTGATCGATGATGACGAACGATTATTTAATAGTGCGGAGATAAGTTTGAGAAAGGCGAGCAATGTTAACGATTGATATTGGGAATAGCAGTGTTAAATGGGGGATTTGGCAGGAAGGACAGTTGATTCTTGCTGAAGATGGCTATTATGAAAAGGAATCTTTGCAGGCTACTTTTGATGAGATTTTTGCTGGTGCACCCAGGCAGGATTCTGTTTGGGTGTCCTGTGTTGCTGGGGATGATGTTGAGCAGGCGCTGATTGAGTGGATAGATAAGGAGTGGTCGATTGAGCCTGCATTTTTGCGTACGACTGCAGAGTTGGGTGGGGTTCGTAATATGTATCCTCAGCCGGAAGAACACGGTGCTGATCGCTGGGCTGCGCTGTTGGGCGCAAAAAAACTATACGATGTGCCGGTGTGTATTATTGATGTGGGCACGGCGGTTACGGTTGATTTGATGGATGAGGCTGGTGTGCATCGAGGTGGGCGGATTATGCCTGGTCTGAATATGATGCGAAATTCGCTTTTGCAGAATACGGTGGGCGTAGAGGCTGTCGAAGGTGATTGCCCCGGTTTTGCGATTAATACCGCGGATGCCGTTACCAGTGGAACCCTGCATATGTTGCGGGCGGGCTTGCTGGAGGTGTGTGAGTCGGCCAAAGAGCGTCTGGGTGATGAAATGCGAGTGATTTTAACGGGTGGCATGTCAGAGAAGATGTTGCCATTTTTGGAGCAGGTTAAAGGTGTTCATCATGAGCCGTATCTGGTTCTGTATGGTCTGTGTTATGTCTCGGAACAATAAATGTTTTTTTGGCTAAAAGACTCCCTGGCTCGGAAATAACAATAATTTAATCGGAATAGTTAATTGGAATAAATTGGGTATGCGTTGGTTATTTTTATTTGTGTTGGTGCTGAACTTTGCTTATGTGGCCTGGGAGCTTAATCGTCCTGAGAAGGTGTTGGATGCGCCCAGGGCTGACAGGCATGCGCCCAAAATCGTGCTATTGAGTGAAATTGGTCAGGATTCAATGGCTGTGCCAATCAAGAAGAGTGGGCCTGAAGTTGCTCTGGCAGGTGTGGAGTCAGTTGAGACCGAGGTAGCTGAAGCGGAACCAGTTGAAGCAAAACAGGCTGAGCCAGAACAGGTTGAAGTAAAGTCGGTTGAAGCAGAATCAATTGTAGAAAAGCCGCTTGCTATAAAAAGGGAGTGCTTCACTCTTGGGCCATTCAGGGATTTGATGAAATTAAGGGCGATGACCCGAGGGATAAAAAATTATGTGGCTGATGCATCGTATAGAAGTAACGAAGAGCAAGAGCAGGAGATGTTCTGGGTGTATTTGAAGCCATCCGAAGATTACAGCAAAGCGAAAGAGTTGACGCTTCAGTTGAAGAAAAAGAAAGTGAAGGATTATTTTATCGTTGGTTCTGGTGAGAAGGTTAACGGAATCTCATTGGGGCATTTCAGGGAAAAAGATCGTGCTTATACCCATGCTGAGCGTATAAAGAGTCTGGGTTTTAGGCCGGATGTAGAGCCAATCTTCAAAACATACACGATTTACTGGCTGGATTATGAGCTTGCTTCGGGCAAGATTATCCCTGAAAAGATCTTTGATAAGCATTTAACTGGCAAGATTAATCGTCTGCTCAGAGATTGTTCGTAAAAAAACCTGTAAAAACCCGTTTTATCTCTAAAAGCGCATTGCTTTAGTTCTCCGGTTTCCCTAAAATTGCCCGCCTGTAAAACGCCGGTGTAGCTCAGTTGGTAGAGCGCCTCACTTGTAATGAGGATGTCGTGGGTTCAACTCCTGTCACCGGCTCCAGTTTTTTATCAACCGTAACGCGAAGTTGTGGTTGACAGTTGCGTTGCGCTCAAGCATTATACGCGGCTTGATTTTGGGAGGGGTTCCCGAGTGGCCAAAGGGGGCAGATTGTAAATCTGCTGGTTCTACCTTCGGAGGTTCGAATCCTCCCCCCTCCACCAAGATTTAGACTGAGAAAGGTTGGTGGCGTTGCCAGATTGCGGGTGTAGTTCAATGGTAGAACTTCAGCCTTCCAAGCTGAATACGTGGGTTCGATTCCCATCACCCGCTCCATAATTGATGGGCGCGAAGGTTTTTTGCTCATATAGCTCAGTCGGTAGAGTACTTCCTTGGTAAGGAAGAGGTCAC
>CBFCZV010000089.1:0-3749 GCA_965602855.1 uncultured Gammaproteobacteria bacterium | reverse complement strand
TTAGCGGTAGATATATTTCACCGAGTGTAATGCACCATTAAAGAAATATTCACCACCATAGTATTCACCATTTTTCACATGCACCTGATAATTGACAACCCTAGGTTGCCCATTGCTTGATACCAGTGTGATCACGCCACTACTCAATGTACCCTTTATGCTCCAGTGACCCCCACTCTGGTTTTGCCCAGCAGCACCCCATGCTCCGGTCTGATAACCACCCTGATCAGTAAAACTACCGCTGTAACTGGTTTCTGATGAATCACTATAAGAACCATCAGGTTTAAGATAAATATTACTAAGCGTGCTGCCACTATAGTTATCCCATCGACCGGCAAATTTATATAACAGCGCCTGCGGATCAGATGAGTCCCAACCAACATTGCCGGTAGGACTGGTATATTTGGGCCAGTTTCTGCCAGGAACCAGCGTCTGAGCATCGGCGGGGATTTTAGCAGTTGGTGGCTTTTTCGCAGGTTTATCAGCTTGAGTGACAGAGCTTTTCTGGCAATAAGCTATAGTTCCGTCGAGAGAACGAAAGGTCAGGCTCGTTTTCTTTATCTCAAAAACGTACGGAATAAAACCATACTCCTCCTGTACTAGAAGGATATTATCCTGCAGCTGATAATTGAGGCTTTGCCCGTTATAAACAAGCTGATTTTCTGTCTTGAATTCCAGTGAATAAGGCACACCTTCCTCCTCACAATTCCAGTCCCCCATCAGCGAAGCAAAGCTGCTTGATAATGCCGTAGAAGGATACACGGCAACAACAAAGCCAAACACTAAAACAGATGATCTAATTACTTTAATCAACATGACCCTCTCCCCGAATTTATTCTTGTTACCCCTATCATTGTGGCGATTCAGTTTTGATCAAATACAGACGTGAATCAATATTATTAAATATTTATTCCCGATTATCTCTCTACTGTAGGAACAAACATTATTGGGTGAGAGCATTTTCTAAGCAACCCCTCTTCAGTGCCACTCATTAAGGCATCGTACAGTTCACTATGCCTATGATGCCCTAAAATAATCAGATCAATATCCAGCCGGTCAGATTCATATAGTATTGTTTTAATTATCGCACCCTCAACCAGTAAAGATGACGCTTCGATGTTCCGACTTCGCAAGTTTTTCGAAAGTCGCTGTAGTATTTCGTGCTCTTCATGGAGCTCATAAGCAGCCTCATGCCGTAATATATTTTTATCAACATTAAACGGAAGTTGTCGCGACTTCGGAACAACATGAAGTATTCTCACCCTGCTTGAGAAAACACTTGCCAGTTCAATTGCACGCTCTATTAAAGGCGATGTAATTGTTGTGTTCTGGCAATCATCAATGGCCACAAGTATATTTTTCACTTTTAGATGCCCCTTTAATAAACAAACTCAGTTATTCAGCGCCCCCTGATCAACCCAGTCCTTCAAAACTTCAATTGCCTCTTTGCTAATACCTTCTTTGTCACTACGCAAATTACACTGTTTTTTACCTGTTCGGCCCTCCACCCGTTTATTGAGTATGCTTCGACGACTATCACCTGCCACAATAACGGAACCGTACATAGTCCCATTAATTATCGAACCATATGAATCCATTCGTAACCCGGTTGCCCTGTAACCCTGACCATTAGGCGCCGAATGACAGCCATTACAATTTCTGGCAAGAAGTGGAGCTATGTCCCGTTCGTAACTTACCTGCTGATAGGCACATGCCAGCAATATAATGGTAAGAGTGAATAAGGATATATTTAAACGCCACATTTTTATAGGCTTGCCATTAACTCTTACGACACTGCTCACGATCAATATTTACAAATGCAACATCCTTACCACGCTCCCTTGCTTCGTTAATACTTGCAATGAGTTCAATACGACAAAACATCGTTTTAAACTCATTACGCATATCATTAATGACCATTTGCGTACCCAGAACGGGTGGAATAAAAAAATCAGGCTCAATATTGGCGCTATACGTAAGCCGCATGCCATGCCCCATTGGGACGGTTTTCCATGTCGCTGTCCCTGACCTGAAATCACTTTGTTCTGGCATTATCACAGCTTGCAAATCACCAGACTTAAGCACACTGATTTCATCTACACGCATGACCTCTCTGCAGAACACAGTGGTACAGCACAACACCAGTGATTGAATCCGCACCTTTTCATCACTGGATGATTCAAGCACTTTGCTCTCAATGATCGAATCACTGAGGCGATAAACATGTATGTAATCAGTTAGCACCTGCCTTACATATTCTTCTTTAGCTGCAATATTTCCCGATATCTTAATGTAATAAACACCAGCCTTCTCGGACACTACAATCTCATCGAGATCTACAGCAAAAGCAGTATTTTTGACGCACAAAAGAACCGGGAGAGCGAAGAGGAATAACCTGATCAAACGAAGTAAACGTAGAAAAAACACCAACCAACCACACAACTGGAACACCGCATGCCCTCCACTCACTTGCATCACGATTGCTTAATATATTCATCTCTAGCAATCGTGTGCAGTGACAGGCCTAACGAGTATACGAATAATTTATTCAGGCACAATATGGCATTCTTGTTAATTCTGATAGAAGTTACTTATAGAGTGAAGCCGCGCATTAGCTCAGTGAATGCGCGTACAGACATAGTGAGACACAATCATTTTTTTGTAAGATATTCCTGACAACAATTAACAAATTAGACTGACAGAAATTCGTTTTTCGCCCTGCACTAAGGCTGCAACTTCAATTTAAACACTTCCCCAATCGCAGCTATGGTTTGCGGTGCATCCCATTCGTATGCTCCGCGCGCTTTATGTAGCACGCGGCCATCGGCATCGACAAAAATAGTCAGCGGGATTGCATTTGCTCCTAGCATGTTTTCCAGAAACAATTTGCTATCGAGGTAATTATCAAAGGTGATTTTTGTCTGCTCAATGAAGGCTGCAGCCCTGTTGCGAAAATCATCCGTCGAAACGCCAATCACATTGAACTCTTTACCGTTAAAGCGCTGAGCCAACCGCTCCAGCGAACCCATCTCCGCCCGACAGGGACCACACCAACTAGCCCAGACATTGATAAGCAAAGGCTTGCCCTTGAAATCAGAAAACGTCTTCGTTCCTCCATTAACCCCATCCAACGTCGCTTCACGCAGAAGGCCACCAACTTCAACCTCACCGGGGGTACCTGCGAATACAGGTGTGCATAAAACTGATGTCAGAAATATTAAGAGAATTATTCGCATGTTAAAAACCCTCTCTGCATCGTACAGAGTATGTTGTGATCAGGTATACAGATTCAAAAAACATAAGGTGTCGGCGTTATTTTGATTTGGAAACCATAAAATCAACTGCAGCTTCCAGCTCTTCATCACTGCATGATCCACAGGTGCCCCTGGCCATCATAGCTGTGCCAGAAATACCCTTTTTTGCAGAGTCGTATAACACAGCATCACCTTTAGCAATGCGAGAACTCCAGGCAGCAACATCACCAACCTTGGGTGCACCGGCAACACCAGTACCATGACAATTTGCACAGGATTTTTTATAGATTTGTTCACCACTTAGCGATACTTGCTGAACAGGTTCAACTTCAGCTTCAACAACTTCGTCTTCAGTGGTTATTATTGCTGATGCTTGATCAACTATCGGTGTTGGCGCCTCAGTCACTACCGGTGCCGTTTGTACAACTTCATCCTTCTTGCTGGCAGGCGATTTCTGATCAGAGTCACAGCCTGAAATAATGAAGAGCGGTAAAA
>CBFCZV010000088.1:0-3859 GCA_965602855.1 uncultured Gammaproteobacteria bacterium | reverse complement strand
TTTCATTCTTGTTTTTTATTTCTATCTCGCAGTCGCAAGCTGACATGTTTGTTCCTTAGTTTTCTATTTATACAATGCCAAAAGTTTCTCCTAATAGCTAGTTCGTGGGGCAGAGTGAGGATTAGAGATGTTATCAGTTGGCTTCTCCTTCTTGAGGGATAGCTCGTCGTATGTGGTCATGAGGCGTGTGTATATGGTGCTTTTATCAAATATTAGTTTTTCATTAGGATTTGTATTGGTTGAATATTTACCACAATTTTACTGCTAGAATGTGTCTACATAAAATTAGTATGTGTGAATTTAATGATGGCGATTTTACGCCAACCTGACATTGATTGACTCAATGCTGGAATTGAGTATTTAAAACCTAAGGAGAAATATTCGTGTTTAATCTAACAATAAAACAAAAACTTTATGGGCTGGGCGGCGTGGTTGTTCTGGCTTTTGCTGTGTTTGCGACAGTTTATGCCTATGCAACAGGCATACGTGCTGAAGCCGCTGAGGAAGCCGAGCGTGATATCAGTATTCAGATGTCAGAGGCTGGGGCCAAAATTGCCATTCTTGAAGCACGCCGGAATGAAAAAGATTTTCTGCTGAGAAAAGATGCCAAGTATGTCGATGAGCATGCTGGCACGATGGTTGGTCTTTACGCTTTGCTAGGTGATATGAAGCACCATGTAAAGTCTAAAGAGGGGCTTGATGCTGTTGAGCAATTAACTGATCTTTCACATGAATACGAACAAGGTTTCCTGATGATGGTTGATGCTCAAACTAAAGTTGGTTTGAATGAAAAATCAGGCTTGCTCGGTAGTTTGCGCAAATCAGTACACGATGTGGAAGATACCCTGAAGAAATTTAAGAGCGATAAGCTGGCTGTGAAGATGCTAATGATGCGTCGTCACGAGAAAGATTATCTTGCCCGTGAAGCGGATAAATATATTGGTCGTATGGCTGATCGCAAAGCTGAGTTTGAGGCGTTGCTGGCAACATCGAATATTCCCGCTGCTGCGCAAAAGCAAATTACTCTTAATATGAACAGCTACCATAGGGACTTCAATGCTTTGGTTAAAGGTATGAAGGATGTTAAGGCTGCAACTTCAGTATTTCGACAGGCCGTTCACGAGACTGAGCCTGCTTTTGAGCGTGTCGAGCAGCTTGTTGATCAGTTGAAAGTATCTAATACAGCTTTTCAGGATAAAATTAATAGCAGGGTTGCATTCATGCTGATTTTTGCCATGGTGCTTGGTGGTATCGTCATACTTGGAAGTATAGTGATGCTGGCTTCAGCTATTTCAAATGGACTGGATAAAGCCGTTAGGGTCTGTAAAGAGGTCGCTGAAGGAAATCTTGGTCAGGAAATTAAGTTAAAAACGAATGATGAAATCGGTAAATTACTGTCATCGCTGAAACACATGGATGAGAATCTGGTACGAGTCGTAAATGAAGTTCAGGAGTCAGTAGTCAATATTGGTAGCGCATCTGGCCAAATTGCACAGGGTAATCTCAGTCTTTCACAGCGTACAGAAGAGCAGGCTTCTTCACTTGAGGAGACGGCCTCATCGATGGAAGAAATGACCAGTACGGTGCAACAAAATGCAGATAGTGCGACTCAGGCCAGGGAGTTGGCTCGTGAAAGTAGTAAGAAGGCAGCCGTTAGTGCTTCAATAGTTTCTCGCACGATAAGTGCGATGAATGATATTGATGAGTCATCGAGTAAGATAGCCGATATTATTAGTACCATTGATGGCATTGCTTTCCAGACTAATCTGCTGGCGCTGAATGCGGCGGTGGAAGCGGCCCGTGCGGGTGAACAGGGTCGTGGTTTTGCTGTCGTCGCGTCAGAAGTTCGATCTCTGGCTCAGCGCTCTGCTGATGCCGCCAAGGAAATTAAAGGCTTGATTTCAGATAGTGTGGATAAGGTCAAAATTGGGAATGAGCTTGTGAGCCAGTCTGGAGAATCACTGGAAGAAATCATTGAGAACACTAAGAAGGTTGCCGGTATCATCGATGAAATTGCCATGGCCAGTAATGAACAGGCTACCGGTATTGGTCAGGTGAATGATGCGGTGACACAGATGGATAGCATGACCCAGGAAAATGCATCATTAGTCGAGGAAGCCGCCGCCGCCAGTAAAGCCATGCAGAATCAGGCTTATGCTCTGGATGAGGTCGTCGCATTTTTCGCTATCAAGGGACAGGCTCGAAAAGTAGTAAAAAAACAGAATGATAAGGTTGCTCCATCAGTAACGCACCAACCAGCATTGCAGGCAGCGCCGTCTCGTAGCCTGACGCAATCCAGTTCTGAGGAGTGGCAAGACTTCTAGAAGAGGATTTGATAACCGTTTAGCAAAACAGGGAAGTTTGTTTAATGGTGTTTTATGTTAATCCTCACATACCATTGCCAAATTTATCATGATGTATCTGTGTGTTCTCACGCATAGTTTTGAGTGCATCAGCGTAACCTTTCAAAATACCCAGTGACCACGAAATACGTTCCTTGAAATAGCTGTCAGCATCAGGATTGTTATCCGCCTCGTTTTCGTTAAGAATGCTTTCGATGTTACGCAAAATCAGTTGTTCGGGGATGTAGCAGATGCGGTTATTTTTATAACTGCTCATGCGCAATTCAGCAACGGGATAAGCACCACCATCGGCAGATGAAACAGCTACGATGAGTGCCGGCTTATGGCCTAGCTCAAAGCGATTGAATAGCAGGAAGAAGTTTTTTAATCCTGCTGGAACCTGCCCGTGCCATTCGGGAGAAATAATGACAAAGCCATCGCTGTCGCTGAGTTGCTGCTTTAGTGGTGCGAGTCGCTGATTCCATTCTTCACTGTCTTCCCAGACGGTTTGATCCCAGAGTGGAAGCGGGTTGTCGGCCAGTGTGTAAATGTCGGTTTCAATATCGTCGTGTTCTGCGGTAAAAATTTTGGCGATGTGATTCGCAACTTTTTCGCTTTGTGACGGGTTGCGGTGGCTACCGCTGATGATGGTGATTTTCATAATCTTGTTTCCTTTTCATTGATATACAGGAATATACAAGACTTGAACGTTTAGAAAACCACAAAGAGTGTAATGAGTACAGACATAAAAAAAGCCACCGACCCTTTAGAGTCAGCGGCTTTTTTTTAAAGAAATCAGCGCTAATTATATGCCGATTTTTCCTTTAATTGCATCGATGACAGCATCGCTTGAAGTCGCGTTAACAGTCAGTAGCGAGCCTTCGTTTTTGTAGAAGCCAGCCAGCGGTGCTGTTTGTTCGTTGTACACGTTCAAACGGTTGCCAATTGCTTCTTCAGTTTCGTCAGCACGCTGAGTTACTGCACCACCACATTTGTCACAAACGCCTTCTGCTTTTGGTGGGTTAGATTTAACGTTGTAAATCTCACCACAGCCTTCACAGGTGCGACGAGTTGTCAGACGGTCAAGAATAACGTCACGTGCTACGTCGATTTCAACAACGCAATCCAGCTCTTCACCCATGCCAGCCAGCATTACTTTCAATGCTTCAGCCTGTGGAATAGTGCGTGGGAAACCGTCTAACAAATAGCCTGCTTTACAATCATCTTCTTTCAGACGATCAGCCATAATACCCATGATCAGGTCATCAGAAACGAGATCACCCGCTTCCATTGCCGCTTTAGCCTGTTTACCAAGCTCAGTACCAGCTGCCACTGCGCCACGCAGAATGTCACCAGTAGAAATTTGTACAGAACCATCAAGTTTGGTCAGTAATTTTGCAACAGTGCCTTTACCTGCACCAGGCGCACCTAAAAGAATCAGTTTCATGGGGTATCCCTCAATATATAGTTAATGTCTGTGAAGAGATGGAATATATCGAAGCCATCTGCGCACGTGA
>CBFCZV010000087.1:0-3912 GCA_965602855.1 uncultured Gammaproteobacteria bacterium | reverse complement strand
TAGTAGATGTAGACGGTACAGACAGTACCTTCACCTTTGATCCATTGAGCGTGAACCCTGGATTCTACACGCTACATTTGAGTGTCAATGATGGTACAGATAGCACTGCATCAAGCATATCATTGACAGTACTTGCTGCAGCACCTGTGTTGACCACTGCCGATAGCGATGGTGATGGCACCAACGACCATACCGAAGGTTATGATGACAGTGATGGTGATGGTATTGCTGACTACCTTGATAGCATAGTAACTATCAATGTGTTACCCGCTCAGTTCGGTGAGGATCAGCTTTATTTGATCGAGACATTGCCGGGTTTAAGTCTGACTCTGGGCAACATTGCCTTACAGAGCGGAATTGCCCAGGCATCAATTCTTATGGTTGATGTCACTAATGCAGGTGGTATTACTGATAACACTAATTTCAATCATGACACTGGTCTGTTCGATATCATCGTAACGGGAGTGGCATCAGGGCAGGCAGTGAATGTCGTTATCCCTCAGCTTGCGGCAGTACCCGCGTATGCGATTTATCGCAATCTGACATCTGCTGGCTGGCAGACTTTTGTTAGAGATGCTGATAATCTCATTTTCTCAGCAGCAGGTGTTGAAGGTTATTGTCCACCACCAGGTGATGCGGCTTATCAGCCCGGACTCACTGAGGGTGATCTATGTGTGCAATTGACGATTATTGATGGTGGCCCGAGTGATGCTGATGGCGTTGTGAATAATCGTGTGGCAATTATTGGTGGAGTCACTCAGCCTGTAGATGGTGGCGGTGGCGGTGGTGGTAGTCTCCAGCCGTTGTGGTTGATATTGTTATTAGGTTTATTGATGCAGCAGCGAAAACTAATTAGTCAAAAAAGAACAGAGTCTTAATTAGTTATAGCGGACTTACCAAAAAGCCAGTGATTAATTTTAATCGCTGGCTTTTTTTGATTTGGTGTTGTTTGAATATGTAAGGCTTACCTGTTTTAAGTCAAAGTGAGTGTCAATCCTTTACCAATCATCTGGACAAGTTCCTGAGCAAAAATGCATAATTGGGTCACTGTAGACTCAATAGCAACTTTTAAGGACTTTTACTTGGATAATGATTTAGAAAACAATCAGGCTCAATCAAGAATAGTTGCAGCAGTTGATCTTGGTTCAAATAGTTTTCATATGGTGATAGCTAGTCTCGAGGAGAACGGCTCTCTCAGGATAATTGATACCATCAAGGAAATGGTGCGTTTGGGGGCAGGGCTTAATTCCAGGAATTATCTTGATGAAGAAGCTCAACTACGTGCTTTGGATTGTTTAGGTCGTTTTTCTCAACGCTTACAAAATATACAAAAGAAAGACATTCGCATCACGGGAACCAATACTTTACGTAATGCAAAAAATGCTCGTAAATTTATCAAAAGAGCAAAAAAAGTTCTAAATCACCGAATCGATATTATCTCTGGTATCGAAGAGGCGCGTCTTGTTTATCATGGTGCTATTTACAGTTTGGCTGAGCTGGGTAATAAAAGACTCGTTGTTGATATTGGTGGTGGTAGTACTGAAATTATTATCGGAAAAAATCATAGTCCGATCATGCTGGAAAGCCTTGAAATGGGTTGTGTCAGTATCACTAAAAAATTTTTCTCTGATGGTTTAATTAGTAAGTCACGTCTCAAGCAAGCAGATATTTTTGCGCGTCAGGAAATTGCACCTGTACGCCGTGATTTTCTGGAATCCGGCTGGGAGCAGTGCGTGGGTACCTCAGGCAGTATTCGTTCTATTTCAAAAGTGCTGCTGGCGAATGATATAACTGATGGCACTATTACCGATAAGGGGCTCAAGCAGCTGTTAGACATGCTTCTTGAGTTTGAGTTGATTCATAAAATAAAGTTGGATGGACTCATCAGTGCACGCAAACCAGTTTTTATTGGTGGTCTCATTGTATTAAATGCTGTTTTTAAAGCGCTGAAGCTAAAACAGATGATTGCTTCTGACGGCGCCTTACGCGAAGGTTTGATGCTCGATATTGTTGGCCGTATCAAGCATGAAGATATTCGTGAGACATCAGTTATGCATCTGGCAAATCGTTATGATGTCAGGCCGGATCATGCGATGAATGTTATTTCAAGCTGTAAGCATTTGTGTGCTGAGTTAGATGGTGTCTGGTCAATTTGTGATGAGAATCATTGGCTGTTGTTAAGCTGGGCGGCTCAACTACACGAAATGGGTCTGGCGATTTCTCATTCTGGTTATCATAAGCACGGTGCGTATCTGGTACTCAATTCTGATATGCCCGGCTTCTCAATGCAGGAACAACAGTTTCTTTCGCTGCTGATTCGTTATCACAGGCAGAAACTTTTACTGGATAAGTTAGAATCTTTTACTCCAAAATATCGCAAAAAAATATTACGGTTAATCGTGATTCTTCGCATTGCTGCTATCCTGAATCGCAGTGTGCCTGAATATCAGACACCCGATTATACGGTTGAAGCAAAAAAACAGTCGCTGACGCTGAGATTTCCAGAGCACTGGTTTGATGATAACCCATTGACCATTGCCGATCTGGAAAGTGAAGTAGACTATCTTTGTGCTATTGGTTTAAAGCTAGAAATAAAACACTTAAAATAAATTACAATTCAGCCGCAAGATTTTCCAGTAGCCCCATCTGTACCGATTTATCTTTTTGCCTGGCTGTTGCGACCACCCTTTTATAACTGCCATCTTCTTGTAACATCCAGCTGTCCATGTTGTCAGACAGGTAAGCTAGCAAACCGTCATCTATAACGTGTTTCTTTAGATTCTCATCTAAAATAGGAAAGCAGGCTTCGACGCGTCGATAAAGATTTCGCTCCATCCAGTCGGCGCTCGAACAATAAACTTTTGGCTCGTCATTATTTTGAAAATAATAAATACGTGAATGTTCCAGAAAACGCCCAACGACCGAACGTACTGTAATGTTTTCTGAGACACCTTTAACTCCAGGTCTTAGTTGGCACACGCCGCGTACAATTAAATCGATTTTCACACCCGCCTGAGAGGCACGATAAAGTTCCTGAATGATGCTTTTATCAACTAATGAATTTATTTTAGCGATGATTCGGGCGGGTTGTCCTGATGTTGCATTATTTGCTTCAGTTTTTATCATTTCAAGCAGGCCTTTATGCAGAGTAAAAGGTGACTGCAATAGTTTCTTTAGTTTTGTTGCTTTGCCAAGCCCGGTTAGTTGCAAAAACAGTTTATGCACATCTTCGCCAATGGCTGCATCATTAGTCATAAAGCTATAGTCGGTATAGATACGTGCATTACCCGGGTGATAATTGCCCGTACCCAGATGTACGTAGCGAGATACTCTTTTTTTATCACGTCGTACGACCAGTAACATTTTAGCGTGTGTCTTATAACCAACAACGCCATATACAACATGCGCACCTGCATCTTGTAGTCGTGATGCTAGTTCAATGTTTGCTGCTTCATCAAAGCGTGCACGTAATTCAACTACAGCTGTGACTTCTTTGCCTGATTTTGCGGCGTCGACCAATGCATCTATTAACGGTGAATCTGCACCCGCACGGTACAAAGTCATTTTTATTGCAAGTACTTTTGAATCTTGTGCGGCCTGATGTAAAAAATTAACAACTGGGGCAAAGGACTCATAGGGGTGAAATAAAAGAATGTCGCCTTGCTCAATTGCAGTGAACATATCATCTTCCTGAAGAATACGCTTTGGCAGGCCAGGTGTGAACGGTGGGTATTTAAGATCAGGTCGATCTACATCATCAACCACCTCAAGCAAACGATTCAGATTAACCGGGCCATTAACTGTGTACAGGTCCTTTTCTTTTAGCTTGAATTTTTTCAGCAGGAATTTAGACATTTCCCTGGTGCAGTTATCAGCTACTTCAAGTCGTACAGCATCGGTTAAACGACGTGA
>CBFCZV010000086.1:0-4022 GCA_965602855.1 uncultured Gammaproteobacteria bacterium | reverse complement strand
TAATCAAAAGCACCTTCAAAAGCGTCGTAGATGGGTTTTAGTTTTTTGTCTTCATCGCCAAAGTTCAAGAAAGCGTTTTGTATGACTCTTATCTCATTCTCGCTTAAATCGACCACCTGCTGTAATTCTACTTCACTCAGTTCTATGGCCTTTGCTAAATGCCCATAAATGGTGGTGGCGGTTAAATTGCGATGTGCAGCGATTTCATCGGCTTTCATGCCGGCACGGAGTAGTTGCAGGGTTTCTTCTACGGTATCACTGCTGGATGTTGGATTTGCTGCAGTCTCGATATGATGTTTGATGATGTCTAAAAACTGGTCGGCATAGGCTTCGAGTTTTTTCTCACCGACACCGCTCATTTTCGAGAATTGGTCGTGTGTTTGCGGTTGTCGTTCGACCATTTCCATCAAGGTGGCATCGTGGAAAATAACGTAGGGCGGTACGTCTGATTCGTCAGCCAGTGCTTTTCTACAGGTTCTTAATGCTTCCCACAAAACTTTGTCTGCATCTTTAACGTTGTTGAATGTTTTACGGCCGCGTTGTGTAGATTTTTCCTGCTTGGTTTCTTTGCGAAGATGCAGAGAGAGTTCTCCGCGCAACACCGGGCGACATTCTTCAGTGAGGCGCAAATTACCGTGACCTTCGATATCGACCGAGAGTAAATTTCTGGCGATGAGTTGGCGGAAGATGCTGCTCCATTGTTTTTTATCCAGCTCTTTTCCTATGCCGTAAACGCTAACCTGGTCGTGACCGAACTGTTTGATGCGCGCCATGTCTTTGCCGAGCAATACATCGATGAGATAGGTGACACCAAAACGTTGATTGGTTTTATAGACGCAGGATAGCGCTTTTTGTGCAACTACGGTTGCATCCCAGGTTTCTACGGGTGTTAAACAGGTGTCGCAGTTGCCGCAGGCTTCTTCTAAATGATCGTCGAAATATTTTAATAAGGCCTGTCGCCGGCAGGTGGTAATTTCAGTAAAGCCGAGCATGGATTCTAACTTGTGATGTTCGACGCGTTTGTGCGCTTCATCAGCCTCAGATTTGCCCATCATTTGTTTTAACATGATGACATCCTGCAGGCCGTACATCATCCAGGCATCGGCGGGTTGACCATCACGACCTGCGCGACCGGTTTCCTGATAATAGGCCTCGATGCTTTTAGGTAAATTCAAATGCGCAACAAAACGCACATCAGGTTTGTCGATGCCCATACCGAAGGCGATGGTGGCGACGATGATGATGCTATCTTCAGTTAAAAAACGATGCTGATGTTGTTGGCGTTTCTGCGCCGATAAACCGGCGTGATAGGGAAGAGCATTTAAACCTTTTGCACTCAACCAGTCGGCAGTTTGTTCAACTTTTTTTCGTGACAGACAATAAACAATGCCAGCGTCATTTTCGTGTTCGTTGAGAATGAAGCGTAACAACTGGTCTTTGGCATTACCCTGATTTTGTGAGATGCGATAACAGATATTGGGGCGATCAAAGCCGGAGACAAACAGTTCGGCATTTTCCAGTGCGAGGCGTTGAATAATTTCATTGCGCGTGGCTTCGTCTGCAGTGGCGGTTAAGGCGATGCGTGGGATATGTGGAAAACGTTCGTGTAACACTGAGAGCTGAATGTACTCAGGTCGAAAATCATGACCCCATTGTGAAACGCAGTGAGCTTCATCAATAGCGAAAAGTGAGATCGGTGCATTCTCTAATAAATTCAGAAAGCGGGGCGTCATTAATCGCTCGGGGGCGACGTAGAGCATATCCAGATTGCCGTGTAGTAGTTGATGTTCAATTTCACTAGCACTGGCAGCATCGAGGGTTGAATTTAAAAAAGCAGCACGAACCCCGAGCTGTTGTAATGCGGCAACCTGATCCTGCATCAAGGCAATCAATGGAGACACGATAATGCCAACACCTTCACGCGCCATCGCTGGAATCTGGTAACAAAGTGACTTGCCGCCACCCGTTGGCATGAGCACCACTGCATCGTTACCGTTGATGACTTGCTCAATAATGGATTGCTGATGTAATCGAAATTCTGAATAGCCGAAGGTGCTATTTAAAATCTGCAGTGCTTTATCTTCCATGTTTATTTTTCCTGATCTACTTAATCCTTTGAGTAGAAAACGCCGGGTATCCAGCTTTTTTTAACTTCACGGGTTTTCTCATGATTGATTTCATCTTCATCAATAAAGGTAAAAATGTTCCAGCCGATGCGTACATTATCTTTATGATGAAGTTGTTGTTTTGTTATTTTTTCTTCATTAATAAATGAACCGTTGGTGCTGCCCAGGTCTTCAAGAAAATAGATGGGAACGCCTTCGTTATTGACGTCGCAGATAATTTGAGCATGCATTGTGCTTACTTCCAGATCGTCAATTTGTACCTGATTATCTGAAGATCTTCCAAATCTGAGGACAGACTCAATGACGAATTTGTTGGCGACTACGCCTTCTATGGTTTGTATGATTGATGCCATTATTGAAGCCTTTAAATTTCTTTAATCTTGTGTCTTTATCTAATTAAACCCCACCGAAGTGCAAGTATGACATAGCTATCAACTCAAGAAACCAGAGTTTGCATCGTTCGTTTTTTTGTTTCGTATGTTAATAGTTGTTAATATACTGAACAAGTTGGGCGATATCAAAGCTCATTTCACTAAAAAGTACTGTAATTACAATAGGAAGAAGCTAATGACAGATAAAAAACTCACTGAGAAAACAACGGTCAAAAAGGCAGTTAAGAAAAAGGCGGCCAAGACGGGTGGGGCATCCGAGGCTTCTTTGAACAATATCAAATCTATTTTAGATGAAATGAAAATAGATAGAGAGAGCCGCGACCGGCAGCTTGCGTCGCTGGCGGAAGGTGTACGCGAAGGCCTGAATTTGATGTCGGAACAGGTGGAAAGCCGTGATTCTCGCCGTGATAAGGAGATGATGCAATTATTTGATGGACTGAACGCAGCATTCACCCGGGTTAATGCGAATAGCGGTGATCGCGATGATCGCAGTGTTCAGATTATCAATCAGTTAACGGAGTCGATTAAACATGAGCATGAAGCGACGCTGGAAGAAGTGCATGAACAGGATGCGCTGACTGAAAAGAAAATGGGGCATCTATCCCAAATTCACGAGCAGCGCTCAAAACGTAACAAGTGGATCGCGATTCCTGGCATCGTTCTGGGCGTTATTGCGGTCATTTACATGTTCTATGTTGTAACTGTTATGGAAACGGCGATGACCAGTATGTCTAAGGATATGCAGCACATGACTGTTTCTGTGCACAATATGAATTCAAACGTAGGCCAGATGACGCGTGATATGAATGTGATGACGCGATCTTCTGCGCCAGTCATGAACGGCATGCGCGATGCTATGCCGTGGATGCGTTAACTGAGTTTTCTAGTATGGCGTGAGCTTTTGTTTTAAAGTGAGCGCTTTTTAGTGATTGAGATAAACCATGGCTGCAACAGAAGAATCAAATAAAGCATTGGCCTTACAACTGGGTGAATGCCTGAAAGCACAAGACGTGAAACTGGCGACGGCGGAATCCTGTAGTGGTGGCTGGATCGCCAAGGTGATTACCGATCTGCCGGGTAGTTCGGCCTGGTTTGAGGGTTCGGTGGTTTGTTATAGCAATGAATCGAAACACGATTTGCTGGGTGTACTGCCAAAAAGCATCGATGAGTTTGGTGCGGTCAGTGGTGATGTGGTGCTGGAAATGACCGATGGCCTGTTCGAGCGTACGGTTGCGGATGTGGTGGTCAGCGTTAGCGGTATTGCCGGGCCCGATGGCGGCACTGAAGAAAAACCGGTCGGTACAGTCTGGTTGTGCTGGGGTAAGCGCGATAAAACCTCAATCGCCCACGAATACCATTTTGAAGGAGACCGTGAGGCGGTGCGTTTGCAAACGGTGGAAGCGGCTTTGTTGGCGATTCTGGATGTCATGATTTGCATCTAAATGGATTCTGAATCGTCGCCAGCTGAGCATAAACGAATCTTTCTGGCTTTATGGCCGGATGA
>CBFCZV010000085.1:0-4128 GCA_965602855.1 uncultured Gammaproteobacteria bacterium | reverse complement strand
GTCATCAGCTTTCGTCGTGAAAAAAATATACCGCGCGGCGGCCCTAATGGTGGTGACGGCGGCGATGGCGGCGATGTTTATCTGATCGGCGATGAAGGTCTAAATACATTGGCCGATTTCCGCCACATACGCACTTATACCGCCGACGCTGGCATCAAGGGATCTGGTCAAGGCATGACAGGGCCTGGCGGTGAAGACCTTCTCGTCCCTGTGCCTATTGGCACGCTGATTTACGATGAAGACACCGACGAGCAACTCGGCGACATCACCGAAAGCGGTCAAAGAATCAAAGTCGCACAAGGTGGCTGGCATGGCTTGGGCAACTTACGCTTCAAGAGTTCGACCAATCAAGCGCCACGTAAATGCACACCGGGTACCGAAGGTGAGCGTAGGCAGCTAAGACTAGAACTTAAGGTGCTGGCGGATGTTGGCTTACTCGGTATGCCTAACGCCGGTAAATCGACCTTTATTCGCGCCGTTTCTGCCGCACGCCCCAAAGTTGCCAATTATCCATTCACTACGCTAGCACCTAATCTTGGCGTAGTGCGCGTTGGCAACTACCAGAGTTTTGTGGTCGCCGACATACCTGGGCTGATCGAAGGCGCTGCTGAAGGCGCTGGACTGGGTATTCAGTTCCTGAAACATTTATCACGCACTCAGCTTTTACTTCACATTGTTGATATCGCGCCCTTTGGCCAAAGCGACCCAATCGATGACGCTAAAAAAATCCTAATCGAGCTTGAAAAATACAGCGAAGATCTGGCCGGCAAAGAACGTTGGCTGGTGATCAATAAAACCGACCTGCTTTCCGCTGAAGAGCTAGAAGTGAAAACCAAAGAGCTCACCGATGCACTGGCCTGGAAAGGGCCGGTTTACGCCATGTCCGCATTGAGTAAAACCGGCACACAAGCTATTGCCCACGATATTATGAAGCATCTAGAAAACGATGATGACTGATAGAAAGGCGTTAGCTGAATCAAAACGCTGGGTTATCAAAATTGGTAGCTCTTTGATCACCAATGAGGGCCAGGGACTGGACAGCAAAGCCATGCGGGGCTGGGCAGAGCAAATCGCCGAACTACGTAATCAGGGCAAAGAAATTCTACTGGTCTCATCCGGTGCCGTTGCCGAGGGCATGGCTCGCATGAGCTGGAGCAAACGCCCTCACGCTTTGCACAAGCTCCAGGCCGCAGCTGCACTCGGCCAAATGGGGCTGATCCAGCAGTTTGAGTCCTGCTTCCAGCAGCACGGCATTCACACCGCTCAGGTACTGCTCACGCATGAAGACCTGTCAGATCGACAACGCTATCTCAATGCCCGTAGTACATTGCGCACACTACTTTCACTGGGTGCAATTCCTATTATCAACGAGAACGATACCGTCGCTACCGACGAGATTCGTTTTGGTGACAACGATACGCTAGCCGCACTGGTCGCCAATCTGGTTGAAGCCGACGCGGTGATTATTCTTACCGATCAGCAAGGCGTCTACAATAAAGACCCTAGAATAAACAACGATGCTGAATTAATCTCCAGCTCTCATGCATCCAACCCCGAACTACTAGAGGTTGCCGGTGACGGCGGCCATCTGGGCCGCGGCGGCATGCGCACTAAAATTACCGCTGCACAACGGGCAGCAAGATCCGGAGCAGCCACGCTCATCGCCTCAGGCTCGGAAGAAAACGTATTACTCAAGATTGCTGGCAACGAAACACTGGGCACGCTACTCACTGCTGATAACAACCCCATCGCCAGCCGCAAGCAATGGCTGGCTAACCAGCTCAAAGTACAGGGCAGCCTGCAGCTCGATGCGGGTGCCTGCCGCGCATTAAACAACAACAGCCTGCTCGCCGTCGGCGTTACCAAAGCCTCTGGAGAATTCCAGCGCGGAGACGTGGTTCGCTGCCTGGATGTTGATGGCAACGAGATCGCTCGCGGACTGGTAAATTACAAAGCCTCAGAAGTAGAACTCATCAAGGGCAAAGCCAGCAGTGAGATAGAGAACCTACTGGGATATATTGATGAACCCGAATTGATTCATCGAGACAATCTGGTACTGCTTTAGTTTTTTGACAAATCGCAGCCAATAAAAAAGCCGGCATTAACCGGCTTTTTTATTGCTGATGTAAGCAGTGCTTACATGCCGCGAATATTGTTGTTCATTCTGCTCTTATGACGTGCTGCTTTATTCATGTGAATAAGGCCTTTGCCTGCAATACGGTCAATAACAGGACAAGCTACTTTATAAGCTTCTTCGGCGGCTGATTTATCGCCCGCTTCAATTGCGTAATAAACTTTCTTGATACAGGTGCGCATCATTGAGCGATCACCCACGTTACGAGTACGACGACCCACTGCTTGACGAGCGCGTTTTTTTGCTGATGCTGAATTTGCCACGAATAAAAACCTGTCTATCTAAAAAAGAGCGCGTAAAATGCCAGTTTTCGACGGTTTTGTCAACCAAAATTCGATAGAATGCCTCTTTCATGGCATATTTTATCCATAATCAATCTAACCGCATGAAAGGAGCACGAAACTGAGTACTAAATTACTGCAATCCACCCTGGTCGTGGGCAGTATGACTTTGCTTTCCCGAGTATTCGGTTTGCTGCGAGATATCACGCTGGCAACAATTTTTGGCGCCAGCGGTACCACCGACGCTTTTCTGGTCGCCTTCAAAATACCCAATTTCATGCGCCGTCTTTTTGCTGAGGGTGCTTTTTCACAAGCCTTTGTCCCCGTGTTTTCTGAATACAAGGAAAAACGTAGCCGCGAGGAGTTGCAAGACCTGATCAACCACGTCGCTGGCAAACTGGGCGGCATCCTGCTATTGATCACTATCATCGGCTCTGTCGCTGCACCAGCACTGGTCTGGTTATTTGCCCCCGGCTTTCATGATGAGCCCGAACGCTTCCAGCTCACCGCTGACATGCTGAACATTACTTTCTCTTACCTGTTCTTTATATCACTGGTTGCCTTTGCTGGCGGCATACTCAATAGCTTCAATCAATTTTCTGTACCCGCTTTCACACCGGTGCTGCTCAACCTCAGCATGATTGCCGCTGCTATCTGGTTATCACCATTAATGGATGAGCCATTAATGGCGCTGGCCTGGGGTGTGGCACTGGCGGGCTTGCTGCAATTTCTACTGCAACTGCCCTTTTTGAAAAAACTCGGATTAATTCCCAGACCCCAATTCAAGCGTCACCATGAAGGGGTTTCAAAAATTCTAAAGCTGATGCTACCCGCTGTCATCGGTTCTTCGGTAGCGCAAATCAATTTACTGCTCGATACCGTCATCGCCTCTTTTCTGGTTGCCGGTAGCGTGAGCTGGCTGTATTACTCCGATCGTCTGCTTGAATTTCCGCTGGGTATCTTTGGTATCGCTATCGCCACGGTGATTCTGCCCACATTATCCAGGCAACATGCTCAAGACTCAGCCGATGAGTTCAATCAGACATTGAACTGGGCAACTAGACTGGTATTAATCATCGCCATACCGGCATGCATAGGACTATTTATACTTGCTGCACCTGTCCTTTCAACACTATTTCAGCATGGTGAATTTTCAGCTTCCGATACTTATATGGCTAGCTTGAGTCTGATGGCATATATGGCGGGGTTACCCGCTTTCATCCTGATCAAGATATTAGCCCCCGGTTTTTATGCCCGTCAGGATACAAAAACACCGGTACGCATCGGCATTATTGCCATGGTCAGCAACATGGCACTCAATATTTTATTTGTGGTGCCACTAGTTATGTACAACTACGAGGCACCCCACGTTGGTCTGGCGCTGGCCACCAGCTGCTCGGCCTATTTAAACGCCTTTATGCTTTACCGTGGATTGCGACAAATTGAAGTTTTTCAGCCCATGAAAGGTTGGGTTAAATTGCTGACACAGATTACAATAGCCGGTGCCGCAATGGCGGTCACTATTTTATGGATTACACCCGAGCTAAGCCAATGGACAGACTGGGCCATTATTGAACGCGTCAGCCATATTGCCGGCATCATCGGCCTGGCCATAATAATTTACTTTGCAACACTCATGCTGACCGGCTTACGCCCAGCCCAGTTAAAACGAGCTTAGAACATGCATTTAATCAGAGGCATTCATAATCTCAA
>CBFCZV010000084.1:0-4240 GCA_965602855.1 uncultured Gammaproteobacteria bacterium | reverse complement strand
TCAAGAAACAGGCCGATAAGCCGGTTCATCTGGCCGATATCTTTTTGTGCCTGTTTGATCAGTTCTGGACTGACATCGTTCTCCAGCATCGACAGTGTCAGCTCCATCCGGGTGAGCGGGGTGCGTAAATCGTGTGAGATACCGGCGAGTAGGGTAGTGCGATTGGCTAAAAGATCCTGAATTTGGAATGCCATGATATTAAAGCTCTGTACCAGCTCGACCAGTTCTAGTGGCCCACGCTCAGGTAGGGGCTTGATCTGCTCACCGCTACCGAGTTGTCGTGTTGCAAGCGCCAGACTTGCCAGTGGTTTGGTCAGGCGGAGGGCGAGAATCACAGCGGCGATGAAAGAGGCGATCACGCCCACCACAATCAGGATCAATATAGTGACCGGAGGATCAAGTCCTTTATGGCTGTATTCAAAGCCGACCAGAATTTTCTGATTGATTGGTGATGCTATGGGCACCCAGTAGCGGTGCTGCTCATCCGCTCTATTGGACTGCAATACCGTAATTTTTTCACCCATCTGTTTTTCCAGTTCTTCTTCCAGCATGATAAAGAAGGGAGGGTGCCGAGTTCGGGAAACCAGATCAAGGCGCATGGCAGTGACATCAAGCTGGTAGCGTTGAGTCAATTCAGCTGAGAAACCGGGGCGCTGCTGTGCAGGCAGATGCTGCCAAACATTGGCTGACAGGGTGATTAATGAAGCTAGATTGCCGGCTGAGCGCTGGCTGGTGGGTACGATAATAAAAATGGCGAGCAGCGATAGAGTGAAAATCAGAAATAGTGAAGAAACTAGCGTGGTGGTCAGCGCCGTTTTGGCAAACAGTGTGCCACGGCGAAATTCCTCAACAATTTTCACACCTGATCACCCGTAGGAATGAAAATATAGCCCCGCCCCCACACGGTATGGATGAAGCTGGGGCTGGTTGGGTCAGGCTCAATCTTCCTTCTCAGACGAGTGACGCAAACATCGACGCTACGGTCGTAGGGCTGGCGTTCATAGCCTTTCAGTTTTTGTACCAGATCATCACGGCTCAATTCCTGATCCGGATTTTCGACTAATACACGTAGCAGTGAGAACTCGCCGGTGGTCAGTGGCACTGGTTCGTCCTTATGCAATAACTGCTGATGCACAACATCCAGAAGAAAATTTGAAAATCGGTAATTATGCGTAGTGGCAACAGTCTGCTGAGTGGTTGCGCTACGGCGTAGCAGTGACTTGATCCTCGCCAGTAGTTCCCGTGGATTAAAAGGTTTGGCCAGATAGTCGTCAGCGCCCATCTCCAGCCCGATGATACGGTCGATTTCTTCACCGCGTGCCGACAGCATGATGACCGGGATATTGCTCGATTGGCGCAGGCGCTGTGCTAGTGACAGTCCATCTTCACCGGGAAGCATCAGATCGAGGATGATCAGGTCGGCACTATTTTTAGCGAGAAACTGATCCATCTCCACGCCATCAGCAACGCAGGAGACCATATAGCCATGTTCTTTCAGGTAGCGTTTGAGCAAGGAGCACAATTCTGTGTCGTCATCGACCACCAGTAATTGGGATTCACTTTCCTGTTGTACTGCTTTTTCTATGTTCATTGCGCCTTACTGTATGTTTTCCCGTGACAGATTTGCTTGATCTGAAACAATTTGTAACAACTTCCATGGGGTCAGAAACAAATTGAAACCCCTCCCGCTAAAGTATGACATTACTATATGTGCTGACTTTGCGATAGGTCTTTCATTTATAAGTCTCCTGAACCCCAGCTAATGCGGAGTGACGGGGCTTTGAACGACTAAAGTCTGTTAATGAGGAAAGACCTCGCTATAGAAATAATTGAGTAAAGATGTTGAGTCTTTATTTAAAGAATAACCACCAATGTGTCCTTAGAGGAAAAAAAGACCATGAGAAATATGAAAAAATCTAGCCTGCTGAAAAAAGGCTCGCTATTAGGTGCGGCATTTGTTGTTGCATTTGGTATTAATGGGTGTAGTAGTGATGATGCTGCCGTTGTTGCACCGCCTGCTGAAACATTTTCCCCATTTGAACGTATTGCCACGTTTGATATAGTGCTGAAAACAGATGGTAGTGGTGATATTGATTACGGTGAAACTTATAAGAAAACCAAAGCTATTGCCCTGACAATCCACAATTATTTTGAAGATACGGATGAGACAACATTCACTCATGATGATGGTAGTGCTTATCCATCTGGCTGGATTGTTGCTGGCCAGGAAGACCTCACTAAGGCTTACGTCTTTGATGGAGACCCTTTAACTGCTGATGGTGTGTTGGCAATACCTTCTAAAGACAAAATTGATCCTACTCTTGCTGAGCCTGCGCTTAGTGATAAAGCTAATAAGTATAAAGTTCAGGTGCTGGATCTCTGTAATGGTTATTACGCTAAGAAAGCACTTGGAGCTACGGACATTGTTAGCGGTACTGAATCAAAAGTAGCTAATGGCTTTGTGCATGCGCCAGCCCTGCCTTGTGAAGTTACCGTGTACAACGATGCCGATAACATCTATGTTGATATGCTCAATCCTGAAGCTATTTTCACTTTGTTCTTCAGTGATACAGTTTTCGGAACACAGATGGATGATACTGCTTTTGCTGATGAAATCCAAAAACTTCCTGGTCTGGTTAAAACCGAGTTGAAGACCATCGTTTATGCAGCACTTGATGGGAAAGCAGCCGCTGATGCTTCTTATGCTTATACTCCTTCATCTATGCCAATGGGGCCTGCTTACACAATGGCTGAGATCCCCGGTGTTGTTGATGCATCGCCTTATGATTCACCCTATTTGCATTTCTCATATATGAAATCAGATAGTGCTGTATTTACACCGACTGAAGTTACAGAGGTTGCTCAGACTATTATTGATGCCATGAGTATTCATGGTGTGACATTGCCTGATGCAAGAATTGCAGGTCAGCATGTGCCAGAATTGGAAACCCTGCTTAGTCCTGGTTCTTCCTGGCGTTCGGCGCGTGCTGCACCATTGGGTTTACCAGGTGTAGGTGGTTTCAAAAACCTTATCATTGAAGCATGTTCTCCCAAGTACGCTGCAGAAGCATTGGGTACAGAAGCGGATGGTCCGGGTCGTCATCACGCTGGTGCATTACCTTGTGAGATTTCTGTAACGGCAACTGAGAGCTCAGTGGGTGGTGGTTATGATACGCTGGTGATCAGCTTCCTGGAGCCTGGCTTTATGTTTACTGCAATGTTCGCTGATGCATTTGAGGATATGACTCAAGATGAGATGGACACATATAGTGCATTGCCACCTGCAGTATTGCAGGATTTACAGGCTATTGTTAACCATGCTGTAGGAACTGATCTTGCTGCTGTTGCTACATATGGTAGCCTTACAAATGGTGGTAGGTTGATTTACGATATGTTGCCTTAACTAAGGCTCATTTGTTATAAAAAAAGCGGAACCGATTTATCGGTTCCGCTTTTTTTTGCCCGCCTTATTTTATCTATTCAACAGGCGCATCAGCCTGATTACCCCAGTCTGACCACGACCCTGGATAACCTTTCACATTTTCGTAGCCAAGATGTCTTAGCACTAAATATGATAAAGCTGAGCGGTGGTGTGCCTGGCAGTAACAGATCACTTCTTTGTATTTGGTAATATCTAGTTGCTCAAGACGTTGTTCGATAACCCCTTCGGGGAGCAGACGCAGGTTGTTGTTGCGATCCATGAGATCGGTCCACTCAAATAAAATGGCGCCGGGAATGTGTCCGGCTTTATTAGCAAATTTTTTCTCGCCATTGAATTCGGCGGGTGAGCGTGCATCCAGTAGAACTGTGTTTTTATCGTTTAGATGCTGCTGGATGTAGTCGCTATCTGTGGTGTACTGGCCGGTGTTGCTGAGTGTGTAATTACTGGCTTTGATATTATCAGGTGTTTTGTTATCCAGTGGATGACCTTCATTTGCCCAGCTGTACAAACCGCCGTTTAGCAGGGAGGCATTTTCATGACCGAATACGTGTAGCGTCCAGATGAGTCGTGAAGCACAGCCGCCGCCTTCGTCGTCATAAGCGATAACGTGCGTGTTCTCGTCAATGCCCAGATTTGAAACCAGCGTTGAAAATTTTTCTGCATCGGGTAGTAAGCCCATGACCGGTTTTTTGGTGCTGACCATGTCGGCATAGTTAATGAAATGCGCGCCGGGGATATGTGCCTGTGCGTATTGCTTGGCTTTGCACAAATCGACGATGACAACATCGGGTTTATTTA
>CBFCZV010000083.1:0-4379 GCA_965602855.1 uncultured Gammaproteobacteria bacterium | reverse complement strand
CCGACTAATACCAGGCCGATTGAGTTCCTTGCCTCAGCACCTGCACCGGTTACAAGTACCAGTGGAAAATGACCAGCGACGGTTGCCACACTGGTCATCAGTACCGGGCGCAGGCGTATCATTGCGGCATCGTGTATAGCATTGATTTTATTTACACCCTGTAGCTGCAACTTATTGGCGAACTCAACGATGAGGATGCCATTTTTGGCGATCAATCCGACCAGCGTGACCAGGCCGACCTGGGCGTAGATGTTCATCGTAGTGGTCCAGCCACTGGTCCAGTAGGGCGTATTTGGATCGGGTATTTTTAGCACGGTAAAGATCAGTGCGCCGAACATTGCCAACGGCACAGAGCCCGCGAGGATAATAAACGGGTCACGAAAAGAATTGAACTGCACGGCCAGTACCAGAAAAATTAACAGTACTGCCAATGAAAAAGCGGGGATAAATTTATTACCTTCGGTGCGTAACTGGCGTGACTCACCGGTGTAGTCGAAGCTGTAGCCAGGCGGCAGGATCTCACGCGCGGTTTCTTCGAGGAAAGTGAGAGACTCATCCAGTGTGCGGGTGGAGACACCTGAAAGTTTTACCGCATTGAGTTGTTGAAAGCGATTTAGCGAGCGGGCAACCACGTCGTGTTCGATATGTGTGACCGCCGACAACGGCACCATCTGACCATTTTCTGCGGGCACATAGATATCGCGTAACTGTTCACTGTTGAGCCGGGCATCGCGTTGGATCTGTGGAATGACTTTGTAACTACGACCGTCCATATTGAAACGGTTGACGAAATTTCCACCGGTGGCAACGCCGAGGTCGGTACCTACCTGAGAAAGGTTTAGTCCCAGTGCCGCCAGTTTGTCACGATCAAATGTCAGCGTCGCCTGTGGCTGATCAATTTTCATATCGATGATAGGCGGGAACGCAAAAAGCCCGCTTTCCATTGCTTTCTGCTTCAGTGTATTGGCGATATCAAGCAGCTGTTTTGAGTCGGCAGTAGAAGTGATCAGAAACTCGACCGGGAAGTTGCTGCCACCCGGCAGTGCCGGTGGTGTCGTCATGAATACCTGAATGCCCGGTATCTTTGATACCTCGGCCTGCACACCCGGCAGGATCTGACCCACCGTTCGATCACGTTCGGCCCAGGGTTTTACCACCATGCCGCTGAACCCGTCGGCACCAATGGTGGCGCCGACGGACGGTGGGAATAGAAGCTGGAAAGTGAGTGCGGTTTCCGGCACTTTCAGCATCACCTCTTCGGCAGCTTTTGAATAGACTGCGTTATGATCCGTGGTGGCATTGGCAGAGGCGTTGATGATGCCGAACAGCACGCTCTGATCTTCCGATGGCGCTAGTTCATTAGGCGACATCATGAACATCGGAATAGTGCACAGGCTGACCACGGCCCACACCAGATAAACGGCAGGACGGGCAGCGAGTGTGATACCGAGGGCGTGACCGTAAGCAATTCGCAGTCGATCGAAACGGTGGTTGAGCCAACCGGTCAGGCCGCGCTCTTCATCCTCTGCGCTGCGTAACAGATGGGCGGACATGGTCGGCGACAGTGTCAATGCAACGATACCGGATATGGTCACGGCACCGGCTAATGTAAATGCAAACTCGCGAAACAGCGCACCCGTCAAGCCACCCTGCAAGCCGATAGGAATGTACACCGCCACCAGAGTGACGGTCATGGCGATGACCGGTGCAACCAGTTCACGCGCACCTAGCATGGCGGCTTCACGTGGCGTGCGACCTTCGCGCAAATGCCGCTCGACGTTCTCTACCACGACGATGGCATCGTCGACCACCAGTCCGACTGATAGTACGATGGCTAGCAGTGTCAGCAGGTTGAGTGTAAAACCGAACGTCTGCATCAAAAAGATGCCACCGATCAGCGAAACCGGGATTGCCATCACCGGAATCAGTACCGAGCGAAACGAGCCGAGGAACAGGAAGATCACCACGATCACAATCAGCAGGGTGTCGACCAAGGTCTTGGTCACCTCGTGGATAGCATCACTGACATAGGCCGAAGAATCGTAACCGATGCTGGCATCGAGACCAGCGGGCAGGTCATGTCGCAGCTTGTCGAGTTCGACGCGCACACCATCAATTACCTCGATGATGTTGGCATTGGGCTGTGGGAATACACCAGCAAATACCGCTGTCTGTCCTGAGTAGCGCACCAGTGTGTCGTAGTCTTCGGAGCCCAGTTCGACATCTGCAACATCTTGCAGGCGTACGATGACGTCATCCTTCTGATAGATGATCAGGCGGCGGAATTCATCGGCACTGTGAAGGTCAGTATTCGCTGCTAATTTGGTTTGTACCAATGCCCCCTTGGTGCTGCCGATGGCTGCCAGATAGTTGTTAGCAGCGAGAGCCTGTTGAACCTGCGAAGGACTGATACCCAGTGCTGCCATGCGCTGGGGCTTGAGCCAGACACGCATAGCAAAGGTACGGGCACCGAAGATTTCGATGCGTTGCACGCCGGTGACTGCGGCCAGACGCGGCTGCACCACACGGTCCAGGTAGTCGGTTATCTGTTCCTGTGAAAGGATATCCGATGAGAAACTCAGATAAGCCGCTGCGAATTCCGAATCGGCCGACTGTACACTGATTGCAGGAACCTGAGCTTCAATGGGCAAATCATTGCGCACCCGATCAACCCTGGATGAGATGTCGGCCAGTGCTTTGGTCGAATCATAATTGAGTTTGAGCCGGGCAGTAATAATTGAGATGCCCTGCAAACTTTTTGACTCGACATAATCGATACCTTCGGCCGCGCCGATAGCACGCTCCAGTGGTGTCGTGATGAAACCACGCACCAACTCCGCGCTGGCACCGACGTAGACAGTCGAAACTTGTACGGCTGCGTTTTCGCTGAGCGGGTACTGGCGTACGCTCAGTGAGTTCCACGCATTAATTCCGGCGATCAGGATAATCAGGTTGAGCACGATCGCTAACACCGGGCGCCGGATAAATAGATCAGTAAAAATATTTCCCATGACGAGGCGGCTCAGGAATTAGACGGATGTGGATCGAGACTGGGTTTTGGTGCCAGCTCATTATCGATTATCACCTTCATGCCAGTGCGCAGTTTAAATACACCACTGGTGACCACGGTCTCGCCAGCTTTCAGACCATCGATAACATCGACAAAATCACCACGTGACTGTCCCAGACGGACAAACTGTTGGCGCAGCACTTTTTCAGTCTCATCGGATTGTTCGTTTTTCTGTTCCTCTATGACAAAGACCGAATCACCGAAAGTGGCATAGGCAACCGCCGTTGCAGTTATCGGCAATACCTTCTGCTTATCCGGCATGACCACAGTGACGTTGGCAAACATACCAGCCCTTAGTGCTTCATCGGGATTCGCAACCTTTGCTCGTACTCTTACACTACGTGTTGAGAGATCCACGTCAGGGTTACTGGCGGTTATCTTGCCAACAAAGCTAAGCTCGGGCGCGGCATCGACAGTTACTCGTACCTCCAGACCAGGTTTTAAACGCAGAAGCGTTTTCTGCGGAATCGAAAAATCGACATAGATCGGATTAAGCGTATGCAAGGACACGATGGCATCGCCCTCACGTAAGATTTGACCGAGGTTAATCTGTCGCAATCCCAGTCGACCTGAAAATGGAGCCAGAATCGTTTTTTTCGCGATTAACGCACGTACATTATGTATCTGCGCGATGGTCTCCTTTACTTTCGCTTCAGCACTGTCCAGGTCATTTTGCGAAATTAAGTTTTGTTTATTGAGATTACGTACCCGGGTGAGTCCTACTTTGGCAAGTGCAGCAGTGGCCTTTGCTGAAGCGAGTAGAGCATCTTCGCTGGCTGTATCCAGCTGGATTAACACATCGCCCTTTTTTACCAGCGAACCAGATTCAAAATCAATCTGCGATACCCGCCCACTGGTTTCAGCACTGACGTTTACACCTTGAACCGCCGTCACCGTAGCCGTGGCGATAATCGTTTGTTCCCATTGTTGGTCCTGGACCAGCATGGCAGTAACAGTGTCAGGCGGCATAACCATGTTTTGAGCGGCTTCATCCATCGCCGTAAATTGACCAAGTTTGGTGTAGGTGATGGCACCAATCAGGAGAGATACAGCAAATGCAGCAAACAGTATTTTTTTCAACATGAGTATTTCATTGGGATTATGAATGAATGTATTGTTTTGATATTACACTAATGGTGTTTTGATGGGGGTAGAGGTTGATAGATTAGCCGAAGTAGTGGTACATGGATGTGCCGTTTACGAACCAAATGGATGGAATCCAGCTTTTTAAGCTTTTCCACTTACTAACTGTCTTACCAAATACAATCGATCACAGCCTGTATCTGCTTTGAATTTAATTCCCAGTAAT
>CBFCZV010000082.1:0-4484 GCA_965602855.1 uncultured Gammaproteobacteria bacterium | reverse complement strand
TTCGATGCCTGCGCGAGCACACGGCGCTGGAACTGCAACAGGCTAAGTTCCCTGTTGATGTAATATTCCGGCTGATTCAGATCAATATCGCTCATAATTTGTGCCACATATACCACATGAAAAAAATGCGAAGCTAACCGCCATAAAGGCGATGAAGTCTCCGCGCATCTACCATTATAGTAGCTCAATTACCCATGGTTTTATGTTTTATTTTCTGTAGATATACGGGTATTTTCAGTGCGATTGAAAGTGCCGAAGATCGTGTGCAGCTACTTGATCTGTGTCAGTTGATTAGAGTGATTTATCATTATATTTAACGCAATGAGTATTTTTTTAATCAGGAATAATTTATGACAGATAAGACAGAAGACGCACTCAATGTTTCACTTGCACATCCGGGCACCAATTACCTGGCGGCTGTCGATGAAATCAATGACATGCCCAAGAATGCCATCTTTCCTACGGCTAATTATCCGTATGAAAAAAAGATGAAAAAAGATGAGTACGAAACTGAAAAGAAATTACTGCAAATCGAACTGGCCAAGTTTCAGCGCTGGATAAGAGACACAGGGCAGAAATATCTGATCATTTTTGAAGGCCGTGATGCAGCGGGCAAGGGAGGCACGATCAAACGCTTCACCGAGCACCTGAATCCTCGTGGTGCGCCTGTTATCGCTCTGGAAAAACCCGATACTCGTGAAAAGGGTCAGTGGTATTTTCAGCGCTACATACAGCATCTGCCAACCGAGGGTGAGATCGTGTTTCTCGATCGTTCCTGGTACAACCGCGCCGGTGTTGAGCGTGTGATGGGGTTCTGTACGCCAAAGGAATATCTGGAGTTCATGCGTCAGGCTCCTGAACTGGAGCGTATGATTACCCGAAGTGGCACCAAGCTAATTAAATTCTGGTTTTCAATCAGCCGTAATGAGCAATTCCGTCGTTTGCACGCTCGCCAGCATGATCTATTAAAACAATGGAAGATCAGCGATATTGATCTTGCTTCACTCGACAAGTGGGAAAATTACACCGAGGCCAAGGAGGCGATGTTCTTTTATACCGACACCAAGGATGCGCCGTGGACTGTGGTCAAGTCGGACTGCAAAAAGCGTGCCCGCCTGAATGCAATTCGCCACGTTTTATTTGATGCAGATTACCCGAACAAAGATCATGATGTGGCGTGTGCGCCAGATGACCTTATTGTTGGTTCCGCCAGCACTATCTATGAATCGGGAGAAAGGCATCTGCAACATCCGCCTTTTGAAATAGATATAGAAGATTGATCAAAGCTTTGCTGAACGACTAGCGGCCTGCCTTGTGCAGGCCGCTGCTGTCTCAAACGATATTTCTAATTACATTCAACACCAGAAACAACACCGCTGTAACAAACCCCAATCTCGGTATCCATAAAGGAAACACTCTGACGCCTTCAGGATGAGGCTGTTTTTGTTTGATTTTGATCAGCGCTAGATTAATCAGTGCAAAAACAATCAGAATCAAAAAGCTGGTCATTTCTGCCAGCGTCACCATGGGCAGAATAATGGCAAAGAACAGTATCAGCGAAGCCACTACCAAAGTGCTGTTCACGGGGGTGCGGGTAGGGGCGTATATTCTGGAAAACCAGTTTGGCAACCAGCCACGATTGCCCATGCCGTAGAGCAAACGTGATGCCATAATCATCTGGATTAATGCACCATTGACCACGGCGAACATGCCAATCATGCTGATAACGACTGGTGCCTTGCCGGTGGCGGCGGTGTACACATCGGCCAGAGGTGCATCGCTCAGCGCTAACTGTTGCGGCTCGACTAATAAAACAGCAACGATGGCCACGCCCGCATACAGCAGAGTGGAAATAATCACGGCCAGGAAAATAGCTCTGGGCATATTGCGTTGCGGGTCTTTTACTTCTTCGGCCACGTTGACCATGTCTTCAAAACCCAGATAGGCGTAAAAGGCCAGGAAGGCGCCAGCAAAAATACCGACGAATGAAAAGCCATGGTTCATCTCCGGGATAGCTTTAAAGTTCTGTTGCATCACCGGCATCTGCTCTACGCCCACCCAGATTACCAGGCTCAAACCGGCAATCTCCAGGATCGTCAAAAAAGAGGCGGCAGCGACTGACTGTTTGATCCCCCATACAGCTAGCGCGGTCAGTACCAGTAGTAATGCTGCAATAATGATTTCTGAAGGTATGGTCTGAAATGTGGGGTCATAACCGATCATGAACACTTTGAGATAACCAACGAAGCCATGAATAATGGCCGCAGATGACATAATGGTGGCGCCGATAATTAGCAGTCCGACCATAATGGACAGCCAGCGTAACTGAAATCCCTCGTACAAATAAACCGCTTCACCCGCGCTCACTGGATAACGGGCGGAGAGTTCGGCATAGCTCAATGCTGAAAATGAAGCGATGATCGAGGCCAGAAGGAAGGAGAATGGCGCAAAATAACCCGCTTCACCGGCCACTTTGCCGATCAGCGCATAGATGCCCGCGCCCAGAATATTCCCCAGTCCATAAAAGGTAATTAGCGGTAAAGTCAGGCTGCGTTTTAAGGTGTTTTTATTGTTCTGCATTCTTCATCGGTTTTGCTCTCAGGTATATCTGATGGTAGCTGAAAAAAATAAAAATGATCTATCTATTTGTTTATATTAGGGCTTCTTTTTTAGCTTCAGAAAATATGTAAATTTTGCTTGGCGAGCACAACATCTTGTGTTAATTTAGTTGGCTAGCACTAGATGATGATAATTAAATGCTAATAAATAAGGCTCTAATATAGCGAAAGCTATACAGAATAATAATAAACAAAAGGGAAGGAAAAAATGACCGCACCTCAACTGCATGCCGTACCCAATAATGTTAATGAAGTCCCCTTTCAGGAAGCCTCTCTGGATATCTGGGATACCAAATATCGCCTCAAAACCCGAGAAGGTGAGGCCGTAGATCAGTCTATTGAAGACTCCTACGAACGCGTTGCACGCGCACTGTCAGATGTGGAAGATACGCCCAAGCTGAAAAAAGAGTGGTACGAGCACTTTCTATGGGCGCTACGCCATGGTGCCATTCCAGCGGGTCGTATTATCTCCAATGCCGGTGCACAGGAGCACAAACCGGCGACCTCCACGATTAACTGTACCGTTTCCGGCACCATCATCGATTCCATGGACGATATCCTCGGTAAAGTGCACGAATCTGGCCTAACCCTGAAAGCCGGTTGTGGCATTGGTTACGAATTTTCTACGCTGCGTCCCAAGGGTGGTTACGTATCGGGTGCGGGTGCTTATACCTCCGGCCCCATGTCGTTTATGGATATCTACGACAAAATGTGTTTCACCGTGTCTTCTGCCGGTGGTCGTCGTGGTGCACAAATGGCCACTTTCGATGTCGGTCACCCCGATGTCTTCGATTTCATCAAGGCCAAGCGTGAAGATGGTCGTCTACGCCAGTTCAACCTGAGCCTGCTCATCACCACGGCCTTTGTTGAAGCCGTGAAAGCCGATGGCGAATGGCCTTTGGCGTTCCCGATCACCAATAAAGAATGTGCTCAGGAAAAAATCGACCTCAACGATGCAAGCCAGATCATCTGGCGCGAATGGCCGGTCAAAGGTGATTACGTGACCAATGACACCGGCCAGAAAGCCTGCCGCATTTCTCGTGTCGTGCCTGCGCGTCGTCTCTGGGATAGCATCATGGCTTCCACCTACGATTACGCCGAGCCAGGCTTCATTCTCATCGACAAGGTCAACGAATTTAACAACAACTGGTTCTGCGAAAATATCCGCGCCACCAACCCCTGTGGTGAGCAACCATTGCCTGCTTATGGTTCATGTCTGCTGGGTTCAATCAACCTGACACGCTTCGTGCTCAACCCGTTCACCAGCAAAGCTGAGTTCGACTGGGATAGCTACCGTAAAACTATCCGCATCTTTACCCGTATGCTCGACAACGTGGTTGAAATTAATGGTCTGCCGCTGCAACAACAACGCGATGAAATCACCAGCAAACGTCGTCACGGCATGGGTTACTTAGGTCTGGGTTCAAGCCTGACCATGATGGGTGTTAAATACGGTGCAGATGAATCACTGGCATTCACCGAACAGGTGACCAAAGAGCTGGCGCTGGAAGGCTGGCGCGCCGGTGTTGAACTGGCTAAAGAAAAAGGCTGCGCGCCTGCGCTCGAACAGGAATTCGAAGTCACTGGCGAAATGATCTACAAACGTCCAGAAATGCTCGACGACGGTTTCAAAGTCGGCGATAAAGTTGCCGGTAAAGTGTTGCACGCCAAATATAGCCGTTACATGCAAAAAGTCGCCACAGAAGATCAGGCATTGATCGATGAAATGTGTGAAGTCGGTTGTCGTTTCACACACCACAGCTCAATTGCACCCACTGGTACCATTTCATTATCACTGGCCAACAACGCCAGCAACGGTATCGAACCCAGCTTTGCCCATCACTACGCACGCAACATTATTCGTGT
>CBFCZV010000081.1:0-4781 GCA_965602855.1 uncultured Gammaproteobacteria bacterium | reverse complement strand
AACAGGCACAAAAAGATATCGGCCAGATGAACCGGCTTATCGGCCTGTTTCTTGAGGTCAGCCGCGGCCTTCAGGAAGAAAAGCGGCAACGTATCAACATAAAACCGCTGCTCGATGAAGTCGTTAAGGACTTCAAACAGGGAGGTGCTGACATTATCTGGCAGCAAGGGCCAGATTGCTACAAGCTCATCCATCCCCTCGCGCTCAGACGTATTGTCGGCAACCTGCTGGAAAATGCAGTGCGTTACAGTGAAGGCAAAGCAGTACATCTAAATTACAGAGTTGAAGGAAATAGTGATTCAGAAATCGTTATCATTGAAGTGCTGGATCAGGGACCCGGCATTCCCAGTGAAGAACTAGATGCTGTATTTAGACCCTTCCACCGTCTGGAGCAATCACGCAGTACCCACACTGGCGGTAGCGGACTGGGACTGAGCATCGCCAAACAGCTGGCCATGGCTAATGGTTGTAAGGTTGAGTTGATTCCCCGTGAAGACGGCGGCATTTGCGCCAGAATTACGATTGGACAGAAACAGGAATAAAATTAACTCTGATCTAGGCCTCGATCTTTCTTAAATTTTTCCTGTAAGGCCTGCTGCTTTTTACGCTTGATATAGCTTTCAAGTGCATCCATGGAAATTGCACCCGGCTGCCTAGCAATCAGTTCACCCTGCGGATTAATCATAAATGTCGTGGGTAATACCGTCACCTGGCCAAAAGGTGTCTCCTGATCAAACGGCACATGTAGAGATGGAAAACTCACTTTAAGATTACGGGTAAAATTTGCCAACATTTTTATAGGTATTTCCTCCTGATTAATCCCTAATACCACGGCATCATCACCCTTACGCTCATTGTGAAATTTACTGAGCTCCGGCATTTCCCTTATACAGGGCCCACAGAAGGTTCCCCAATAATTGACCACAATCCATTTGCCACGATACTGTTCAAGCGACTGCACATTGCCTTGCAAGTCTTTTGCTGAAAACTCAATAACCTCTGCACTGGAGGCAGATGAGACAAAGACAAAAGGGAGCATTAGTAAAATAATGAATTGTTTAATAAACATAGCGCACTTGGTGGTTATTGAATAAAAGACCTGACAGCGTCCAAAGTATCACTGATATTCACATTGGGTGCAATACGCATCGTTTTACACACAATGTTCAACACATCATGGCATTGGGAACATTCTCATTGGCGAAGACATTCGATTCACATCATTGCCCATCGACCCAACATTGCCATTAAGGTAGTGCATTTGACGTGTCATTTCAGAAACATCACGACTCATAGTGCCAACAGACGATGCCATAACAGGTACAGAAGTCATTGAAGTATTCATCTGCGTCATAGTAATAGAAATATCATCCATTCGATCAACCATTCTAACCATATCCTTACTTAAGGATGCTGTGAGATACATAATCGCGAGACTGAGCAATGAAACGGTAAGCGCACCCACCCTGATTATCTGTGAAGTCCTTTTTCCAATCCTTACCGTCAATTCATCCCGCAAACGCATAGCCTCCAGAAAGTCGGCCATTGTTTTTTCAGCCATTTCTGCAACATCGCGTATTTCATTACTTTCAGTGCTTTCAATATTATTATTTTTTTTCACTAGAAAATTTCCCTAATCATTTAAATATGCCATTGAGTATAGCAATAGAAAAAACATGTTCATACGGGTAACATACTAAACTTACACAGCCAGCAAAATTTAAGGACAAATAATGATGAACAAACCTGTATCACAAAATCGCATAAAAGGTCGCATTGACAATTCTCTTGTATTTTTTATTGTGGCAGCACTTAGTGCAACGCTGCTCTTTCAGATAGATGCCGAACTACCAACATGGCTTAGAGTTACCTGCGGAGCAATAATCGGCTCATTTGTAGTAGCTGGAATATTCAACATGCTTTTTGGATACAAAGGAATGGGCAGCAATGCATCATCTAATGATAAAAATGACGACCAGAACAAACATGGTGAAGAAGATTAGAACAGCCGCTTAACTCATGCCAGATAAATTTAGTCGGGCATAGATTTTATATAAACGTCCTGCTTGGCATAAGGAATTTCAATTTCGTGTTCCTGAAACTTTTTATAAACCGCGCCATTCAGGATATCAGAAACACTTCCGCGCAAAACCGGATCGTTAATCCAGCACAATAATTCAAAATCTAAACTGGATGCACCAAACTGACGGAAACGAATACGTGGCTCAGGATCATCACACACCTGAGATTCGTTTACGGCAACATCCATCAGAATTGCTTTGATCTCATCGATATCAGCACCGTAAGCCACACCCACTTTAATACGAATACGGTATTTTTTATGCGGCCCACCTGACTCATTGATAATTTTTGTATTACCCATGATCGAATTAGGGATCGTCACTTCAACATCATCACGCGTTAAAATTCGTGTACTACGAATTCCGATGTGCGTCACTTCACCACGCTCTCCACTATCTAACACGATAAAATCACCGATTTTGTAGGGCGCATCTGCCAGAATAAAAACACCAGAGAATAAATTAGACAACGTATCCTTTGAAGCAAAACCGATGGCGACACCCAGAATGCCCGCCGAGGCCAACCACGCCGTCATGTCTATTTTCCAAACAAAAAAGACAAAATATAAAGACAATGCAACGATGATCATCATCGCCAGATTTTCAAACAGGGGTAAAGTCTGGGTATGAATCAGAGTAAACTTATCAACTTGTCGACTACTGGCACGAATGAGTAAACGAGACAAGCGAAGAGTCAGCACAGTCCAAATAAGAACGGCAACCGTTTCAAATAAAGGTATCGCAACAAGCTCAACCCTTTCCGAGAAAATCAATTTTACAACAATGCCAACCGCAATAATGAGAATGCTGTAAAAAACCGGGGGGCGTAGTAAGCGAATAACCTGATCGTCAAGTTTGCTTTGTGATTTGCTAGCTAACTTTTGCAGCACAACACCAAGAAAAAGATTAATCAGCTTACCAATAACATAAGCACTTACCAGAATACCTACAGCCTGTAGATAAACATTCTCACCAAACAGAGCTAGATAGGGTTTGACTTGATCGATACTGAATTCAGATGACACGATGGACTCCTTGGGATGTAATGCGGCAATATTAACGCATTAATAATACAACGTAAGCATTACATACGCTCAGCCGATATTTTACTCTAGCAAAGGCACAAAAAAACCTGCCGCAAACTCCACTGCTTCACTCAAAGTAAAAATCTGCCGATATTCTTTATCTTCATCAAGCCACTGATTGGCAATCAATTCACCCTTGAGAAAAATCATTTCCGTACACAGACTATCTGCACAGCAGCTATTAGCAGAAGCTGCATTCCAGTTGATGGCAAAATAAACATCTTCAACATTGGAAGCATTAAGAACCTCATGTCCTTTCTGTCTAATCATCACTGCTTCGCCACTAACATGACAGATAGAATTAATTTCTAGCTCCACATCATACATCGGGCTAACAGCTAACGAATCGAGAGCACACATGCTGTGCACAAGATGTCCGTTAACACTGATCTTGTGCTCACGCTTCTCCATGGTAAAAGGATAAGCGCCGACAGGCTCTCCGCTATCATCAAACACAACCATGTCTTTTTGCTGCAAGACTTTAACCGCCTCATCCACATCATCAACACGCTGCGCAATTTCACCCTTGGTCAAACTGCGACCAAGATCAACATAGGAGTAAAGAATATCGCGATGTAATTGCTGCATTTCCGAAGACATGCTTTGTTGATTAACTTTCAAGGGTAATATTTTATTGAGGCGATCAATCGCTTTTTTTATCTTTTTACTCATAACCCAATTAAATCGACAACATCGTCTTCCGATAATGTTTCAACTCAGCTATCGAATCGATAATGTCATCCATCGCTAAATGATTGCCTGACTTGGTAAAGCCATCCAGCGCTTCGGGTGCCCAGCGAACGGCCAACTCCTTTAATGAACTAACGTCGAGATTACGGTAATGGAAGTACTCTTCCAGTTCAGGCATCCAGCGGGCGAGGAATCGGCGATCCTGACAGATGCTGTTACCGCACATAGGCGATCTTCCGGCGGGGATGTATTTTTTCAGAAAGGAGATGGTAATGGCTTCGGCGGTTTCATCTGAGATGGAGCTGTTGCGCACACGATCAGTAAGACCTGTTTTGCCGTGCTGGTTGGTGCACCACTCGTCCATGCCGTCGAGCATTTCATCACTCTGATGAACAACCACAGAGGGGCCTTTATCGAGAATATTTAAATTCTTGTCGGTAACGATGGTGGCAATTTCTATAATGCGATCTGACAGCGGGTCGAGACCAGTCATTTCGAGGTCGATCCAGATCAGGTTTTCATCGTTGAGTTGTGACATATCGGGTTTTCCTTATTGTTATTTAGCTTAATAGTTGTCTAGCCTTTCGACTCTATAGAATGGATAATACAGCAACATTTGTTATTCTCAAATAAAGGTAGTTCATGCACACGTTTACCCAGTTATTTTTACTGATGTTTGTTTTTTCGATTGGCCTTAGATTATGGCTTTCAGCTCGTCAGATTGCACATATTCGCCAACACCGCGATAACGTCCCTGAATCATTCGCCGATAAAATCACACTGGAAGAACACCAGAAAGCGGCTGATTACACCACCACAAAAACAACTTTTGGTCGATTGCCACTATTTTATGATGCCTGTTTGTTGCTTTTATGGACACTGGGTGGCGGCCTGGAATGGCTGGATCAATCCATCATTGCCATGG
>CBFCZV010000080.1:0-5150 GCA_965602855.1 uncultured Gammaproteobacteria bacterium | reverse complement strand
GCCACTTTTTTTATTACGGGAACAGGTGGCCCAGATGTTTATAAGGGAAGGGATATGGTCGCGACGCATAAAGGCATGAATATCTCTGCTGTGGAATTTATGGCTGTGCTGGATGACGCACTAGCAGCGCTCGAAAAAAATAACGTAGCTCAGCGCGAGCAGGAGGAGGTGTTATTCGTGCTCTATAGTATGCGTTCACAAGTCATGGCTGGCTAAATAACAGGTTTGATTGCTAATGCTGTAGATCCTCATACCCGCAAAGTAAAAAAGCGGCTAGAATGTTGAGTATCTTTTTATACAGTAAGGGTTCGCGATGAAATACGAAGTTGTTGATGCACTAATATCCCCCATTGGACGGTTGGACCTGCTATCTAAATACGAAGTGGCCAGACTACTTGATCATAGTCAGGGTGGGCTGTATTCATTGTTTCGTAACTGTTCGCTGGCGGTATTGAACTGCGGTAATGAAATGGATGATGGCAAGAAGCTTCTGGAGCGTTACCAGTCTTTTGATATTCAGGTGATCCAGGTAGAGCGTGGCATTAAGTTGCAGCTAACAGGCGCACCTGCGATAGCGTTTGTTGATGGCGAGATGATCCAGGGCATTAACGAACACCTGTTTGCGGTACTGCGCGATGTTATTTATACCAATGAAATGATTATCGAGAACCCTAATATTGATTTGACAGAATCAGAGGGTGTCAGCAGTGCTGTGTTTCATATTCTGCGTAATGCAGAAATACTTCATGCCAGGACCGAACCCAATCTGGTTGTATGTTGGGGTGGTCACTCTATTGCTCGCCATGAGTATAAATACACAAAAGAAGTAGGCTACCAGCTGGGGCTACGCGGCATGGATATCTGTACTGGTTGTGGACCGGGCGCCATGAAAGGCCCGATGAAGGGCGCTACTATCGGCCACGCTAAACAACGCATTGTTAACGGTCAATACCTTGGTATTACAGAGCCCGGCATTATTGCAGCAGAATCACCAAACCCCATTGTTAATAATCTTGTGATTATGCCGGATATCGAAAAACGCCTCGAAGCCTTTGTCCGTGCAGGTCATGGCATAGTCGTGTATCCGGGCGGTGCCGGTACAGCAGAGGAGATTCTTTATATTCTTGGCGTGTTGTTGCACCCTGATAATAAAGATATGCCATTTCCATTGATTTTTACAGGCCCTGCCGAGTCAGCAGATTACTTCAAAGCAATTGATCAGTTTATTGGCGATATCCTTGGTGATGAAGTTAAGAAGTTTTACCAGATTATTATCGACGATCCGGTAAAAGTAGCGCAGGAGATGGCTACTGGAATGCAGCAGGTACGTGACTATCGTCGTGAAGTGGGGGATGCCTATTACTTCAACTGGCGTTTAAAGATTGATAAGGAATTTCAGCAAGAGTTTATTCCTACTCATGAAAATATGCGTAACCTGCAACTGCATAAAGATCAGGAACGTCACCTGCTTGCCGCTAACTTACGGCGTGCCTTCTCCGGCATCGTTGCCGGCAATGTTAAAGATGAAGGCATACGTGCGATTGAAAAACATGGTCATTTCGAGATTCAGGGTGATGCTGAGATCATGGAGCGGTTGGATACCTTGTTGGCATCTTTTGTTGAGCAAGCACGTATGAAAATCGCGGGTACCTATGAACCCTGTTATCGGATTATCAAGTAGGTCTGATTTAAAGTTCAGGCAGCTAATGTAGTAATCAGCCTCACAAGGTAGTGCGAAAATCCTTATAATTCGCACTCCGTTTTTTGACTGTAGCGCAATCCAACAAAGGTTCACCATGATATTTTCATCTTTAGATCTAGCTCCCGAGATTCAGCAAGCACTAGATGCCTGCGGCTACAGCGAA
This sequence comes from uncultured Gammaproteobacteria bacterium, assembly GCA_965602855.1. Lineage (GTDB taxonomy): Bacteria > Pseudomonadota > Gammaproteobacteria > SZUA-229 > SZUA-229 > LH-M37. Next base: position 3,285 of record CBFCZV010000080.1, on the reverse strand, counting down.
ATGACGGCTATACAGGAACAGGCAATTATCCCGGCACGGCGCGGTAAGGATATACTGGCCAATGCCCAGACTGGAACGGGCAAGACCGCTGCCTTTGCATTACCCGTTCTTCAGCAACTTCATAATTGCCCGAAACCAACATTGCCGGGTAGCCCACGTGCGTTGATTTTAACGCCTACCCGCGAACTAGCAGAGCAGCTAACAGAAACTATTAGTCGCTATGCTCAGTTTCTATCGCTCAAAATTACCGCGCTGTATGGTGGTGGCAAGATCAGTGCTCAGCAGAAAAAGCTCAAAGCGGGTGTTGATATCGTCATCGCCACTCCCGGTCGCCTACTGGAACATATGGAACAGAATAATATCGATCTGGGTGGTAGTGAGTTTGTTGTACTTGATGAAGCCGATAGAATGCTGGATATGGGCTTTATTACAGATGTGAAAGCTATATTGAAAACCACCCCGAAAAAGCGTCAAACCCTGTTATTTTCCGCCACCATGTCGTCAGCGGTTAAAAAGCTAGCCAGCCAGATACTGAGCAAACATGAGGTGATTAGCGCGGCCAAACAAAATGCCATTGCCGATACGGTTGAGCATGTAGTTTATCCCGTTGAAGAACATCGTAAGGCAGAATTATTTGTCGAGCTGATTGACCAGTACAACTGGTTCAAGGTGCTGGTCTTTACTAGCACCAAGGCGCAGGCCGATGAGCTCATGGAGAACCTCAAACTGGTGCGTATTAAAGCTGCACTTTGTCACGGTGATAAAAGTCAGGGCTCACGCCGTCGTGCCATTGCCGATTTTAAGGCAGATAAAGTGCAGGTACTAATCGCCACAGAAGTTGCCGCCCGAGGCCTGGATATTCAGGGTCTGGAGCACGTTGTTAACTTCAATCTACCGTATCTGGCAGAAGACTATGTCCATCGTATTGGTCGTACTGGACGTGCTGGCAGTAAAGGTCAGGCCATCTCATTTGTAAGCAGGGAAGAGGAACGATCGCTGAATAATATTGAAAAACTCATCGGTGAACGTATTAAACGTATCAAAATGCCGGGCTATGCAGTTGGTAGCCGTGAGACATTATTAAGCACGGTAAAAAGAAATAGCCGCCCAGCACGTACTAACAAAGTCAGTCAAACCAAAATTGATAATAAAGGCGGCATTGCTAAATCGGGTAGAAAGAAAAAAAGATAAAACAGTAATCAGGGTGGAGCAGATTACCAGTAACGAACTCGGCCAACATCCAGATGAACAAAGTTAGAGCTGGAGTAATAGCCTACTCCGCCGCCCTTTAGTGAAATAGCTGCCTTGTGTAGCTGGCTGGTATCAAAGCCTGACATACGGATATCAATGGCTTTTCCAAGCATGTGATAGCTACGCTTGGCGACACCTGAACTGTTCTTGTTTAGCATTTCATTAGTTGCCGGTGAGCGATAACCAGAAATCACCTGAAATTCTCCCTGATGCTCAACTTTTGCCTGTAGCTGATATAACAGATCGAGTAATTTAGGGTCTATGGCGCTGGCAAGGTTGGCGCGATGATCTCTCATTAACCAGCTAATTTCCTCGATACCATCATTCAGATATTTGCCATCTGACCAGAAGGTAGCTGAAAGCCTTTCACCAGTATGAGTGTTGTTGAAAGACAGTTCACGGTCGCGTGTAGAAATGTGAACAGTTGACGCGATGACACCCGGGGCAGCTAATGATATTGCCGCACCCGCAACAGAAGTCAGGAAACCTCTACGGGATAACTTGATATTATTGTCTTCTTCAGATTTTTTTGACATGACCACACCACCAACTCATTAGCACATACCAATTATATGAGGTATTTATTACAAATTAAAAGGTCTTGTGTCAGATTTTTTGTACCAAAGAGTCATTCACACATCATCATTGCTAATCATTAAATAAGCTATTCAGGCTTGCATCACGACTATAAATATCATCTCTGAAGTTCAAGTGGCCATCCTGATCTACCCAGGCTGTCCAGTAGACAAGGTAAATGGGAACGGCAATGGGTAAAATTACGCTCTGGTTGTCTGTTTGAAAGATATTTGCCAGTATCTCTTCTTCTTTTTGCTGACTGTCATCGTTCAACAAATAGGCCGCCAGCCGCACCGGGTCTTTTACCCGGATACATCCTGAGCTGAAGGTGCGAACAATCCTGTCAAACAGGTGTATATCTGGTGTGCCATGCAGATAAATATCATAGGGATTGGAGAAAAGAAATTTGACCAGACCCAGAGAGTTTTTTGGCCCTGGTTCCTGGCGTAACCAGTATGGGAAATGATCTTTATCGATTTTGACCAATTTTTTCCAGTTCACCGTTTGCGGGTCAATCTCCTGAGCGTTTTCCCAGCCTCGGAAAAGCTTGATTGATTTTTTAGCTAAGTAAGAAGGATCACGTATCTGTTTCGGGATAATATCCTTCAATACTAAATTCGTTGGAATTGTCCAATAGGGATTGTATTTCATCTGACTCATCAGGCCAGAAAAACTGGGAGTAGAGCGGAAGGAATTGCCAATGATGACGGGCATGCTCAGCACCGATAAATCATTTTCCATGACCTGAAGCTCAAAGCCAGTCATATTGACCATAAGGTGTCTTTTTTCCAGCGTGCGTGGCATCCAGCGCCAGCGCTCCATATTGACGCGAACCTGTGTAATTCTTTCACTGACGGCGATATTTAGAGACCTCATTGTTTGTGGGCCCACCACGCCGTCAATCGTCAAGCCATGCCTCTTTTGAAAACGTTTAACCGCTTCGGCAAGTCCATAATCGAATATATCCATATCAGGAAAAGAGTTCTCAATCCGGTCACCAGTCATTTCCAGTCGTTGTCTTAATTGAAGTACCTGTTTTTGCTGCATGCTAGCTCGAAGAGTAGGCTCATTTTCAAACTGTTTCCAATCTCCGTGTTGTTCAAGCTTACGCAAACGCAGCAGTTCCTTTTTTAACAACTGGTAACCGGAATGTTGGGGGGGTAGTTCATCAAGCAATGTTGCAATGGATTCTTTCTTTGCCACAGCGGCAAAAAGGCTGTCAACATCCAGAGGTTTATTCTCTATATGCCAGTCGACATCTAGATTAAGCGGACTGTGCTTGCCTGAGTAGACATGGTTGCTATAACGATAGAGAGCCGCTGATAAGAGCAGGTCGAGCTGAATTGATGCCTCCAGTCCATTTAAGGCCCAGTATTTCCTTATTTCTTCAAGGTAGTAATCAGAAGATTTCAGTCCTTCATGCTCGGCATTGATAATTATATGCAATAAATCAAAAGC
>CBFCZV010000079.1:0-5180 GCA_965602855.1 uncultured Gammaproteobacteria bacterium | reverse complement strand
GGTGCTGGCGTTGTATCTAAAATTATTGAGTAATTAATAGTTTTTAGATTGTAAAGAGTGTTGTACGGGAGGTAATGGTTTTCCATGCCTCCCGTACACGATTTAGGCCAGTGGCTCAATTGGTAGAGCAGCGGTCTCCAAAACCGCAGGTTGGGGGTTCGAGTCCCTCCTGGCCTGCCAATAATTAGGCGGAAAATGTGCGATGGTCGCTAAGACCGAAGTTGAAGTTTCAAACAAGTTAGATACAGTAAAGCTGATGCTGGCAATTATATTGTTGGTGGCGGGTATTGCTGGATTTTATCATTTCGAAGCAGAGGGCTTGATTTATCGAGTACTCGGTTTGCTTGCGTTTGTGCTTGTCGCATTAGGTGTGGTCTATACGACGCACTTGGGTCAGTCAATTGTTGGCTTTGGTCGAGAGTCACGCGCAGAAGTGCGCAAGGTGGTTTGGCCGACACGTCAGGAAACGATACAGACAACGATGATGGTGATTGTTGCCGTTATTATTCTGGGTATTCTTCTCTGGTTCATCGATATGATGCTGGTTAGTGCTGTGCAGTATCTAACAGGACGAGGGTAACGGTTGTGTCTAAACAGTGGTACGTAGTACACGCATATTCAAATTTTGAAGGCAAAGTAAAAGCCTCAATCGAAGAGCACGTTCGTCTGGCTGGTATGGAAGATATGTTTGGCGAAATTCTAATTCCAACAGAAGAAGTGGTTGAGATTAGAGATGGTGCAAAGCGTCGTTCGGAGCGTAAGTTTTTCCCGGGTTATGTTCTGGTTGAAATGGAAATGAACGACGAGACCTGGCATCTGGTTAAAGATGTGCCCAAAGTTATGGGCTTTATAGGTGGTACTAAGGATAAGCCTGCACCAATTACTGAAAAAGAAGCCATGGCGATCATCGGAGCGATTCAGGAAGGGGTCGAGAAGCCCAAGCCGAAAGTGCTGTATCAGCCTGGCGAAGTGGTTCGTGTTACCGAAGGGCCCTTCAATGATTTTAATGGCGTAGTCGAAGAAGTCGATTATGACCGCAACCGTTTGAAAGTAGCGGTATTGATATTTGGTCGTTCTACACCTGTCGAGCTTGAGTTCGGTCAGGTAGAGAAAGGCTAGTTTAATAACTTGTCGGGGAGCCTTGACGTAAGAGCTTGGCGTTTGCACCCGGGAGAAAAAACATGGCAAAGAAAGTAGATGCATATATAAAGCTGCAGGTTCCTGCAGGTAGCGCGAATCCAAGTCCCCCAGTTGGTCCAGCACTGGGTCAGCACGGCGTTAACATTATGGAGTTTTGTAAGGCGTTTAACGCAAAAACTCAAAGTGTTGAAAAAGACTTACCGATTCCTGTCGTTATCACAGTTTACAGTGATAAAAGTTTTACCTTCATTACTAAAACACCGCCAGCGTCTGTTTTGTTGCTGAAAGCGGTTGGTATTAAAAGTGGTAGTGGCGAGCCTCACATCAAGAAAGTGGGTAAAGTGACTCGTGCGCAGCTGGAAGAGATTGCTAACACCAAAATGGAAGATTTAACTGCTGCTGATATGGATGCGGCGGTACGTACCATAGCTGGTACTGCTCGCAGTATGGGTATTGAAACTGAGGGTGTTGAATAATGGCTAAGTTAACTAAACGTGCAAAAGCGATTGCAGAAAAAGTAGTTGCAGATAAGCAATACTCTATTGATGAAGCGCTAGCGTTATTGAAAGATTTATCTTCAGTGAAATTCACTGAGTCAGTTGATATCGCTGTAAACCTTGGCATTGACCCTAAGAAAAGTGATCAGGTAGTTCGTGGTGCAACTGTATTACCTAACGGTACTGGTAAAGAAGTACGTGTAGCAGTATTTACCGATGGCGATAATGCAAAAGCAGCTACCGAAGCGGGTGCAGACATCGTTGGTATGGATGACCTTGCTGCCGAAGTTAAGAAAGGCGTGATGAACTTTGATGTTGTTATTGCTTCACCTGACGCAATGCGCGTTGTTGGTCAGCTGGGTCAGATTCTTGGTCCTCGCGGCTTGATGCCTAATCCTAAAGTGGGAACAGTGACTCCTGATGTGGCAACAGCGGTTAAGAATGCTAAATCTGGTCAGGTTCGTTACCGTGTTGATAAGGCTGGTATTATTCATTGTTCAATCGGTACAGTTAAATTTGACGTAGCTGCGCTGAAAGAAAACATCGAAGGTTTGCTTGACGCTTTGAATAAATCAAAACCTTCTGCAGCTAAAGGTGTTTACTTACAAAAAGTTTCAGTTTCAACAACGATGGGTCCTGGACTTGTCGTTGATCAGTCTACTTTAGCTTAGATTGATAAGTCTGCTTATGCAGGCAACAAAATTTGAATCCTGAATAGTTTTATTCATGATTCGATAATTTGACAGCCGAGTAATCGGTGTCGTCAAAGACCGTAGGTGTGGCTCTTAGGGGTTGCTTAATTTCCTACGCAGATGGTGAAGCTTTGTATTGTTTTGCAAAGTAAACCGTAGGTGGGTTGCATATTTGTGTAGCCTTTTTACTTGGCTGAGTTGGTTTTTGTTTTTTTCAGAAATCAGTTCATGCTTAATTTTGGAGAGCTAAAGTGGCACTAAATCTTGAAAGCAAGAAAAGTATTGTCGCTGAGGTGTCTGCGATTGCTGCCGATGCGCATTCAGCTATAGCAGCTGAATACCACGGTTTAAGCGTAGTAGAAATGACTGAGTTACGTGCAAAAGCGCGTAATGAAGGTGTTTATCTACGTGTGGTCAAAAATTCTTTGACCAAACGAGCAGTTGAGGGAACCGAGTTTGAATGTATGCAGGATTCTTTGGTGGGGCCGTTATTAATGGCGTTCTCACAGGAAGATCCGGGTGCAGCAGCTCGTCTCGTAGCTGAATTTTCGAAAGATCATGACAAGTTAGTTGCAAAAGTTATTGCAATTGGTGGCGAAGTGCTACCTCTTGAGCAACTTGAGCGCTTGTCTAAATTACCTAACCGTGATCAGGCTATTGCTCTGCTTATGGCGGTAATGAAAGCACCGATCGAGAAATTCGTACGTACACTCAACGAGCCACACGCGAAACTTGTTCGCACCGTGGCCGCTGTTCGCGATCAGAAAGAAAGCTGATCAAGCAAGCGTAGTAACCAACGCTACTTAAATAATTTAATTTAATCTGGAGAAGAGTAATGGCTGTTTCTAAAGATGATATTCTTGAAACTATTTCCAATATGTCTGTAATGGACGTTGTAGATCTTATTTCTGCAATGGAAGAAAAATTTGGCGTGTCTGCAGCAGCTGCTGTAGCCGCTGCACCTGCTGCTGGCGGTGACGCTGGCGCTGCTGCTGAACAAACTGAGTTTGATGTTGTTCTAGCTGGTATGGGTGAGAACAAAGTAGCTGTGATTAAAGCTGTTCGTGCTATCACAGGCCAGGGCCTGAAAGAAGCTAAGGACACTGTTGAAAGTGCACCTGCTACTGTTAAAGAAGGTGCTACTAAAGACGAAGCTGAAGAGATCAAAAAACAGCTTGAAGAAGCTGGCGCATCTGTCGAACTTAAATAGACAGAACGCTGGTCACTGGCTTCAGCGACAGGGCAGGCTGGTAGCAATTACTTAAAAAAGTAATTGGCTACCGGCCTTTTCCTGTTTCCAGTTTTTATAGAAAGCTGAATTTTTTACTGCAATAATTGACAAGTTATATAGAGGGCTACTGATGGCATATTCATTTACCGATAAAAAACGATTTCGTAAGGATTTCGGTAAACGTCCACCTATACTGGATGTACCTTATTTACTATCGATGCAGATCGATTCTTTTAGAAAATTTCTGCAATCAGATGTTACCGCTGCGAATCGCTCTTCTGTAGGTTTAGAAGGTGCTTTTTCATCAGTATTTCCAATTATTAGTTATTCAACTCATGTGCGTTTAGAGTACGTGAGTTATACACTGGGCAAGCCAGCTTTTGATGTTAAAGAATGTCAATTGCGTGGTATGACTTACGCAGCACCTTTGCGCGTAGTTTTGCGTCTGGTTATTTATGATAAGGAAAGCAAAAAGAGAGTGACTCCGAAGGAAGTTAAGGAGCAAGAAGTTTATATGGGCGAAATGCCCCTGATGACCGACAACGGTACTTTTGTTATCAATGGTACCGAGCGTGTTATCGTTTCCCAGTTGCATCGTTCACCGGGTGTGTTGTTTGACCATGATAAGGGTAAAACACATTCTTCAGGTAAGATTCTGTATTCTGCACGTGTAATTCCTTACCGTGGTTCATGGCTGGATTTTGAGTTTGATCCAAAGGACAATGTTTTTGTTCGTATTGATCGCCGTCGCAAATTGCCGGCTACTATACTGTTGCGTGCTCTTGGTTATGATAATCAGCAAATTCTCGATATTTTCTTTGATCATGTTGAATACACATTCACCAAAGGTGGCGTTAGCTTTGATCTGATTCCTGAGCGCCTTCGTGGTGAGACTGTTGTTTTTGACATTAAAGCAGGCAAAGAGGTTATCGTTGAAGCTGGCCGTCGCGTTACCATGCGCCATATTAAACAGCTTGAGAAAGCCAAGATTAAGAAGCTTGAGGCTCCAGTTGAATATTTGCTGGGTAAGGCTTTGGCGCACGATATTATCGACACCGAAACCGGTGAGATCATGGCGCCTGCTAACTCTGAGTTTACTGAAGAGTTAATTACTGCATTGCAGGAATCGGGTATTAAGAGCTTTAAAGTTATTTATACTAATGATCTTGAAGCCGGTCCGTTTATCTCTAATACATTAAGAGTGGATACAACGACCACCAAGCTTGAAGCACAAATTGAAATTTATCGTATGATGCGCCCTGGTGAGCCGCCTACTAAGGATGCTTCTGAGAACTTGTTTAACAACCTGTTCTTCTCGGCTGACCGTTACGATCTTTCCAGTGTTGGGCGTATGAAGTTTAATCGACGTCTTAGCCAGGAAGGTGAAACTGGTCCGGGTATTATTTATGATTACAGCCATTTCAAAGATAAGAAAGATGAGACCTCCAAGCAGCTAGTTGAAGAGCGTGGTGAAACATCGGATATGTTGTCAGTAATGAAAGAGCTGATTGCAATCCGTAATGGTGAAGGCGTTGTTGATGATATTGATCATCTTGGTAATCGCCGTATTCGTTGCGTTGGTGAAATGGCAGAAAATGTATTCCGTGTTGGTCTGGTTCG
>CBFCZV010000078.1:0-5469 GCA_965602855.1 uncultured Gammaproteobacteria bacterium | reverse complement strand
CACGAGTTAACCAATGCGGTTGACCAGATGAATCGTGAAGTTAGCACACGTTTTGATTTTAAAGGTAGTGATTCAAAAGTCACGGTGAAGGATGGTGCCATGAATCTTGAGGCGACTAACGAGTTTCAGGTCAAACAAATGCACGACATCATGTACAAAAAACTGTCAGCCAGAAAAATTGAAATTAGCTGTCTGGAAAAAGGCAGCATTGAAGAACGCGGTATGCGTGCTTATCAGACCATTAAAGTGAAAGAGGGTGTTGATAAAGAACTGGCGAAAAAGATTGTTAAGCTGATCAAAGATTCTAAAATAAAAGTACAGGCCTCGATTCAGGGTGAGCAGGTTCGAGTCACTGGAAAGAAAAGAGATGATCTGCAGCAGGTGATGGCGATGTTGAAGGGATCAGATATTGAAATGCCGTTGCAATATAATAATTTTAGGGATTGATTTGTTTTTATTCACCGGCAGGAGATTTGGTTAAATAAATATCATACCGAGTTTTTTTACTGCTAATAGAAGTAGCCGGTTTGGTATCAGTCAAACAGGGCGCATGACTCGGTCTTTTTACCACCACTCTTTCCCTGGCACAATCCAGAGCAGCTTCCAAAAGTGCACCGTCATTTTCATCTTTTCCTAACAAGCGTTGCAATATTTGCATGTCTTTTTTGACCAGCGCAGATTTTTTTCTTTCCGGATACATCGGGTCGATGTAGATAACATCGGGGCGTTGCTGTTCACTTAGCTTGTTCATGAAATCAATGGCATTTTGATTATGGAGTTCAAACTGGCCAGAAAGTATCTGGGCGCTTTGCTCGTTTTCTAGCCCGCGTTTTATTCCATCTTCAATTAAGGCGCACAGGATGGGTGACTGTTCAACCAGCGTTATGCGGCAGCCTAGTGTGGCCAGTATGTAGGCATCGCGTGCTAATCCTGCTGTTACATCGAGTACGGCTGGATTTTTTCCCTGTTTCAGGCCGATGGCTTTGGCGATAGCCTGACCACGACCACCTCCAAATTGTTGTCGGTGTGCCAGAGCGCCGCTGACAAAATCTACATAGATGCTAGTATTGAGTTGCTGGTCGTATAGCTCGATATGTTCATCACCAAAAATTAGCTGTAGTTCAAATGCTTTATTTTTTTCACTGAACAGTGGAAGTTGATGATCTTCGGCAAATGAGCAGACCTGCTCATGTCGAGATTCGTTATCGCAGATGATGCAGAGTGAATTATTTTGTTTAGTGTCGGGCATTTTGTTTCAGAGTTGTGGCCAGCTGTTATGATAGCGCAGATGAGTGAATATATTGATATTGGTGTGAATTTAACGGGCAGTTCGTTTCGTGATGACCTGGATGAGGTGGTGCAGCGGGCGGTTCAATCTGGCGTGACCGGAATGATTGTCACCGGTACAGATGTTGAGCATAGTCGTAAGGCAATTGAGTTGTGTCAGCTCTATCCGCAGTCACTTTTTGCAACGGCGGGTGTGCATCCGCATCATGCTGATGAATATACATCGGAAACCAGTAAGCAGTTGGCGGAACTTAGCTCTCAGGAATGCGTTGTTGCGGTTGGTGAATGTGGGCTGGACTATAATCGGAATTTTTCCACCCAGGAGAATCAACGTCATGCTTTTGAAGCTCAGCTGGGACTGGCGGCTGAGATAAACAAGCCGGTATTTTTGCATCAACGTGATGCACACGATGATTTTGTGGCGATGCTGAGCAATATTCGACCTCAGTTGAGCAATGCTGTAGCGCATTGTTTTACCGGCACCGCCGCCGAGGTGAGTGATTGTCTTGAGCTGGATATGTATATCGGAGTCACCGGCTGGATTTGTGATGAGCGACGAGGCCGGGATTTGCAGCAGGCAGTTAAGGAAATCCCTTTGGACAGAGTGATGCTGGAGACCGATGCGCCCTATTTGCTGCCGAGAGATCTGTCGGAAAAACCACTAAAAAAAGGTCGCAATGAACCGTGTTATTTACCGCATATTGCTGAGGCCGTGTCTCGGTATATGGGGGTGGGTCGTGAAGAGCTGGAGCAGGCGGCACTAGCGAATACAAAACGATTTTTTAATCTCTAAGATGACGGCTTGATTGAAATCATTGCGTAGCAGCGCATTGCCGTTTAACCTCCACATAAATGTCTCATTTTAATAAATCAATACTAGCTTTTTTGAAATCGATGATGGGAAGCGTGCGCGATCTTGCGCCCATTATTCTTGTTATCGGCTTTTTTCAAATCTTTGTTCTTCAACAGCCACTGGAAAATGTAGGGGCTTTGCTTTCGGGTACCTTTTTTGTCATTTTGGGTCTGACCTTTTTTATCTATGGTCTGGAGATGGGCCTGTTCCCGATTGGGGAGAGCATGGCGCACGCTTTTGCCAAAAAAGGCAGTGTCTTCTGGTTGCTGACTTTTGCTTTTGCGCTGGGCTTTGGTACCACGGTGGCGGAACCTGCCTTGATTGCAGTTGCTGATGAGGCGGCCAAAGTAGCGGCCAGAGCGGGGCACATCGGTGATCATGCCGATGCCATCGATAGCTATGCAACAGGTTTGCGTTTTACCGTGGCCTTATCGGTGGGTTTCGCCATTGTTATTGGTGTATTGCGTATTTTGATGAACTGGCCAATTCATTACATGATTATGATTGGCTATGCCATGGTGATTGTTATGACCGGTTTTGCACCGGATGAGATTATCGGTATTGCTTATGATTCGGGCGGGGTGACCACATCCACTATCACTGTGCCATTGGTCACTGCGCTGGGTATCGGCCTGGCTTCTTCCATTAAGGGACGTAATCCGATGCTGGATGGTTTTGGTTTGATTGCATTCGCCTCATTACTGCCAATTGTTTTTGTGCTTGGTTATGGGATGATTGTCTAGATGGATTTTATCTATATTCTCGGTGATAAATTTGTATCAACTTTATTTGATGTGATACCCATTGCCGGTATTATTTTTGGCTTTCAGTTTTTTGTTATACGTAAGCCTGTTCCGAACTTAAGAAAAGTTTTATTTGGTATGTTCTATGTGCTACTAGGTATTACGCTTTTTTTACTTGGACTGGAGCAGGCGCTATTTCCAGTCGGACGCATGATGGCTGAACAGCTGACCAATCCCGAGTTTTTAGAAACCGTGCGTATTACCACCGGTGCATTGCAATGGCAGGATTATTACTGGGTGTATATTTTTGCCTTTGCTATTGGTGCGAGTACCACTATTGCAGAACCTTCCCTGATTGCTGTTGCCATAAAAGCTAATGAAGTCTCAGGTGGTGCGATTGGTATCTGGGGTTTGAGAATTGCGGTGGCGATTGGTGTGGCTGTTGGTATTTCTTTGGGTGCCTACCGAATTGTCATCGGTGCGCCGATTCATTACTTTATTATTACTGGCTATGTTGTTGTCGTAATACAGACTTTCTTTGCGCCTAAATCTATGGTGCCACTGGCTTATGATTCGGGTGGTGTCACTACTTCAACAGTCACCGTGCCATTAGTGGCCGCGCTGGGTTTGGGTCTGGCGGAAACGGTGCCGGGTAGAAGCGCCCTGATTGATGGTTTTGGTTTAATCGCATTTGCCAGTTTGTTTCCAATGATTTCGGTAATGGGCTACGCGCAGCTTTCGGTATGGCGTGCAAAGCAAGGTCATAAGAAAAAGGTTTAGGTGGAGATTGTTTGATATGAAAAAATTTATAAATCATTTATTGATGTATTCAATAGGGAGGTGCGTATGCATTTCAAATTAATATTGGCTTTTGTAGAAGATGATATGACCGACAAGGTAATGCAAACGGCGCGTGAATGTGGCGCAACGGGTGCGACCGTGATCAATAATGCCCGAGGTGAAGGTCTGGATAAGAGCAAAACCTTTTTCGGGCTTTCGCTTGAAACGCAGCGAGACGTGTTGCTGTTTCTGGTAGAGGAACATTTAAGCCGGCACATACTCGAAAGGATAAGTGATGTGGGTGAGTTTGATGTTTCTCCTGGTAGTGGAATTGCAATCCAGATTGATGTGGAAGATGCCGTTGGTGTTGCTCACCAGATTGAAAAATTGACTGATGTTGTGGAGGAGGCTTTATGATGTGTCCCAGTAAAAAAATTGTTCGTGTTCGTGATGTAATGAAAGCAAAGTTTGATGTAGTGGATGGGAAAATGACCATCATGGATGCGCTACGAACCATGAAACACGTTGAAACCAAATCCCTGATTGTGGACAAACGTAATGATGATGATGAGTACGGTATTCTGCTGATTTCAGATATCGCTAAAAATGTCCTGGGTAAAGATCGTTCACCGGACAGAACCAATGTTTATGAGATCATGTCGAAGCCGGTACTGCCGATTGATCCTGAAATGGATATACGTTACTGCACAAGGTTTCTTGAACGCTTTGGCCTGTCACGTGCACCCGTTCTGGAAGGTGGAAAAGTGATCGGTATTGTCAGTTTTACCGATATGGTTTTACACGGGCTGGTTGATTTTGATGGTTCGGGTGACTGATAGCGGTTAGTTGTGGTTGTTTGCTGCCAGGAGTGTGTTGTTTAATAACATGGCGACTGTCATTGGCCCAACACCACCAGGTACAGGTGTGATATTCGCAGCTCTTTCTGCGGCAGCTTCAAAATCAACATCACCCGTTAGTTTTCCTTCTTCAGTTCGATTGATGCCAACATCAATCACGGTAGCACCGAGTTTGACCCATTCGCCTTTGACGATACCTGCTTTGCCGACGGCGACAACCAGAATATCGGCACGGGCAACATGATCAGCCAGATCTGGGGTAAAGCGATGGCAGGTGGTAACTGTAGCGCCAGCCAGAAGTAATTCCAGTCCCACCGGACGACCCACGTGGTTGGAGGCACCGACCACTACAGCATGTTTGCCTTTAGCGTTGATGTTGCTGAATTCTAGCAACTTCATCACACCATAGGGAGTACAGGAGCGCAGCATTGGCATACGTACTGCGAGGCGCCCAATATTATAAGGATGGAAACCGTCCACATCTTTTTCCGGGATAATGGTTTCAATGACTTTCTCAAAATCTATATGATCTGGCAGTGGGGCCTGAACCAGAATGCCGTGAACGCTATCGTCTGCATTCAGTTCATTGATCAATGATAACAGTGCTTCTTCGCTGGTTTCTGTGGGTAGGCGATGAGAAGTAGAGATAATCCCCACCTCTTTGCAGGCATTCTCTTTATTACGAACATATACCTGTGAAGCTGGGTTCTCACCAATCAGGATGACGGCAAGGCCAGGCGCTGATTTGCCTGCGGCAACCCGGGCACGTACGCGCTCTGCCATCTGTTCACGTATTTCTGCTGCGATAGCTTTACCGTCGATAATGTTTGCAGGCATGAGTTTTCCTGTGCGTACTTGCTTGAATAATGAGGACGCAGATTCTCTCATGCGTAATGCGCTCGCTACAAGTAAAAACAGTCGCTCAATTGATGAATTCCATCTTGACCAA
>CBFCZV010000077.1:0-5525 GCA_965602855.1 uncultured Gammaproteobacteria bacterium | reverse complement strand
GATAGTCGCTATTAAAAGTAAGGTACTGGATGATTTGATAAAGATAAGTCGCAATCTCCTGCCCCAGCATCAACAATTTCGGGTTAGTTTTACCGGTAAATAACACCAGCAGAAACTGGATGAAAACAACCGCAAATAAAACGATTTCAGCAATACTATAAAACAACGCAAACATCAGAATATATAAGCCACGTAACCATGTGGATTTCTGCTTGAAGTTTTCTTTAATCTCGTCACTCATAATAATCTCCTTGTTTCGGGCTTTAGCTTGTGTAGGGCTGAACAGTCTTTAGTTTAACCAATCTACCCTGCTTCTATTTACTCCGATCGAAGTGCTCGCAGGAAACGTTGATCTAATTCTTTTTGTAGTTCAGGTTCTGCACCTGGCATACACAACCAATCTAGTTCCAATTTCTCTAACCAATCGGCACTATTTTCTGTTTGCTGACCCAATCCCGATTTATTCATCTGTTCTAGCTGATATTGCATACGTAAGGTTTTATCTTCAGCAGGGCTTTCTGCACCCATGGCAATTTCTAACTGAAGACAAAGCATTCTGCGTTCTGCTCCGATTGCAACTCGATCACTAGCGGCCTGCGCTGAGTTTCGTCGCTGCTCTATACGACGAGACAATGTTGCGTCATGCAGTTCTATGGCATCCCATTGTTGCGATATTTCCTCAAGTTTTTCTGCCGATGGCGATTCACCCAGTGCTTCCTGCAATAAGCAAAGATCAGCCTTCTGTCTCAGCGCATCTATCTGCTGGGCGTGATTATTGTTAATAATCCGAGAACGACATTCATCGAACTGATCGCAGGCTTTGCGGTAATCACGTTGAATACCTACTGCCAGTTTTTCCGGGAGTTGCCCGGGTGTCAGATGGCGACGGGGTTCTGGCCTATGTGATTCCGAGCGAAATGAATCGGGCCCTTTTGAATCAGCGCCATCTGCTTCAGGCAATGGCAATTCAGGTAGTTCGGCGTATTTAGCCTGCAGAGCAGAAAATAGCTGATCAGCTTCCGCCAGATTTTTAGCCGACCTGGCCAGTTGCTGAATCTCCTTAATAATATCCCTGTAGGCATTGACCTGTTGATCGGTTTTTTCTTTATTCCCATGGCGAAGTTCCTGCACTTTCTTGAAGACAAGATCACCCTGTTTTTTAAATTTAGTCCACGCTTTTTGATCTTTATTGCGATTAGTAATACCAACCTGCTTCCAGCTTGTTTGCAATGCTTTGAGCTTTGCCAGATTTTCATCTTTGGCCTCTGCTTCAGCAAGCGCTTCAGCTTGCTCAATCAGCTGATGTTTCAAGCGTATATTTGCTTCAAAAACCACATCGAGTTTGGCGGTCACCTGGTCCTTAAAGGTTTTAAATTGCTTCCATTGTTTTTCACCCGCACCACGTTCAACATCTTTTATAGCGGCAAAGCGATCACTAATACTGCGCAGCGAAGACTGCACGGCCTTATAGTCAGGATTGTTGTCCCAGTCGGTTGCTTCGAATAGTTCCTGCATCTGTACTACATACTGTTGTCGTTGCTCGAGATGGGTTTTACGAAGCGCATGTCGCTTATCAAAAAATTCGGCACAGGGCTGGTAAACTTTATCCGCTGCCTCTTTGAATCGTGGCCAATATGAATCTGATATATCCGAGTTGCCGAGTTTTTTCCACTGTTGCTGGAGAGCCTTAATCTCATTCGAGAGTTTGTCAGGGTGTAGTTTGGAGCTAACAAGAAGCTCCATGGCTTCACATAGCTCAACATACTTGGGTTCGGTCGCGAAATTTTTCCAGTCACCCATATCACCCAATGTTTTTCTGGCTTCTTCGAATCGTTCTTCAAGGCCTGCAAGATCTTTGCCTTCAAACTGGCGGAGTCCTTTTTCGACTCTTTGACAAAACTGCTTCGCTCTCGCCAGATTGCCGGCGCGGGAAAAACGAAAGATAGAACTGATTTTTTTATGCAAAGAATCAAGCTTCTCTTTCTCTTCGGCGACAGACACCGCCTGTGTGTTTCGCCAGTCGGTCAGCTGCGCCTGTAATTCAGTCGCCACTCGCAGTTCGCCATAGGCGGCAGGCCATTTAAGTTGTTTTAAGGCGGCGCTCAATTTCTGACTATTTTCGGCTAATGTCTTAGCTTCTCTGTCTTGACTTGAAGCTTCAGTTTCATCTGATTCTGCAGAAGGCTTTTCCTGCAATATGTCGGCGGCCTTAAGCACCAACTGATTCGCCGATTGCAATGCGCGGAGCTTCTTCTCGACTAACTCATCTGTTACCAGTTCTGGCTGATTGTTAACGGCTAATTGTTGCCAGCTGACGCTGAACTGATCACTCTTAGTTGACGTTACGGCGTGTGTTTCTAACAAGTTGGTGAAATCCCTGCCTGTTATGTCTCGTAGAAAAGCGTCTAGATCATCAAGCAGCTGTTGCTGAGACTGCTTCGCCTGTTCAATAATATTCTGTTGTTCAAATCGAGCATCGATAATCTGTCTGGCCGTTTGATAACGCTGATTCGTGTCTGCATCTATTTCGAAATCAAGCTCATCCCAGTTGTTTCGGTTAACCTGTAACTTAGCTTTAAACTCAGCCCGCCAATCACGACTGGCGAGATACTCGATATCTTTAATCAGTTTTTCTAGCGTTGCTAAATTTTCGGCATGCTGCTTTTCCTGTCTTCTGAATTCATCTATTTTTGTCTTAATTAAACGCTCAGCATTCTTATCTTTTCCACGCAGCATCTTCCTTGCAGACTCAAGTGCTTCAATGTTCGCTTCGGTATTTGTCAGCCTTTCTGCGATCAGTCGTCGCGAGTCTGTGTAAACGGTTAGACCCAGTACTTCAACAAGTTGATTGTCCGCTAAACTTTGTATGGCTTCAGTTCTAACTGAAGCTAACTCAGCATAGGCGGCAACGCGTACAGTCAATGCTGGATACTGCTTTAACAAATCGCGGTATCCACCTTCATCAAGAGAAGCCCCGGCAGAGATTAATGCATTAAGCCTTTTCTCAGCTTCACCACGAACCGAGTTATTATCATGTTTGATCGAAATTTCATGCAATGTGGCGACAGACGTTAATTTCTGGATTGCCGCAATACAAATTGAAATATCCACGTCATCAGCGGCCAATTGAGCAAGTATCTTCTGTTTCTCTAAACTTGCGCTATTCATTGCTGAAATAGCTTTCAGGCGTTTCTCAACTGAGCCGCTTTTCCAGGCTGGTTTAAATAAATTATCTAACATATTTTTCTATCTGATTGGTTTGAGGGGAGTGCTTCCCACGTGTGCGCTATTTTAACTTAGATATTTAACAAGAAGGTGTTTGTTGTGGCTTATGTTTATGAGTATCGTACCTACGGTGCAATATCATTCTTTGCACACGCCAAGCCTAATTCCTCTAAAGAAAATTCAGTCGTGTTTCCAGATAAATCATAAAACACATAAGACGACAGCTCGTTTTTTTTATAGTTGCCACTAGCATTCTTGTAATGTTTCACCATCATAGGCTTTATTAGCTCTTCAAGCTCAGATACAGACTTCCCAAACAAAAGTTTTTCGTCAATGCGTAATATCCTGCCCTGATTTGCCAAGCCACTCCAAAGATTAACTCGGTGAATATGTCCACACTCTATTCTAGACGTAGGGTTCATCAGTTTATCAATCCAGTCGCTTTAGCATTCATTGCATGTTGTGATTCAATTTTTTGATTTTCGTTTATCTGTTTTTGATTTGTCATATTATTTCTCATATCGTTAAAATAAGTGAAAACACGTTTTTGCCATCGTTCCCATGCTCCAGCGTGGGAACGATAGAATAATTTTTACTCTGGACTTCCCCCGATTATTATAATCGGACGAATGCCTAAGCCTCAATCCAGGCGATTTTCCATGACATGCTGGTATTCGCGTATGCGTTGCACGTAGCGGATGGGTTCGGTGCCGCGGGCGTAACCGTATTTGAGATCTTTGTAATATTTTTTACTGGCCAGCAGTGGCAGCACCTGCTTGATGTCGCGCCAGTGATGAGGGCTGAGGCCCTGCTTTCTGGCCAGTGTCTGGGCATCGTGCATGTGAGCGCGGCCGATGTTATAGGCTGCCAGTGCCATCAAGATGCGGTTCTCGCCGGTGACTTCTTCGGAAAAACGATTCGTCATCCTGGATAGATAATCGGCACCGCCGAAGATGCTCTGTTTCGCATCGAGGCGGTTTTTTACGCCCACAGCTCGGGCAGTATTAAGGGTAAGCATCATAATGCCGCGTACCCCGGTAGGTGATTTTGCTTTGGCATCCCAGTGTGATTCCTGATAGCCCTGCGCGGCGAGTATCAGGTAGGGGACATTGTATTTTTCGGCAGCTAACTTGAAATATTCCTGATGCTGGGGAAAACGATCATCGATGCGGCGGAGGTAAGTCTGAATGTCGACATAGTCGAAGGCTTCAAAAAAGCCGTAGTAGCGCTCCAGCAGACTGGCGAAGCGATCGCTGTCGCGAAACTGCTGGAACCATTTGCTTGCTTCAGCCTGCAACGATTCACTCTGTTGCGGCATCGCCCATGCTAGCGACTGTGATTGTGAAAGGTTCATGGGCGCAATCAACTCCGGAAAATAGCGGCGGTTGATGTCAACGATGTTGGAGTCGGCCACGGTGCAGTCCAGTTTATTTTCCCACACCTCCTGCATCAGCTGTTCTGTGGTTTTGTCTTCGGTCTCTGTCCACGCCAGTTCCGGATATTCTGTCAGTTTCAGTGTTTTCAGTCGTCGGGCGTAACTGCTACCGGCTAGCACTTCAATGTTCAGGCCGATCAGTGATTCCACATCCTCGGGCTGCACGTTATCGCGGCGGCAGACCACTTGCTGGGTCACATCCTGATAGGCAGGACCGAAACGAAAGCGTTGCTTACGTTCATCGAGAATAGTGATTCCGGCCGCAGCAAGATCACCTTCACCCCGCTCGAGTGCTTGCAGAATCTCCGGCACCGACTCCTTGATGCGAAACTCCGTCTTGACCCCGAGGTGAGCGGCAAAGGCTTCGGCCATATCGTGTTCGATACCCGCCGACTCGTCATCACGTCCGATATACCAGGTGGTCGGGGCATTACGAGTGAGAACAATCAATGTGCCGGATTCCTTAATGGCAGAGACAGAGCGTGCTGATCCATCGCCTGCTGGCTGATTGTCACAGCCAGCCAGTGCGAATAGCATTATCAATGGAATAAAGGAATGACGATAGTGAAACATATAACAGAGTCCTGTTGCCGAGCTTTGACGTTTAATAAGAGTCATTCTACGCATGCAGTAAGTTCATAGCCAATAGGGTTGAAGTTACCGTTGCTGAATTAATTGTGGTCTGAACCTCCTTTTTCTGGTTCCCACGCTCCAGCGTGGGAACGAGGAGCCCCAACCTACCGTGCTAATCATCCAATGACCAATCAATGGTCTGCTTGTTCATCTTAGTTAAATAATCATTGGCTAAGGTAAAACAGCCCGAACCTGTAAACGCAGAAAAATCCTTGCCGCTTTTGCTGGCACC
>CBFCZV010000076.1:0-5578 GCA_965602855.1 uncultured Gammaproteobacteria bacterium | reverse complement strand
TTGCCGACATTCAGCAACCGCGTGGGCACAAAAATCGTGCCCAGCCTACCTGGCTAGCCAGGTTTCCGTGCCAACATGGTCGCAAACTGCAATTGCGCGCCATTGTGCATAGTACCTAAATCTTCATTGTACTTAATCAGCTCCCACCCCTCGTAAGCCTCACGCAACTGCCCTGCTCTTAGGGTAAAAGGGAAGTGAACTGGGCATGGGTGTTCTTCAGTGCTCATAGCGCAAACAATCAGGTTATAACCGCCGGGTAGGGTATGCTCTTGCATATCGGCAATAATGGCATCAACACGAGCTGGGTCGAAAAACATTAAGGTTACGGTGCAGGCAATAAAGCCATAATCCACACCAAGCCCGGCATTATTGATGTCGTACACCTGTGCCTTAATGTTGGCTACCCCCTCTTCACTCACAATTTTCTGCAGCATATCAATAGCGCTGGGGTTGTTGTCTACTGCGATTACGTTAAAGCCAAGCTGGCTCAGGTATAAGGTATTACGCCCATTGGAAGAGCCCATGTCTAAGGCATTGCATGGCTCAATAATTTTGCACGCATCTACCACTTCACTATGCACAGGAGTTAAGCCGTAACGACTATTTAGGTCAACTGTCATGATATCCACTTAGTTTTTGAAATGAGGGACAATATGTTACTACTTCTTAGGAACAGTTAAATGGCAATAACAGGTGTTTAACTGGATTTTTTCCTGAAAAGTCCGTTGGAAAAACCGGGGTCAGAACACAGTATTCTCTAATATTAGAAAGTATTGTGATCTGACCCCGGTTTTCTGTAATTCCTGTAGTGTGATACTCGTTTTTTTGCACCAGTAACATTAATTCGCATTTGAATAAGTTGTTGGCTGACTCCGTATAATGTAACAGCATCAGACATAGCAATCTTTTTACTAACTATATGCAGTGCGGCCTCCTCCGAGATAAGTAAGCTGGGTCCCATCCAGTTTGCTTCATCCTCAAACTCCTGAATCTCCGTATTTATGAAGCGCTCCCCGCTGTCGGTGAATGGAGGAGTTGGAGGGTGGCCTAAAATAGCGTGGCTCAACTCATGAGCTATATTCGCTGCCTGCCTACGAAAATGATGCGAGTCATTATGAACAATTATTCGCTTTCTACCGTGAAAAACAGTAGCCGCAGAAAATACATTTTGATCAATAATCGTTAAGTGTCGAACCGCTTCTTTTTCCTCAAGTTCAGAGATTTTGAGAATTGGAATTAAAAGATGATCAGCTAATTCCAAAGGGCATAGAGGTTCGAAGGGCTTTCTATTTAACTCTTCCCTGAACTCCTTCGCATATTCGTTGGTTTCTTTCTTGAAGCCCCTCTTTAACTTCATTTTTCATTCCTTGCGAAGTTTTTCATGTGCGGCTCTAACAATTGCTTCAATAGCAGCCGCTGCATTGGGATCGAGACTAGGGTCGGCTCTGAATAATGCCGATACTTCTTCGATTGAGTTTTGGGCCGTTTTCACTTGATTGTGTCCGACAATATAATTGTCTACATTCAAATTTGACCAAGTAGCAAGTGCAGCCATACTGTCAATATCTGGTCGTTTACCTTGAGCCATGCGTGTTAATGTCGAAGCACTAACACCTGCTTTATCAGCTACTTTTTTCCAAGTTAATTTCCCAGTTTTCCGAACATTATCAAGGCCTTCGTAAAATGCATCCACATCAAACAGTGCTTTAGACATATTTTTTTCCTTGTTTTATAGTTGCAATTTGATTTGACATGTGAAATTATACCACCATAGATTGGATTCTAGCAATTAAATTTCAATAATGAAACATGATTAGGTAAATTGTTATGACAAAGAAAAATCAACATGTAGTACCACACGACAATGGCTGGGCGGTTAAAGGCGCAGGAAATAGCAAAGCTACTTCTGTCCACTCAACACAGGCAGAAGCTATTAAAGATGCCAAAGAAATCGCACAAAACCAACAGTCCGAAATGTTTATTCACGGCACAAACGGTCAAATTCGTGAACGTAACACTTACGGCGATGATCCATTTCCACCCAAAGGTTAATTAGGAGACCTGAACATGAGCAATGATAAGAACACAGTCACCATCATCGTTGAGGGCACACCACACGAGGTGCCTAAAGGTGATATTAGTTATGCTGATCTGGTCACTCTTGAAGTGCCAGACTACTCGCAAAACAACAACATAACTTACTCGGTTAAATACAAGAAAGGCAACGGAAATAAACCTGAGGGAATATTCTCACCTGGTGCCACGGTTAAAGTTAAGGAAGGAATGATCTTCAGTGTTTCAGAAACTGGTCAGTCATAACGACGATATACGGCGTTTGGTCGAGAAGGGCTATGCAGTTGCCTTCGATTCCAATTGCCTGATAATACGTGACATCCCGTATTTGGATGCTCAACGAAACCTACAGGTTGGCGCAATAGTAGCTAAGCTGGTATTCGTAGATAAAGAGCGGGTTCAACAGGACGATCACCAGATTTATTTTTCTGGGGCCGCACCCTATGGTCTTGATGGTGCACTAATTCCTAATCTCGGTGGGGGCGCTATTCAAATTCCTTTGAGCGACGCTTGTAGTGATGTCATTGTTCAGCGATCATTTTCAAATAAGCCTCGGGCCACCGGAAAATTTCAGGACTTTTTTGAGAAAATTGAAAGTTACGTCGCCATCATATCTGGTCCTGCTATCGAATTGCATGATGCCAACCCCTATACATTTCGTGTGGTAGAAGCAGTGGAATCAGACCCTGTATTTAAGTTCCAAGACACGCTAACAAGTAGAGCAGAAATCACAGACCTATCTGAAAATTTCAAGAACGATGTAGTTGCGGTGATTGGCCTCGGTGGGACTGGTGCATATGTTCTAGATTTCCTCGTAAAGACACCAGTAAGGGAAATTCGGGCATTCGACCTTGATGAGTTTCATGTACACAACGCCTTTCGCTCTCCAGGCAAACTTGAAGATGACGAATTGGGCAAGAGAAAGGCGGAGGTCTATCATTCTCGATATGACAATTTCCGTACTGGGATATCTATTGTGGCCAAATTCATTGATTCTTCGTGCAGTGATGATTTTGAAGGAGTAACTTTTGCATTCGTATGTGTTGATAAAGGCTCGTCTCGTGCTGGTATATTTGATTTGCTTATTTCAAAAGGTATCCCATTTATAGATGTAGGAATGGGACTAAATCGTAAACAAAACTCACTCAACGGTATGTTGCGTACGACTTATTATCCTGCTGAGCAAGGACAAGCTGTAAGAGATAAGGGGTGGTCTGAGGAATCGGAAAATCCGGACAATCTTTATAAAGCCAATATTCAAATCGGTGAACTCAATGCTCTCAATGCTTGTTTGGCTGTCTTAAGATTTAAGCAGCTGCGCGGTTTCTATTTCGAAGAGATACACAACTTCAATCTCTTGTTTGAGGTAGGTGATCTTAAGATAGTCGGGGAGACAGAGTTGAATGAAAATTAAATTAGAGCGAGTCCACTATATGCCGAAGGAGTTGGAATTAGGTGTGCTCTATGTTTCAGAAAAATTTGGTGCTGCAGCACATCTTTGTGCGTGTGGATGCGGTTCTAAAATTAGGACACCATTAAGCCCAACTGAATGGTCTTTTGTGGAAACTGAAAAAGGCTCGACACTTCGACCCTCTGTTGGGAACTGGCAGCAAAAATGCCAATCGCACTATTTGATAACTCGAGGGGAAATTAAATGGGCCAATAAGTGGACGCCTGAGCAAATCATTGCAGGTCGTCGCGACGATGAAGAACGATTATGCACCTATTATGAAGCACTTGATCAAAAGCGTGATGGAATAGTTCAGAGATTCTATCGATGGGTAAAGGGCTTTTTTAATTCTTAAAATAATTAACCTCTTTATGGGAAAAGAGCATGAAACTAACAAATGAACGATTAAACAAAATTTTTGATAAAACCGATGGAAAATGTCACCTTTGCCATAAACCAGTAGTATTTAAAAATCATGGTAATTTCGGAAGCCGCGGCGCATGGGAGGTAGAGCACTCTAAGCCAAAATCTAAAGGCGGCACCGATCATTTAAACAACCTGTTTTGCGCGTGCCTAAAATGCAATCGAGAAAAAGGCAACAATACTAATTACTCTGTACGATCAAAAAACGGCGTTAAAAACGCTCCACTATCTGAAAAGAATAAAAAGAAAAGCATAGTCACAAACACAGTATCATATGCTGCTACTGGTGCAGCAATAGGACGCTTTTTTGGACCAGTGGGCATGGTTGCTGGCGGCATCATCGGTAGTTTAGTTGGTAGCAATATAAATCCCGACAAGTAAATATAAAAATTAATAACGGATCAATATTACATATCAAAAATAAAGAGAGCGTCTTATTTTTTCACCATGAATTGCACTACGCTTATAAAACATCAATAAGGGATCACATATGGGCTTAACACTACAAGATCAGGCTACATACCTTAATATTGCTTATGTAATATTATTATTCATGATTGCTATACCTGTTATTTTTTTTATAAAACTAAAACAACCTATTTATTATGGCTATCTCTTTTGGGGTTTAGTGCTAACAATATGCGCCGTATTTTTCATTGGCGCATATAGCTCATACCTAGAGCTATTCATTAACACAACAACCAAATCATCACTAGAAGAAGAAATAAAAAACGATTTAATATCAAATTTAAAAGTTCTAGTATTTATTATTCCTGGTCTGTTTTTAGCTATTTCTGCCAACTTCTTCACTGAGTTTCTCAAGCTAAAAAAACCTAGCGCGTAGTGTGCAATTAATCGGAATTAATCGGGGTCAGAACAATCAGGCTCAAACTCGACTTTATCAAAAAGCACTCACCCCAACCTACCGTGCTCACGATTAGTGAGCGTTAAATCATGGCGCTGCTGAATACGATCTGTCGCCTCTGCAAGGCTATCAAGCCCCACCTTTTTGCGTAGAAAATCTACTTTATCAGGATCCTCAATTGCAAACGGAACCGCTCTGCCCTGCTCATTAATATCATGCTGCGTACCATATATTTGAGGCTTGCCAGCCATAGTAAGCACTCTATCCTCAAGATATGCAAGGCACCAGCCTTCCGCTTCTTCGTTTGTGACTGCCTCTTTCAATAATGACAAGCAGCTAGCCATAAATTCCGTATCTAAAACCGCATGTTGAATAATTAACCACGCCGCTTTAGATCCATCCTTTCCAACCAGACTAATACCAGGCCAGCCATGTTTCGCGATTATTTCTTTTATCCGTGCATTGTTCTTTTCATGAATGGCTTTCATCACCGGGTGATACTCCACCTCACCCAGTTCACCGCTATCAATCAAAGCCTGTAAGGTTTGCTGGTCTTCATCTTGCATTGCCAGTAATTCGTCTGTTAATTTTTTATCCATTATCGACATTCCTTTTATTTCTCATATTGATGCAATGCTTCAGTAATCTGCACAGTATAGTTTTTGTACCATCTGCTCTTACCCAGTGCCTGCGCCTTTACAAACAATCAGTGTCAAACTCGACTTTATCGGAAAGCACTCACCCCAACAAAATGTGGCACATAATGC
>CBFCZV010000075.1:0-5940 GCA_965602855.1 uncultured Gammaproteobacteria bacterium | reverse complement strand
CTGTTCGAAGAATACCGCATGTTCAACTCTGCCGCAGATGTTCCCAAGAAAGGCCACGAAATGGCACCATTCGATGCATACCATAAAGCACGCGGTTTACGCTGGCCGGTTATCAATGGCAAGGAAACCCTGTGGCGCTTCCGCGAAGGTTACGATCCACACGTGAAGGGTGTTGCCAAAGGTGACGTGAAGTTCTACGGCAGACCAGACGGCAAAGCAAACATTATCTTTGGCCCATTTGAGCCAGCCGCAGAGAGCCCCGATAAAGAATACGATATGTGGCTATCTACCGGTCGTGTACTCGAGCACTGGCACTCAGGTTCAATGACCCGTCGTGTACCCGAGCTTTATCGTGCGGTACCTGATGCAGTGGTATTCATGCATAAAGATGATGCCAAGAAACGACGTTTGCGTAATGGCGCTATGTGTAAAGTGATATCCCGTCGTGGCGAGGTCACTGCACGCGTAGAGACCCGTGGCCGTAACAAGCCACCCAAAGGCCTGATTTTCGTGCCCTGGTTTGATGCCGGTCGCCTGATCAACAAGGTGACACTGGACGCAACTGATCCACTCTCCAAAGAGACGGATTACAAGAAGTGTGCAGTGAAAGTCGTCAAAGCATAAACCTGAAGTGCCGCCCTTCGGGGCGGCACACAAAACACTGAAAACAACAGGTTATGTCACAATCAAACACAGCTACGGTCAACCGCAGGCAGTTTCTTAGCACAACGCTAGCAACCGCCTGTAGTGTCAGCCTGATGGGAACAGGACTGGGCTTTTATGCCCGCCGTGCCGATTCCCTGCCGGCTACCGCGATTCGTCCACCGGGCGCAATCCCCGAGGAAGACTTTCTCGGTGCCTGCATTCGTTGTGGAATGTGTGTGCGTGACTGTCCTTATGACATTCTCTTTCTGGCTCAACTGGGTGAAGACGCGCCAACCGGCACGCCGTATTTTATCGCCCGCACCGGCCCTTGCGAGATGTGTGAGGACATCCCCTGTATTACTAACTGCCCAACCAATGCACTTGATCACAGTCTGACTGATATCGAAAAATCAAAAATGGGTCTAGCCGTGTTGGTCGATCAGGAAACCTGTATTGCCTTCCACGGTTTACGTTGCGAGGTCTGCTATAACGTATGCCCCGTGCGCGGTGAAGCAATCACGCTAAATATGCAGCACAACAAACGCTCAGGCAAGCACGCACTGTTTATTCCAGTGGTGCATTCTGATGGTTGTACCGGCTGTGGCCTGTGTGAAAAGGCCTGCGTGATGGAAGAAGCTGCGATAAAAGTTTTCCCCATGCATCTGGCAAAAGGAGAACTGGGCAGACACTATCGTTTGGGATGGCAGGAGAAAGCAAAAGCAGGAAAAGCACTGGTGACACCCGATGTAGAACATCAGTACAACCTTCCCGAAGGTGTGCGTTATGATCTGCAGGGCGAAGGCCTGATTATCGAGCAACAGCAACAGAAGAAAACACCATTTTCTTCAAACCCGCTGGATACGCTGAATAAAAGGTCAGAGAATTGATGATGGCAAGATCAGACATTATCGGAGCTCAAGCCATTACCACCAAGGGCTGGTTCAAAGCCCATCAGTGGTTAATTCTGCGTCGCCTGAGTCAGCTAACGATACTAACTGTATTCCTGACTGGACCTTTGTTCAGACTCTGGATCGCCAAAGGCAATCTTGCCTTTAGCCTCACTCTGGACACACTGCCATTAACTGATCCGCACATACTGCTACAGGCTTTAATTTCAGGTGTTATGCCTGAAAATCAGGCAATTATTGGTGTGGCCATTGTGCTGGCATTTTACTTGCTGGTCGGTGGTCGGGTGTATTGCTCCTGGGTCTGCCCGGTAAACATGGTAACCGACGCCGCTTCGTGGTTGCGCCGCAAACTGGAAATCCGGGGTGGTTCACATATGTCACGTTCCACCCGTTACTGGGTTCTGGCATTAACCGTGATTTTACCTGTGATAACCGGAAGTATTGTATGGGAGCTGTTTAATCCAGTATCCATGATGTTTCGCGGCATCGTCTACGGTCTGGGTATGGCCTGGATTTTAATCCTGGGCATATTCCTGTTTGACCTGCTGGTATCAAGAAACGGCTGGTGCGGTCATTTATGCCCTGTGGGTGCTTTCTATAGCTTGTTAAGTTATCGGACACCACTGAGGGTGACTGCGGTTAACCGTGATGCCTGTGATGACTGCATGGATTGTTTTGCAGTTTGTCCCGAGCCTCAGGTTATCAAACCAGCACTCAAAGGTAGCGATAAAGGTATCGGACCAGTCATCCTGTCAAACCAGTGTACCAATTGCGGGCGTTGCATCGATGTATGCGCACCTGATGTTTTCAGTTACGGCAATCGATTTAATAATACAACAAAAAATTCCGGAAATGATGTTGAGCAAAACAGCAATTCACATGCCCGGGTTCATTAATCATCCAGTAAAAAAGAAACGGAGATAAACATGAAGAAAATTCTCATAATTGCAATAACCACTTTCGGTATGATGTTGACCGCAAGCCCAGCTATTAGTGCAGAAGATATCAGTTCCCTGCGAGGGGATCGCGACTTGAATGCTTCTGCAAATAAGGCCATCAAGTCTAAACAGGCTACACAAAAGGACGGCTTTGGACGTTCTTACAAACAGCAGCCACCCATGATTCCTCACAAAATTGACAAAGACAAGATCACTCTGAAAATAAACACCTGCATGAAGTGCCATAGCAAGGCGACATACAAAAAAGAAAAAGCACCCATGGTTGGCAAAAGTCACTTTATAAATCGCGATGGTAAGGAGCTGAAAAAAGTATCCGGTCTTCGTTACAACTGTAACCAGTGTCATGCCCCTCAAGTTAAAGCTGATCCTCTGGTAGAGAACAACTTTGTTGGCACCAAGTACGTTCGCACCAAATAATATTTTTCAACTTTAACTAAAGGTAAGTCTTATGATAGCTGGATTACAACGCGGGACATTAACAATCCTGTTAGCGGGTATGGTTCTCGGTGTTATGTTCTGGGGTGGTTTTAACTGGACGATGGAAATGACGAACACTGAAACGTTCTGCATTTCATGTCATGAAATGGAAGAAAATGTTTATCAGGAATACAAGGAAACCATTCACTACAGCAACCGTACCGGTGTACGTGCAACCTGCCCGGATTGCCATGTTCCCAAAGAGTGGATTCACAAGGTGATCCGTAAGATCAAAGCAAGTAATGAGTTATATCATCACTTCATCACCGGAGCCATTGATACACCAGAAAAATTTGAAGCCAAACGCTTAGAACTGGCAAAAAATGTCTGGAAAGCAATGGAGAGTACAAACTCCCGTGAGTGCCGCAACTGTCACGACTTTACTTCGATGGACCTGGAAAAACAGGAAGATCGTAGTGCAGAACGACATGATCCACACATCTGGGAAATAGAGGATGGTAAAAAACCAACCAAGACCTGTATCAACTGCCACAAAGGTATCGCACACAGTCTGCCAGAAGGTTATGATCCAGCTGAAGATGTTGACCCAGCCGAGGAAGGTGCTGATGTAACGGATTAGTTACAGCGTGAGAGACAGGTATCATAAAGATACTTAAGAAGAACTACGAAGCCCGGTTTATCCGGGCTTCGTTTTTTATAACAACAGATATTTATTAAACAGACATTAATAAAATTTTCTCACTCAAATCATAATTAACAACATACTAATTATTCCTCATTTTTCTCAGCCGTCAGATACAGCCAGAGAAAACCTGAAACACCTGCAAAAACTGAGGCAAAAAGAACACCCGTTTTGGCCATCAACAGGTCATGGGCATGATGAGCAAAACCTAATTCTGCAATAAATATCGACATAGTAAAACCAATACCCCCCATTAACGCGGCACCCACAATGTGCTTAAAATTCACACCCTTTGGAAGTACTGTCAAACCAATTTTTACCGCGAGCCAGGAAAAACCAGCAATACCGATCAACTTCCCTAAAACCAGTCCAGCAGCAATACCCATTGAAACGGGGTGAGTGATAATCGTACCTAGAGAAGACATGTCTATAGGAATACCTGCATTGGCCAGTGAAAAAATTGGAATAACAATATATGCAGTGGGTAGGTGCATTTTATGTTCCAGAATCTGGGCAGGCGCTTGCACCAGATGCACCCCTTCCTCCAATGCCTGAACCCGACTTCGTAGCTCGACATTCTTAACAATATTTTTTTCATGCTGATAGGCATTTTTAATATGCACAACCATCTCATTAATATGAGATAAAAAGCTTTCAGCATTATATTTTGGACGCATTGGAATAGTGAAAGCTAAAAAGATGCCGGCAAGCGTCGCATGAACACCACTCTGTAACATAGCAACCCAGAGCACCGCACCAACCATCATATAAGGCAAAGGACGACGAATACCACCAAGATTAAATGCGATCAGCAGTAACAACAAAAAGCCCGCAATCATCAAGGCAGAAAAATTTATGGTTTCTGTATAAAACAGAGCAATAACTAAAACAGCACCCAGATCATCAACAATTGCCAGAGCCACAAGAAAAGTCAGCAGGTTTTTTGGTACTCGATTACCCAGTAGCGCCAAAGCACCCAGAGCAAAGGCAATATCTGTGGCCATCGGCACACCCCAGCCATTAAGTGCATGACCTTCAGGGTTGATGCTAACGTAAATAAGAACAGGCACCAGCATACCACCCATTGCCGCAAAAATTGGAAGCATTGCCAGTTTGAGATTTGCAAGTTCCCCTACCAGAATCTCACGCTTTAGCTCTAAACCAACCACGAAGAAAAACAGAGCCATCAAACCATCATTGATCCAGTGATGGAGTGATTGTGATAACTGAAAGCCTTCTACACCAATCGTAAACTTCAATTCCAGAAAATGATGGTAGGCCTCATTCCACGGACTATTGGCAATAGCGAGCGCGGCAATGGCACAGATCATAAGCAGAATACCGCTGGTAGTCTGGCGATGAATAAACTCTTCTAATGGACTTAGAACCAGATTAAATGCTTTTTCCCATGGGGCAATGTATTCTTTTTTATTTATTTTCATTATCCGACAAATTTAAATTGAAATTAGTTATTTTAACCAGACCCAATAACAAAAAACGACTCTTAGTCAATTTTGAGTCGCCCTTGAACATGTTCTGCAAATCCAGCACCAGCCTCTGTATAGATATTGAACACGGCAGTGGCACCTGAGTTCCGTAACAATGGCTCTTCATCTGAAAATCTTGCTATTGCAGCAATGCTTCCAGAAAAAGATATTCTCCGCAATTGCTCCAAAGCGTCCAGATTGGCCTGAAGAGTTGGCAGCGCTAGCATAACGAGCTTGATGCTGTGGTCTTGCTCAATTTTATCCCAGAAGTCAGCATCACTCGGATCACCATGCAAAATTTTGCGCCCTACTGACTGATGCCAGTGAACTCGCTCGATATCAAAATCAATGCCGACTACTGTCGCGCCGTGAAGGTCGTGCATCTTTTCATAAGCACCACCACCTACCCTGCCCATACCAAAGATTGCAATGGTGGCTCCATGCATATCCAGCAACATATCATCTGCAAGTCTCTGTTTATGCTGAAACTTCATCCAGAGGTTTCTAAACCGAGCATAAATCCTGTCATCTATATCATTTAGTGGGGCAGCAATAACAAAAGATAATGAAAGTGCGATTGCAATCACAACCAGCCACTGGGTATCCAGCCAACCATTCGTTACGCCTATCGCGGCGACTATCAGGCCAAATTCACTGTAGTTAGTCAGGTTCAGGCTTGCTAGTAGCGAGGTTCGTGCCCGCAGCTTGAAACGGGTCATAAGCGCAAAAAACAATGCTGACTTAATGAAGATAAATGGCACCAGCAATAAGCCAATAATCAACGCCTCCCAGGAGAGTTGCCCAGACATACCAATGGAAAG
>CBFCZV010000074.1:0-5992 GCA_965602855.1 uncultured Gammaproteobacteria bacterium | reverse complement strand
TAATCATCCGCCCGCATATCGCCACCACCGAAGGAGATCATGACCCGCTTACCCGTCGCCTTGAGCCTGGCCACATCCGACCATTGCCCAGACATTTGTTTTGGCGATAGCAGCGTGAGTTGGCCGTCAACCACCGGGCCGAGCGTGATGAAGGAAACGATAACGTGGGTATAATCTGCGTCAGCGGCGGCCAGCAAGGGCACAGCACTGGCATTATAGTAGACAAGGTAACGCGACTCGGCCGCGACAGTGTTAAAGACTGTCACCAGACCGAAAGCCAGCATCACAAGAACCCTACACCACACAGAGACGCCAAGGGTGTATTTATTGCACCTTACCGTGTTGTTTTTCATCAATTTTTCTTAGTTCTGTTATTACCTTGTGCGCAGCAAAGAACAAACTTGATAGCTCGTCTTTTTCGTTGCCTAAGTTTTCTTCTGTCGCTGTATATGAGCGCACACCATCAAAAGTGACTAAATAGAAAATAACGTCACCTTCCTCAGGTTTTGGGAAGTCTGTTACCATTTTAGTTTTGTCATGGAAATGCTGGGCACCTGACAATAAATAATCTGATGCTTCAAGAACAGCATCATGCTCTCCACCTCCGATGACTCCACCGCCGCTACTAAAGTAAAGGCTTGTGCTTCCATCGGCTACTGATGAAAGCGTAAACGAGCCTTCTGGAAAGCCTGTTTCCATAATTATGGCTATCACTGGATGAGGAAAGTTTTCTTTTGTTAAGCCAATGTCTTCCGCCTTAAGATTTAGAACCTTTGTTCGTAGTTCGTCAGACATTTGATTAGGTGAAGTCTCAGCCGCCATTGATGTTGCTCCAGTTAATAGTAGTAGCGCGTAGGCTGAGTTTATTATTTAAGTGCAATGGCTGCCATTTTCATCGTGCTTTCAAATGATTCTGCACCCGCAATAAATAAACCATTATGGCAAAACATGGCATCATCAATACCAGTCACTTCTTGAAGCTCTTTATCGGATAAGCCAGACCATGGTTTAGGCAGCGATTTTCTGTCTTCGAATGAACCTAGTTCAACAGGGACTGTTTGAATTCTCCAATGGCCAGACGGAGATGGGTAAACCACATATAAAGCCTCTTCAGATAAGGCGTGAACCGTTCTTTTCCACGGGGTATATTTTTCTAATACAATCACTCTTGGATCTTCTGCATTATCAATCGCTTTAGCCACAATTGCTTTCGCACTAATGCCACCGTTAGCCGATGCAATGAATCGTGTTAAAACGCGCGATGCAAAATCAACCGCTTCATCAAAACAGGTATCAAAGTCACTATCTTCCTGCCAGGTCGGGTTAAACATTGAAATAGTTTGGCTCAAGGTAATACCTTTAATAACACCTTCAACATGACCACAATCGATGGCATCAATGTTTGATACCAGGCCTTTATCAACAGAATTAGCTATGTCCTGGTTACCCCGGCATATTCCCAGGCCATATTTCTGCCAAATTAAACCAAATGAGGAATAGGGAATACCATTTTCGCGCTCACCTGCACCACCACGTTGATGATGATCAAAACGCTCTGTATCCGGGTCATATACGCCGCCTACATCAAGCACAATATCTGCCTTGGCGATAAGTTCTGCATCACGTGTGCGAATGAGCTTAAAAGAAGGGAATATGCTCTTAAGTGCAGCGATACTGAAAACA
Source organism: uncultured Gammaproteobacteria bacterium (assembly GCA_965602855.1). Taxonomy (GTDB): domain Bacteria; phylum Pseudomonadota; class Gammaproteobacteria; order SZUA-229; family SZUA-229; genus LH-M37. The sequence continues at coordinate 4,309 of CBFCZV010000074.1, read as the reverse complement.
TCATCTGCATGAAAATTACCGTTGTGCGTTACTATCGTTTTATCAGTCATTGGTTTTGTGTCTTGTTAGAAAGGGATAAAGGGATATTTAATAAGCAAAAAATTTAGGGCGGAGTCTATAGGAAGACAGCTGATAAAAATAGCTGGTTTTTGATATGGGAAGAAACGGGGGCAGCACGTAGATCGTAGGCCCTCTGTTTTCTTGAAACAAATTAATGTGTTTTCACAAACTCAGAGAAATGTGATGTTTTTTCAATATGTGGCTCATCATCGTATTTAATTTCTTCTACGGAAAGACAACGTTTAAAATCATCAATGGAAGCCCACTTACAGATTTCTTCTCGATTATCATCCAGCGCTATAATCTCGCCGGTAGTTTCTTTTAGGCAAAACAGCTCATGCCAGTCACCGTAAAACGGGGTTAGCGTAACATCAACTTCCCAACCTTGCCTTAAGCCCATTCCTTTTTGGATTTCCTGCCACGACCAAAATGGCATAACCAGTGGTTCAAGTTCGCAGTTAATATAAATTGAAGCGTATTTTTTATTAAAGCTTTCGACTTCATTCAGGAATTTTGAATAATCATTCATAGTTGTAGGGTTCCAATGTAGATGATCCTGAGATAGTGAGATGAGGCTGGTGAACGTGACTTACTTTTATAATGGGGGTGGTTTTTTGGAATTCAATGGGGTTTTTAGGTTGGCGGGATCGTTTTTCAAGGTGTTGGGATTATAGCAATAAAGGGATTAGAGTTAAAAAAATCTTGCCCAGCCTACTTGGCCTGGCTAAGTGCATACATTAGCACCACACAAATCACACCAAATAAAACCATACCTAGAAGAAAGCGGTTCATTGCCTGATAAGCATTTGCTTTCATATCCGGGCTGTTTATAGATTCATAAAACGCATCAACATCTATTGGGTTTCTAACAATATGATTTTTGTTTTTTAGTAAAGCAATCGCATCCTTGTATTGTGAAGAATTGTATATAAACACCCCAAGCAGATGTGGGATAAAAAGAACTCGCAACTGCGCCAAGCCTTTATTAGTAAGGGAGACAGGAATACCTGCATTTTCGAGAAGCGTTTTGATTTCTTGGGCTTCTTCTAGTGTGGTAGCTTTGTGGATTAGTTTCATAAAGAGTCTGACCCTTTGATTCTCATGGCTTACGAGTTGTTATGGTTCACATTTTTCTCGCATTAGAGCCAATGGTATGCCTCCTAAACCATCAATCCTTTCACCAGTGTAGCTAACTGAAAATCTCATGCCTGCTGGGTTGCCCCCCATAAACACAATAAGGCCTTTTGGAATGAAATCATCATTTTCATCATACTGATCATAATCTTCGTATGTATCACCTACTTTATAATACAACTCTACGCCTTCATCCTGTTTTAAAACTTCCACAACTGTATTTTTGTATTTTTCATTTTCGTCCTGATGAATTTCTGTTACTAGAATAGCTGTAGATTTTTCTATTTTTTCATTAACTGGCAAGTCATGGAAGTTCTCAATATAAGGGTACTGCTCGCTAGCTGGAGGGCTCTCAGTAAAAGTTTCACTGGAAACCATTTGCGAATTGAAAACAGCAGGTATGACAAAGAACATCCAAACTGTATATATACCAACACATGAAATTGAAAACCCTGCTCCAAACATGATTCCTGAAATGAATTTTTTTAGCATTTGTATTCCCTCTTGTTGATGATGTTTGAATTTAGGTGTGCGATAGTTCTGATTATTTTTAAGGAGTCTGAGCCTTTGATTTATTAACAATGGCGTATATTAGGAACAATCGCTCTCTGACCTGGGTGTTTTTGATCTGGGACATCTACCACTCAGGTCTCTCAGTATATCCCAGGAATCAACCGATAGCGCACGCGTCGCGCGTAGTCTCGATAGCCTGGTAACTCTTCCTGTAAAGTCTGGTCTTCAAGCACGGTTCTAATCACCGAGATAATTGATGCTACCGCCGCAGGAATCAGTGTCCATACCGAGCCCAGAGCAAGAACAATACCGAACAGTGCAAGAATATTTCCGGCATAACCCGGATGCCGCACAAACCGGTACGGGCCACTGTCACACACCACATGCCCTCGATCCGTCTGAATGCGCACCACGCTGGAGAAAAAGCGGTTCTCTGCCAATGCCCATGCAGCGAAAGCGTATCCGAGCGAGATCAAAATGAAGCCAATCACGATGAGCCATAGCGGAAATTCGGAGGACCAGTTATAGCGGTGGTCCAGCCCTGCTACAATGACCATAGGAAACACGAGACTCACCGCCATCAGTGGAGCAAGCACTTTGTCCCAGGCTTTTGCGTTTTGGATATTTTCAATATTTTGTCTTTCGGCTGTTAATCCGGGATGTCGTTGTTCCGCCCACATGCGCCCACCAATACCAGCGGCCAGGATCAGCATGGCATATAGCCACGCCTGCCACCAGCCGAGGTCCCCACCGCATATGAATAAAATCAGCGGGATTAGGAGATACACCACAACTAATCTGATCCACTGGCGAGGGGATACTGTTTGAGCGGCCTCTTCATTAACCGTCTTTGCTGGCATGTTATTCCCCAAAATAAAATGAAACAAAAGCTCGTAGGGTGCAATAAACGCAGTGCATTGCACCATAATATTTCAGCACGTAGTTTTATAAAAAAAGACTAAATACAAAAAATGATAAAATTAAAGTTATTACAAATATGATTATTTTAAAACGTATGTCTTTTGGTGGTTGACTTGATATTTTGTGGTTTCTTGCATTTTCTCGCCACTCTTCTTCGAAGGTATCAATAACTTTTTGGGCTTTTATGGATTGCATTTTATTTTTTACCCAAAGAGCAGTGTTGGAATGTCGGCCTTTTGATTTTTCATAAAACCGTATTCTTTTACTTTTTAACAAGAGTTTGAGGCGAAGCTTTACCTCTTCAGGTACATGCTTTAAGTCGTATATTTTAAATTCCATATTAACTCTCACGTTTGAAGATTAATCAGGGTCGGATCACAGCGCGTAGGGTGCAATAAACGAAGTGCATTGCACCATAAAGATTTCAGAATACTGCATTATTACTTTATAGCATAATCTTAAACCGTAGGTATAAGTATCTTTCTTAATTATCAAGAAGAGAGCAAGTGTTATAGCTTTATTCATTCGGTGCAATGCGCTGCGCTTATTGCACCCTACATAGAGCACGTTTATTGCACCTTACCGCGTTATTCGTGCCTACGGGCTACGCGAATCACGGCTATTTCGAACCGCATGAAACAGAAGCACTAACAAAAGAAGTCAGTAGAAAACCCACACCGTTTGCACAGGAGATACTCAGGCGGTTTGTGGATAGTTATTTGGGGTAAAGGGCTTTGACCCCTTTTATGTCAATCCCGAGAATAAGCTATAATGTACTCAGGTTCATGAGATAAATAATATTTCACAGATAGTATTTCTAACGAATATAAACATACGACAGGGATTTTAAATGCAAACTGTTAGCTTTCACTCACTCCTTCGTATATGCACTCTAGTTGCGTTTACATTCAACACTCAACAGTCACTTAGTCATGCCGCAACAAATGATGAAGCCGAAATCAACAAGATATTCGAGACCTACGGCAAAGAAAATGTAGTCAAAGTCATCACACAGAAACGCAACGGCAAGATAACCATACAAAAAAACAAATCTTTTCTCACTGCTTACGGGAAACCAGATCTTAATTTCGTCACCGTAAAGACGATCATTCAAGATCTAGGCAATCTGACTATGGATATCGATGCTTTACAAAAAGAACTCGATGCACACATGGAACGGGAGGCAAAAAAAGAGAGGGAAGTCAGATCACATAAACCGATAACTAACGTAAATGTGAACAACCTGATAGTTGGCGACTTAAACTGCAAGGAAGACTTATATGAATATCCAGACAAACACAATTATGCTTTTGCTCTACATTTCGCAAACTGCTGGAATGGTATCAATGGCCAATTAACCGAATTAAAAGAGAGTTGCGTTAAACCTGACATCACAGGCTGGACCAGAGATCCGGCAGCTCTCGAGTGGGCGAACTGCATTTCTAGAAATACAAATGAAAATAATAGACTCGTAAGGGAGATTAAATCGTTGATGTCTATCAAATCAATGATCAGCAACGACCTTAGTAAATTCAATATATATACCGAACTACCGGCCTATCTGGAATGAATTAAAGGGGACTGCCTCCTTTTTTTACTCCTTAATTTCAAGGAATTCCGGGGGTAGTAAAATAATTGGGGTCAGAGTGAACCTCCCCCAGTTTAACGGACACTTTTAACC
>CBFCZV010000073.1:0-6089 GCA_965602855.1 uncultured Gammaproteobacteria bacterium | reverse complement strand
CGGGCTGCATGGCGGGTGCATCTTTAATTGCAGAACTTGAAACCATACTGCTAGACAGTGGTTTCACGGATATAAAAATCACCCCTAAAGATGATTCCAAAGAATTTATCAAGGACTGGGCACCTGGACGTGGTGTAGAAGATTATGTTTTATCAGCCAGCATTGAAGCGATTAAACCCGGTGGCAGCTGCTGCGGTAGTTGTTGCTAGAAACTCGTGAAGCATGGCCTGTAAAGCCATGCTTCTTTTTTATGCATGTTTAAAAATCAGTGATTCTGAGTTAATACAATAACGCAAACCAGTTGGCGCTGGCCCATCTTCAAACACATGACCCAAATGCGCTTCACAGGAAGGACAACGCACTTCAACTCGGGTCATGCCATGAGCACTGTCTTTTATTTCTTCCAGTTTTCTATTATTTATCGGCTGCCAGAAACTCGGCCAGCCCGAACCTGAATCATATTTTTCTTCAGAACTAAACAATGGCTCTTTGCAACAAACGCAGCAATAAATGCCAGTTTCTTTATTGTTGCAATATTGACCGGTAAAAGCTGGCTCCGTACCTGCTTCACGAGTGATACGGTATTGTTCTTCTGTTAGCTGGGACTTCCATTCTTCATTTGTTGTTTTATCTACCATTCTCAATATGTTTTATATGATTAACATTGTTCCCATGGCAAACCGTGAAACCGCCAACCACCTGAGGTACTACGATGATGCTTATCATCCAGCTCACCCTCAAAGCCTTCTTCAACATTAAACACTTTCGCAAAGCCGGCTTCTATCAATTTAGTACCCGCTTCTTTCGAGCGCTTACCACTTCGACAAATTAAAATAATGGGTACACTATCATCAGTACCACCTGACACACCGCCCAGAATTAATTTTCTTATGTCAGTAACAAAATGAGGATTAACTACCCAGTCTGGTTCGTCGATCCAGGGCAAATGAATGGCGCCAACTGGGTGACCAACAAATAAATATTCCATACTGGAACGTGTGTCTATCAATAAGGCCCGTGAGTTTTCCTGACAGATTTGCCAGGCTTCTTTGGGTAAAACGCTTTGAAGTTCAAGTGCCATATAAGGATACTATTCAGTCATCTCATCAGTGGCCAGATCATTCTGGTTTCCCACATATTCCATGAAAGGAGTTAAACGTTCTACCAGCGTTTCTAAATGATCTCGCTTGATCTTGAAATAATTGCCCTCAAGAATCATATTGAATGCCTGTTGTAATTCCTGCTCAATATCTTTGGGCTCTTCTTCCTGCCTGGGCTGCGCTTCAACAAAGCTAGCTAATTTCTCACCCACCTTGCTTAAAGCTCGTTTCAGAGTGCTATCGGCCTGCTCCATAATATCGGCAAAACGCATTTCTTCTTTAGCTTCGGGTGAGGTCATGCCAGCCGCTAATACAATACGTATTTTTTCCTTACCGGTATCAAACACCAGCTTGTTAATAGCCGCTCTGACTCGATCGACCACAATTTTGGCATGCGTATGATTAGTTAAGGGTAATAACAGGGCATATTTAGAGACACCAATTCTGGCCGCCACATCTTCAGTGCGTAGAACCGTTTCAAAACGCTTGGCGACGGCAATTATAATTTGTGTTGCTACCGATTTTCCATGCGACAGATATATATCCTGAAAACCATCTATATCGAGGTACACCGTAGAAATACTGAGACTGTGGCGTGCGGCAAACGATAATGCCTTATCACCCTGCTCTTCAAAACTCTTGGCATTAAATAGACCGGTAAGCTTATCGTGCCCTGTCTGTTTCTCAAGCTCCACCACCTTGGCATTTAACTGTGCATACGACTTAGCTCGAGTTAACAGGTCGATAGAACTAAATGGCTTGGCGATGAAATCTGTTGCACCCGCTTCAAAAACTTCCTGCTTGACCTCGTCAGTATCACCCTGCCCGGTGATCATAATTACCGGCAGTGCTGCAATACGCTCATCATCAGCACTACGAATACTATTTAACAGCTCCATACCATCCATCACTGGCATCTGCATATCGGTAAACACCACCGAAATTGCGCCGTTCTGCTGAATTTGCTGCCAACCATCACGTCCATCGACGGCTTCGTGAATAACATAGCCATCACCCAGCATCTTAGTCGCTGCTTTGCGGATGACTTTGGAGTCATCAACAATCAATATCTCTGGTTTTTGGCTAGACTGATCGTCCATCTTAATAACTCTTGGTTAATACATACAATAGTGATTATGGATATGATTTTTTACATTTTAATAGAACAGCCGGCTTAAGCTAACAAACAGCCTGCCGCTAGTGAAAGCATAGTAGTCAGATGGCTATGCGCAACAATACATCTACTTTTATAAACAAACAGACGATACCTTAGCTCAATTATGTATCAAATGCACAAAAAAACCTTATTGCTCTTGTGTTTTTATCATTAAAGTCAAGCACTTCCATCACATACAAGCAAAATACTTGACCTAGATTAAGTATAAATCTGTATAATTAAAATTAATATACAACCCAACATGGAAAAGACTTAAATAGTCATTAATTATTATGTCATCTGCCAAACATCAATACGGAAATTTGATCTCTGAGATAAGAAATAACTTCTACACACATCTCAAGGAATCCATCACCGAGATGTTCATCAAGACCGATGAAGCACTATTTGAGATGGCTGAAGCAGCCGACACCAACAAAGAGCAAAACCGTTATTTTGAGTTAATGCGTGATACCCGCGCACTCAAAGATAACATTTCTACCGAATTCATCAACGCCGTCACCCCCTATCTACGCCCCTTTTTAGAAACTGCCGCTGAAAAAAAGAAAGCGAAAAAAGATAGCGAGGGCGAACTCAGCCTGGTCGGGCAGGACGAAATGGAAGACATGGTCATGGTCAAGAGCATGGGAGGTAGTGTGGCAGGGAAATTCGGTGAACCGCTATCCCATCTTGAAGCTCGACTGGAACACCTTGCTCTTCAAACACCGGATATTTTTTACAAAAAAGCACTTCAGCCTATTAATGTCTTTCAGGCTTTTGACGACGCACTCGCTGACTATTTTGATCTTGCCAACAAAAAAATACTATTCAAATTTTTCAATGACCACGTTGCTCTACAGTTAGGCAAAACTTACGATGCCATCAACAATCTGTTGATCGATGCTGACATTCTTCCCCAGATCAAACTTCATACAAATAAATCAGCATCAAGAAATCGACGGCAACACGCACCACCTGTAGCCGAACAAACAGAGGCTAATGCAGAAGAGCAGTACAATCCTGAACATGACATGAATCAGGGCGGCTATGCAATGACAGCAGCCCCGGGGCATGGTTCTTCTGGCGGTGCTCAGAGTATGCCACAAGGCATGAACACTAATGGAGGAAGCGTACCTGCCAACGGTCAGGCTTCCGGTCATGGCATGTCACAGGGCGGTGCTGGCTCAACTTCACCAGAAAATGGCGCTGCCTCTTCTGCCACTACAGGCTATCAACACACCAGCGCGGGCATGCCCGCTAATCAGATTGGTGAAGTAGTTGGAAATTATCTGGGTGGCGCACCACTAATGCCATCAACAGATGATAATACCGAATCAGCAGATAGCGCCGAATTTTTCCCCGTTTCCTCAGGCCAGCATTATGGCCATCAGGAAATATTGAGCGCTCTTTCAAGTGTTCAGCAAAACCCTGTGTTCAGTAATGCAGGAACTGCGCAATACGATGGCGAAGCCATCAAACAGGCGGTACTTGCAGAAATCGCCAAAACCTCCGGTGGTGTTGTCACCAAAAGTATCAATCGCATTGCTGAAAAAACTATCGATTTCATCGAGCTTATTTTCGATGCCATCATTGATGACGATAATATTTCTGACAGCATTAAGACGTTGCTTTTACGCCTGCAAATTCCTGTGATCAAAGCTTCGATGATAGATCAGGAATTCTTTATCTATGACGATCATCCAGCACGTGTGCTGCTAGATAAAATTGCCCATGTTGGTATTGGCGTAAATGATCGCAATGATGAAGTCTTTGGCCATCTGGATAAAATCGTCACCACACTGGTCAACGAATTTGAACTACAGGCAGATTCTTTCCAGATTGCACTGAACCACCTCAATGCATTCCTCGAAGAGCGCGAAGCCAAGGCACTAAAAAAAGAAGAAGAAGAACAACGCAAGGTTTTACGCGAGCATGCCAGGAGCACCGTTTTAAAAGCACTACGTACAGCCACCCGTGGAAAAATATTACCCGAGACCATACACGCTCTGGTATTAAAACGCTGGCCCACAATGATGTACAACCATTACCTGAAGCATGGCAAGGAAAACGATGAATGGGTCGCTATTGTTGATACGCTCAGGTCGATAATTAATAGCGTACAACCTCTAAAAAATATAAATGATCTTGATCATCTTACTTCGAATCGAGAACATTTAATTGAAACCACTCGTGCTTATCTGAAAACAACCAACCAATCAGAAGAAGACATTGAACAGGTTACTCAAGATTTGATTGACATACACCAGTCACTAATTGATCAGACTGATTTTGAAGATCAGCAGGAAACTGTTGAAGAAGAAACTGAAAACACAGACACTATTGAAGAGCCCTCTACTGAAGAAGCAAGTACAGAAGAGCAAATCGATGAAGATGAACCAGAAAAATTACAGCTACCTTCCAGCATTGTCCCCGGCATGTGGTTCCAGGTTTATACCGGTGAAGACAAAGCACTACGTCGTTGCAAGCTTTCCGTCGTTATTTTAGAAGATCAGAAGCTGGTGTTTGTAAATTATCAGGGTGAAGTGATTGTTGAAAAAAACCTGAGTGAATTCCTTGATGAAATCGCTAATGAAAAATCTAAAGTTATTATGGGGCACTCTGTTTTTGATCATGCGTTAAGTCATGTAGTACAGGGTCTACAGCACGCTTAATCGCCGCCTGCTTTCCACATAACCAATAAAAAAGCCGGACATAGTATCCGGCTTTTTTATTGTACAACTTCCAGCTATTTATAGAATGTAACCGCGCTCTTCATGCTGCGATATATCCAGACCTTCTGTTTCTTCTTCTTCGGTCACTCTGAGTCCAATGAGTTTATCAACCAGTTTGAGAATGGCGTAGCTGATAACTGCTGTCCAGACTAGCGTTACTGTAATACCAATCAACTGCACACCAACCTGCTCACTCAAAGTCACACCTTCTGCCAGACCCTTGCCACCAAATTCTGATGCCACAAAAATTCCAGCGAGGAATGTACCGAGAATACCACCGACACCATGCACCGGAAAAACATCCAGTGAATCATCAATCTTCAGTGTGCGTTTAATAAATACAGTCGCCAGAAAACAAACAAAACCTGCTGCTACACCAATGAACAATGCCGCCCCCGGCCCGACAAAACCTGAAGCAGGTGTGATTGTACCCAGACCTGCAACCATGCCAGTAACAATACCTAGAGCACTAGGCTTACCGTATTTGATCCACTCGATTACCGACCAGGTTAAAGCGCCACAAGCCGCACTGATATGCGTAACCAAAATAGCCATGCCTGCATCACCGTTGGCGGCAACAGCACTACCGCCATTAAAACCAAACCAACCTACCCACAACATACCGGCACCGGTAACCGTCATGGTCATGTTATGTGGCATCATTGGTGTTCCGGGGAAACCTTTACGATTACCCAGTACCATTGCAGCCACAATAGCACCAACACCCGCAGTGATATGAACCACGGTACCACCAGCAAAGTCCAGCAGACCCATCTGAGCTAACCAGCCACCGCCCCAGACCCAGTGACAAACCGGGAAATAAACCAGCGTTGACCACAGCACACTGAATAGCATCATGGATGAAAACTTCATGCGTTCGGCAAAGCCACCAACAATCAATGCGGGTGTAATAATGGCAAAGGTCATCTGGAACATAACGAACACTGTTTCTGGCAAAGTACCATTAACAGTGTCACGACTAACACCAGCCAGAAACATTTTGCTAAGACCACCAATCCAGCCATCAACACTTTCACCAAACGACAGGCTATAACCAAAGATCACCCATAACACGGTGACTACACAGGCAATAGCAAAACA
>CBFCZV010000072.1:0-6122 GCA_965602855.1 uncultured Gammaproteobacteria bacterium | reverse complement strand
GAAAGTGAGTAGTGAATTATCAGACCATATACATCTGCTCAATAAAAACCCACTGTCCTGGTTAGCTGATAATCAGTCTTTATATGGTGATCTAATTGTTAACAATGAAGTCTTACTAAAACGATTTAGAAAACTAATCACAATGAAGCAGTATAGTCGTACCTTAAAGCTTGATTACACCATGCCGTATATTGCTTATAGTGGCATCATGGATGTTAAAAAATTAAACAATCTTTCTATTATTTATGATTTTATAAATGATGATAAAAAATCGGCCTTGATGAGATTGCAGGAAAGCATTGCCTTCTCCCGGCTAATGATGGCGCAGTCGGTCGAGCTGATGGAGAAAATAATAGCGACCAAGTTTCTGGAAGATGATTTAATGACCTATTCATTATTACTTGATCTTCCACCATATGATGGTGGTCCTAGTTTTACAATTACCAATTTGACTAATGATGAAAGAACGATGCTGAATGCCTTTAAGGGCGAATTTGCAAGTATGTCATCAGTGCTGGATGTGCGCGATTTTGATGACTACCAATCTGATTATTCGGGGGAGAATATTATCCAGCATTTGATTATGAAATATTATCTTAAACGAAAAAAAGTTGAGAATAGATCACATAAAGATGTATGGCTTCATAGTTTGTCAATGGAAAATGTTACGTTGGCTACACGTAGTGAAGTAGATAATATGATAAATCTTGATAATATGACGTGGTGGGAAATTTATCTGGATCCGATCAGTTATTTTTTTATTGCTATGGCTATACCTGCTCATCATGATTATATAGATGGGGTTGACCATCTGGATGCTAAAATATCATTACTGAATTTAAAATCTGATATCTATTCGAAGAAAATAGCAGATGGGGATGTGAGTCAATACGTTTCTGATATTGCTGTGAATATTAATGCTGGCTATGCAGGTTCGGAGTTTTTCTGGGATAAGGAGAGCAAGGAATTGACCTATGCGGTACCTGATTTTACAGGTGATGATATTCCTCGATTAAAAATTTATACAAATACTATGCAGCAACAATAACGTTGTTGCTTCAATAATCAGATCTGTATCACAGATTGGCAAATGATCATGAGATACATTATCATTGGTTTTTTTCTCAGGAGATATGAATATGCGTAAATTTATGGTGCCTTTTATATTGGCGTTATCAGCTTTATCCAGTAATGCGAATGCGGACGCGCTGGGCCTGTATGTTGGCGGCGGTGTCTGGGATCACGATCCATCGGGTAGTTTTGGTACGACGGGCGATTCAGTGATCGATATGGAAAGTAATCTGAAATACAGTGGTGAGAAGGATAGTTATGTATATCTTGCTTTTGAACACTTCGTGCCACTTGTGCCTAATGTTCGAATTGAATCAGCATCTATGGGGCATACGGGGGCTTCATCAATTCCTTTCGACTTTAATGGTGTTGTAGGCGTTGCTGCTGGTAATTCAGAAATCAATATTGATACCACTGACGTTGTTTTATATTGGCGTCTGCTGGATAACTGGGTCAATCTTGATCTTGGTCTTAATGCCAGAAAACTGGAAGCTGACTTTACTCTGGGCGGTGAAACGGTAGCAGTGTCTGAAACCATCCCCATGCTGTATATCGCAGCTCAGTTTGATTTGCCATTGACGGGGCTTTCAATTGGCGCTGATATTAATCACATCAGTTATTCTGATGCAAAATATCAGGATGTTCGTATCCGCGCTATATATGAAATGGGTGTTGTTGGTATCGAGCTGGGTTTGAAAACAACCAAGCTTGATCTGAAAGGCCTGGATAGCATTGATTCGAGTATTGAATTTAAAGGCATGATGGTAGGTGCATTTTTACATTTTTAAGTAAATAGACCATCAACAAAAAAGCCCGGCTATATGCCGGGCTTTTTTATGAGTTAATTACTTACTACGTTGATTACTTTTCTACGGTAACCTTAGCTTCATCAATTAATATCTTGTATTTATAGCCATAACCAAAGTCTTTGTCGAGTGCGACAGTTCCTTCGATGAGTGCGACCTGTCCTGTTTCAGCGGTGTCATTGGTTATCACGATTATGTCTGTATCACCGCTGCCATCAATGATATGAATCCAGTTTTTTGTCATGATGTCGGCGTTATATTTGGTGATTTGACCACGCACCTTAACGGTTTTACCAGCCAGCTCTTCTTTCTTTGCGATGATGTCAGCGATGGTGTAACCACCTTCGGCAAGTTTAACTGGTTTATTCAAAGCGACTTTTTTGGCAACTGTCATTTTAGGGCTGCCATTAAGGGGTTTGTGGCCTTCAGGTAATGCGACCTTTCTAGATGAGCCGTCAGAGAATGTACCAATGAAGTAGATAACAGGAAAGTCTCGATCCAGAGTCTTGCTATGAAAATCACGCATAGGAGCGCCGATTTTTATGGTAATGGGCTCGCCTTTAGTCAGTTTTGTCTTTGGACCAGCAACCCAGATTGTGTCGCCTTTTACATCGATTTCAGCATAGGTGTAGCCTGTGGCATCCACAGTTGAAACAATAGTGCCCGTAACCTTGCCAGCAGGCATTGCTGCGGGTTGAATAGGGGGGATTACATTTGTGGGTGGTTGAGAAGCCAGTACCTGACCGCTAATTAGAAAATTAAGGCCAATGAACAGGGATGCAATAGCAATAGATCGATGATTTAACACAGGAACTCCGGATTGTTGTTTTAATTAGGTGACGATACATTGCCGTCACGTTCGTTGTGAGACCGAAGATTACCTTACAAGTTGCAATATCTGTAGTTATGGTTTTTCTTATATTGTGCTTGAGTTGGCTAAGTGTTTGAAATTACAGACGAATGCCAATGCCGAGATGAAAGCTAGTTCGATTCTCATCATCGTATAGTGACCATAGGTGTATCTGTTGTGCATTAATAACAGGGTAAATGTAGGTGCTTTCTCCCACCTTGCCGTTTTGATTGTCGCTGATACTACCGAGTACGGTTATCAATCTGCCCTGTGCATAGGTGGCGGGTTCAAGATAGTCTTTGTGTTGAATAATGAATCTTCCCAGTGGCTGGTTTTCCTGTGATGGTTTATATGATGTGTTAAGGGGGTAGGCTAAAATTTCTATTTGCGTGGTATTTTCCAGATTTAGGGTGTTGAGGATGATGCCGCCCCAGAGTGCTATTTTGCCGTAGCTCAGATCTGGCTCAGCAATAACGCTTTGTGGCGTGAGTGTTTTATCAACCTGCGTGGTATCAAAATCAGGTGTGGTGGCACAGCCTGCCAGAAGGCTAAAGAGCAGGCTTATTGAGGCTAGAGGTAGAAGTTTGCTGTGCATTGTTTTGTTCTCATTGAGGCATTAATGGAAATGGCGTGGATAGTAGGGGTAATGCCTTGGGTAATATGGACGAAACCGAGGATTGTGCCACCAGTAGGGTGGATGATTAACGCCAGATAATTCCGGCCCAATTGACCATAGGTAGAGCTGTTTTACCTCAATAACAGGGTAGTCATAGGGGAATTCGCCAATTTTGACGGTTTCTGCTCTGAGTAAGTTGCCGACTATAGTGATTTTGCGATCCTGAGCGAAAACTAGTGGCTCAAGAAATTTATCGACAACGGCAATAAATCTCCCAGAACTTTCATTAAAGATTTGCGGCTCACCATCATTTTCACTCAGAGGGTAGGCGAGGATAGTTATCCAGCTGGTATTGTGCTTATTTTCAATATTGAGAATAACGCCGCCCCAGCGTACTTTTTGTGACAGATAGGCATCCGTGTTCTCATGTGCCTGCACCACACTGGGTGCACCGTCTAGTGTTTGCCTAATTTCAGGTGGAATATGCGAACTGCAGGCAGATACGAACACAGCTGAGATGAGTGCTGCTGAATGAATTATTGATTTCATAAGTCTCATTACCGTTGGTAATATACCCCTTCTAGTAAAGTACCCTACAGCTATGATAATTCCGACTGATAGATATTACCAGTGTGTATTTGGTCTTGTGAGGTAGTGGGGATTTAACAGGAGATTCAGTTCAGATCGAAATCCAGTTTCTGTTCTTCTTTTTTTGTGATTTCAATTTCGTAGTCTGCGCGGTGTCTGTCCAGCGTCCATCGGATCTCACGGAGTAACTCATCTTTATCAACGTAATCACTTTTCATTTTAATGACGATGGCCAGGTCCATTTCACTGGAGGCTTCCAGTTTAAATTGACTACTCTTGGAAGGAGATAGCAATTGTTCTATTTCAAGCCAGCTTGAAATACGTTTTTCAGGGTCTTTGATTAATGAACGGTGAATGAACTCAGCCAGACCGGCAGGAACATCGGGTACCAGGTCTTCAATTTTTGGAGGCTCATTTTTGAGATGATTAGCAATGATAATTTCAATACTGGATGATGAGAAAGGTGTTTTCCCGGTTAACATTGCAAATGCGGTAATGCCTAATGCGTAAATATCAACGCGGTGATCAATCGATTTTTGAAGTAACAATTCAGGCGACATATACAATACGGTGCCCTCGTAATGTTCAGCTGCATTTTGGTTTGTTGATGAAATACCAAAATCCATTAATTTAACGTGACCACGATCATCCAGTACAATATTTGAAAGTTTTACGTCACGATGAATAATGCCACCGGACAAATCGCTATTGGCATGTCCCAGTGCCATGGCCACCTGATACAGAATGTCCCGGGTTTGTTCACCGCTGAATACACCCTGATGCTTGAGGTAATAGTTCAGGTCATAACCATCCAATTTTTCCATGACAATAAACTCAGTTGAGTAATCCTGAATTGTTTCTATCACATGTAATATATTGGGGTGCTTCAGTCGTGCGATGATCTTTGCTTCTCTCTTAAAGCGATGATTGAAATCTTTTGAGGTCGCGATCTCATACTTCAACATCTTAATCGCAACTTCACGTTCTAGCTCAGTATCAAATGCGTTATAGACAATGGACGTTCCACCCTCACCTAACTGATCAAGTATCCTGTATTTACCTAACGTCTGAATGCCATCATTAAGAGAAAACCTGTTTTTGTCTGTCTTGACATTATCAACGTTAGACAATCGGCTTTTCATCAACAGAGTCATCACTGATGCTAACTCGATATGCTGTGACATCAACGTCTGAAAATCATCAGGATTTAGTACAAAAGCTTCGATATCTGTTTGTGCAATGACATCAGCCTTGCTTGGCTTGCCTGATAGCAGTGATATTTCTCCAAGCACAGTGCCTTCACCTAGTACGAGCTGTTTGTCCTTAAGCATCACGGCTACTTTCCCCTGCCTGATTAATAGCATATACCGTCCTGCCTTAGCTTTGTGAATCAGATAGTCACCAGCAACGTACTCGCTCATGCTCATACGTTCGGCCATGCTTTTTATGACGCTGTTATTGAGGTTTTGAAAAATTTCTATGCCAGATAGAAAAGTCACCGCAGCGTTAATGTCGATATTTTCATCTTTATTCATGATCATATTTAAAATGCCAGGTGTGCATGAGTTAACGTGGTAAATTGTCTGGAAGAGAAAAAATCATGTTAACAGTCGAGTCTAATAGAAACAATATAGACAGATACTGTTGGAAATGAATGCAGGTTGCTGGTAATAATGGGTGGGTAGTGCTGGATTTAGTTTTCTAGAAATATCTTGATTACAGATTTTGCAGCAAATCCGACAAAGCCCAGTCCCAGAGCAAAGAAAATGACGAAGGTGCCGTATCGACCTGCTTTAGATTCTTCTGAGAGTTTGTAGAGGATAAAAAGCATAAATAGAATCAGGCCGCCAATACATACTATCAGGGAGATTTCTTCAAATTCTGCAATGGTCATTTTTTTGTTGTGTAATTATTATTAGTCAACTAGGCGACAGTTTATCGAATGCGGGCATATTAATAAACCAGTACTGATATTGGTTTTGAAGTAAGTTTTTTATGAATTGAGAATGCTATGGGCAGTCAATTTCTTTTGCGCGATCCATTAATTTTGAAATTCTTTCTCGACTTATGGCCTGATAATAAATGGCATAACGACTACCGGCCATCTTTTTAGAAAAGGATTCTGAATCTGCAATGCCTGTTTTTATATATGAGCATTCATTAATGAGTTGTTTGCCTTCAGGTAATGGTC
>CBFCZV010000071.1:0-6348 GCA_965602855.1 uncultured Gammaproteobacteria bacterium | reverse complement strand
CGAGTTGTTAATAGTGCAACCTGAACCTCAGGTGAACCTGTATCGCCTTGTTTTTGCTGGAATTTTCCAACAACTTCGGCTTTTTCCACTGTTGATAATGACATATTTTCTCCAAAAAACTGTACTTGTAGTCGCTAAAAGGTGGGGGATTTTATCACTTATTACGCCAGTGCAACAGCACCGTTTCACAATAGATTCCCCGTCTGTCAGGCCGATGCCTGAATCATTCTTCGTGGTGCTACCCGGCCATCATCCTGAATTTCGCCGACACCCAAAAATTTCTGCTGGTCATAGATCCGAACCCAGCCTTGAGTCGGTGCATTAGGCACTAAAATAGGCTGCCCCTGCCCCACATAAAAAGCCGCATCTGCACCCAGGTGCACATCCGGCCAATTTGCCACACCACTTTCAATGGGTAACAAAATCTGATCCAGAGCATCACTGCCCTGCTCTGCTAATTCGTGTAACTGCTCAGCGGTGACCATCTCACCATCATAAGGCCCGACGCTCAAACGCCTGAGCTTCTCAACGTGTGCACCACAACCCAGCACTTCACCAATGTCTTCCGCCAAAGTGCGCACATAAGTGCCTTTGGAACACCTAACTTCAAGATCGAGAAGATCACCCTCAAAAGAATGCAGGATAAGGTCATAGATAGTAATAGTACGAGCCTTACGTTCGACCTCAATACCTTCTCTGGCCAACTTGTACAAACGCTCGCCATTGTGCTTCAAAGCAGAATACATTGGCGGGATCTGAACAATATCGCCGATGAAATCTGGGATCACATATTCAATATCAGCAAGCTTGATACTCGAAGCATCCCGCGTTTCCAGCACCTCACCTTCAGCATCACCGGTGGTGGTGGTCACACCCAGCTGACAGGTAAAACGATAACGCTTGTCAGCATCGAGCAAAAATGCAGAAATCTTTGTTGCTTCACCAAAACAGATGGGCAACATGCCAGTCGCTAATGGATCAAGGCTACCCGTGTGCCCTGCTTTAGCCGCACCGAACATATTCTTAACTTGTTGCAGTGCTTTATTTGAGCTGATGCCTAATGGTTTATCCAGCAACAGAACACCGTTTACCGAGCGCCCCTTACGTTTACGTCTAGACATTCTATGAATCTTCGTTGTTACTATCGGAATCGGTATCATCACCGGCTTTCGATTCATCTTCATTAATAGCTTTACGAATCAAAGTTTCCATCGCAGCGCCACGAATCATACTTTCATCATTAATGAATTTAAGTATTGGCACAGTACGCGAACGCATTCTTGATGCCAGCTTACTGCGCAAAAATCCTGTTGCACGATTCAGCGTTTCCAGTGTTTCTGTTTGCTTGTCCTCTTCCATCACCGAGCAGTAAATCACGGCATTGCCGAGATCACGACTTAGCTTTACCGCAGAAAAAGAAAGAAAGCCCATGCGCGGATCTTTTAATTCGTCGCGCACAATCTCAGCAAGGTCACGGCGAATCTGTTCCGCCATGCGTTGGCTACGGGAAAATTCTCTTGGCATTCAGATTCGTATTAAAGCGTGCGTTCAACTTCGATGCGTTCAAATACTTCGATCTGATCGCCCGGTTTTACATCGTTGTAATTTTTCACAGCGATACCGCATTCAGTACCACTCTTCACTTCTGCAACATCATCTTTGAAACGACGCAGAGACTCGAGTTCACCTTCGAAGATAACCACATCATCACGCAATACACGAATAGGTTGTGATCGCTTGATAGTACCTTCTGTCACGATAGAACCAGCAACCTGACCCAACTGCTGTGAACGGAAAACTTCCAGCAC
Source organism: uncultured Gammaproteobacteria bacterium (assembly GCA_965602855.1). GTDB lineage: Bacteria > Pseudomonadota > Gammaproteobacteria > SZUA-229 > SZUA-229 > LH-M37. Next base: position 4,540 of record CBFCZV010000071.1, on the reverse strand, counting down.
TTTGGCAAGACCAACAATCTGCTCGCGAAACTCTGGTTTCAACATACCAACCAGAGCCTGTTTTACTTCGTCGATTAGCTCATAAATCACGCTGTAGTAATTAAGATCAACACCACGCTCTGCAGCTGCAGTTCGTGCGGTTGCATCGGCGCGAACATTGAAACCTAAAACAATCGCATTTGAAGCTGCGGCAAGACTAATGTCTGTTTCATTAATACCACCGACACCCGAGCCAACAATAGCAACATCGACTTCATCATTATCAGCTGTCAGTTTACGCAAGGCTTCACTAATCGCTTCCAGCGTTCCCTGAACATCAGCTTTAAGCAGCACATTCAGTTTACTCACTGCACCGGCTTTCATTTGATCAAATATGGAATCGAGCTTGGCCTGCTGTTGGCCAGCCAAACGCAAATCACGCGCTTTCTGGCGACGCGCATCAGTTACTTCTCTGGCAGTTCGCTCATCTTCAACTATCAGCACATCATCACCCGCACTTGGTGCCTTGGATAAACCAATGACCGCGACGGGAATAGAAGGGCCTGCACTTTCAGCTTCCTTACCGTGTTCATCAAACATGGCGCGTACACGACCAAATTCTTCACCCGCAAGAAGGATGTCACCTTTTCTCAGCGTGCCCTGCTGCACCAGTACTGTCGTTGTGACACCACGGCCTTTATCCAGACTGGCTTCGAGCACCACACCTGAGGCCAAACCTTCAGAGTGTGCTTTCAATTCCATTAATTCAGATTGCAGTAATACTGCATCCAGCAAGTTGTCAATGCCCTCACCGGTCTTGGCTGAAACGCTGACAAATATATTTTCGCCACCCCATTCCTCAGGAATAACTTCGTAGTTACCCAATTCGGTTTTTACACGATCAGGGTCAGTACCTTCTTTATCTATTTTATTAACAGCAACGATGATAGGCACGCCCGCAGCTTTCGAGTGCTGCACCGCTTCGATTGTCTGTGGCATAACACCATCATCCGCAGCCACAACCAGAATCACAATATCGGTTGCATGAGCACCGCGTTCACGCATACTAGTGAACGCTGCATGTCCCGGCGTATCAAGAAAAGTGATCATGCCCTTGTCGGTATCAACATGATAAGCACCGATGTGCTGGGTAATACCACCGGCTTCACCTGTGGCAATTTTTGATGTACGGATGTGATCCAGCAGCGATGTTTTACCATGGTCAACATGGCCCATAATGGTCACAACTGGCGCTCTCGGTTTATCTTCAAACTCTGAATTGTCTCTGGCCAGCAGTTCATTCTCACGATCATCTTCACTGACCGTCACTACCTTATGACCCAATTCTTCAACTACCAGTGCCGCTGTATCCTGATCAACAACCTGATTAATGGTTGCCATTACACCCATTTTCATCAACTCTTTAATCAACTCAGCCGCTTTCATGGACATGCGTTTGGCTAATTCATCAACAGTGATGGTCTCAGGAATATTTACTTCATGAATAACGGGGTCAACGGGTTTTGCAAAACCATGGCGTGTTTCTGCAACCACTTTTTGCGAATAGCTCTTACCTTTTTTCTTCTTGCGTTTACCGCTTTGACCGGTAGACACGTGCAACTCAGAACGGCCATATCTAGCTGGTTTTTTACCACCTTTGTCACGTCGAGCAGTTTCAGCCTGAGCTGTAGCTGGAGTTGCAGCCGGAGTTGCTTTTTCTTTTTTAACTTCAGTAGTTTTTTGTTCCGGCTTTAACTTTTCTTCGACTTCAGCCTCAGTTTTCTGTTTTGCAGCCGCTACTTTAGCTTGTTGATCTTCAGTTTCCTGCTGTCGCTTCTCGGTGCGAGCACGAATTTTTTCCTGCTCCTGATCACGTTCCAGTTCACGCTGAGCCTGATCTGCACGCAACTTCTCTAAAGCTTCCAGCTCTTTGGGCTTAACCGTTTCTTCAGGCTCTGTGCTTACTGGTACTTCTACAACATCACCGGGTTTTGTAATCGTGCGTTTTTTTCTAACTTCAATCGCAACCGTTCTACCACGACTTGCACCACCGCTGGCTTTAATCTCGGTAACCGATTTACGTTTCAATGTGATCTTGCGAGGCTTATCTTCACCGCCAACGGCAGTCTTGCCATGTTGTCCGCGTAAATAATCCAGCAGCTGCAGCTTATCCTTATCCGAAATCAAAGCATCTGCACTGCCTGCACTCAGACCTGCTTCTTTAATTTGATCAAGAAGTCGTTCAACCGGAGTTCCGACAACGTCTGCAAGTTGTTTAACTGTTACTTCTGCCATAATTGCCTCAGTACCTATTTTTCCTCGGTTTCAAACCAGGGAGCGCGAGCGGTCATAATTAATGCCGATGCACGTTCTTCGTCCATCTCATCAACAACCATTAATTCATCTACAGATTGTTCTGCCAGATCTTCCATTGTACAAACGCCAATGGCCGCGAAACGATTAGCCGTTTCCTGATCCATGCCATCCATATTTAACAGATCTTCAGCAGGCTTGTGCTCTTCAAGCACTTCTTCGGTCATGATGGCCTGAGTCAGCAAATAATCACGTGCGCGATTACGCAGCTCAGTGACAATTTCTTCATCAAACTCTTCAATAGCCAGTAATTCGTGCTCGGGCACATAAGCCACTTCTTCCAGCGTAGTAAAACCTTCTGTAACCAGGATTTCTGCCAGCTCAGCATCTACATCAAGCTGCTCGACAAACACCTGAAGATATTTAGAACTTTCTTCTTCATTTCTATCTTCGGCTTCCTTTTCAGTCATGACGTTGAGCTCCCATCCGGTCAACTCACTAGCCAGACGAATATTCTGACCACCACGACCAATGGCCATCGCCAATTTTTCTTCTTCAACAGCAACATTCATGCTGTGTGATTCTTCATCAACAACAATAGAAGTCACTTCTGCCGGCGACATGGCATTGATTACAAATTGTGCAGGATTTTCATCCCACAAAATAATATCTACACGTTCCCCCGCCAGCTCATTAGAAACTGATTGAACACGTGAACCACGCATACCCACACAGGCACCTACAGGATCAAGTCGTGCATCGAGTGAATTCACTGCAACTTTTGCACGTGAACCGGCGTCACGTGCGCCACCCAGAATCTCAATTAAATTCTGATCAACTTCCGGCACTTCAATTTTAAACAGCTCAACCAGAAACTCAGGATCAGTACGACTAACAAACAACTGAGGACCACGAACTTCAGCACGCACTTCGCGTAAATAGCCACGCAAACGATCACCAGCACGAACAGCCTCGCGAGGAATCATATCTTCGCGTGGGATGAAAGCTTCAACATTATCACCCAGGTCCAGATGTACATTGCCACGCTCAACGCGTTTCACTGTTCCCATTACCAGCTCGCCTACACGATCCTGATAAGCGTCAACAACGCGAGCACGTTCCGCTTCGCGCACTTTTTGCACGATAACCTGTTTTGCAGTTTGTGCAGCAATACGGCCAAACTCGACGGAATCAATCTGATCTTCTACATAACCACCCAGTTCAATCTCAGGTTCATCGACCTGCGCTGCTTCGATCGTAATTTCAGATAGAGGATTTTCCATCGGCTCATCAGAAGCAATAACAAGCCAGCGCCTAAAGGTATCGTAGTCGCCTGTTTCACGATCGATATCAACACGAACTTCAATTTCTTTTCCGCTTTTCTTACGCGTAGCCGAAGCTAGAGCGGCTTCAATCGCTCCGAATATAACCTCTTTGTCGATACCTTTTTCGTTCGACACCGCATCAGCGACGTAGAGAATATCCTTGTTCATGTTATCTAACCCTCACTATTTCTTATCAAAATCAGGTACTAGTCTGGCCTTGTCAATTGCAGTGACCGGCAAGCGCACCTCTTTATTTTCACATTCAATGATAATCAAATCATCTTCAACACCATTCAATTGGCCTTTAAAATTTCGCTGGCCATCAAACGGCATTCCTGTTTTAACTTTAACTACTTCACCAATAAAACGCTGAAAATCCTGCAAACGTCTCAAAGGTCTATCCATTCCCGGCGACGAAACTTCCAGATTAAATTTACCTGGAACCGGATCTTCCACATCCAGTATGGCGCTGACCTGCCGACTCACCGCCGAACAGTCATCTACTTCGATGCCCGAATCCTTGTCAATATATAGACGCAAAACGCCATAGTTGGGATTGGGATGATATTCAATTTCTATCAACTCATAGCCCAAATCGACCACAATGGGCTCAAGCAACTCCCACAAATAAGACACACTACGCGCCATACGCACCTTTCAATTGTTACGACATAATTAAAATGCCAAAAAACTTTTTTATCACCAACAAAAAAGCCCCGTAAACGGAGCTTTTCCAAAAACATCTGGTAACAACGCATACCATGAGACCATCAATCCCAGGCATCTCCGTACAGAAAACATGCCACCAAAAAAACTGGTAGCGGGGGCAGGATTTGAACCTACGACCTTCGGGTTATGAGCCCGACGAGCTGCCAGACTGCTCCACCCCGCAACGACGGGCGTGATAATACGGACTTAGCATG
>CBFCZV010000070.1:0-6606 GCA_965602855.1 uncultured Gammaproteobacteria bacterium | reverse complement strand
GAATAAGCTTCATCGCCAAATTGCTTAACTATCTCAGCACGCACCATTTCATTCACATAGGGCGCCTGAACCTGAATACGGCTGAGACGGCGTTCAGCGGTCACACCCAGCTGCTTTTCTTGCTCATAAGCATCATCTGAAATAAAACCCAGAACATGCATCCGTGACAACACATAATTACGCCGTGTAAGCGCACGCTCAGGATTAACAATAGGGTTGTAACGTGATGGCGCTTTAGGCAGGCCCGCAATCATGGCAATCTGCGCAATACTTAGCTTGTCCAACTCCTTGCCATAATAAATATGAGAAGCAGCACCCACACCATAGGAGCGATTACCCAGATATATCTTATTCAAATAGAGTTCAAGAATCTGCTGCTTACTTAATTCACCCTCAATTTTGAATGCCAGAAAAATTTCATTAATTTTACGCGTGTAGGTTTTTTCTTTACTGAGGTAGAAATTCCTCGCTAACTGCATGGTAATCGTACTACCACCCTGGCCGCGCTCCCCCGTTTTGATCAAATTAATCACCGCACGTAATATTCCCTGATAATCCACACCACCATGATCATAAAAACGATTATCTTCTGCGGCCAAAAATGCCTGCTGCACCAATTCAGGGATTTCATCGAGTCTTTTCGGGGTACGCCTTTTCTCACCAAATTCTCCCAATAAGGAGCCATCACTGCTATATATACGCAAAGGTACTTGCAGTCGTGTATCACTTAAACCTTCAATAGAAGGTAACTGGGGGGTGATATAAAGGTATAAGCCCAATAGCGCTATCAACGACAGCACTGAAACCGCCAATGTGGCAAATAAGCTATATTTGAATGTTCTGACCAGCTTCATAATTCCCTTGGCACGTATCAACCATCTAAAAAGAGGATGTAAATTATAATCTTTTGACGATGCTTTGGCGATTAATTCGACATTTAACTAGAATTTTTCGATACTTGCATCTAATATCTAATGCATAATTACAAATATGTTCTATAACTACTTAAAATAAATGGACTAAGGGGATTAAGACTTGTCTTTTCTGAAACGAAAACCACCTGTCATGCTAGGCCTTGATATTAGCTCTACTACAGTAAAGCTACTCGAATTGTCTGAAAGCAACGGGCATTACAAAGTGGAAAGTATGGCCATTGAGCCATTGCCAGATGATGCCGTCTCTGAGAAAAACATTCAGGACCCAGAAGCTGTCGGTGAGTGCATCCAAAAAGCTGTTAAGAAAAGTGGCACCAAAGCCAAAAATGCTGCAGTTGCTGTAGCTGGGTCTGCCGTTATAACCAAAATAATCACCATGCCTGCAAACCTTGCTGACAATGATAGTGAGCTCGAATCACAAATTGAAGGAGAAGCAGACCAATACATTCCCTACCCTCTGGATGAAATTAATCTGGATTTTGAAGTCATAGGCCCTACTGAAGGCAACGAAGAGACTATCGATGTTCTTTTGGCCGCATCACGAAGTGAAAATATCGAAATGCGTACCAATGCACTAGAAATTGGTGGTCTAAAACCCAAAATTGTAGATGTTGAAGCCTACACTATTGAAAAGTCTTCAGCATTAATTGCAGACCAAATAGAAGAAGGCGAGGATAATCGAGTCATTGCCATCATTGATATTGGCGCAACCATGACCAGCTTGAATGTTATTGAGGATGGCAGCCTTATTTATACCCGTGAACAAAGTTTTGGTGGCAAACAACTTACAGAAGAGATCATGCGTCGCTATGGCTTATCCTATGAAGAAGCTGGTCGTCTTAAAAAAACGGGAGGGCTACCAGACAACTACATTCCAGAGGTTTTAGAACCTTTTAAAGAAACCATCGCTCAACAGGTAGGGCGTTTTCTACAATTTTTCTACACCGCCGGACAACATAGCAACGTTAGCTTAATTGCTCTTGCAGGTGGTTGCGCATCCATACCTGGTATCGATGAATTAATAGAAAGCCAATTGGAAACATCAACAGTCATCGCCAGCCCTTTTGCCAACATGTCGCTATCATCTAAAGTAAATCCTCAATCCTTGAGCAATGACGCACCCTCTTTAATGATAGCGTGCGGCCTGGCCATGAGGAGTTTCGACTAATGGCAAGAATTAACCTACTACCCTGGCGTGAAGAACTGCGCGCAGAACAAACTCGGGAATTTGTTACCGTACTGGGTCTTTGCGCATTCATGATCGTTGCTTTGGTTGCAGCTGTTCACTTGAACATCGCAGGACAAATAAATCACCAACAATTTCGTAATGGAACACTAACCAAAGAAATTACTGAATTGGATCTTGCGCTAAAAGAAATAGATACTTTGGAAGAAACCAAACAAGAATTATTATCCCGAATGGAAGTCATTCAGTCACTACAACAGCAACGCCCGCAAATTGTTCACCTATTTGATCAGTTCGTTACAACTGTACCCGAGGGAATCTATCTAACCAGCGTAAAACAAAGCGGAAAAACACTAACCATTAATGGCGTGGCTGAATCAAATGGACGTGTATCAGCCTATATGAGAAATATAGATTCGTCTGACTGGATGGCAACACCCAAATTAACTGTCATTGAAACCAAAAAGGGCAGCATGGGAAGTAGCAGCTTTGTATTAACCACATCTCAATCTACACCTAAAGATGAAAACAAAGATGAAAATGGAGGAGATAGCTAATGAATCTCTCTGAAATCGATCTTAATAATATTGATATTAATGATATCAAAAAAATAGGCATGGCTCCTTGGCCAATAAAAGCCACACTCATTGTTATTACATGTATTGGAGTAGCAACTGCAGGCTACTTTATCGACACAACCAAACAGCTAGATGAACTAAAAAAAATAGAAGCTGAAGAACTTACCCTGAGACAAACTTTTTCAGAAAAATATGCTAAGGCAGTCAATCTTGAAGCATACAAACAACAATTAGAAGAAATGCGATCATCTTTCGGAGCTCTGCTTCGCCAATTACCCAATAGCACAGAAATTGAAACCCTGCTGACTGACATATCACAAACCGGAATATCAAGCGGTCTGGAAATTGATTATTTCAAACCAGAAGGCCTAAGTCCTAAAGAATTTTATGCTGAGTACCCTATAAAACTGAAAGTAACTGGTCGCTATCATGAATTTGCCGCCTTTGTAAGTGGTGTTGCTGCATTACCGCGTATTGTTACATTGCAAGATATTACAATCGCACCAGCTAAAAAAAGTAAAAAAAATAACAAAGAAGCGAAGTTAATAATGAGCGTTACGGCGGTAACCTATCAATATCTTGATGAGTCAGCAAAGGAACAATGATGAAAGCAAGATCAAAAAAAATAATTCGAAACCATATAGCGTTACCGATGATTGTTCTCTTAGCAACTAGTTGCAGCAAAGATATGAACGATTTATATGACTTCATAGAATCAACTAAAGCATCTAGTGTTGGCAGCGTTCGTCCTATACCACAATTTGAGCCTTATCAAAGCTTTACATATTCTGCACAAGATTTACGTGATCCTTTTGTAGCGAGCATAGACCTCTCACAGAACGAAAATTTATCAAAAGACTCTTTAGGTCCTGCATCCAAAAGACCTAAACAATATCTTGAGGGATTTCCTCTTGATACATTATCAATGGTTGGCACACTTGCCCAGGATGATAATGCATGGGGCCTCATTAAAGATTCTAAAAACGTAGTCCATAGAGTACAAGTAGGCAACTACCTGGGTCAAAATGAAGGTCGTATAACAAAAATAACTGAAGTAAAAATTTATCTGGTAGAAATTATTCCGGATGGTATTGGTAACTACATTGAGCGTGACGCATCAATAGCTATCGGAAATGAGTAACGCGTGGAGCGACATATGAAAATAACAACAATCAAAAATCATAGCATAGGGAGTTTTTTTTACAGAACAAGTAAAACATTTATGCTATTAGCGTTATGTTTATGCGGCGCTTCTACATCATCAGCCAGCCAAAACAAGGTCGAATCTATCCAATACGACACTTTGCCTGGGAACCGCCTACAAGTTCTAGTGCACATGAGCCAGGAAGCCGTCAAACCCATAAGCTTCACCATTGATAATCCAGCTCGCATTGTTTTTGATTTTGACAACACAGGCAGTTCTTTACCTAAAAAACAACAGCCCATCGGTGTTGGTGTCACACAGTCTGCAACAACCATTAGCACAAAAAACAGAACGCGCGTAATACTTAACCTAACAGAAGTTATTCCCTATCAGGTTACTACTAACGATAAAATTGTACTAATCACCTTAGGAGGGGAAGCAACAGATACAACTTTCTCTGATCAACCAATGAGTTCCGCTCTGGACGGCAGTAGCGATACAACAATACCCACTGATACCACACGATACTCTGACCTCAAAAGAGGCATTAAGCATATTGACTTCCGTCGTGGAGAAAGAGGTGAAGGTCGAGTTATTATCACAATGACCGACAACAATATCCCCATGGATATTAGCGACGAGTTTGGCAAGATTATCGTAAAATTCATAGGCGCAGATCTCCCAGCAAATCTACATCAATCACTAGACGTACTGGACTTCGCAACACCTGTTAAATCTATTAGCAGCTTCAAAAAAGATAGCGACACACGCATCGAAATTGAACCCGCCAACAAAGATTTCGAACACGTTGCCTATCAGGCCGATAATATCTTTACTATCGAACTTAAACCCATTACTGAGGAAGAGCTGGAAGAACAAAATAAATCAAAATTTGGATACACTGGCGAACGTTTATCTCTTAATTTTCAGGACATCCCTATACGTGCAGTATTGCAACTTATCGCTGACTTTACTGGCTTGAACGTTGTTGTTAGTGACTCAGTCGATGGCAACCTTACTTTACGCTTAAAGAATGTCCCCTGGGATCAGGCCCTAGACATTATTCTCAAAGCCAAAGGCTTGTCTAAACGTGAGTCAGGTAATGTCATGTTGGTCGCCCCTAGTGAGGAAATTGCTGCCCAGGAAAAAATTGACCTTGAAGCCTCTATGGCCATCACAGATCTCGCTCCATTACGCAGTGTTTTCTTCACCATTAACTTTGCCAAAGTCACTCAATTACAAACCTTATTCGCTACCAAAAGCAAAGGCAAAGGCAAAGACAAAGGCGGTAGCTTACTATCCTCACGTGGCAGCGTTATCATAGACGAACGCACTAACACACTGATAGTGAAAGATACCGACGAGGTTATCGGTGAAATCCGTCGTATTCTTAACAAACTAGACGTGCCAATTCGTCAGGTTCTAATTAGTTCACGAATTGTCATTGCATCTGATCAATTCTCGAAAGAACTTGGTGTCAGATTTGGTGTCACCGACGTAAGCAGCAACACTGCTGACGGCATTAGCACGGTGTCAGGGACTATAAACTCAACGAATGAAATTGTTGGAAGCTCTGTTGATTCATTAGCGACTACCGGCTCCCCATTTCCTGTTGAATTACCAACGGGTACAACAGGGGGACGACTGGATCGTCTAGGCGTCAACCTACCTGTTATCGGTGAAAATGTCGGCGCTATCGCTTTCTCCGTACTAAATGGCGGCTCCCTGGTTGATTTAGAAATTTCTGCCATGCAGAATGAAAACAAGGGTGAGGTTGTTTCCAGTCCGCGTGTGATTACGGCTGACAGACACGAAGCGTTTATTGAACAGGGTGTTGAAGTTCCGTACCTGTCTGCTTCCTCAAGTGGTGCTACGCAGGTTGAGTTTAAGAAAGCCGTATTAAGTATCAAGGTAACACCTCAAATCACCCCAGATGATACGATTATTATGGACTTAACCGTTAACAAGGACTCAGTCGGTGAAGTATTTTCAGGTATCCCAAGCATCGATACCCGTGAAGTACAAACTCAGGTTCTGGTTAATAACGGTGATACCATCGTACTTGGTGGCATTTATGAGCAAATCACCCGTGACGAAGTGGATAAAATCCCCGTATTGGGTGATTTACCGCTAATAGGTTTCTTATTTAGACACACATTAGAAAGTGACCAAAAAGCAGAACTTCTAATATTTGTTACACCAAAGATTCTCAAGGACACGCTATCCCTATAGGACGGCCAATAAATGAGCAAAACTACCTGTAAAAGAGAAATTACATAGGCACATACATGATGAACAATACGAACTATTTAAAATTACTAGCTTTTCTTGCAACTACCTTTTTACTCTTTGGCTGCTCTGAAGATGGCGCACTATCTGCGGCAGATGGCGTAACAACAGATGGTACTACTGATCCTGCAAGCTCAACACTACGCGTAGGTAGTGGTAGTGGCTCTAGTTTTTCTGAAGGCTCTCTTGAAATAAAAAATATTGCAGTTGTAGCCAATGGTAGTACTGATGTTTCTGTTTTTATTGTTGATGATAATGGCAATCTCTCAACAGGCACCAACTCCGTCACATTTACATCACACTGCGATATACAGGGGCTTGCCAGCTTTACCTCAACAAATGTCACCACTACAACAGGTATAGCTACCACCACTTATTTAGATCAGGGCTGTCAAACCAGCGATACAATAATTGCCACTGCAGACTGGGATACAAACCTAACAGCCAATGGTGATATAACCATTGACTCATCAG
>CBFCZV010000069.1:0-6870 GCA_965602855.1 uncultured Gammaproteobacteria bacterium | reverse complement strand
CATTTGCAGCGTTGTTTACCGTCGGGAGATTTGGTTGTTGTGGTCATGTGGGTGGGTGGTTTGGTTTGGTAGATCAATCGAGTTTGAGGCCATGATCTTTTCTTGGTTACAGGGCATATAAGTATATTAGAAAGAATTGTTCTCTGTCCCGGGTTTTTACTTTTAGCTCGTTATGCACAATGAAAGACCTGACCCTATATTTTTAAAGGCTCGCAGCGAGCAAAAAAGAAGTAAGTCTAAAGTGTTAAAGTAATTTTTTTGTTTCAGAGGCCGGCTGCAAGTTTAAACTTATCATCCAGCGCTTGTTGTAACAGCCGCTGGTTTTGCCATTCTTTACGCTTAATATCTAGAAATTCTTCTTCATCCATCTCGTGTAACTGCGGGTAGCTGTCGTTTTGTTTAAACCAACTTGCCAGTGTTGCTTCGTGACGTGATTCCTCGGGCAGTGATTGTGTGCTGAAAAAAGCATTGATGGCAAGATGGTAGCGCATTACATTGCGTTCGATAATGCCGCGAATACCCTGCACTGGTTGTAATTCTCCATATTCCTCAACAAGGCTGAAACCGATTTTGCCACTGCCAACGGTGGAAAGGTAAGCACCGGTCAGCATCGAACTCAGCCAGCTGGGTCGGTAAGAAGAATGAATGCGTAGCAGAGTACCTTCTGCTACCGGTACTGCATCCAGCTCAATCAAATAGTCGCTGGTGCCAACTGGGCCGTGCTCGGCATAGAGTCGCAATGAAAGCCGTTTGTCATCATGTTGCTTCACTTCAAACTGATAGCTCATCTGGTAACTATCTTCAGGTGACTCATAAATCTTGCGACCGCTGTACACGGTTAGTATATCGCCGCTGCCATGTTTTTTATAAGTGCAGGCCTTGATGTTGAAATGCAATGGCATTACCTGACACCAGTTGCGTGCCTGAGCCAGCGCAGCGGTAACTTCCTCAAAGGGTGTTTGCACAATGCTGTGAACCTCGGCGCTGAGTACATCTTCCTGCTCGTAGGAAGCCAGATTGATATGAGTGCCGGGCAAGGTTATGCTGCCGTCATTTTTTAGACGATGATAATGTTCGAGTAGCGAAGCCTTGCCCCATGCTGTTGATGAAATGACTAGAATAGTCAGGGCAAAGCCGAGGTGACGGAGCTTATAAAAGAGATGAGCAATAGTGGGCAAAGGCTGTTCCAGTGAATATAGTGCAAAATCATTGATTAGAGTTGTATGACAGTTATAAGTTCAAGAAAACCCGGGCCAGAGTGGACTTCCCCCTTTAATCAAATAGAGATTTCTACCCCGGATATTTCAGAGAATCCTGCGCCTTTCTTTTTATGTGTACACACAATAATTCGGTCAGCAGCGACATTTTCGTTTTCGATTAAATGTCGTTTGGTTGCAGCAGCGCGGTTTTTAGCAAGAGCGACTAGCTTGCCAAGCTGTTCATCATTTAATGTAGCGTCTTTTTCTTTTTTAGTGTCGATCTCAAAGAGTTCGAGAATATCTTTTTCGTTAGTAAATCCACAAATTTGAATGTGAACCTGAGGCTTGTCTTTAAGTAACTTTGAAAGATTAGTAAATTCTTCAGCATTTGAAACATTTATTTTTTTGCTGCCGGCATCAAACAGAACGGGGTCGAACTCTAGCGCTGTTGCCAGGCTAAATAGCATATCAGCACCAACAATTAGCCCATACGGCGAGTAGAGGACTACAACTGCTTTCGCTATAGATGTTGAAATAGCTTTGGTGGCGATCTCAATAGGATTGATGTCAGGATTTTCGGCATCACCTTCTATATCAACATTAATGTTGATGCTGCCATCACGCTCACGAATTAAAGCGAGTGACGAATTCAATGGCAAGCCAAAGATATCATTTATCTCTTCTGTGGCTTCTTCGCTAAGTGGCTCTAATTCGAAGTGATGTAGCGTTAAATCAACATTACTGTCGAGTTGACCAGCTTCTGATACTAGTTTCAGATCTGAATCAAGTTGGCCACTTTCAATAATATGAGAAATAGATGATTTCACATAGGGATTAAACTTTCTTAAATCCAGAGCACGAAGCTCGCCATGAATATTAAAAATTAGTTTATCCGAAAGCGGTGAGATAACACCTTCGGTTTTCAGCGATCCATGCTCATATATTTTTGTTTTTAAATCGAGCTGAGTTTTCTGCGTAGGCTTGCTTGAGTCGATTTCGCCCAATGTAATTTCAGTGTTATTAATGTCTGCAGCAAACGGGGTAGCAAGACTGTTATCAGTAAAAGAAAGAGTTTTTCCGTTCGTGATGTTAATAGATTTTATTAAGTAGTTGAACGCTGCGGCTTGCTTGTCTGATTGTTTTGATGAAGCAGCATCAGCTTTAGCTTCAGAATTATTTTTTTTAGGTAGCCATAGTTCATGTTCAAGCTCTCCATTTTTAAGTACTTCATATGCGACCTGTAAACCATCAAGCGATATTTTGTCGACTGTCAGGCTGTTTTGTTTCTTTACGCTTATTGGAGCAATTGAAAGTTTTTCAAAGCCAAGAACATTATGTTTGCTACCTTTGCCTTTCTGCAATGCAGCTAGATTATGTATTGTGAACTCAGACAGGTTAATGTCATAAAGCGAGTTAATCAGTATTTTATCAAAGCGAAGTTCACTAATAGAAAGAGCGTTACGTTGTAAATGCGTATTAGTAACAGTGATTTCATTTAGTGAAAGCGTGCCATCTACATAGAGTAGGGCTTCTTCAGCAGAGACTCCAGCAGGTGAGTAGCCTGAAGCTCCTGCCCAGTTAAATTGGCTAAATTTAAAACAGTAGCCATCGAATGGTGATGTGATTTTATCTGTTATAGATTTTTGGAAGCATGCATCTAGTCCAGAAAGTAGCAGCTTGTCAGCTTTCAAAGGTAACAGTGTGGGGATCTTAGGGTCGGGCTCGTCGTGCAGTAGCAATTCTATTTGACCTAGTTTTACGTATTCATAACTAAGTGAGCGGGCATCAAAATGATTGTTAATAAGAGCAATGTCTTTAAGAATAATCTCACCATTGATATGAAAGGGATGCTTGGTTTGATCATCAGTTAGCGTGTAGTCGACATCGCCTTGCCAATGGAGATCGCCGAGGAAGAAGCACAAATCGTGAAGAGTTGAGATTTCGGATGTTTTCGAATCGTCAACAGTTTGCTGATAACAAACATTGATATTTGATAGTTGAAGTTCCTCGAGGCTAACATTCCAGGGCAGGTCGGTTGCATCAATTACTTCAGTGGCCACAGCAGTGGTTTCCTCAACAGAATCGGGAGCATCACTTTTTAATGAGATGCCGGATATAAGCAAATCATCGTTGTGTTGGCTCACAGACAAGGACGTATCCGCGAGAACAATACCTGTGATAACAAACTGCTTGTCACTAAGTGGATACCACGAAAAATCAAGATGCACTTTACCGACAGTAAACTCCTTGCCGTCAGCATTAGTTGCCTTAACACCACTAATTTCCACGAGTGAGTCGTACAGGCTAATCTCAATTTCTTTAATACTTGATGTGAAACCTTTATCCGTTAACCAGCTGGTGGCTGTCGCCCGCACAATATTTGGTAGCAAGAATACGGTAATAACAATGAGTAGCACCAGCCCTGCCATAGATACCAGTGCGATGTTAGCGGGAGTAGATCTTGTGGGTTTGAGGAGTTTTCTCAGTAAATTATTCATAGTGATTTTTGATAGCTGTATGATTGAGATAAATCTAACATAATCAAAGGGTCAGACCCCTTTAATTATTATTTTTATGCTCTGACATTACCCGTATTATTTGTGTGCACTATATCATGGGGCGATGGGGTTGTAGTTGTGGAGGTATTGGGGTGGGGCCGGAGTAGTGGTGTGTTTATTGTGACTTGCTGTGTTTTGCATAATGAAAGACCTGGGGCCATCTTTTTCACAATCTCTCATTCCTTGTAGGGAATAATGATTTGCTGTAAAACAGGTACTCAATATAAACAAGGCAGTAAATCGTCAAGGGATAAACAGAAATCTATCTTCGGAAAATCGGTTTTTTGTCTAATACACTGTTGGGTGTTAAAAGCACAGTTACAGATGACTCCAAGATAAAAACATGATTGCTTTATCAAGATATTAAAATGAAACTCTTAGCATTTAAATCTAGCAACATTGAGGAAATAAAACAGCTATTCACTAAAGTATTTTCAGACTCAGAAGGACCGTCATAAGGCGTGTTAATAGGGAATTTAACTTATGACATAATGACTGGCACTGATGCTCAAGATATCTATGGATTTATTGCCACAGAAAATAAACAAATCATCGGCAGTATTTTTTTTACAAGGTTAACTTTTGAAAGTGGCGTTAATGCTTTTCTCCTATCTCCTGTAGCCATACATACAAGCTACCAAGGAAAAGGCATTGGCCAAAAACTGATTAACTTTGGCATTGGCCACTTAAAAGAAAACAGGGTAAGCATAGTCTTTACCTATGGCGATCCTGATTTTTACTCGAAAGTCGGTTTTAACCTAATTCCCGAACAAACAGTAAAAGCCCCCTTTAAGCTGTCACAGCCAGAAGGATGGCTTGCTCAATCATTGGTTAGTGATGAAGTTAAACCAATTGCAGGTAATTCATATTGCGTAGAAGCATTTAATAAACCTGAAATCTGGTAAGAGGTTATTATAGGATTGAAAAACACACAGTTATTTGTGTGTCAGTGTATAAACTAATCACTTCCCTACTAACTGCAAATCAGAGTTTTTACTCTGACTCCGATTGTTAATCAAGCCCGAGTTTATTTTCCTCTGTGTCCCAGAGTAATTTGGCATAACGTTCCATCGGAATGTTCATTTCTTCTTGCAACCATTTACCTTTAGTAAGTAGTTCTTTTCTTTTTATCAAGGGGATGTCGTTCTTGAATGCGAGTACGATCGTGTTTCCACTTTCTACTTCGAAACTGAGTAGTCGGTTTTCAAATTCGTCTGCGAGCAGTTCATCTAACTCTTCTCGTAATTGAAGTGCCATATGCCAGATATTTAGTACCAGGACACCTTGTTCCTTTAGTGCGTTTTTACAATCACGCAAGTAGGATGATTGTACTTGTTTCGGTTCCATGCCTTCCGAGGTGTATAGATCTGAAAAGATAATATCGCTTTTGATGTCGGTGTTTTTCATGTGGTTCACAGCATCGTCTATATGAATGAAGAGGCGATCAGTGTCGGGTAAGTAAAAATATTTTTTTGCGGCCTGCGCCACTGCTTCACGGTATTCAACCGCGTGTACGTTTAACTCGGAGAAACTACTGAGCAGGTTCTTTGCCATTGAGCCTGCGCCCAGCCCCATGATGGTGGCCGTTTTTACTCTGGGGATAAAAAATAAACCCGCCATCATGGCCTGGGTGTAACCGAGATGTAATCCATTAATATCTTTTAGTTTCATGCTACTTTGATAGATTTTCCCATCAAAGCTAAGAATCCGGCTGTTCTTTGTTTGGTAAACATAAATTGGGCCATGCTCATCTGTTGTTGATGAGATACAGGTTCCTTTTATATCGGGCATGGGGGTCAGGTCTTTCATCGTGTGCTAATCAAAGCTACGGCGCTAAAGCCGTAAAAAACGGCATGATAGAAAAATAGAGTACGGCGAGAATGGCGGCAATATAGATCATGGTTCTAATGGGAGAGTGTAGCGATTTTTTCAGAAAGGTCTCTGCGGTGCCATCCCGCTGCTGTTGCTCATAGATTTCTCTGGCCTGTTGATAGCGCTGTTCCTGATAACGGTCGAGTAGCTCTGTTGCTGGTTCCGGATCAACATTGTCGGGTAACCAGATTGCGGCCAATGAGATACCGAAGCGACCGGCATCGGTTTCATAGTAATTGATATCATTCTCTTCTAACAGACGTCGAACATCTATTAATTCATCTTCGGGAACATTGTTTAGTTTGTATAACAGGTGAGACATAAAATTAGTCAGGTAGGGTGGGCACGTTTTTGTGGCCACGTGGCTATTAATAATCGAAGCAAAGTTTTGGCTTTGATTATTACGATTGTGTTAGGTATGTTTGAGTGTTTGTTAATTCAGCAATTGATATGTTTTTGTTGTTTGATTATTGGGGATAGAAGTTTTTCCTTCGTCACTCCCGCGGAGGCAGGACTAATTAGCTTATAGAAGAAAGATACACCGTTACTATTGCCTGATCTTCTTTACTTAAAGTCCTAACAATACCCAGCATGGGTGAAGTCGATCTTTTTTCCGGCTCTGTACGGTAAATATTCAGCGTTTTATTAAGATACTTAGCTGGCTGGCTGGCAATTCGCGGAATCATATCTTTACCGTGCCCATCTTTACCATGGCATCCTGAGCATTGAGCCATGAATATTTTACTGCCTTTGGCACTTTGATCAGGCGATATTTCTGATCTGGGTTTTGCTTTTTGAGAAGAAAAGAACAGTGCTATATTGACCCTATTTTCACTGCTCAGATTTTTTGCCTGCTCCCTCATGAAGCTATTGTCTCGCTGATTGGTCGCGAACATCTCAAACTGGTTCACTATATATTTCGTATTCTGGCCTGCCAGATTGGGGATATTACCCCGCCTGCTATTACCCTTTTTACCATGGCAAAACATACAGACCGCTGCCCTTTCTTCGCCTAAAGTGATCCCTTCTTCCAGCAAAGATGGGCTTGCCAGTCTAGCATCAAGCATAGAGTACATATTTGTCAGTTCATCTGCATACACTTTGAACGACACGAATAAAACGATAAGAAAAACATATCTCATTATTATTTACTACTCTATTTTTTTTTGTTTTTTTTAATCTTAGTACCAATAAACCAATAAACCAATAAACCAATAAACCAATAAACCAATAAACCAATA
>CBFCZV010000068.1:0-6959 GCA_965602855.1 uncultured Gammaproteobacteria bacterium | reverse complement strand
ACGACTATTCAAAAAATCGCATTAATGATGAGACGCTGAATTTATTATTGCAGTTGGTTGATGAGCTGGACCTATCTGGCTGGATAGAAAAAATGTTCAAAGGTGTGTCGATTAATAATACGGAACATCGTGCCGTTTTACATACGGCTCTAAGAGACCAGGGTGATCAACCTATCATGGTAGATGGTTGTGATATCTTGCCTGAAATTAGAGCCGAACGTGAGCGAGTTAAACTGTTGGCAGAAAGCATCAGAACAAGAAAATGGCTTGGCGCCACTAATCAGGCCATCACCGATGTGGTTAACATCGGTATCGGTGGCTCTCATCTCGGTCCATTAATGGTAACTGAGGCACTGCGACCTCATACCCTGCATGATCTCAATGTACATTTTGTTTCTAACATTGATGAAAATCACATCAATGACACCCTGGAATATCTTAATCCCGAAACAACTTTTTTTATTATTTCATCAAAAACATTCACTACGCAGGATACCATGGTCAATGCAGAAACCGCACGTCAATGGTATACAAATAAGTTGGGCAGTGATGAATGCATCGACCGACATTTTTCAGCCGTGACCTCAAATGTGGAACGGGCAAAAAAATTCGGTATCACAGAAGACAATATTTTTAAAATGTGGGATTGGATAGGTGGTCGTTACTCGCTATGGTCTTCGATTGGTCTGTCGATAGTAATTTCGATTGGCTCTGAAAAGTTTGATGAATTACTTGAGGGAGCCTATGAAGTTGATCAACATTTCAGGAATGCTCCCTTCGAGAAAAATATACCGGTTATTATGGCTCTGCTGGGCATCTGGTATAACAATTTCTTTGAATCCCAGACCATGGCGGTGTTACCTTATGATCAACATCTGCACCGCTTTCCCGGATATCTACAACAAGCCGATATGGAAAGTAATGGTAAAGATGTAGACCGACAGGGTGAGGCTGTGGATTACACCACAGGCCCCGTTATTTTTGGTGAAATTGGAATTGCCGCTCAGCACGCTTTTTTTCAGTTATTACATCAAGGAACAAAACTGGTACCAGCTGATATTCTTGCTCCCGTTTATAGCTTTCGCTGCATCGCCAGACATCATCGTGCATTAATGTCGAATGTGTTTGCTCAGACAAAGGCATTGATGCGAGGCAAAACAGAAGCGGAAGTTACAGCAGAATTAATGGCCGACGGCCTTGATGAAGCACAGATAAAACAGTTGCTGCCTTACAAAGTGTTTCCCGGTAATCGGCCGACTAGTACTATTTTATTTGATACCCTCAACGCAAAAACACTTGGATCGATTATTGCGCTCTACGAACATAAAATATTTGTTCAGGGTGTGATATGGAACATCAATTCATTTGACCAGTGGGGCGTAGAATTGGGCAAGCAGCTGGCAAAAAACATTCTGCAAGAATTAAATGACAATGAATCAATTGATAAGCATGATAGTTCGACCAATGGATTGATTAATTATTATAAGCAAAGACGTCAGCAGAATTTAAAGAGATAGTAATGTATATACCGGCGGGTATTATCGGCAGCAGACATTTCAGTTAACTCAAAATATTTTAGACTCATATTCCAAATGCATCCATCGTCCAGCTTGTGCCATCGAGAGTTGCTTCCGGGTGATGATGTTCGACAAAGCTAACTGTGTCTGTTACACGATAAAAAGGTACATCAACCATCAACAATATTTCACCGTGTGCCAGTGCGTTGGTGAACTCTGTTAAATGGTCATTGGGTATATGTTCTATAAATTGTTTGCCTACATAAAAGGTGGTTAACATTATCGCAAATGTTATGGTTGTCCAAAACCACTCTGTGTTTAATATGCTTACCAAGAATATGACTGATGCTGTTGCAAATAGCAGTAAATTAGTCTTCCAAACAAATTGTTCTATATGTGAGACAGTGTCGTTTTTCTGCCGCTCTGTCGCTTCTGGCAAAGTCGTGAGTTTCACGCCCTGAGATATGGCATGTATTCTGTGCTTTGGGATTTTTCGAAAGCCTAATTGATGGGCAACATTTTGGGCATGTTTTTCGTCGGGAAATAAAAAGTATAGTCTTCTTAACATGACGCACCTCCTGAGGGTGCTGACTCTTCGAGCCAACGTCCGTGTTTATGGGCGAGTCAGATTGACTGATTTGTATTTACAAGAATAAGAATCTAGATGGGAATGTCAATCATTATGATAAATAAAAAATAGTTCACAACGGGCGTTAAATTCCCTTTAAAATTATGCTCTTTTTATCAATATGCCTGTGAATTATGAAAAGCCTTTGGTCGGATACTAGTGTTAATAAAATAACAGATAATCTTTTGCAGCTTAGAGTGTATTCCTCACGGTTGCTGGGGCAAAACCCTGATCTGGTACTCCATGGTGGTGGTAATACCTCGGTAAAAATCACCGAAAAAGATCTTTTTGGTCATGATGAAGAAATTCTATATGTCAAAGGCAGTGGCTGGGATCTGGGTGATATTGAGGCTGAAGGCTTCGCACCCGTTAAGCTAAATATATTGCAGCACATGGCTGGGTTAGAGCAGCTTAGCGACTCTGATATGGTATCGATGCAAAGGGCTGCGATGACCAATCCTTATGCGCCCAATCCTTCAGTTGAGGCCGTGCTACACGCAATTATTCCTTTCAAGTTTGTTGATCACACCCATGCGGATGCTGTCGTTACTATTACTAATACGCCGGATGGTGAAGACAAAATCAGGGAAATCTATGGCGATAAAATTCTTATAGTGCCTTATGTGATGCCGGGCTTTGTGCTGGCAAAAGCAATTTATGATTTAACAAAGGACATCGACTGGGCACAATATGATGGCATGATCTTAATGAATCATGGTGTATTCACCTTCGATGATGATGCTAAATCCAGTTATGAGAAAATGATTGAGATTGTTTCCCGTGCAGAAGATTATATTTCAGCACTAACATTTTCAGTAGCGAGTATCGATAATAATGCCGAGCTGGATTTGTTGTCACTCGCAACCGTAAGACAAAATGTTTCTACCTTAAGAGGCTCGGCTGTTTATGCTTTGGCTGATTGCAGCGCAGAGGCCGGTTCATTTTCAAGTATGGATAATGTTGATGCTATTGCCAGCCGTGGGCCATTAACGCCTGATCATATTATTCGTACTAAACAGTTGCCGTTGATTATTGACGATGATATTCAAATAGAAAATTATTCTGCGTCTTATCAGGCTTACTTTGATAAAAATGCGAACGACCAGCAGGTCTGTCTCGATCATGCGCCAAGATGGGCAGTCTGGAAAAACCAGGGTCTGATTTCATTTGGCACCAGCCTGAAAGAAGCCTACATCATTTCAGATATTAGCCGCCATACGATAAAAGCTATCCAGACGGCTGAGCAACTGGGCGGTTGGAAGGCATTGCCTGAAAATGATTTATTTGAGATGGAATACTGGGAGCTGGAGCAGGCCAAGTTAAATAAAAGCAACAGTAGTCCTGAATTTCAGGGAAAAATTGCACTGGTCACCGGTGCGGCTAGTGGCATTGGTAAGGCCTGTGTTGAGGCGCTGCTTGAAAAAGGGGCTGCGGTTGCTGCGCTTGATATCGATCCTGCCATTGAAGGTATGTTCGGCAGAAATGAGGTTCTGGAAATCGTTTGTGATGTCAGTGATGATGCCGTGCTGAAATGCTCGGTTGAAGAAACGGTTAGACGTTTTGGTGGGCTGGATATACTGGTCACCAATGCTGGTGTGTTTACCGCAAATGAGAATATCGAAGACATGAGCGATGACACCTGGCAGTTGAGTATGGATATAAACCTGACCAGTCACCAACGATTGATGAAATATTGTATCCCTTATCTGCGCCACGGCATTGATCCTGCCATTGTCATTATCGCTTCAAAAAATGTACCTGCTCCGGGGCCGGGTGCCAGTGCTTATTCGGCGGCAAAAGCTGGGCTTACACAACTCGCCCGTGTTGCAGCTTTTGAGCTTGGCAAAGATAATATTCGAGTTAACACCATTCACCCCAATGCTGTTTTCGATACTGCCGTGTGGTCAGACGAGATGCTGGAAGGTCGAGCCAAAAGTTATGGTGTAAGCGTGGAAGAATACAAAGCGAATAATGTGTTACATGCGGAAGTAACTTCAAAAAATGTTGCAGAAATGACCTGTGCCATGGCGGGTGAAGCATTCGCAAAGACAACGGGTTCACAGGTGCCAGTCGATGGCGGCAATGAGAGGGTGATTTAATGAAAGTTGAAGGTAAAGATTATCGAACGGTGTGGATGGAAGGCAATACGGTCTGTCTTATCGAGCAGAATTTATTGCCATTCGAGTTCAAAATATTCAGAGCAGAAAATTATAAAGAAACCTGCATGGTGATCTCGACCATGATTGTCAGGGGTGCGGGTGCCATTGGTGCGACGGCCGCTTATGCCATGGCACAGGCCTTTGTCGAAGGCAATAATGATGCTGAATTCGTCAACAATGCACGCCTGGAAATTGAAAACACACGTCCCACCGCACAGAATTTATTTTATGCCACTGAACGCGTTTACCGTGCAGGCCAGATTTCAATAGAACAGGCCGTTATTGAGGCGCAAAAAATAGCCGATGAAGATGCCGAGTCCTGTAAAAAAATTGGCGAGCTGGGCAATGATTTAATCAAGGACGGCTGGAACATCGAGACGCACTGTAATGCTGGCTGGTTAGCATTTGTCGATTACGGCTCAGCACTGTCACCAGTCTATGCCGCGCACCGTAGTGGCAAAAATATTTTTGTTTATGCCGATGAAACCAGACCAAGAGGACAGGGAGCACGTCTGACCGCTTGGGAATTAAAAAATGAGGATGTACCGCACGTCATCATTCCAGATAATGCGGGTGCACATCTGATGTCGCAGGGAAAAATAGACATGATGATCGTCGGCTCTGACAGAATTGCAGCCAATGGTGATGTCGCCAATAAAATCGGCACGCTGGAAAAAGCCATTGCAGCAAAATATTACGGCATTCCTTTTTATGTGGCTGCGCCAACATCAACCATCGATGTTGACTGTGCCTCAGGTAAGGATATCCCCATAGAACAAAGACATCAGGATGAAGTGCTTTATCAATCAGGACCCAATGCGGAAGGAAAATTAGAAAATGTACTGATCAGTTCTCCCGGATCAGAAGCAATGAATCCGGCCTTTGATGTCTCACCCGCAGAACTGGTGACGGCGATTATTACTGAGCAGGGAGTTTTTAAACCGGGTGAGTTGGACGCTATTAAACATTAAAAAGTGCATTCCAGTCAGTTTACTCTTTCGACTGAAATGCACTGTGATATTTTAGAACTTAACAATAACGCCCGCTGCTATCACTGTTGAATCACCGACCAGGCCAGCATCGGCATCTAAGCCACCATCAGAACCATCAGCCCAATAAGCAAACACGGATGCGCTATCGTTGAGTTTGTGATCTATACCCAATGCAATCATTGTAGGGTCGCTAGAGCCTACAAGGGCTTCTGCAATGCCTAAGGTGAATTTAACAGTGTTGCTATCATCCAGCTGGTGCTTAGCGCTGAACATAGTGTTTATAGTGCTCGAACCATTATCAGGATCAATATTTTCAGCAGCTATTCCTAACTTGGTTTTACCTAGAGTATAACCAACGACAAATTTGGTGGCAGTGCCCGCGTCAATAGTGTCTAAGCTTGTGGAATCTATGTCCTGAAATGCCAGAGCAAAGGCCAGATCATCAACTTTCATTTCTGCTGCTACACTGACAATTTTACCTGCGTTATTGCCAGCCGGGGTGTCTTCACCTGCAGCGTACATGGCGCTTAGTTTGATAGAGTCAAGAGTATTGTAATAAGACAACGAGCTATCGGCACGTTGATCATGAATTTTGGTTATGATGTTGTTCCAGTCAGCATAGCTATCACTGAAAAACTCAACACTCTTTTTGCCTGCTTTCTTATACGGCGTATCGTGACGACCAATACGAACCTCACCCCAGTTATCTTTCAGGCTGATGTATTGCTCACGTGATTTGATGTGATCATCTGAGGCTTTGGCTTCATCAGACATATCAACTTGCCAGACAAAACGATACCCAATTTCCAGACTGCCTTTGGTCACTATATCGCCTTTTATGCCAACGCGAGACGAATGACTGTCTACAGAGGTAGAGTCGCCTACATCATCATTAAGCACAGCAACAGAAAGATTGGCTTTACCAAATAGCTGTGCTTCAGCAGCTGCTATACCGGGTATTAAGCAGCTTAACAGCAGACTTAACGAAAGTTTATTATATTTAGCACGCATTTAGATACCTTTTAAATCTTGTGGAAATAGATTGAGAAACTGAATAAGTAAATATCCATTAACTGAGAATAACTACTAGCTTTGAAATGTCAAATGTATACCTTACAGGGCATAATTTATTTTATGCCCTGTATGATATGGGGGGGGGTTATTTCTTTTTACTGGTTTTAACTTTCTTAGTCATTTTCTTCAATTTAGCCATTTGCAGTTTTTCCCACTTCTCACCAGCAGCAATCATTGCCTTGACCTTTTTCTCACCAATCGTCATTAATTCAGCTTCACGTTTCTGTGCAGATTTAAGCTGATCCTTCAAAACAGCAATTTCAGCTTTGGCTGAATCTTTTACTGCTTTTAGTGTGTCTTTAGTCGCTTTCAGATCAGCACGTAGTTTATCGGCCAATACTGCGCGTTTTTTTTCTGCAGTTTTACGGTTTGCAGCTGCTGCGGAGTTTTTCTTGCCTGCTGCTTTTTTTACAGCTTTTTTTACAGCTTTTTTAACTGGTTTTTTTGTAGCTACTTTTTTCTTTTTAACGGGTGTTTTCTTATTGCTTTTTGCTGGTGCTTTAGCCATGAGTGCTTTCCTGTGATTTAGTGAAGGCGCGACATTAACATAATTTGTGCATTGTTATTAATTATTTACTATTTTATTTTC
>CBFCZV010000067.1:0-6987 GCA_965602855.1 uncultured Gammaproteobacteria bacterium | reverse complement strand
AGACGATGATTTCTGCGGGTATTTCTCGATCCAGATAGAACTGCGGTATGAAGGCAGTGAGAATGGTCTCTGCATCGATGGATTCTGGCAGCGCGGGATAAAAGTTACGGTTACCCAGGTTCAAACCATTGCGGATATAAAACACTGTGACACAAGCCTGCCCGCCTTCGGTGGCGCAGGCGATGACGTCGATATCGCCTTTTTCCGCACTGATGTTTTGCTGTTCTGCAATTTTTTGCAAATTTTGAATCTGGTCACGAAAAGTCGCGGCTTTCTCGTAGTTGTGTTTGCTGGCGGCTTTTTCCATGGAGGCCACCAGTTCGCTGATGATTTGCTGGCTTTTGCCCTCCAGAAACAGCAGCGCGTGATGGATGTCCTGCTTATAAGCATGTTCAGAGATGTAACCGACACAGGGCCCGGAACAGCGCTGGATTTGATATTGCAGACAGGGGCGTGAGCGATTTCTAAAGTAACTGTCTTCACACTGGCGAATTTTGAAGGTGCGTTGCAGCAGGTTGATGGATTCTCGGACCGCACCGGCATTGGGGTACGGCCCTAGATAGCGCCCCGGCTTCTTGCGTGCGCCGCGATGTAGTGCCATACCGGGATAAGCGGTGGTGTCGGAAACGTAAATATAGGGATAGCTCTTATCATCACGCATCGAAATGTTGTAGCGCGGGTGAAATTCCTTGATCAGGTTGCTTTCGAGAATCAGCGCCTCGGCTTCGGTGTGTGTGACCATGACTTCGATATGATCAATATGTGTGACCAGTACCTGGGTTTTGGGTGTCAGGCCAGTATTGCGAAAATAGCTGCTAAGTCGATTTTTAAGATTTTTGGCTTTACCAACGTAGAGGATTTTGTCCTCGACATCGTACATGCGATAGACACCAGGCTTGCTGGTGACGGTTTTTAAAAAGGCTTTGGAGTCAAAGACTGGCTTCGGCTCGTTGTCGTCAGGGGAATTCATCTGCCTATTTAAGCTTTGTGAGCTGTTGCTTAACTTCCTTAAGAAACTGCACTAATCGTGGGCATTGCTTGCAATCAGAATCAAAAACTTTTGTCTGTTTTTTAGTCATTATTAACTTTAGGAGTGCTTTGTAACTTCTTGTATTATTTATGAATTATAACGTAGAAGGATCGAGAAGACCATTCTTGAGCGCAAGATGTAGCATTTCAATGTCAGAGCTTACATCCAGCTTTTCGTGCAGACGCTTACGGTAAGTGCTGATGGTTTTTGGACTGAGATTCAGGGTTTCAGAAATGGCATTATTTCTTTTGCCCTCTGCAATCATCATCAGCACCTGCAGCTCACGCTGCGAGAGTGAATCAATGAGATTTTTTTCACCCGGCAATGTCGACAGAGCCAGCAGTTGAGCGATATCTTTGGCGATATAACAGCCACCGGCGTGCACATCCTGTATAGCTGCAAGCATTTCATCGACCTTATTGCCTTTAGAAAGATAACCTCTGGCACCACCACTAAGTAGCTGCTTTGGCAAAGCGCCATCTGAATGAACAGAGACGACAATGATGCCAATATGCTCCCAACCCTTATTGATGCGCTGAGTTGCTTCAAGGCCACCTATGCCAGGCATATTGATATCCATCATTATGATATTCAGCGCATCGCCATGATTACGGCAATAGTCGATAGCCTGTTCACCACTGCTTGCTTCAGCAACAACTTCAATTCCGTTTTGGCTGGATAAAAGACTTTTTAGACCGTGTCGAACAAGATCGTGATCGTCTACTACCATGAGCCTGATTGGTGGCTTTTTTTGTTTCATATGAGCTGCACCTTATCACATAGAAGTTTAATCAGTGGCTTTCTGATTCCTGCTCCTCCCCAAAAATACACACAATATTTATAAAAATTTTATGAAAATTACAATATCTACCAGATCACATGTTTAAAAATTATTTTGGTGTGATAAGCAACAACTAGATAGATACGAAAGAAAATTAGAACGTTAATTATTACCAAATAATCGGTAGTAATTATCTTTAGATATTTTTGCAATTTCTTCTACGCTGGTATTACGAACTTCAGCTAGTGTTTCTGCCACATGCTTAACAAGTGAGGGCCAGTTCTGTTTACCACGGTGCGGTACGGGGGCAAGATAAGGAGAATCGGTTTCAATTAGCAGCTTGTCATCGGGAACGTGTTTGGCCACTTCCCGCAGTGCATCCGCATTTCTGAAAGTGGTGATGCCTGAAAATGAAATCATAAAACCGAGCTCCAGTGCTTTTTCTGCGAAGCTCATGGTTTCTGTAAAACAGTGAATCACACCGCTACATTGTTCTGCATTTTCACTGCGTAATATTTCGAGGGTGTCCTGGCCTGCATCACGGGTATGTACGATGATAGGTTTATTCAGGTCATTGGCAATCTGGATGTGCGTTCGAAATCGATCCTGCTGAATCTGGTTATCACCTTTGTGATAATAGTAATCGAGGCCAGTTTCTCCGATAGCAACGACTTTGGGATTGCTCGCCAGCGACTTTATGTGATCAACATCGAGCAATTCATCATGCATCGGGTGGACACCAACTGAAACCGAAATTTGTGGATAGTCAGCGACCAGCGCCAGCATATTCGGGTATTTTTCGAGATTGATAGCAACGCAGAGCATGTGCTCAACGCCTGCATCGGTAGTTTTTTGAATCAGCGTATCGAAACTGCCATCGAAATCGGCAAGATCAATACAGTCCAGATGGCAGTGGGAATCTACAAACAAGTGAGTACAACTTTTTGTGGGGAATTACATCGTATGTGTAATACGATCTGCCTTCATGGCTCCTGCCAGATGGGTTTCGATTTTGTTGCGAGTCTGACCCTTATCCTGCGGCGCAAATTGCACACCTATACCGCGAGCTCGGTTGCCCTGTGCGCCCATGGGTGTGATCCAGATGATTTTGCCAGCAACCGGTAGACGGTCACCGTCTTCCATCAGCGTTAGCAGCATGAATACTTCGTCACCTAGCGTATAGGTCTTATTGGTTGGGATAAATAGGCCGCCATTTTTTACAAAAGGCATGTAAGAGGCATAAAGAGAGACTTTGTCTTTAATGCTAAGCGAAAGCATGCCAGCACGGGCATTAGGAGAGCTCATAATTCTGATCCTTCGTATATCGTATTCGTCATAAAGAGTCCCAAGATATTAGCAGATTCTCCCAGACTAGTTGAAGATTCAGAGCAATTGTTTCTTTGCGAATATAGCCTGTGATCAGGTCATTATAATCAAAAATTGTTTTCAAATCAGACTGTTGAGCCAGTTTCTTTAAATCTGGGCGATTTTTTTCATTGATGATGCTGCCGTTGAGTTCGGTATTTTTCAATATCACCAGATCACTGACCCAGTCCATCAACCAGGCCAGACTGATCTCTTTCGGTAAATTAGCCAGTTTTGCGGCATAAGCCAGCGAAGATTCGCCATTCAACCTCGCAAGCAGTGCTTTGGCGAGTAAATCGCGCTGCTCCATGGTTTCTTCGTGCAGATTCAACGCAGTGAGCGGTGCACCGTGTGCGTATTTGAGCGCTGTTTCCGGTGATTTGAGGCCTTCGGCCTGCAACCACTCCAATGCAATGGCTTCACCCGGGTATGGGAAGCGCAGCGCCTGACAGCGGCTTCTAACTGTTATAGGTAGACGATAAGGTCGTGAGGTGACGAGGACGATCAGGGTCTGACTACCCGGCTCCTCCAGCGTCTTGAGCAAGGCATTGGCACCCTGAACGAGCATCTTGTCGGCATTTTCAATAATAGCGATGCGATAGCCTTCAAACTGGCTGCTCGAGGTCAATTTGCTGCAAAGTTTACGAATGACATCGATACGGATATTGAGTACCGGCTTTTTACTTTTTGATTTCTCTGGCGGCACGGGTTTGAGGATGGTCAAATCAGGATGTGTTTGTGCTGCGATCAAATGACATGAATCACAGATACCACAGGCCTCACCATTTTGGGTCGGCTGCTTACACAGCAATGAAGCCGACAGCGATTGAGCAAAGCCCACCTTACCACTGCCCTCCTCGCCGTATAACAATATGGCGTGTGGCATGCGCTGAGCCTGTTTCAGCTGCATCAGTTTTGCCCACTGTTCCTGTTGCCATGGATAGATCATGTTAGATAATTTCTCTTTCCTGCAACTGCTGCTTAATTTGCTGCTGCACCTGTTCGAGTGTCAGGCTGGCATCAACCGTGCAAATGCGTTCTGGATGTTGTTTGGCCAGATCAAGATAGGCATTTCTAACACGATCAAAAAAATCATTCTTTTCCTGTTCGATGCGATCCGGTGCGCTACGTTTGCCAGCTCTTTCGCGGCCAATTTCTACAGGGGCATCCAGAATGATGGTCAGGTCTGGCCTTAGAGCACCCTGTACCCACGACTCTAAATCAGCGATCTTTGAGACATCCAGCTGACGACCGCCACCCTGATAGGCGTAGGTGGCTTCGGTGAAGCGATCACAAAGTACGTACTGACCGGCATCCAGTGCAGGCTGGATAATTTTTTTGATGTGTTCTGCACGAGCGGCAAACATCATCAGCAATTCAGCATCGTCGCTCATTTGCTCATCAGAATGCTGCAGCAACAGACCGCGCAAAGATTCACCCAGAGGTGTTCCTCCTGGCTCGCGAGTAACGACACATTGCTGACCAGAATCTTCCAGCAATGCGCGGATATAATCCCGGTTACTAGTTTTACCGACACCTTCGATGCCCTCAAGCGTAATAAATTTACTCATGTTTTTTTATTTTTTTCTTTGGTATTTATCGACGGCTTTATTATGTTCTTTCAGTGTACTCGAAAATTTGTGTCGACCCGAATCATCACTAAAAGCGACAAAGTAAAGAAAATCCGTTTTTGCCGGATGCATCACCGCGTCAATCGCGGCACCTCCCGGCATCGCAATCGGTGTCGGTGGTAAGCCACTTCGAGTATAGGTATTGTACGGTGTATCCTTGCGCAAATCTCTAAAGCGAATATCACCCTTGTAGTCATCACCCATACCGTAAATAACCGTTGGGTCAGTTTGTAATCGCATATTTTTACGCAAACGATTAATAAAAACGCCAGCAATCAATGATCGCTCTTCTGGAACGGCGCTCTCTTTTTCTACAATGGAGGCAAGAATCAAAGCCTCATAAGGTGACTCGAAAGGAAGACCCTGATCACGTTCTTCCCATAAGTCGTGAAGGTTTTCTTTCATCAAAGCATGTGCACGTTTGAGCACATCAATGTCACTGATGTTTTTATGAATATTATAAGTTTCTGGAAAAAATAAACCTTCGGGATGTTCATGATTTATTTCTAACAACTCGAGGAGTTCGTTCTGACTAAGGTCATCAAGTTTATGACTAATCGCTGGATGAGTTTTAATGGTACTCATGAATTCCTTGAACGTCCAGCCTTCTAATAATTTAAGCGAATACTGGCGAACGTGACCTGATGTTATGTCACTCATCAAGTCGGATAAATTAGTGCCCGACTCAATGACGTACTCACCCACTTGCAGCCGTTTTGCATCACCGTTTAATCGTGTCCATAAAGTTAAAAACATGGGATTAATAACCAGATCATGTTTTTCTAATTGCCTGACCAGACTTTGTATGGTTTGACCCTGCTTTATTTCTACAGTCACACTTTCCGACAATGTATTGGCCGTGCCCATAGTTTGTTTTGCTATTGTGAACAGGGCCATTGAAAGAACAATAGCAATTATCAGTCCTGTCATTAGTAAATCAGATTTTGTTATTACTTTCTTCATTACGCATGCACCCTTTGTTGCAATGCCTGTGAAAGATCCTTCGTTAGTGCGCCGATGTTAAACACCTTCTCATCCAGAGACGCGACTGGCCAAATACCAATAACACTATTACAAACAAAAATCTCATCCATATTTTTCAGTTCTTCTTTATTAATTTTAATAACATGGGTTTCAACACCCTGTTTCTGTGCAATCGAAAGTATTTGCCTGCGTATAACGCCATCAACACCACTATCACTTAACAAGGGAGTGTATAACTGTTTATTTTTTACCGCAAAGATATTGCTCATTGTACCTTCAATCACATTGCCCGAATCATCGAGCATAATACCTTCATGATATTCATCCCGCCATTCATTTCGAGCCAGCACATTATCCAGTCTATTTAAATGTTTAATACCCGCAAGCTGAGAATTAACGGAAACAGGATGCTGACAGAAACAGGCTTTGATACCCTGAGTTATATGCTCTTCTGGATATTGCGGCAAGTCACTCAAAAGAACAATCCGAGTAGGTTGTTGTGGTGAAGCGCTTCGATAACCCCGCTCACTTTGGCCACGCGTTAATATAAGCTTAATGACACAATTATTAATGTTGTGCTTTTGCAGCAAGCTAGAAACATCAAGCTGAAATTTATCTATTGCCATAGCATCCATTTTCAGACGTTCAGCACCACTGCGCATACGCTTAATATGCTCACCCCAGAATTGCAGCTTGCCATCAACGCAGGTAATGGTCTCAAACAAGCCATCGCCATAGTGCAAACCTCTATCCATGACGGAAAGATGCTCAGCTGAAATTCCATTGATTAATATATGCTGCATATTATGAGTTTAAATTAAAAATATTGACCAGACCTTTGGCTTTAGCACGCGTTTCTTCAAGCTCTCGTACGGGATCAGAATCAGCCACAATACCACCACCTGCTCTAAAGCTGATTTTATTTCCTGCCCGCACCATGGTGCGAATTAGAATATTCAGATCCATACTACCGTCACGATTAATATAACCCACAGAACCCGTGTAAGCACCCCGTTGCTCACCTTCCATCTCGGACAATATTTCCATGCAATGCACCTTGGGGCAACCCGTTATGGTGCCACCAGGGAATACCGCTTTTATTACATCAATCGGTGATAGCTGATCCTTAATAATACCCTGAACATTGGAAACGATGTGATGTACGTGCTGGTAACTTTCCAGCGCCATCAGTTCAT
>CBFCZV010000066.1:0-7317 GCA_965602855.1 uncultured Gammaproteobacteria bacterium | reverse complement strand
ACGGTGCTATTTTGTGGCCAGGCCAGGTGCAGCGGTACTTCTTAAAGGTCTTTTGCTAAATCTGGATACGGTTAATTCTAGGCTGCGGCTTCACAGAAAATGTAAGCATTATTTGTGAGTTGATTGTTTTTGGCGTGGTACATTGCCGCATCGGCATCCTTGAGAATGGCCTCTACACACGCATTTTCTGCACCCAATATGCGTATACCTATGCTGGCTTTTATTTGTAATTGTTGGCCGTTAAATTCAAGAGGGCATTGTAGTGTTGTCTGAAGTTTTTCAGTGACAATGTTGGCGTTGATTCTGGCCTGTTTTTCGCTGTCGCCCAGAGAGTGAAGGGCAACAACAAACTCATCACCTCCCATGCGGCTGACGATATCCTCAGAGCGAATCACTGATGATAAGCGTTTGGCTGTTTCCTGTAGTACAAAATCACCAGCATCATGGCCATAAGTATCATTGATTCCTTTGAAATCATCCAGATCAATTAAGAGCAGCCCACCATACATTTCGTGGCGTTTGCAGATTGAAAGGTATTTATTTAGATATTCAGACAGCAGCCGTCTATTCGGTAGGCTGGTCAGATGGTCATGATAGGCCATTTGGCTGAGTTCTTCTTCAGCATAATCACGCTTGACAACGTAGGGCTTGATAATCCAGAAGTAGATGAAGGGAGCTGATAATAGCGACAAAAGCAAGGCATCGAGCAAGGCTTCGTTTAGAGGAGCCAGATGGTGCAGGTAATTGGCCATCAAAGTCATGATAGCCAATTCTACAATTGCGATGATGATAATAATTTTGCTGATGATCGTAGTCGCTGTGACGATGCGCCCAGTTTCTTTTTTATTTTTTATCATTTTATTTTGGCAGCCCATGCGCAGGCTTAATATAGCTTCGATAAAGTCTATATACTTTGTTTGTGTGTGGGTATGTGTTTTATTGACATGGATCAATTTTTCTGGATTTCTTGTAAGATAATTCCTACATCAAAATTATTAGAACCTGTGCTAGGTCATTTTGGATATCTGTGTGATAATTCCACGGCTACAATACGTCAAACAACAGAACACTCGGAGTAAACAATGGACGATAAGCGTAAGAAAGCCCTTGCAGCGGCTTTAACTCAAATAGAACGACAATTTGGCAAAGGATCTGTCATGCGTTTAGGTGATGAAGGCGCGCTTCCGGGTGTTGAAGCGGTATCAACCGGTTCGCTGGCGCTGGATATTGCATTAGGCATAGGTGGCTTGCCACGTGGTCGTGTGGCTGAAATTTATGGTCCTGAGTCATCCGGTAAAACGACTTTGACTTTGCATGTGATTGCAGAAATGCAAAAAACCGGCGGTACAGCTGCGTTTGTCGATGCTGAACATGCTTTAGACCCTGTTTATGCGAAAAATCTGGGTGTTGATATTGATGAGCTGCTGGTTTCTCAGCCGGACACTGGTGAACAGGCTCTGGAAATTACCGATATGCTGGTTCGTTCAGGTGCTGTCGATGTTGTTGTGGTTGACTCAGTTGCAGCCTTAACACCCAAGGCTGAAATTGAAGGTGATATGGGTGATTCCCACATGGGTTTGCAGGCACGTTTGATGTCGCAGGCTTTGCGTAAACTGACCGCGAACATCAAACGTTCTAATACTTTGGTTATTTTTATTAACCAGATTCGTATGAAGATTGGTGTCATGTTTGGTAGTCCTGAAACCACCACTGGTGGTAATGCGCTGAAATTTTATTCATCGGTGCGTCTGGATATTCGTCGTATCGGCGCGATCAAGAAGGGTGATGAAATTGTCGGTAACGAGACCAAGGTTAAGGTCGCTAAGAACAAGGTAGCACCACCGTTTAAACTGGCTTTCTTCGAAATCATTTATGGCGAGGGTATTTCCCGCGAAGGTGAGTTGATCTCCATGGGTGTGGAAAATAATATCATCGATAAAGCCGGAGCCTGGTACAGCTACAATGGTGATCGTATCGGTCAGGGTAAGGAGAAAGTACGTGCCTTCCTCAAGGAAAATCCTGAAATTGCGAATGATATTGAGCAGAAACTACGTGATTTGCTGATTCCAAAGCCTAAGACTGAAGATGAGGTGGGTGATGTTGTGGCTGAGCCAGCCGCTGAAGAAGCTTAGATTTACTCGCTTTGTATAAAGCAGCCAGTGCGAAACAGGTTGCAGTTCGCTTGCTCGCCCGGCGCGAGCATTCGGCAGAGGAAATACGCCAGAAGCTGGTAAAGCGTGAATTTGATGCCAGTGAAATTGCCACAGCTCTGCTTGAATTAAAGCAGGGTGACTGGCAGTCGGATGAACGCTTTGCCGAAGCCTATGTTCGGCATCGGCGAATGAAGGGCTTTGGTCCGGTTCGTATCGCTTCAGAGCTTCGCGAAAGAGGCGTTGAAGAGTCGATTGCGAACCGTTATTTGTACGCCGATGATGGTATCTGGTTGCAGACGCTGGAGCGGGAATATCAGAAAAAATATCATGGAAGCGAATATGAAGATTTTAAGGAGAAAGCCAAACGTATGCGTTTTCTTCAGTACCGGGGCTTTTCGACAGATCAAATAAATGAAGTTATTAATTAGAGTAAAAACAACAAGATAAACCTTACATTAAAAGTAAACTATAACATGACGTCCAGCGCAGAACTCCGCCAGCAATTCCTCGATTTTTTCAAAAACAAAGGCCATGAAGCCGTTGCCAGTAGCTCTTTGGTGCCCGGTAATGACCCCACTTTGTTGTTCACTAATGCAGGCATGGTGCAGTTCAAGGATGTCTTTCTGGGGCGTGATAAACGTGGCTATAAGCGTGCGACTTCCAGTCAGCGTTGCGTACGTGCTGGTGGCAAGCATAACGATCTGGAAAATGTCGGTTACACCGCTCGCCATCACACCTTTTTTGAGATGTTGGGTAACTTTAGTTTTGGTGATTACTTCAAACAGGACGCAATTGCCTACGCCTGGGAATTTCTCACCGAAGTGGTGGGGCTGCCCGAAGAGCGACTCTGGATCACCGTATTTGAAGAAGACGATGAAGCGGCAGATATCTGGTTAAAAGAAGTGGGCGTCAGCCCTGATCGTTTCAGTCGTATCGGTGCCAAAGATAACTTCTGGTCGATGGGTGACACCGGTCCCTGTGGCCCCTGTACCGAGATTTTCTACGACCACGGCGAAGATATTGCAGGTGGGCCTCCAGGAACACCTGAAGAGGATGGTGATCGTTATATCGAGATCTGGAATCTGGTGTTCATGCAGTACAACCGCAGCGGTGATGGTGAGTTGCATAACCTGCCAGCGCCTTCTGTCGATACGGGCATGGGGCTGGAGCGTCTGGCTGCCATTCTCCAGGATGTGCACAATAACTACGACATCGACCTGTTCCAGTATTTGATCAAAGCGGCGGCGAAGGCGACTAATACTGATGATTTATCGGATAAGTCACTACGCGTCATCGCTGATCATATCCGTTCCTGTTCTTTTTTGATTGTCGATGGCGTGATGCCGTCCAATGAAGGTCGTGGTTATGTGCTGCGCCGCATCATACGCCGCGCTGCGCGTCACGCGCACAAGCTCGGCATGACGGGGTTGTTTTTCCATAAGCTGGTCGCACCGCTGGTTGATCAGATGGGTGAGGCATATCCTGAACTGGCTGAAGCTCAGGCCAATGTGGAACGTGTACTCAAGCTTGAGGAAGAGCGTTTTGCTGAGACGCTGGATCAGGGTATGCGAATTCTCGAAGAAGCAATTGCCAGGCTGGATGGAAAAACCATTCCCGGTGAGACTGCGTTCAAGCTTTACGACACCTATGGCTTCCCGATTGACCTGACCGCAGACATCGCGCGTGAGCGAGATTTGCTAGTCGATCATGCTGGATTTGAAGTGGCCATGGATGAGCAGCGCGATCGTGCGCGCACCGCCAGCCAGTTTGGTGTGGATTACAATCGTGATATCGAAGTGGAAGCCGAGACTGCTTTTACTGGTTATGATCACGTAGACGGATCTTGTAATATCAAAGAGTTATATGTTGATTCTAATCCTGTTTCTTCTATTGAAGCGGGGCAAAAAGCGATCATTATTCTTGATCAATCGCCGTTCTACGCTGAGTCGGGTGGTCAGGTTGGCGATGTCGGTGTACTGACAACAGACTCAGCCAGCTTTGCGGTGCAGGATACGCAAAAGCAGGGCAATAGCATTTTGCACATCGGAGTTATGGAGTCCGGTAGTCTAGCTGTCGATGCCGTGGTTCAGGCTTCGATTGATAAAGATAATCGCGAGGCGGTTGGTTGCAATCATTCCGCCACGCATCTGATGCACGCTGCTTTGCGCGAAGTGCTGGGTGACCACGTGCAGCAAAAGGGCTCGTTGTGTGATGCTGAGCGTCTGCGTTTTGACTTCTCACATTTTGAGCCGATCAAGGCAGATGAATTGCGCCAGATCGAACGCCGAGTGAATCAGCAGATTCGCGATAATTCAGAAGCTAATATTAAAGAAATGCCGATTAAAGAGGCCAAGAAATCGGGTGCCATGGCGCTGTTCGGTGAGAAATATGCCGATGTTGTGCGCGTGGTTGCCATGGGTGATGATACCGATGGCCGCTTCTCGACAGAGCTTTGTGGTGGCACCCACGTCAATCGCATGGGTGATATCGGTTTCTTCAAAATTACTGCTGAGAGTGGCATTGCATCGGGTGTGCGTCGTATAGAAGCCGTGACTGGTGCCGGTGCGCTGGCATGGGCAGAGGAGCGCGAAGCTCAGCTCGATGCCATTGCTGAACAACTCAAAACCAGCCGCGATGATGTTGGTAGCAAGGTTGAGCAGATGGCGAACCGTGTTCGTGAACAGGAAAAACAGCTCATTCAGCTCAAATCTAAACTGGCCTCACAGGCGGGTAGCGATCTTTCCTCGCAGGCTGAAGAGGTCAATGGTGTGAAGATACTAGCTGTGAAGCTGGAAGGTGCCGATAGCAAGACCTTACGCGACACCATGGATCAGCTAAAAAACAAACTGGGCTCATCAGCTATCGTGCTGGCCAGTGAAGAAGGCGGCAAAGTACGCCTGATCGCGGGTGTCAGCAAAGATCAGACCAAAACCATTAAGGCTGGTGATCTGGTCAATGTAGCCGCCGCTGAAGTGGGCGGTAAGGGTGGTGGTCGCCCTGATATGGCGCAGGCGGGTGGTGATAATCCGGAAAACATCCCGCAGGCACTGGCAGCGGCCAAAGCCTGGTTGAAAACAAATCTATAAGCACCTGTTGCCTTTATAAACATCCACTTATATACTCTCGCACCTTATTGAAGCAGTGATATTGAACCCTTAATGGCTCTAATCGTACAAAAATACGGCGGTACTTCGGTCGGCACTATCGAGAAAATCGGTAAAGTGGCTGACAAAATCTGTGCACAGGCAAAATCCGGTGATCAGATTGTAGTTGCCGTGTCTGCAATGAGTGGTGAGACCAATCGACTGCTGGCGCTTGCCAGTGAAATTAGCGATAAGCCACATTCCCGTGAATTAGATGTGATTATTTCAACCGGTGAGCAGGTTACCATCGCGCTATTGACCATGGCATTACTCGACAGGGATTGTGATGCGCGTTCTTATACGGGGTCGCAAATTAAGATGTTGACCGATAGTGCGCACGGAAAGGCCAGAATTCGCGAAGTAAAGGGCGATACCATGCGTGATGACCTGGATGCGGGACGAGTTGTTGTCGTTGCCGGGTTTCAGGGTGTTGATGAGCACGGTAATATCACGACTTTGGGTCGTGGTGGTTCAGATACGACTGCTGTGGCGATTGCAGCCGCGCTGAAGGCCGATGAGTGCCAGATTTATACCGATGTGGATGGGGTTTATACCACCGATCCACGCGTCGAGCCCAAGGCTCGAAAACTTGATCATATTACTTTTGAAGAAATGCTGGAAATGGCCAGTCTGGGTTCAAAAGTGCTGCAGATTCGTTCCGTTGAATTTGCGGGTAAATATAATGTCCCATTAAGAGTACTTTCTTCTTTTGAAGAGGGAAGTGGCACCTTAATCGCTCTGGAGGATGATGACGTGGAGCAAGCGTTAATTTCAGGTATTGCGTTTAATCGCGATGAAGCACAGCTGACCATGACGGGCGTGCCCGATCAACCAGGGGTTGCATCAAAAATATTAGGCCCCATAACTGATGCTAATATCGAAATCGATATGATCGTGCAGAACATCGGTGCTGATGGTTGCACTGATTTTACATTTACGGTGCATCGTAACGATTTTGAAGCCGCACTTGATCTGCTCAGGAAAACGGCAGCAGAATTAGGTGCCAAAGAAGCGATTGGAGATGATAAAATAGTCAAAGTTTCGCTAGTGGGTGTTGGAATGCGCTCTCACGCAGGAATTGCGAACACGATGTTCCAGACTTTGGCGGATGAAAGCATCAATATTCGCATGATCTCGACATCTGAGATTAAGATTTCTGTGGTTTTGGACGAAAAGTATTTAGAGCTTGGTGTTCGCAGTTTGCATGAAGCCTTTGGCCTTGATAATGATGGCCAGCTTAGTGGACTGGCGGGATAATAAGCATAGATCGATATACTGCCCCGGTATATCAAGCAGGTTGTTTTGGGGATGTGCAGAAAATTAAAGAAAACGTTCGCACTGTTTTCAGATCTTCTGCTTTTTAAACACGCAACATGGAGAAAAGGATATGTTGATATTGACAAGACGCGTTGGTGAAACGCTGATGATTGGTGATGATGTAACAGTAACCGTATTAGGTGTTAAAGGTAATCAGGTTCGCATCGGAATCAATGCACCGAAAGATGTTTCAGTTCATCGTGAAGAAATTTACGAACGAATCAAAGCTGAACAAGGTGGTGGTGCTGTTACTAGTGGTGCTACTAGTGCTAGTGATGATAGCGGTAATAGTGATAATAATGGCAATATGGCCTGATAAAGGCTTTACCCGATAACCGAACACAGGTATCCTTCGCACGGTTGAAAAAAACCGGCGAGCGTTACTTGGGTTCGGTTTTCATTTGGATGATTTTTTATCCAGAACAACTAGAAAAGTTTTAAAGAATTGGAGAGCTGGCCGAGTGGCCGAAGGCGCTCCCCTGCTAAGGGAGTATGGGGTTTATAGCCTCATCGAGGGTTCGAATCCCTCGCTCTCCGCCATATTTTTTGGAATGGGGTTCTCATTTCAAAATTGAGATGAATAAATGCTGTTTTCTAGCATTATTCATTGACGCGGGATAGCGAAACCACGATAATTCGCGCTCCGCAAAATTATGCGCCTGTAGCTCAGCTGGATAGAGTACTCGGCTACGAACCGAGCGGTC
>CBFCZV010000065.1:0-7432 GCA_965602855.1 uncultured Gammaproteobacteria bacterium | reverse complement strand
CCTTCCTGGGGCGGTATGATCAACGGCATGATGACCCTGTCTGGTGCATGGGACAAACTGCGTACTGATCCAATTCTTAAATTCATGATCGTATCGATTTCCTTCTATGGTATGTCGACCTTTGAAGGTCCGATGATGGCGATCAAGACTGTAAATGCTCTGTCGCATTACACGGACTGGACTGTTGGTCACGTGCATTCGGGTGCATTAGGCTGGGTGGCATTCATTAGTATTGGTGCACTTTACTTCCTGCTGCCACGCTTATTTGGTGCGGAAATGTACAGCAAGAAATTAATCGAAATGCATTTCTGGATTGCCACTGTTGGTGTCGTGCTTTATATCACTTCAATGTGGATTTCAGGTGTGATGCAGGGCTTGATGTGGCGTGCAGTCAATGCTGATGGCACATTAACTTATAGCTTTGTGGAAAGCGTGCAGTCTATGCATCCTTTCTATGTGGTTCGCTTCCTGGGTGGTGCCATGTTCCTGACAGGTATGCTGATTATGGCTTACAACATGTTTAAAACCATTGCCAACCGCCAGCCGGTTGTGCCAACTATTCCAGCACCTGCTGAAGCGCATTAGGAGAACTAATATGACCTTACAGGAAAAAGTAGAAACTAAAGTTGGTTTTCTGATTGTGCTTTCAATCGTTGTGATTATGTGGGGCGGACTGGCACAGATTGTTCCATTGTTCTTCCAGAAATCAACCACCGAGCCGGTTGAAGGTTTGAAACCTTATACCGCGCTGCAATTGTCAGGCCGTGATATTTATATACGTGAAGGCTGCG
Organism: uncultured Gammaproteobacteria bacterium; assembly: GCA_965602855.1. Classification (GTDB taxonomy): domain Bacteria; phylum Pseudomonadota; class Gammaproteobacteria; order SZUA-229; family SZUA-229; genus LH-M37. The sequence goes on along the minus strand of CBFCZV010000065.1, from coordinate 6,641 downwards.
TAGGCTGCCATTCTCAGATGATTCGCCCATTCCGCGCAGAAACTGAGCGCTATGGCCATTACTCTGTTGCCGGTGAATTTATTTATGATCGTCCCTTCTTATGGGGATCTAAACGTACTGGTCCAGATTTGCATCGCGTTGGCGAACGTTATTCTGATGACTGGCACCGTGCTCATTTGATCAATCCTCGTGATGTTGTGCCCGAGTCCATCATGCCAAATTATCCATGGCTTGCCGAGAACGACCTTGATGGTTCGACGATTCAGGACAAGATGAGAGCATTGATGGTGGTGGGAACGCCTTACACAGAAGACGATGTGGCAAATGCGCCTGCGGCTCTGGAAGGCAAGAAAGAAATGGATGCAATGATTGCGTACCTACAATCTTTGGGTACCAAGATTAAAGTGCGCCGATGATTACCACGATACAAATAGTCTGGACCGTGGTTGCGTTTGTCTTCTTTGTTGGCATCGTAATCTGGGCGTGGGGGAGTGGTCGTAAAGCTGAGTTTGATAAAGCAGCACGTATGGCCATGGATGATGACAAACCAATTAGTAATAGTGAAACAAATCAGGAGTAATCATGTCTGACTTTAACAGTGAATTCTGGAGCTGGTTTATCAGTGCCATAGCTTTAGGTGGCATAGTCTGGCTGCTTTTTTTGCTCCAGATTAACCTTAAGGGTGCATCATTGGCCAAAGGTGAGGAAGCAAAACCGACCGGGCACGTTTGGGATGAAGATATTCAGGAATTGAATACCCCACTGCCACGCTGGTGGCTGTACATGTTTTATATCACCATCGTATTTGGCGTGGTCTATCTTATCTTGTACCCGGGTCTGGGTACTTACAAGGGTCTTCTGGGCTGGACTTCGGTTTCTGAATATGAGACAGAAGTTGCACAGGCGGATGCCAAGTATGGTCCCCTGTACGAAAAATTCATGGGTGAAGACTTAGCCGTATTAGCGGCCAGTGATGATGCCATGAAAACAGGTGAACGCCTGTACGTGAACTACTGTTCAGTGTGTCATGGTTCTGATGCGCGTGGTGCAAAAGGCTTTCCTAATCTACGTGATAGTGACTGGTTGTACGGCAGCGAGCCTGAGACGATCAAGACGACTATTATGCTCGGTCGTACTGGCGCAATGCCTGCCTGGAAAGATGCTCTAGGTGGTGATGAAGGTGTAGCTGAAGTGGCTGAGTATGTGCAGCAGCTCGCTGGTCGTGATGTTAAGGCTGAGCTGGCGAGTGCGGGTAAGGCTAAATTTGATATGTTCTGTGTTGCCTGCCATATGCCAGAGGGTACCGGCAATACGGCAATGGGTGCACCTAATCTAACCGATAATATCTGGTTGTATGGTGGCACGTCTAAGGCTATTAAAGAGTCAATTGCCAAGGGTCGTGCTGGTCGTATGCCTGCGCATGCTGAGTTCCTGGGTGAAGCCAAGGTGCATGTTCTGGCTGCCTACGTTTACAGTCTGTCACAGGAAAGCAAATAGTTGAGTGCAGCGAGTCACGGTGTGACTCGTTAAGGATGCCGTGTCTGCCATAGCTTTCTAAGCTTATGGCGGTTCGGCATTTTTTGATTGTGTGCTGAGCTGTCGCTTTGCCTGAATACACAATTTACGTTTTGCTGTAATATGATCAGGCAATAATCCATAGCCATTAAATAACCAATGACTGACCTTTCTAAAAAAGAAACAAATCCTTCGGTTTCTGACGATGTAGAACAATCGTTATACGCCAAGAGACAAAAAGTTTATCCGCGTGAAGTACATGGGCTGTTTGCCGTGCTCAGGGTGGTTGGTGTTTTTGTTTTGCTGGGCATGTATTACATCATTCCGTGGATTGAGTGGGAAGGCACCCAGCTGGTTCTGTTCGATTTGCCCGATCGAAAATTTTATATCTTTGGTATTGTTTTCTGGCCACAGGACTTTTTCTATTTGGCCATGCTGCTAATTATCGCGGCTTTGTCCCTGTTCTTTTTCACGGCACTTGCTGGGCGATTGTGGTGTGGTTTTGCCTGTCCACAAACCGTCTGGACGGAAGTTTTTTTATGGATAGAAAGAAAGGTAGAAGGTGATCGGCCTAAACAAATGAAACTGGATAAGGCGCCGTGGTCATTTGATAAATTAAGAATCAAATCGACCAAGCATATTATCTGGATTGTTTTTTCTCTCTATACCGGTCTGACTTTCGTGGGTTACTTTTCACCGATGAGAGAATTGACGGTCAACGCTTTCAATCTTGATCTTGGGCCATGGGAATGGTTCTGGATTATTTTTTACGGTTTTGCTACTTACGGTAACGCGGGCTGGTTGCGTGAACAGGTTTGCACTTACATGTGCCCTTATGCACGTTTTCAGAGTGCAATGTTCGATAATGATACCCTGATTATTTCTTATGATACGGAGCGTGGTGAATCGCGTGGACGACGCAAGAAAGGCGCTGACCCCAAAGAGCTGGGCATGGGCGACTGCATCGACTGTACTATCTGTGTGCAGGTCTGCCCGACGGGGATCGATATTCGTGATGGCTTGCAGTTTGACTGTATTGCTTGTGCCGCATGCGTCGACGCCTGTGATGATGTTATGGACAAGATGGGCTATGAGAAAGGACTGATTCGCTACACCACTGAAAATATGCTGCATGGTTTAAAGACGAATTTTCTCCGTCCACGAATTATTGTATATGGGCTCATTCTGCTCACGATAACAGTCAGTACATTTTATGCAGTTTCTATTCGTGTGCCACTGGCACTGGATGTAATTCGAGACAGGAATAGTCTGTATCGCGAGACCAATGAAGGTTTGATTGAGAATGTTTACATTGTCAAAATTATGAATATGGACAAGCATGATCGTCGTTATGATTTATCGGTTACCGGTATTGAAAACTTAACTTTGGATATGGATATGGATCATTCTGCTATTGAAGTTGAGGCAGGCGAGATGATCGAAATTCCTCTCAGAGTTAAAGTCGATTCTGAATATCTAGAGAAGCGCAGTAATGAAATCCAATTCCATCTGAAGACGGAAATTGAAGATCTTAATATTAGTCAGGAAGCACGTTTCCTGGGGCCTTTATAAATAGCTATGAATAATACAACATCACTCCCCTGGTATCGTTATCCTATGGTCTGGATGATGGTTTTAATTCCCTTCTCAGCTGTGGTCATGGGGGTTGTCATGATCTGGCTGGCTGTGACCACGGATGATGGTCTAGTTGCCGATGATTACTACAAGCAGGGCATGACTATTAATCGTGACTTGAAGCGCGATGCTCTGGCAAAGGAAAAAGGCATTAGTGCAACACTGGAGATGGATAGCTCAGAAGGCTGGGTTAAGCTCAGTTTAAATAAAGGTGTTTTGCAGGATTATCCAGAGACGCTGGATCTTAAGTTTCAGTATGCTACACATGATCATAATGATGTGCAGGTGGTGTTGAACCATGGTCAGGCAGACCAGTACATCGGTATGATTAAGAATCCGTTAATTCAGGGTAAATGGTATCTTGAATTACACGATGCTGATTGGCGTTTGAATGGTTATGTGAAGACGTTGGGTGAAATTAAATTATTGCTTGAACCTTAAGTAAAAGATGACAGGCGTAAAAAAGCCTCGCTTAGCGAGGCTTTTTTGTTCTCATGGCAGAATGCTTTAGTGTCTAAAGTGACGCATGCCAGTGAGCATCATAATCATGTTGTACTCGTTAGCGGCGGCAATAACTTCCTCATCGCGCATTGAACCACCGGGTTGAATCACCGCGGTTATGCCTGCTTCATGAGCAGCATCGATACCATCGCGGAAAGGGAAGAAAGCATCCGAAGCCATGACCGAACCAGATACATCCAGCTTGGCGTGTTCGGCTTTGATGCCCGCGATGCGTGCACTGTTAATGCGGCTCATCTGGCCAGCACCGACACCGATGGTCATGTGGTCTTTGCAGTAAACAATGGCGTTGGATTTAACAAACTTAGCCACGCGCCAGCTGAACAGCATATCGGTGATTTCTTTTTCAGAAGGTTTGCGTTCACTGACGATGTCCATGGTATTGAATAACTGTAGATCGGCATCCTGAACCAGCAGGCCACCATTAACGCGTTTGTAATCCAGACGAGCTGCAATATTGTCCACATCCCATTCGCCGCATTCCAGAAGGCGTACGTTTTTCTTTTCGGCAACGGCGTCTTTAGCGTCCTGAGAAATACTGGGTGCGATGATGACTTCGACAAACTGGCGATCAACAATGGCTTTCGCGGTTTCACCATCCAGTTCGCGGTTGAAGGCAATGATGCCGCCAAAGGCTGATTCTGGATCGGTGCTGTAAGCGCGGTTATAGGCTTCCAGTAGCGTGTCATTAATCGCTACGCCGCAAGGGTTGGCGTGTTTGACGATCACGCAGGCAGGCTCTTTGAATTGCTTAACGCATTCCAGTGCCGCGTCGGTATCACCGATGTTGTTGAAGGACAGCTCTTTACCCTGTATTTGTTTCGCAGTCGCAATGCAGACTTCGGTTGAAGCGGGGTCGATATAAAAAGCCGCTTGCTGATGCGGGTTCTCACCGTAACGCATTTCCTGAGCTTTGTTGAACTGCAGATTGATGGTGCGGGGCAGCACGTCTTTTGTACCATCTTCTTTGATACGCCCCAGATAATTGGCGATCATGCCGTCGTATTTTGATGTGTGCTCGAAAGCTTTTACCGCTAAATCAAAACGGGTTGCATCAGAGACGATGCCATCGTTAGATTTCATTTCTTCAAGTACACGCTCATAGTCAACTGGATCAACGACGATGCTGACAAAAGCATGGTTTTTGGCTGTTGAGCGAACCATGGCAGGGCCACCAATATCAATATTCTCAATGGCATCAGCCAGTGTGCAATCTTCTTTGGCAATGGTGGCCTCGAAGGGATACAGATTGACGACGACCAGATCAATTGGAGTGATGTCATTTTCTTTCATGACATCATCGTCCTTGCCGCGACGGCCTAAAATGCCGCCGTGAATTTTAGGATGCAGGGTTTTAACACGGCCATCCATCATTTCAGGAAACCCCGTGTGCTGGGAGACTTCTTTAACGGGTATGAATTCATCAGTCAGTAATTTAGCGGTGCCACCTGTGGAGAGAATTTCTATGCCTTGTTCGTGCAGGGCTCTGGCAAATTCAACGATGCCAGCTTTATCGGAAACACTGATGAGAGCGCGTCGAACTGGACGCTGGTTTGAATCGGTCATTTTGGGTCTCGTTTGCGAGTAATACAAAGCCGGTAATTATACCGGAGAAACTCGGCTGGGTGGAGGGCAAGCCGAGGCTGTTCTTATGCTAAAAGTTAACGGTGGAACCTTAGTCCAGATCGTAGATACGAAGCTTCTTACGCAGTGTGCCACGGTTGAGTCCCAGATACTCAGCAGCGCGTGACTGGTTGCCACCGGTGTGTTCCAGTACGCTTTCCAGTAAAGGTTGTTCGATCTGGCTCAGCACCATGGCGTACATTTCACTGGGCTCGGTGTCTTCGAGTTCGTGCAGGTAACGTTTGATGGAGCTTTTTACAGCATCGTAAATTTGAGAGGCCTGTTGTGTTCCATTCGGCTCTTCATTTTTTTCTAGATGTTCGTCAATGGGATAAATATTTTGTGCGCTCATGCGGCCAGTAAGCTCCCTCTGCTAAAAAATTTTATTGTGTTTTCCAGTTGAATCTTTGCGGACTCTACCTGGTTTATTTTTTTTCTAAACGACTCAACTTCGGCAGCGATGTCCGGGTTGGTCTCAACTGACTGATTAAATTGATGTTTGCAATACCAGCCAATGTGTTTACGGGCAATTCGTACAGCCGCCGTCTCACCATAAAAATCATACAGGCTTTTGAGGTGTTTGTTCAATAGGAAACTGACCTCTTTTGTATCTAGATCAGGTAATTTTTTTCCGTGCTCCAGATAGTAGAGAATTTCTCGGAAAATCCACGGTCTTCCCTGAGCGCCGCGTCCAATCATGATGCCATCAGCACCGGTTAGCCTGAGTACCTCAGCGGCTTTTTCAGGTGAATCAATGTCGCCGTTGGCGATCACGGGGATATTAATGCGTGACTTAACCTCGGCGATGGTTTCGTATTCGGCTTCACCCTTAAATGCGCAGGCACGGCTACGACCGTGGATGGTCAGCGCCTGTACACCTTCGGCTTCGGCGATGTTGGCAATGCTCAGGGCGTTACGGTGATCCAGGTCCCAGCCGGTGCGTATTTTCAGGGTCACGGGTACATCAACCGCATTGACGACACTTTGTAAAATATCAGCGACCAGAGCCTCATTTTTCATCAGGGCAGAACCTGCCATGAGCTTGCACACTTTCTTTGCCGGGCAGCCCATATTAATGTCGATGATTTGAGCACCGTTCTCGACGTTGAATTGTGCAGCTTCAGCCATCTGGGCTGGATCGGTGCCAGCTATCTGTACGCTACGTGGTGAGCTTTCGCCGCTGTGGTCGAGCCTGAGCTGGGTTTTGCGTGAGTGCCATAGATGCTTTTGCGAAGTCACCATCTCGGAGACAGCCAGAGCTGCACCCTGTTCCCGACAGAGCATGCGGAAGGGGCGATCAGTGATGCCAACCATGGGAGCCAGTATTAAAGGGTTTTTGAGAATGTATG
>CBFCZV010000064.1:0-7685 GCA_965602855.1 uncultured Gammaproteobacteria bacterium | reverse complement strand
AACAAGGTGATAAAAAAGCATTCGATTTGCTGGTATTGAAGTACCAGTTGCGAGTGAGCAAGCTGGTGGCGCGTTTTCTGCGAAATCCATCAGATGTGCCTGATGTGGTGCAGGATACTTTTATCAAGGCCTACAGAGCGCTGCCCAAGTTCAGGGGTGACAGTGCTTTTTATACCTGGATTTATCGAATTGCGATCAATACCGCCAAGAACCATCTGGTCACGATGGGGCGTAAATCGCCAGCCAGCAGTATCGATATTCAGGATGCCGAAGATTATGGTGCCAGTGACTGGTTGAAAGAATATGCCACGCCAGAGCGTAAAGTGCTGGCGGATGAAATTCAGGTCAATATTAATCAGGCGGTTAGTCAATTGCCGTCCGATTTGCGCGAAGCCATTATGCTGCGCGAGATGGAAGGCTTGAGTTATGAGGATATTGCCTCTGCTATGGACTGTCCGATTGGTACGGTGCGTTCACGAATATTTCGGGCACGTGAAGCAATTGATGAAAAATTGGAACCATTGCTCGATGAGTACAGTCATAACGTAGCAGAGACCTGATGATTGTCTATGTTGATGAACCCTGTAAAGAATTTGCCAAGTTACTGTGAGTGAAGCTATGAATGAAAATAACGAAAAACAGCTGGCTGAGAAAATTTCGGCTTATCTCGATGATGTTTTGAGTGCAGATGAGGTCGATGCTCTTATTGCTGAGAGTCAATCGTCTGAACATGCAGACAAAAGTTTTTCAACAGCGGCACGTTATCACCTGATGGGGGAAGCTCTACGGGGTGAGCTGAGTGATGCCTCGATGGTTGATGTCAGCGCGCAGGTTCATGAGGCTTTGCGCAATGAATCTTTTGATGTTGTTGAGTCAGTCAAGCCAGTTAAAAAATCTTCATTCTCAGAGAATCTCTTTGCCTGGTTGGACTCTTTTGCCAGACCCCTGACGGGTATGGCAGTGGCGGCATCGGTCGCAGCGTTGATGGTAGTGACGGTTGTACAGCTGGAATCACCAGCTGATGGTCAGCAGTTAGCAAGTACACCAGAAAACGCATCGGCTACGCTGGTTGCGAGCAAACTGCCAGTTAGCGATGCTCCTACTAAAGAGGCACAGATGGCTGAATTCGATAGCTATTTAGCTGAACATGCCGAATTTGCAGCACAGGATACTTTGCAAAGTCGCCTGCCTTACGTTAGAGCTGTGAGCTACGAAGCGGAGTAAGCTGCACATGCGTTTTGTTTTTCTGGTACGTGGTCTGTTTATTTCTGTCTGTTTAACCACGCCTGCGCTTGCCAGTGATGTTTCTGATCTGCTGAAAAAAATGACCAAAACCGACGAACACCTTAATTATCAGGGTGTTCTGGTTTTGCATAAATCCAATAATCTGGTTGCCATGCACGTTGAGCACGGCGTTGATGATCGTGGTGTTTGGGAAAGCATGGTGTCGTTAAACGGTGAGGCGCGCCGCGTGGTGCGGGTTAATGACAAGGTGACTTCGGTCTATCCTGAACGTCACCTGCTAACCGTCACTCATAGTAAAAATAAGCATAACCTGCATCCTGCCTTGCCTGAAAATCTGGAGAAGCTGGAAGCCTATTACACCATCAATCGTCTTAAAAATGACCGGATTGCAAACCATAGCACCGTGGTGCTGGATGTGGTTCCCAACGATGGTCTTCGATATGGCTATCGTTACTGGCTGGATGAAAAAACAGGTGTGTTGCTGCGTTGTGATTTGTTGAATGAAGAGCGTCAACCGATTGAGCAAATGATGTTTACCATGCTGGAGTATCTGCCCTCTACGCCTGCATCGGCATTTGCTGAAATAGATCGTGAAGGTTTTAAAGAACGAAAACTTGATCAGGCCGCTCCCGAGCAACAGGATCCAGACTGGCAGGTAAAAAATCTACCCACGGGGTTTATGCTGACCCAAAGTCGTGTGCGTGAAACCAGAAAGGGTAAAGTGCTGCATCTGGCTTATTCAGATGGTCTGGCATCGGTATCGGTGTTTGTCGAACCAGAGCGCTTTGTACACCACAGACGTAAGGGTGTTTCGACCATGGGTGCTGTTAATGCGTACAGGTCGAGTGTTGATCAACACTTTGTTACCGTGATGGGGGAAGTGCCCGTTGCAGCGGTGAAGCAAATGGCACAGTCTGTTGTACCTGTTAATGCTGAATAAGTCCTATGGTTGAGCAGGAAGTACGGGTTGTCGCCATTGAGAAAAACCGCCTGCTGGTAGAAGCCGAGCGACAGTCATCCTGTCAGAGTTGTGCAGTTAAAAGTGGTTGTGGTACTTCTGTGCTGGCGAAGTGGTTTGATAGAAAACATCTCCGTTTTTATGTTGATAAGCCCGTTGATTCAGTCGCGGTTGAGTTCGCTGTAGGAGATCGGGTGCTGGTTGGTCTGCAGGAATCTGCGCTGACCACGGGTGCATTGATGGTTTATCTTCTTCCTTTGCTGGCCATGATCGTTGCTGCTTTGTTGGCTGATAGTTGGTTGGTCTCTTCTTTTTACTGGCGTGATCTGATTATTGCGGCTTCAGCCTTTGCGGGTCTGGTGCTGGCGTTGTTTATTGGGCGTTTTTATCTGCATCTAGGGCGCAGTCAGCAACGCTTTAATCCTGTTCTGCTGACATCGACTCTCGGCAAAACTCATTCTGAGAAAAGTTAGTGAACATGCTAAACTCCCGCGCTGAGCTCGGTTAGTCTGGGTTCAATGATAAATGGACCGGCATTGGCCGGTTTTTTTCTGTCTGGTCTGTGAGATTGCGGACATTAAGCGTGTAAAACAGAGTAGATAGCGTCAAATGCCAGCACAATTAAATCTTTATACCCGACACGGCTGTCATTTATGTGAGGACATGGAGCAGGCAGTGTCTGAGTTAGAAGCTGAGCTGAATTTTGTAACCGAGATTATTCCCATTGATAACAATACTGCGCTGGAAAAAGACTACGGTCACAGAGTTCCTGTATTGATGATAGGGCATAACGTGATTTGTGAATACTATCTGGATAAAGTGGCACTGACCCAGGCTTTGCCTAATATAATCAAATGATTTTAATGAAAAATATTCGTAACTTTTCGATTATCGCACACATCGATCACGGTAAATCGACGCTGGCTGATCGTTTGATTCAAACCTGTGAAGGTCTGGCTGAACGTGAAATGCAGGCACAGGTGCTGGATTCCATGGATATTGAGCGTGAGCGCGGCATCACCATTAAAGCGCAGAGCGTGACGTTAAATTATAAGGCTAAAGATGGTGAGATCTATCAGCTCAATTTTATTGATACTCCCGGTCATGTTGATTTTTCCTATGAAGTTTCGCGTTCGTTGTCTGCCTGTGAAGGTGCTTTGCTGATTGTTGATGCCTCGCAGGGTGTTGAAGCGCAGAGTGTGGCCAATTGCTACACCGCGATTGAACAGGGCCTGGAAGTAATTCCTGTGCTGAACAAAATTGATTTGCCCGCCGCTGAGCCTGAGCGCGTGATCAAGGAAATTGAGGATGTTATCGGTGTTGAGGCTGAACACGCCTGCCGGGTGAGTGCGAAAACCGGTGTCGGTGTTGATGAGTTGCTGGAGCAGATTGTGGCCGAAGTGCCGCCACCAGAGGGTGATCCAGAATCGCCTTTGCAGGCTTTAATTATTGATTCCTGGTTTGACCCCTATGTAGGTGTGATTATTCTTGTTCGTATCAAACAGGGTACGATTCGTCCTCGCCAGAAAATGCAGGTGATGTCGACTCAGCGCAATTATCTGGTCGATAAGGTCGGTATCTTTACGCCCAAGCGCAATGATCAGACAATACTTTCTTCAGGACAGGTGGGTTATATCATCGCCAATCTGAAAGAAATTGATTCTGCCAAAGTGGGTGATACCATCACTTTGGCAGACGACCCCGCATCAGAGGCATTAGAAGGCTTCAAAGAAGTGCAGCCGCGCGTGTTCGCGGGCATGTTCCCGGTTGAAGCGGATGATTATAATGATTTCCGTGATTCGCTGGATAAGCTCACGCTGAATGATGCTTCGCTGCAATATGAGCCTGAGAATTCATCAGCACTGGGTCTGGGTTTCCGTATTGGTTTCCTCGGCATGTTGCACATGGAGATCATTCAGGAGCGTCTGGAGCGTGAGTACGATCTCAACCTCATTACCACTGCGCCAACCGTGGTGTATGAGATTCTCGATACCAAAGGTGAGGTGTTTGAGATCCATAATCCTTCTGATTTGCCAGAAGTGAATCTCATTGAAGAGCTGCGTGAACCTATCATCAAGACGAATATACTGGTGCCGCAGGAATATGTGGGTAATGTGATTACCCTGTGTATTGAAAAACGGGGTGCACAGACCAATATGCAATACATGGGTAATCAGGTGTCATTGCAGTACGATATGCCCCTGAGCGAAGTAGTGCTGGACTTTTTTGATAGACTGAAGTCTGTGAGTCGTGGTTATGCTTCTTTTGATTACGAATTTTCCCGTTTTCAGGCGGCTGATCTGGTTAAAGTAGATATACTTATAAATAGTGAAAGAGTGGATGCATTGTCTATGATTTCACATCGTGAAATAAGTCAGCGTCGTGGTCGTGATGTGGCTGAAAAGATGCGGGAGCTGATCCCCAGACAAATGTTCGATGTGGCGATACAGGCGGCGATTGGTCGCAATATTATCGCGCGTACCACGGTTAAGGCCTTGCGTAAGAATGTGACCGCAAAATGTTATGGCGGTGATGTCAGTCGTAAGCGCAAGCTGCTGGAGAAGCAGAAAAAAGGCAAAAAACGCATGAAACAGTTTGGTAAGGTAGAAATCCCGCAGGAAGCGTTTTTGGCTGTTTTGAAAGTGGACGACAAGTAGTCGTTATTTAATTAACAAGTAAAGATGATTTTAATATTATGATATTCGATTTTTCTTTTTATCTGTTGGTCGGTGTGTTGATAACCGGTGTGATCTGGGTTTTTGATAGTTTTGTTCTGGCGCCAAAAAGATTGATTGCGGCTAATTCAAATACATTTTTTAGTGTTGAGGATGTTAACAAAGAGCCGGTTGTAGTTGAGTACGCCAAATCCTTTTTTCCAGTTCTTTTGATTGTTTTTCTATTGAGAGGCTTTATCGTTGAGCCTTTCAAGATTCCATCTGGTTCAATGCTGCCATCGTTGTACATTGGTGATTTTATTCTGGTTAATAAATTTGCTTACGGTATACGTATACCAGTGTTAAATAAAAAGATTATTGAAACCGGTAGTCCTGAGCGCGGAGATGTGATGGTGTTCCGCTACCCACGTGATCCGTCGCTGGATTATATTAAACGTGTGATAGGTTTGCCGGGTGATCATATTGCTTATTACAATAAAGTGCTCTATGTAAATGGTAAGCCGACTGGGCGAAAGTTCGAAGGCCAGTATGAAGGTCCAGGGCAAACTCACGCGAGTGAATACATGGAGGATCTGGTTGGTATTGAGCATTCTATGTTACTGATGCCGGGTAGACCGAATAGTCTGGAAGGTGAATATATTGTTCCAGAAGGTATGTATTTTGTGATGGGTGATAATAGAGATAACAGTATGGATAGTCGTGTCTGGGGTCCTGTGCCAGAAGAAAACCTGGTCGGTAAGGCGTTTATGATCTGGATGCACTGGAGTGATGGGGTGCACTGGAAACGATTAGGTAATATGATTAACTGATAGTTGGTTTAGGTGGAGAATAATATGCAAAAACAATTCATGAAAAAACGGTCTATGGAAAAACAGAAGGGAATGACCTTGATTAGCTGGGTGGTCGTGCTGGTTTTTGTGGGCTTCCAATTTATGCTGGCGATCAAGATTCTTCCTACATTTGCTGAAGATCACACGATTAAGACGATTTGGAAAGAACTAGAAAATGATGCGGCTGTAGTAGGGTTGGCACCAAAAAGAATTAAGAAACATATTATGAAAAAAATGAAGATTAATAATGTTTATGATTTTGATATGAGCACTGTAAAAATTAAAAAATCTAAAGGTTATTATATTGTTACAACTGAATATGAGCCACGGGGTAAAATCGTGGGGCCATTAGATTTTATTGTTAGTTTTAAGCATGAAGCTAAAGTAAAAGCTAAATAAACAGATTTTTTTGTAATTGACTTTCAGAATATGGATCAAACTCGTTATTTACCAATACTCATAGACAAACTTGATTATTCATTTAATAATTCTGAGTTGCTTGATCAGGCATTAACTCACAGAAGTGTAGGTTCTCGTAATAATGAACGTCTGGAATTTCTGGGTGACGGTGTCCTGAACTTTGTTATAGCCGATGCATTATTTCAACAACGCCCTGATTTGCGCGAAGGAGATCTAAGTCGTTTGAGAGCCAGTCTGGTAAATGGAGAAACACTGGCGGAAATAGCCCGTGATCTTGATTTGGGTGATTGTATTAAGCTAGGATCAGGTGAATTAAAAAGTGGCGGCTTCAGGCGTTCCTCTATACTCGCTGATGCCGTTGAAAGTATTTTGGGTGCAGTTTATTGTGACAGTGGTTTTGATGCCTGTCAGGCATTAATTTTAAGGCTATTTGATGATAGGTTAAAACACCTGCCAGAGATTGATAGCCTCAAAGATCCTAAAACTCGTTTGCAGGAACTACTTCAATCGCGAAAATTATCTATCCCCGTTTATGAAGTGCTCAGTGTTAGTGGTAAAGCGCACGCTCAAACATTCATCGTTCGGTGTAGCATTGATGAAATTGATTGTGTGACACAGGCGGAAGGTGGTAGTCGTAGAAAAGCAGAACAGCTTGCAGCTAATGCTGCTTATAAACAGGTTAAGAAAAAATTGAATGTCTAAATCAGAAGATCAAGTTCCATATCATTGTGGCTACGTGGCTATTATTGGTCGTCCGAATGTTGGTAAGTCTACGTTGCTTAATCATATACTGGGAATCAAACTCAGTATTACCTCTAGAAAACCACAGACCACTCGTCATCAGATTTTGGGCATTAAAACAGATGAGCATGTGCAGACGGTTTATGTTGATACCCCTGGCTTGCATCAGCGCCGTGGCTCGGCGATTAATAAATATATGAATCGTGCAGCGGCTTCGGTGATGTCTGATGTCGATGTTTTGCTATTCGTGATTCAGGCGCTGGAGTGGACCGATGAAGATGAGGCAGTTTTGCAGCGTCTGGAAACGATTAAAGCGCCCGTCATTCTGGTGGTTAATAAAATTGATCAGGTTAATGATAAAGATACTCTGCTGCCTTTTATTAGTGATGTTTCATCCAAGTTTAAGTTTCAAGATGTAATACCAACCGCAGCTGTTAAAGGTTTGAGTCTAGATAAGGTAGAATTGGCTGTGGCTGCTTTGTTGCCAGAAAATGAAGCTTTTTTTCCAGAGGATCAACTGACCAATCGCAGTATGCGTTTTCTGGCGGCAGAAATTGTTCGAGAAAAACTGGTGAGAGAGCTAGGTCAGGAACTGCCATATACTTCTACGGTTAATATTGATAAGTATGAAGATGGTGAAGATATTATACGTATTCACGCTACCATTTTTGTTGAGAGTAAAGGTCAGAAAACAATTATTATTGGTCGTAAGGGAGACCGTCTTAAATCCATAGGCACAAAAGCTCGTAAGGATATTGAAGCTATGGTTGGCACCAAAGTCTATTTAAATCTTTGGGTCAAAGTCAGAGAAGGCTG
>CBFCZV010000063.1:0-7828 GCA_965602855.1 uncultured Gammaproteobacteria bacterium | reverse complement strand
CACTGATTAAACCAGTCCTGATATCCAATAACTTCAAAACCGGGGATACCGAACACGCTCACCTCTTTTGAAATCAAATTCATATGCTCGTCAAAATTTAATTCATTGGCCGTAGACGCCATTGCATCGAGAAAAGTCTGTACATCCATTATTTAAAACCTGTAAAAAAAATTAAAAGATAATTACTGGCAACTACCCACCGAACTGGCTCGACAACGTTTCAAATCAATCCAAATCACCCTGCCTAGTTTAGCATCATTAAAAACCGCATCATCTATCACTGCTTCACGCATAGAAGTCTTGCTCATATCGGCACCACTAAAATCAACAGACTTCAAATCAGCCTCATCAAGCACTGCAGACGTCATGTTGGCTTTCTTAAAACTGGCAGACTCAGCCGATGCTGAACTCATTTGAGACTGTGATAAATCTGCACCATCAAAAACAGCCCCTACAAGATAAGCTCGTGAAAAATTGGCATTTTGCAAAAAAGCATTATTAAAGTTTACACCAGCTAATTTAGTCTCATAAAACTTGGCCTGTTTGAGCCTTGCTTTCTGAAAGTCAGCCTGCTTCATCTCAGAGCGACTAAAACTGGCATCGTTCATAATCGTCGATTTAAAAGAAGCCTTCTCAGCTTTCACATGTACTAGTCGAGCACCCTGCATACGCGCATTGTCAAATACAGCACCACTAATATCAGAAAAATTGAAATCCGCATGTTTTAAACGTGCACCGGAAAAATTTGCACCCTGTAAATTGGCTCGACTCAGTACCGCATTACTCAAATCCTTTCCACTGAAATCCTGCCCGCTTTTATCACAACCCGCCCAGTTAACTCGAGGTACTGGCTCTGCATCGCAGTTCGCCTGAGCGTGAGGCACTCCCAGAATCAATAAACTGATACTAATAGATAAAAGAACCTTTCGCTTAACAGATTTATTTTTAAATAACATTGCTTCCATAATCATTTATCTTGCAGCTTAATGGCTTAATCATACCAGACAAGCTTCTTTCTGACATCATCATGCCAGAGTTAAATGATTATCAACTAGCATCCTTCATACAGGAAAAACATCCAGCAGCTAAAATTCAACTTATCAGCGGCTATAAAGATGATAACGATATAGATAATTAGTTTTTAATATAAGTTTAAAATGTAGCAGATGCTTGGCAGTAAGCATTATAACAAACGAAAGTTATTTTTTTACTAACAAACACCGACAAGCAAATTGAAAGACTCTATATTATTAATATATTCTCATAATTACCCGCAAAAAATTATGGCTTGTTAAGGTCATTTTTGGATGACACTCATAAACCATCTATTCAATATCAATTTATGTAGTATGATGCCAAATGTTCGATAAAATAGCGCGAATCACTAAATACCATTCTATAAAAACCATCATAATTATGGCGGTAGCTATCCTGCTCTCCGGGTGCACCACAAAACCAATAGACACACCGGAAGCACTTGGTCTGCCTGAAATCAAAACATTCGAAGATTTAAAGAAGATCTCTGCATTTAGCTTCGCCATTATGAGTGACAATAAAGGTGACTCCCCAAAAAACTGTCCACGCAATGCCAGAATGGCGAAATGGATCAGGCAAAATAATAATCAGTTTGTCATCGGATTGGGTGACCATCTAAAACGTGGATGGGATAATAGTTTCCTGGATCTGATCAAAGAAGACCCGTGGTGGAATCAGAACTTTTACCCAAATATAGCTGATGGAGAAAACGAATATTATGGCAGCTGCCAGTGTGACTGGGGAGCTGGTGGAAAGTTACTTGAAGATATAAATTTTTCTCAGCACAGCAATGTCGATTTACGTGAAAATGGCAGCGAGTATTATGCAAAAATTTTAGTCAAAGGATATACTATTCATCTAATCCAGCTTCACTACCCCGATATGAGCAGTGATTGCGATCAAGCATTTCCCGAAGACTCTCGCCAGTACCTTAAAACCACACTTCGAAATATCAATAAAGGCCCTCAAGATATTATTATCGCCGCTGCCCATTCAAGAACGGGATTCTGGACTGATATTCTAGACAAAGAACTTAAAAATCTTGTGATGAAAAAAACCGATCTTGTACTATCTGCGACAACCCATTACTTCAAAAGAAAGACTCTAACTGAATATGGAGATTCTGGCGCACTTGTCATTAACACAGGCTCAGTTAATTACCCACATCCACTTTCACACGGCGGCTACATCCATGTTTCCGTTCTAGAAGACCCATTGCGCTTAATCCTTCAATACATCAATGTTGAAAAAGGTGGTGAGATAACATTTCAAGATACCAAACATTCATTATTAAAAATTATTGGCGGAAAAATTTCGTTTATAGATTTTAAACACAATTGATTCAGTTTATTTTTTACCATTGCAGCAAGTTAATAATGTCAGACTACAACTTGATAGCAAATTATCCAGGACAGCGAGCGCCCATACCTCAGAGCAATCAATCCAACACCTCTCCTCGCCTAAGCTTCCGTATTAAAAACCGTGCTGGATTCAAATAATCAGCTACTTCTTTGTTAACAGGCAAAGGCTCATTAACTATCATTGCTGCCAACATTTCAGCCGAAAGAAAACTACTGCATATCCCCCGTGAACCATGTCCTGCATTTACGTACAGGCCAGTTAAATGTCTGGCCTGTGAATATTCTGCTCTCGGCCTGCCGTGATGGAGTTCTTTATAGTCTTCCTTGAATGCTTCTTTATCCGGCATGGCGCCAACTACTGGTGTCATATCATCACTCACTGGGCGAAACCCTACACGACCACTTAACTGCTCAGGCTTACTGTATACACCGGGGAAGCATTTCTCAATATGCGACATAGTTTCATCCTGTTCAGCCTGCGTCATCTCTGGATTATCATCTCCCACTCGATAAGTCGCACCTGCATAATGCATACCTTCATATTCCGGCGTAACATAGGCATCAAAACTCACCGCCTTGTTCAAGGCTAAACTCGATTCACTCGCCGGTATCTCGGTGAGCTGGCCACGGACCGATGACAACGACAACCATGAAGTTGATGCAAACTGATTTGCACCAACACCATTGGCTACAATTAATACTTCAGCAGATGCAATACTCTGTCCATTATTATCGATAGCTTGCCACTGATCATCTGCTTTACGAATATCATCAACATTTTGATTGATTAACTGTAACGATTGACCACAGGCACGCACCAGGGCTTCGCATATTCTTTTAGGTGAAGCCCACCCTGCCTCAGGGAATAAACTGACCGTTAAATCTTGATCTGTAATATATGACTGCAACTCATGCTCATCCAAAATAGACATAAACTGTTCAGGGTAACCATGTTTATCAATTAATTTTTCTGCCTTACCTTTTTTAAAAATGGAATAAACACCATCATGAAACCAGAATTTTTCTTCATCTTCCTGTTGCAGTTGGTCCAGACTATGCGAGGCGTACGATAATGCATTGCTATAAAACATCGCATCATTTTTATTATCGAGAGACAACCTCGGCATCAGCAAACCGGCCGGATTACCCGAAGCTTCTTCGGCCACATTTTCATGTTTTTCAATTACGGTAACTTGCCAACCACGTTGAACCAAAGACCATGCGGTGGTTAAACCAACTAAACCCGCACCAATAATCACAGCCTTTTTATTTTGGTAGTTTGTTTTTTCGAGTTCAAACCATGGCGTCTTAGTTCTAACCGGTTTTTTGTCATTGAGCACAGCGGTAATCATTTCTCTTTTTTTACCGTGGCCTTTTACTTTTTCAACGTCAAAGCCCACCGCCTGCAAACCACGTCGAACAAAACCCGCTGCAGTATAGGTGCTGAGCGTTGTGCCCTGCTTGCTGTTTTTTTCAATTAAAGAAAAAACCTGATCACTCCATAGATCGGCATTCTTATCAGGATCAAAACCATCCAGATACCAGGCATCAACCTGCAATTCTCTGGAGCTCAGCGCATCAACGACATCAGCAAAAATCAGATGCAGATAAACCCTGCCACCCAGCAACGCACGACAATGCTCACCTTCAACTGGCAGAGGATAAACCGAGAGCAATTCATCGTAGGCTTCTGACAGCTCTGGCCAGTTTTCCGCAACTCGCTTGATGTCGTCGGGTGAGACGGGGTGCTTTTCGATAGCGACATAGTGCAGACAGGCATCGGACGAAGCCTGCTCAGCCCAGGCCTGCATAGTCAGGACAAAATTCAGCCCGGTGCCAAAACCCGTCTCTGCAATAACAAAATGCTCAGCCGGAGCCATAGCCTGCCAGCGAGAAGCCAGATGATTGTGTTTGAGGAAAACATATTCAGACTCCTCACGACCACCCGCGGTTGAATAATAGATGTCTTCATAATCTGGACTATAAGGCTGCCCATCACGCCATTCTATTTCTGCGTATTTCATTATTTTTATTCTTATACCACCCTATATCAGCAGCTCTTCAATATTCTGGAAAACAGGAGAAGAATCAATTTGAAAATCCCTGTAAAATGCCCAGCTTCTGAGCATTTAGATAGAACCGGTCTGAAAACCCCATGATAAATAATATTGATCAAATCAAGCTTGATGGCAAAATCATCCTCATTACCGGCGCTGGCGACGGTATAGGCAAAGCCGTTTCACTGGACTGCGCCAAACGCGGCGCTACGGTTATTCTTCTCGGCAAAACCGTTCATAAACTGGAGCAAGTTTACGACGAAATCATTGAAATAGGTGGACCCGAACCCGCTATTTACCCCATGGATTTAAGCGGTGCTAGTGCAGATGACTATGATGATCTACACGACAATATAGAAAAAGAATTTGGCAAACTGGATGCTCTACTGAATAACGCTGGCTGGCTGGCCGCTTCAACACCGATGGAAATTTTTGACACCGAACTGTGGTATCGCGTCATGCAGGTGAATTTGAACGCCCCCTTCCTGCTCACCAAAGCCTGTATTCCGTTAATCAAGAAGTCATCTCAGGGTGCCATCGTATTTACCGCCGACCCCAAAAACACCGCTTACTGGGGCGCTTACGGTGTCGCCAAATCCGGCCTGCAAACCCTGATGAGCATACTCGCTGATGAACTGGAATCACAGAATGTTACCGTCAATGCTTTTGATCCCGGCCCGGTACGCACTAATTTCAGAACCCGCGCCTACCCTGCTGAAGATGCCAGTGAAATGAACAAACCTGAGGATGTGAGTGCGGGCTTTGTTTATTTAGTTAATGGTGATTGTGATGGTGTGACGGGTAAGACTTTTACCTTGGGTGATTTTAAATAACAGCAAACATCTCTTATTTCATGTCATCCTGAGTGCAACGAAGGATCTGATACCTCGCTTTGTCCTGTTACTGCTCTACACCAGATCCTTCACTGCGTTCAGGATGACAGATAATCCTACTTCATCATGTCAACTTCAATCCCCTGCTCTCGAAGATGCTCGGCACGTTCACCGATATAAGTTTGAAAATTAGGCTGCTGCTTATAAGCACCCGAAGCCACGTAATCCATGACCGACTGAACGTGGAAAGATTTTAGATAAGCATCAGTACGAAAAACCTCTT
Organism: uncultured Gammaproteobacteria bacterium; assembly: GCA_965602855.1. Taxonomy (GTDB): domain Bacteria; phylum Pseudomonadota; class Gammaproteobacteria; order SZUA-229; family SZUA-229; genus LH-M37. The sequence continues at coordinate 2,259 of CBFCZV010000063.1, read as the reverse complement.
CACCTTTGCCATTAAAATAAACCATGCTGGGTGCATATTTAACATCCAGCTGTTTTACCCAGTCGCGTATTTTTATAGTCTTGCCATCAGGCGCCACAATTTTTTCTTCACTCCACATATCCAGTAAAGCTACATTAAAGCGGCTCAACTGTTGTTTGCCTTCTGCTCGGCTCAGCATGTCGTTATGCAATTCATCGCAGGCCGCACATTGTTTTTGTTCAAACATAACCAACAAGGGCTTTTCTGAGGACAGGGCCTGCTGTAAATTTTTAGGATCTTTTATATTAATAACATCCGTATACAACTTACCGCTGGCGGGTTGTGGATCAACTTTGGCAAGATAATCCTGATAACTTAAATCCGCTTCCATTTTCTGACCAACATAATCCAGCACGGTATGAAATTTTTCTGGTGGGTAATAACCATTGGCGCGATAGACTACTTTATTATCTTCGTTAAAGAAAAGCAGTGTCGGTGTGTATTGTATTTTTAAGGCAGCGGCAAATTCTTTTTCTGTAAACTCATCTTCATCGACGATGACTTCAGAACCGCCCCAGATATTAATGGCAACCACATCAAAATATTTTTGAGTTTTATCTGCAATAGCTCGCTGACCAAAATTATCTTCCAGTAGCTTTTTACAATAAGGACAACCATCCTGATAGAAATACAGCATCAGGCGTTTGTTATTATCTGCGGCTTCGGCTATATCTTCGTAAACATCAAGAAAGGAGACTTTGAACCAGTCGGGCTTTTCGGCGTAACCGGGGTTTTCATAGCCATCCAGTATCACTTCTTTTTCAGCTGCACTGGATAGTTGCGGCAACAACAAAAACAATGAAAAAAGAAAGGCTATAGTTTTGAATTTAATAACACTCATATCCCACCTCAGACTGTTAACAAATTATTAGGGAGAGCAGTACTCTAGCACTAACGACCTCTTGCTTTGAAGTGTTTTGTTTTTCTTTTTTTGTCCTGCTCTTCACGGATACCCTGTTCGTCAAGAGTTAGGCCCACAGCTTCCATCATTAGTTTTACTTCTGACAGTTCGAGATCGATGGATTTTCCCTGACGTAAACTCTTCGGCAAATAAATACTACCATAACGCACGCGTGTCAGGCGGCTCACGGTCACATCCACCGCTTCCCACAAGCGTCTAACTTCACGATTTCTGCCTTCGTGCAGGATGACGTGATACCAGTGATTACTGCCCTGACCACCTGCATCAGTTACATCATCAAAACGCGCTGGGCCATCTTCCAGTTCAACCCCTTTCGTGAGCTGCTTGATTTTATCCAGCGTGACTTCGCCTCTTACTCGAACCGCATACTCGCGTTCAATTTCGTGCGAGGGGTGCATCAAACGATTTGCCAGCTCACCGTTATTGGTGAACAGCAACAAACCACTGGTATTGATATCGAGACGGCCAATACTCACCCAACGCGAGTTAGTCAGCTTTGGTAATTTTTCAAATACGGTCTTACGGTGCTCTTCGTCCTTACGCGAACAAATTTCACCCACTGGCTTGTTATAAACCAGCACACGCACTTCGGCTTTCGGCGCTCTGATAACAATGCGCTTGCCATTAAATTCGGCACGATCACCTTCTACAACTTTGGCGCCCAATTTGATTGGTTCGCCATTGATTTTTACCTGACCACGCTCGATCCAGCGCTCGATTTCACGGCGCGAACCAAAACCCATGCGCGACAGCGCTTTTTGTACACGTTCTTCAGACATATAAATTAAGAAAAGTTATTAAGGAATTTTTAATGAGAATTAAACGCCACTTGCAGAAGAGCTTTCTGAATCAGAATCGTCGTCTGATTCAGTTTCTTCCAGAGCCGCTTCTTCAGATTCCAGTTGATCCATCATGGCAGCATCTTCAGACGAATCTTCTTCCGATATTTCAGCGACAACATCAGTTTCATCGGCCTCAACTTCTTCAGCATTCTCTGCTTCAGCGACCACATCATCAGTTTCAGATTCAGCACCGGCTTCAGAATCAGGCACTTCAGCGTGGTGATCGACCAGAGCCAGTTCTGGATAGGTTTTATCCAGATCTTTAATCTCGGCCAGTGTCGGCAGGTCATCGAGTGATTTCAAATCGAAGTAATCAAGGAACTCACGGCTGGTGCCGTACAAAGCCGGTTTACCTGGAACATCTTTATGACCCAGCACTTTAATCCATTCACGTTCATGTAAGGTACGGATAATATTTGAGCTAACACTAACGCCACGCACTTCTTCAATTTCACC
>CBFCZV010000062.1:0-8078 GCA_965602855.1 uncultured Gammaproteobacteria bacterium | reverse complement strand
CGTGGTAAAACTGCTATCGGTACAACGGGTCGCGGCATTGGCCCCTGTTACGAAGATAAAGTTTCACGTCGTGGAATTCGTCTGGCTGACTTGTCTGACGAAGCCGCATTCAAAGAAAAATTAGCGGGTGTTATGGAATACCACAACTTCAGCCTGAAAAACTACTTCAAAGCTGAAGAAGTCAGTTATGAAGAAGTGCTCGCAGAAGTGATGTCTTACCGTGAAAAATTATTGTCCATGGTCGCTGATATTCCTGCCATGCTCGACGGCTTCCGTAAAAATGGCCAGAACATCATGTTCGAAGGCGCGCAGGGCACACTGCTCGATATCGATCAGGGTACTTATCCTTACGTGACCTCATCAAACACCACAGCAGGCGGTGCCTGTACTGGCAGTGGTATTGGCCCCGGTGACCTTGATTACATGCTGGGCATCACCAAAGCTTACACAACACGTGTAGGTGCGGGTCCATTCCCAACTGAACTGTTCGACGATGTTGGCAATCACCTTGGCACAAAAGGCCACGAATTTGGTGCAACCACAGGTCGTAGCCGTCGTTGTGGCTGGTTCGATGGCGTAGCACTTCGTCGTGCTGCACAAATCAACAGCCTCACCGGTTTATGTATCACCAAACTGGATGTGCTCGATGGTCTGGAAACACTCAAGCTATGTACCGGTTACGAATATGAAGGTGAAACACTGGAGCTGCCACCACTCGGTGCTGATGCCATTGAAAAATGCGTGCCTGTTTACGAAGAAATGCCCGGCTGGAGTGAGTCAACAGAAGGTGTGCGTGAATATGATGCATTGCCTGAAAAAGCAAAGAAATATCTCAAGCGTATGGAAGAAATCGTCGGTGTACCCGTTGATATTATTTCAACAGGTCCCGAGCGCGATGAAACTATTATCCTCAATCATCCTTTTGAGGGCTGATAAATTAATGAGCGCTTTCTTAAGGCTTGCAGTTAGATAAACATAAGGGTAAAACACGTATCATGGATGATTATATAAAAAGATATCTCGCAATTTTAGCGCTTTTCATGGTTGTGCCACAGTCCTCGATGGCACAACTTCTCTGGTCAGATGTAGCGGTTGCAGATAAAAATGCATCAGCTATGTCGGCTGTGTCTGTTCAAGCCAAAACACTAAATTCAAATCCACATATAAAGTCACGACGGGTCTCGGTTGATTACACGCAACTGAAATCAACGCTGGCTGTAGCCAATGCCTCATCAACAGGTACGGCACAAAAACAAAGCAATGCACAACAAATAGATTTACCGATGCCATATGGTGGTCTGCAAACGTTTAACGTTTCCTCATCATCAGTGATGGCACCAGAATTGGCGGCCAAATATCCGCAAATCAAAACTTATAAAGTGGTTGCAACCAATGATCCAACCGTCACCGGTGTCCTGGATACAGGCAGTAAAGGCTTCCACGCTTATTTGCATACCGCCGAAGGTGAAGTGTTTATCGATCCTGCATCAGTTTCCACTCAGCAGGAATATTACAGTTACTATAAACATGATTACGCGAATATTGCACCAAGAGAATTTTCCTGCGGGGTAAAGCCAAAATCAGAAACAGAAAGTCCGGTGGCTGAATTTAAAAATGCAGAATTGGTGGCGGCTGCACGCACCAGTGGTAACATGATTAGTTATCGTATTGCCGTTGCAGCAACCACTGAGTATAGCCAGGCAGTAAAAGATCCGTCATCAGTAATGCAAGCACAGATAAAAGCAGATGTCCTGGCCGAAATTGTCACCGCGATTACTCGAGTCAACCAGGTATACGAACGTGACCTCGCCATTCGCCTTATCCTCATCGCCAATAACGATCAGATTATTTTTACCGATGCAGATCCCGGGCCAGACCCCTATAGCAACCCAGCAAATGCTTCGCTGTTGCTTGATGAAAATCAGGCAACGCTGGATAATGTTATTTATCTAGGTGCAAACAATTATGATATCGGACACGTGTTCAGTACCGAGGGCGGTGGCCTAGCTGGTCTGGGTGTGGCCTGTATGAGTGGTTACAAAGCCCGTGGTGAAACAGGCCATCCTAATCCTGTTGGTGATCCCTTTTATATTGATTTTGTTGCGCATGAGCTGGGTCATCAATTGGGGGCAGAGCATAGTTTTAATGGCACTACAGATAGCTGCGGATATAATCGTAATGCTGCAACCGCGTTTGAGCCAGGCAGTGGTTCAACCATCATGGGCTATGCTGGAATTTGTGGGGCAGAAAGTACCAGCTTATACAGTGTTGCAGCATTTCATTCAGGCAGTATTGCAGAAATCGTCGACTACACCCGGTTAGGTAGTGGTAATACGTGTCCAGCTTCAATCAACGAACAACAGGCACCATCGGCTGATGCTAAACTGGATTACACCATTCCCGGCGGCACCGCTTTCACTTTGACAGGTTTAGCAACCGATCCTGAAAATGATGTCATGACCTACCAATGGGATCAAATGGATGCAGGTACATCAACCACCGCTAGTACTCATGGTACAGACAATGGTAGCAATGCACTGTTCCGATCTTTTGAACCGGTGGCAACAGCTGAACGAACTTTTCCACAGCTAGCTACATTATTGGGCAATAATCCAGATGCTCTAGCAGATAAGGCCGAAACCCTGCCCACAGAAAATCGTACTTTGAACTTTCGTTTTACCGCACGCGATGGCAACGGCGGTGTCGATGAAGATGATATGCAAGTGATTGTTGATGGCGACGCGGGTCCATTTGAAGTGCGGCAGCCGAATACCAATGTTATTTTGACTTCATTATCACCACAACTTATAGAATGGAACACAGCCTGTACCGACATTGCGCCAGTGAATTGCGCCAATGTTGATATTCTATTATCCACAGATGGTGGTCAAAATTTCACCAGTGTTGCAGGTGGTACCACGCCCAATGATGGCAATCAGTTAGTTGTTTTACCGAGTGGAAATACAACAACTGCAAGAATAAAAATTGCTTGTGCCGATAATATTTTCTTCGATATATCGAATGTTGATTTTGAAATCAATGACGCAACTGGTGGCAGTTTAGCAGCAACCGGTGCAACTTCAGATTGTGGAACTGCAACGGGAGTAGGTAATAATACGGGTGATGAGATTGAACCCAATAACTTCCCCGCGCAGGCGCAAACTTTGACCTTCCCATCACTTCTGAATGGAAGCGTTAACGATAAATTAGACCCAGACGATTACTTTGTATTCGTGGCCAATCAATCCTCATACTCGTTTGAGATTTTTTTTGGTGGCGGCCATGATCTTGATTTGTATCTATTAGACAGTACAGGAAACGGTATTATCGCTGAAAGTTCTAGCTATGATTCACCCACAGAAACTATCACACAAAACCTGCTTGTCGGTGAAACCTACTACATTGTTGTTAATGGGTGGGATACTTCGTCATTGCATACTGCCTACAACCTAGATGTACAAGAAAACGTAGCTTCATCCAGTAGTGGCGGTGGTGGTGTAGCTAGTTACTACTGGCTGTTCATGATGCTGATAACGCCTTTACTCAGATTGTCACGACGGGATTAAAATTTGTAGGTAGGCTTCCCATGCCGACGGATATCTTAATCCTGCTTAAAACACTTCGCCAACACGACCGCGTTATAACGAACCGCATATTTATGCGCCAGATGCCTGGCCTGTAATTCCTTCTGTGAACGAACAGTGTCTCCGAACCCACTCATCAAACGTACACCGCAGGTATCCATGGCCGCCTGTTTGATTTCAGCTGAAACTCCCGGCAACGTTTGACCGCGCCCAGCAAAGCCTAGCATACGTAAATCAGATTTATCCAGCGCAGCCTGTGCGTCTGCCTCAGGGTTACGGTTCTCATACTGTCGAAGCAGCTTGGTACTTCTAATTCCTTCAAGAGATGTTGGTTTTACAGGTTGATTTGCTGGCTTATTCACGGTGGAATCGTCCTGTTTTTTCCCCATCGCCTGTACTGATAAAGATGTGGTTAGCAGGAAACAACATAAAACGGAATGAATGCCTAAAAAATAAACTGTTTTCATAAGTGTATATGCTGAAATTTATAGAAGAGTCATTATAACCATACAACAAAAAGAATTTAGAATGGTTTAATATGTGAGGATTGAAAATCCTGTTTTTAGAATTGATGGTTGTTAACTCAAATATGCTTATGAAATTAATCCAACAGCTTAAAATTATATCTCACAGTCGTTGGTACTGGATGCTGGCTCTTATTGCCGGTGTTTCCTTGTTGGGTGTCGCGTTAATTTATCAGCATGTGCTGGGTGAACGTCCCTGTCTTTTGTGTATTCAGATTCGCCTGTGGGTGTCATTGCTTATTCTGGTGACTTTTGCTGGCTTGCTTATGATAAATAACAAGGTAATGAATTCTATTGCCCATTTGTGGGTAGTGGTGGTGGCTGTTGGTCTTACCGAGCGCTCTTATCAATTACTGGGTACAGAACGAGGTTTTGTGTTTGGCGATTGCGGTTTTGAACTTGGTTTGCCCGCCTGGTTTGCTATTGATAAGTGGCTGCCTTCTGTGTATTACGTACAAACGTCCTGTGGTTATACGCCGGAGCTTATTTTTGGCATAACCATGGCTGAGTTTTTAATGGTATTTTCTGCGGGGCTTTTATTGTTGAGTGCGGGTGTTGCACTGTGCTCATTTTTGAAACATAGCGAATAGCCTGGATTTGGTTTATTGTCATTTCACTATTATGGCTAAAAGATTAACAATATTTTCTGTTTTCTTTGTAGCGTTTTTTCTGTGGGGGTGCTCAGATGATGAGGTTTCCAAAGAAGATGAAGTTCGGCAATTCATAGAATCGGGCGTACTTGCTGCTGAAACTCGGAGTCACAGGGATTTAGCTGCATTAATTGATAAAGATTATAAAGATGATAAGAAGCAGAATAAAAATAGATTGATGGGTCTGGTTCAGGCTTATTTTTATATGCATAAAAATATTCATCTATTTGTAAAGTTTGATGAAATTGTATTTCAGGGAGAGGACAAGGCTTTTGTTTCTATGTATGTTGCTATGGCCGGTAGTGTGATTGCTGATGCTAGTATGCTTTCTAGTTTGCGTGCGAAAACGTATAAATTTGAATTGCAGATAATCAAGAAAGATGAGTGGCTGGTGAATCAGGCGAAATGGGAAAGATCTAATTTAAAAGATATGATTAAACTTAAACACGCGCAGATGGGGGATCAATAAAGTGGATATCGAATCAGAAACTAGATTTATTCAGGATTTTGTTGATAAAGGTAATTACCATGCGGCGATTAATACCGCGATATCAGCTATGAATGCCTGTCGTAAAGAAACCAATCAGGCGGGAATTGATCATTTTCTTGATGTGATGAAAGGAATTATAAACACTATGGCTGAGGAGTTTGGCAGTTAAATCTGCCAGCCCAGATATATGAGTAAACTACTAAGCCAATGGTCTCCTTCACGAGCTGCGATTGATTTAATCAAGCTGAACGGGCTTGATGATGCGCATATTGATAAATCGGTTGATTATTTGAAAAATCAGACTGAGCTTGAAAATATTGATGCAGTTGAGGGTTATGATAACTGGGATACTTTTTTTATTATGTTTTGTATAAAAGCGGGCGGTAAATCGATTAAACCTCATTAATTTACCGGGCAGCTCATTGCTATCGGTCGCCATGGCAAGCAGAAAATTTAAACTATTAATAATTGGTATATAAGACAATGAATGAACCCGACGTAGAGCAGTTAAATAAAGATTTTTCATTTGCCAATGCAGGCCACCACCTTGTTTTTAAAACGGGTGAGGGTGATATTCCGGTAATTGAAGTTAAAAATGAACAGGCGAGTGCGACCATCAGCCTGCAAGGCGCGCATGTGTTGAGCTGGGTGCCTGCCGGTGAAGATGATGTTATCTGGTTATCGAAAGAAGCAAAGTTTGCTGCGGGGAAATCCGTGCGTGGTGGTATTCCGATTTGCTGGCCTTGGTTTGGTCCGCATGAAAACAATGCATCATATCCCGCGCATGGTTTTGCCCGTACCGTGTTGTGGCAGGTGACGAAAGTAGAACAATTGTCTGAAGATGAAACCCGGATCACTTTCCAGCTGGATCCCCGTCAGCTCGATGAAGCGATTAAACCCATGTGGCCTTTGCCGACGCTGGCGGAATATCGCTTAACCATTGCTAAAACCTTAAGCATAGAACTGACTACTTTTAATCATAGTGAGCAGGCAATCACTATTGGCCAGGCATTGCATACTTACTTCAATGTTGATGATGTCAGCAAGACCAGCGTGACTGGTCTGGATGGCAAGGAGTATCTCGATAAAACCGATGCTTTCAACCGTAAATTGCAAAGCGGTGCGGTGACGATAGATACAGAAGTTGATCGGGTGTATCTGCAAACAGCAGACGATCTCGTCATCAATGACAATAAAAGAAAGATTGTCATCAAAAAGCAGGGCAGCCATTCAACAGTGATCTGGAACCCATGGAAAGAAGTGGCCGATAAAATGGGTGATTTGGGTGAGGGTGGATACCTCAGAATGTTGTGTGTTGAGTCTGCGAATGCGCTTGAAGACACTGTTGTTATTGACTCAGGTGGTAGTCATACATTGCATGTGACATATGAGCTTGAAGACATTTGATATCTGCTGTTCTCGGCATGTATCGAATCAAACTTAATTATGCTGAGACTGAAAGTTGCAGAGGTGTGAGCTAATGAATTTCATCAAACTTAATTACCCAAGACTGATTGGCACTTTATGCCTGCTTGTGTTGGCAACATTCTCGGTGACTAATCTGCTTGATGTTTATGGTGAGCGGTACACGGATGAAGGTTTCAAGCGCTCGCTGTCTGCTTTTGCTATTGCCAAGGGACTCAATGGTGTGATTTCTGTGGTGCAGGGTACTGAGGTTGCCGTCGAGCCAGCGGGTATTGGTTTGATTTTAACACCGGGCCAGATACTCGATCCGGCGAATGATTTGATCGAGCGTTTTTCCTGGGTGATGCTGATCTGTACCACGTCGCTGGGTATTCAGGCTATTTTGTTGAAGATTTTTTCTTCGTTTTATTTTTCCACGCTGGTCGCAGCCTCGCTGTTGCTGATGGTGCTGTTTGTCTGGAATGATAAAAAATCTTCTGTAGGTCTGAAGAATGTTTTGTACCGACTGGCGGCTTTTCTAATTATTCTCCGGTTTTTTATTCCGCTCATGGCTATTACCAATGAAGGTTTGTATCAGGCCTTCCTTGAACCTCAGTATATTGAATCACAGTTACAACTGGAACAGACCAATCAGGTGATAGCAAACATTAGTGAAGAGGACCAGGATCTTGCTAAGGAAGCCGAAGGTACTCCGTGGTATGAGTCACTAAGCAACAATATTAACTCTGCGATCGATTCTTTTGATGTCGATAAACGCGTCGAGCATTTAAAAAAAGAAGCCGATAACCTGACTAATCATATTATTGACCTGATTGTTGTTTTCACCATGCAAAATATTTTTCTACCACTGGTTTTCATCTGGCTGGCTCTACGCTTGATAAAGGCTAATTTTACGTTTCGATTTTTTGATTAAATCAATATAATTGTGTCCGGGTTATTTTTAAACAAACAAAGGTGTGGAGACCGATATGGTGAAACCGAGTAATAACAAATTTGATCAGGCTATAGCTGATGCGCGCCGTGCAGGCGATAAGCGTGAACAGGGTTATCGCGAACTATCATTGAAGATGTATCCGCATATTTGCGGGCGCTGCTGTCGTGAGTTTGATCGCAAGAATCTGCATGAGTTGACGGTGCATCACCGTGACCACAATCACGATAATAATCCGGCGGATGGCAGTAACTGGGAGCTGCTGTGTATGTATTGCCATGATAATGAACACCAGCGCCAGACCGAGGCATCGCAGGCTAATACTTCTACCGGTAGCGATAAGAACAAAGGCGATGATGCTACGTTTAATCCATTTTCTGATCTCAAGTCGATGCTGGATGGTAAGGATTAAGCCAGATGATGTTGTGGAGTAGACAAAGAAATAAAGTAGGAAAAATCAGCCAGATGATCGTT
>CBFCZV010000061.1:0-8216 GCA_965602855.1 uncultured Gammaproteobacteria bacterium | reverse complement strand
TTTCAGCACGCGTCTTGCAGAAGATGAAGAAAACGGCTGAAGACTATTTAGGTCACGAAGTGACAGAAGCGGTAATTACTGTTCCTGCTTACTTTAACGATTCACAACGTCAGGCAACCAAAGATGCGGGCAAGATTGCCGGTCTTGAAGTTAAACGTATCATCAACGAGCCAACTGCTGCTGCATTAGCTTACGGTATGGACAAAAAAGCGGGCGACTCAAAAATCATCGTTTACGATTTGGGTGGTGGTACTTTTGATATATCTGTGATCGAAATTGCAGAAATCGACGGTGAATACCAGTTTGAAGTATTGGCGACTAACGGTGATACTTTCCTCGGTGGTGAAGATTTCGACATGCGTTTGATCGATTATCTTTCAGACGAATTTGAAAAAGATTCAGGCATTAATTTGCACAACGATCCTCTGGCGTTGCAGCGCTTAAAGGAGGCGGCTGAAAAAGCGAAGATTGAATTATCTACAACACAGCAAACAGACGTTAACCTGCCTTACATCACAGCTGATGCTTCAGGCCCTAAACATCTGAACATTAAACTGTCTCGCTCCAAACTTGAAAGTCTGGTTGATGATTTGGTTGATCGTACAATTCCTCCTTGTAAGCAGGCTTTGAGTGATGCTGGTTTGTCTGCTAGTGATATTGACGACATTATTCTTGTTGGTGGTCAGACACGTATGCCCAAGGTTCAGGAAGAAGTTGAAAAATTCTTCGGTAAAGAGCCTCGTAAAGATGTGAATCCTGATGAAGCAGTTGCTGTTGGTGCAGCTTTACAGGGTGGTGTATTAGGCGGCGATGTTAATGACATTCTGTTGCTCGACGTAACACCTCTGTCACTGGGTATCGAAACCATGGGCGGTGTTATGACCAAACTGGTTGATAAGAACACCACGATTCCAACAAAAGCTTCGCAAACATTCTCAACTGCTGACGATAACCAGAATGCGGTAACGGTTCACGTATTACAGGGTGAGCGCGAAATGGCTTCAGGTAATAAATCACTGGGTCGTTTTGATCTGAGCGATATTCCACCTGCAGCACGCGGCGTACCACAAATTGAAGTGAGCTTTGATATCGATGCTAACGGTATCCTGAACGTATCAGCGAAAGATAAAGCAACCGGTAAAGAGCAATCCATCGTGATTAAAGCTTCCAGTGGTTTGTCTGATGAAGAAGTTGATCAAATGATCAAAGACGCTGAAGCACATGCGGATGAAGATAAAAAAGCACGTGAATTAATTGATGCTAAAAATTCAGCTGAGAACATGATTCATGCAACTGAGAAATCAATTAAAGATTTAGGCGACAAGGTAGAAGCTGATGAGAAATCACAGGCTGAAGCGGCTATCGCTGAATTGAAAGCAGCGCTCGAAGGTGATGATAAAGATGCTATCGAAGCTAAATCAACCGCTTTGACTGAAGTGGCTGGCAAGATCGCAGAAAAAGCCTACGCTGAACAACAGGCTGATGCGGGTGCTGATGCAGGTCAGGCTGATGCTTCAGCAGAACCTGCTGAAGATGTTGTTGATGCTGAGTTCGAAGAAGTTAATGACAAGGACGACAAGAAATAAGTTTTAACGATTTATTTCATGTAGTTGAATATACATAAAACCAGGGCAGGCAACTGTTCTGGTTTTATGTTTTAAATTTTAAGTTGGTGAAGAAGTAGCTTATGTCTAAACGCGATTATTACGAAATTTTGGGTGTTTCACGTGATGTAAATGATGCTGATCTGAAGAAGGCTTATCGTCGTCTTGCGATGAAACATCATCCAGACCGTAATACTGATGACAAAGAGGCAGAAGAAAAATTCAAGGACGCAAAAGAAGCCTACGAAATTCTTTCGGACGCACAGAAACGAGCAGCCTATGACCAATACGGTCATGCCGGTGTTGATCCTTCAATGGGTGGGCGTCCTGGTGCGGCTGGTTTTGGTGGTGGCGGCAATGGCGACTTCGGCGATATTTTCGGCGATGTCTTTGGTGATATTTTTGGTGGTGGCCGAGGCGGTGGTGGACGTAGCCGAGCCTCACGTGGTGGCGACCTAAGGTACAACCTTGAGCTTTCATTAGAAGATGCGGTGTTCGGTACCGAAGTAAATATTCGTGTGCCTTCCATGCAGCACTGTGAAACCTGTGATGGCTCGGGTGCTAAAAAAGGAACCTCAGCAACAACCTGTACCACCTGTGGTGGTGTTGGTCAGGTGCGTATGCAACAGGGTTTCTTCTCGGTTCAACAAACCTGTCCTGGCTGTCGTGGTCAGGGTAAAACAATTTCTGATCCTTGTCCTGATTGTAGCGGCCAGGGTCGTGTACAAAAAACCAAAACGCTTTCTGCGAAAATTCCTGCCGGTGTTGATAATGGTGATCGCATCCGACTGGGTGGAGAAGGTGAGGCTGGTGAAAGCGGCGGTCCTAATGGAGATCTGTATGTACAGGTACAGGTTAAGCCACATTCAATCTTTACTCGCGATGATAATGATCTGTATTGTGAAATGCCGATCAGTATTGCGACCGCGACGCTGGGTGGCGAGCTGGAAGTACCAACGCTCAAAGGTCGTCTTAAACTGAAGATTCCTGCTGAAACACAATCCAACAATTTGTTCCGTATGCGTGGTAAAGGTGTTAAGCCTGTACGCGGTGGACCGGTCGGCGATTTATTGTGTCGCGTTTCTGTAGAAACTCCGGTTAAACTAAGCAGCAAGCAGAAAGAATTGTTACGTGAGTTTGATAAGTCGATTCAGAGCGATGGTAAAAAACATAGTCCGCAAAATGATTCGTGGCTAGATCGTGTTAAACGCTTTATCGATGACGTAAAATCATAATAACTAAAAATTCTTCCACGCAAGGAGATGACATGATCAACATTGCAGTAACCGGTGCGGCTGGCCGTATGGGGCGAGCCTTAATTAATGCCTGTCAACAATCTGAAAGCTGCCAATTGTCGGCGGCCATTGAGCATGTTGGCAACCCGTTAGTTGGTGGAGATGTTGGAGACATCGTTGGTGTTGGCTCTCTTGGGGTGACTCTGGTTGAGAATCTCGCCGAGGTTGCTGATCAATTCGATGTGCTCATTGATTTTTCTTCACCTGATGCAACGCTGGACAATCTGGCCTTCTGCATCGCCAATAACAAAAGCATCGTTATCGGTACTACCGGTTTTAGCGATGAACAAAAAGGACATATCAGCGATGCAGCAAAACGCATTAGTGTCGTGTTCGCGCCCAATATGAGCGTTGGCGTCAATCTCTGTTTCAAACTGCTCGATATGGCAGCTCGTGTTCTGGGCGACGATGTTGATATCGAAGTCATCGAAGCCCATCACCGTCATAAAGTCGATGCGCCTTCAGGCACTGCACTGCGTATGGGTGAAGTGGTGGCGGATGCACTGGGTCGTAATCTTGATGAATGCGCTGTTTATGGCCGTGAAGGCATCTCTGGCGAGCGTGACCGTAAAACCATTGGTTTTGAGACCATTCGTGCCGGTGATATTGTCGGTGACCATACTGTTATGTTCGCAGCAGAAGGCGAGCGTGTTGAAATTACGCACAAGGCTTCAAGTCGTATGACTTTTGCCAATGGTGCTGTTCGTGCTGCAATCTGGCTGCAGGAACAAGATTCAGGTCTTTACGACATGCAAGATGTGCTGGGTTTGAGATAGAATACCCGCACATTAAAAATTTAATCATTCAGGTAACTCAATGAACATTGCAGTCGTTTTCCCGGGACAAGGCTCCCAATCAGTTGGCATGTTGTCGGACTACACCGAAAACTGGCCACAAATTATCGACACTTTTAAAGAAGCTTCTGATGTCCTGGGTTACGACCTTTGGGACATCGTTAGTAATGGTCCGGTAGAAAAACTCAATCAAACTGAGATCACACAACCCGCCATGCTGGCTGCTGATATTGCAGTGATGCGTGTTATGGCTGAGCAGTGCATGCTCAAGCCTTTTGTACTTGCAGGTCATAGTCTGGGTGAATATGCGGCTTTGGTGGCTGCGGGATCAATCGAATTTACCGATGCGATCAAGCTGGTCGCTGAACGCGGTCGTTTGATGCAAAACGCTGTGCCTGAAGGTGAGGGTGCGATGGCGGCTATTCTCAATCTGACCGATGAACAGATTATTGAGATTTGTCAGAAGGCTTCATCTGAAACCAGTCTGGTCGTTGAGGCGGTTAACTTTAATTCGCCCGGTCAGGTGGTGATCGCGGGTAATACCGCTGCGGTTGATAAGGCCATCGAAATGGCCAAAGAAGAAGGTGCCAAGCGTGCGCTTAAATTGCCAGTGAGTGTGCCTTCACACAGTTCCTTGATGAAACCAGCGGCTGATCAACTGGCTGAAACATTGAAAGGCATCACCATTAAAACACCTGAAATTCAGGTTATCCATAATGTAGATGCTAAAAGTCACGAAGATCCCGATGAGATCCGCGACGCTTTAGCCAAACAGTTGTATAACCCTGTTATGTGGGTACAAACTGCAAAAATTATTGGTTCAGCGGCTGATGATGCCATCGTTGAGTGTGGCCCTGGCAAAGTGCTCAGTGGTTTATCGCGACGCATTACCAAAGATATTCCAACTTTTGCACTCGATACACCCGCTAGCATGCAGAAGTTCCTTGATTCCATGGATGCGAATTAATCCAAAAATAATATAAGAGACAATTATGAGTAAATTAGAAGGCGAAATTGCACTGGTCACTGGCGCTAGCCGGGGCATTGGTAAAGCGATTGCTGAACAACTAAAAGCTGATGGTGCGACTGTGATTGGTACGGCGACTACCGATGGTGGTGCTGAAAAAATTTCTGAATATCTGGGTGACAGCGGAAAGGGCATGTGTCTCAATGTCACCGATGCCGATTCTGTTGCTGCGGTGATTAAACAAATCGAAAGCGATTTTGGTAACGTCAGCATTCTGGTAAACAATGCGGGCATTACACGCGATACGCTGTTGATGATGATGAAGGATGAGCAGTGGCAGGATATTATCGATACTAACCTGACTTCTATATTCCGTCTTTCCAAAGCAGTGGTACGTAAAATGATGAAGGCCAGAAAAGGTCGTATCATCAATATTGGTTCTGTTGTTGGTTCAACGGGTAACCCCGGTCAAACCAATTATTCAGCGGCTAAATCGGGCTTGCTGGGCTTTACCAAATCACTGGCCAGAGAAATTGGTTCACGTAACATAACCGTGAATTCAGTGGCTCCTGGTTTCATCGATACTGACATGACAAAGGAGCTGGCTGAAGAGCAAAAAGCAGCACTGGTTGGCTCCATTCCGCTCGGTCGTTTGGGTGATCCAGCTGATATTGCAAACGCTGTGGCATTCCTGGCGAGTCCCGATGCCAGCTATATCAGCGGTGAAACTTTGCACGTAAATGGTGGTATGTACATGCCTTAGAATATTTTCGAGCTGAAATAGCTCGATTAGTGGCGATATTATAAATTAACAATGTTATATATCTTCTTGTTATATATGGATATTTAAGTGCGTTGTTATTGGGTGATAATTTAACTGGAATGCTGTGCGTGAATTCACTAGAATACCGCCCAGTTCTGACTGATCAAAATAATGAGGAAATTTAAATGAGCACAGCTGAAGAACGCGTTCGCAAGATCGTAATCGAACAACTTGGTGTAACCGAAGAACAAGCAACAAACCCTGCATCATTCGTTGATGATCTTGGTGCAGATTCACTGGATACAGTTGAATTGGTTATGGCTCTTGAAGAAGAATTTGAGTGTGAAATTACTGATGAAGACGCAGAAAAGATCACTACTATTCAACTAGCTATCGACTACATAAACGAACATTCAGAGTAGATTCGGTAATTTTTTCTAGTTAACAACAGCCACATCAGTGGCTGTTGTTATTTATTGCAGGTACTAAAAAGTGTCCAAACGTCGCGTTGTAGTTACAGGTATAGGGATAGTTTCACCCGTAGGTCTCAATTTAAAAGAGAGCTGGAGCAATATTGTTGCGGGCAAAAGTGGTGTTACTACTATTGATACATTTGATACTGGTGATTGCCCCGTTAAAATTGCAGCGACTGTCAAAAATTTTGACGCTTCAGATGTCATTGCAAAGAAAGATCTTAAAAAGATGGATACTTTTATCCATTATGGTCTGGTGGCAGCGGATGAAGCCTTGCGTGACTCCGGTCTTGAGATTACAGAAGACAATGCCGATCGAATTGGTGCCTCCATCGGTTCTGGTATTGGCGGCCTTCCTCTGATTGCAGTTAATCATGAGAAAATGCTCAAGTCTGGTACGCGTAAAATTTCACCTTTTTTCGTGCCCGGCTCCATTATCAACATGGTCTCGGGAAATTTCTCGATTAAATACGGCACTAAAGGTCCCAATATTGCGATTGGCACGGCCTGTTCAACGGGTACCCATAGTATTGGTGAAGCTGCACGTATCATTGCTTATGGTGATGCTGATGTGATGTTTGCTGGTGGTGCCGAAAAAGCTTCTTCACCAATAGGTATTGCTGGCTTTGCTGCGGCAAGAGCATTATCGACACGCAATGATGACCCTGAAGCGGCCAGTCGACCCTGGGACAAAGATCGCGATGGTTTTGTTCTGGGTGATGGTGCTGGTGTTTTAGTGCTGGAAGAATATGAATACGCCAAAGCACGCGGTGCTAAAATTTATTGTGAAGTGGCTGGTTTTGGTTACAACAGTGATGCCTATCACATGACCATGCCGATTGCCGATGGCAGTGGTGCGGCAAAATGTATGCAAAATGCGCTCAAGGATGCCGGCCTTAATGCTACTGATGTCGATTACGTTAATGCTCATGGTACATCTACACCCGCAGGTGATATTGCAGAAACTAATGCAGTTAAACTTGCGCTAGGTGATCATGCTTATAAAACAGCGGTTACATCGACCAAATCAATGACCGGGCATCTATTAGGTGCTGCCGGCGGCATTGAAGCGGTTTTCTCGGTAATGGCAATTCATGATCAGGTTGCATCTCCAACCATTAATCTGGAAAACCCAGGTGAAGGTTGTGACCTGGATTACGTGCCAAATACCGCACGTGACATGAAAATAGATGTGGCTGTATCCAATTCATTTGGATTCGGTGGCACCAACGGTACGCTGGTTTTCAGGAAACTAACTGACTAAGGCATCTGGCATGTCATTCCAGACCCGATTGCTTTCAAATCATCTGGATTTAACAGCGCTCTGCAAAAAAAAGCCTGAAGATTATCCCTATGCGCTTGTTAGCACGTCGAGCAGTGAAGCTCGATTGCGTGATCGCTATGACATCATTTTTGCTTACCCTCAAGAATCTTTAACGCTCAATAAAGATCGATTGCTAACTTTTACTGGTGATATTTCACTGAGTGAAAGTGATAAATTTCTCGATACACTTGATAGCTGGTGGCAACAGAAAAAAATTGAGCCGCAACATTCTGCTGTGCCATTTACAGGTGGCTGGTTCGTTTATCTTGCATATGAAATAGCAGTTGAAATCGAACCGACACTCAGTCTTCCAGAAGCTGATGAACTGGCTGCAAATAATAATATTCCCATTGCTGTTGCACGACGTTGCCCCGCAGCCATTATTGTTGACCATCTTGAAAATACGACAACTGCTGTCGCAGAAGATGATTTTGCCTATCTGCTGGATAAAATTGAAGAAGATATAGCTGAAAAATCAGACACACCAACTCAGTTAAAAATAAATTGCCAGGCAATTAATGAAGCAACTGAAGCACCTTATTTGCAACAGGTAAAAAAAATAAAGCAATATATTTATGATGGTGATATTTTTCAGGCCAACTTGTCACGACCCTGGTTAATTGAAATTAGTGACAAAGTTGATGATGTTGATATTTTTAATGCATTGTCGACATCTAACCCTGGATCATTTGCTGCCTTTGCACGATTGGGTGATGCGACCTTAATTAGCTCTTCACCAGAACGGCTTGTCCGTTCCAGAAGTAATGTAGTTGAAACAAGACCGATTGCCGGTACACGACCACGTTCATCAATGACTGATGATGCAGCTACCACAAAAGAATTGCTGGAGCACCCTAAAGAGCAGGCTGAGCACATCATGCTGATCGATCTTGAGCGCAATGATCTGGGGCGTGTGTGTAAGCCGGGTACTGTGAAAGTCGATGAACTGATGGCGCTGGAAAGTTACCAGCACGTACATCACATCGTTTCCAATGT
>CBFCZV010000060.1:0-8785 GCA_965602855.1 uncultured Gammaproteobacteria bacterium | reverse complement strand
AGTGGGTGAACTCAACCCATCCGCTTTTCCTGCTGTACACCTCCGGCTCCACCGGGAAACCCAAAGGCATCCAGCATTCCACCGCCGGTTATTTGCTCAACGCCATACTCACCAATTTATGGGTATTCGATTTACAGGATAAAGATGTTTTCTGGTGCACCGCCGATGTCGGCTGGATTACCGGCCACACCTACGTCGCCTTCGGCCCGCTGGCCGCAGGTTCGACCGTGGTTATTTACGAAGGTGCGCCCGTGGTGCCCGATGCCGGTCGCTTCTGGAAAATCTGCGAAGAACTCAAAGTCTCCATTTTCTATACCGCGCCCACCGCGATACGCGCACTGATGAAATTTGGCGATGAGTTCCCGAACAAATACGACCTGTCCTCCATTCGCCTGCTCGGCACCGTTGGCGAACCAATCAACCCCAAAGCCTGGATGTGGTATCACACCATCATCGGCAAAGAACGCTGCCCGATTGTTGATACCTGGTGGCAAACAGAAACCGGCGCCAACATGATCGCGCCCATCCCCGGCGCAGTCAGCACCAAACCCGGCTCCTGCACCCTCGCATTGCCCGGCATCATTGCCGACGTCGTCAACGAAGAGGGTGAACCCATCACCGAAGCCAACAAAGGTGGCTATCTGGTCATCAAAAAACCTTTCCCGTCCATGCTGCAAACCGTATGGGGCGACGACCAACGTTACATCGATACCTACTTCCCCAAATTCGACGGCAAATATTACCTCGCCGGTGACAGCGCCAGAAAAGACGATGACGGTTACTTCTGGATCATGGGAAGAATCGACGACGTAGTAAACATCTCCGGCCACCGCCTCGGCACCATGGAAGTTGAATCATCACTAGTCGCCCACGACCGCGTCGTCGAAGCTGCAGTTGTTAGTCGCCCACACGAAATCAAAGGCGAAGCCATCGTTGCCTTCGTTATTTGCAACGGTGAAAGACCCGTCGGTGAACAAGCCGAAAAAATGGTGCAGGAATTACGCGCATGGGTAGGTGAACAAATTGGTGCGATTGCGAAGCCGGATGATATTCGTTTTGCGGATGGTTTACCGAAAACACGTTCAGGAAAAATTATGCGTCGGTTGCTGAGGAACATTGCGAGGGGTGAAGAGATTACGCAGGATATTTCTACTTTGGAGAATGAGGGAGTGGTTAAGCAGTTGCAGGGGGAGGAATAAAGATAAAGTAGGTTGGGTTAGGCGCTTTTGCCGTAACCCAACATCTTTAAGACGATAAACATGTTGGGTTTTATTAAAAACATTCAATCCAACCTACGCGCTGTTCAAATTTACTCAAGCATAGACATAAAATGAAACAGTGCTGTGCGATTGAAATCGCACCTACAGGAAGCAGTGTAAATTGATTGCTGACCTACAATACTCAGCTAGCCAGCGCCACCCATGCAATAACTACAACTGAAACCACAGCAAGAATCGCAAAAACTGTTGCCAAACTAGCAGCGAAGAAATCACCAAAATGTTTTGTTGAAATATCCATCACACACCTCTTTTTTGTATCATTTATTGGCAACACACCAAGTACAGCGTTTTACCCATTCCAATAGATCACGGGTGGATATTATATGCCAACAAAATATTCAAAAAGCCATGTCATCACTAGTGTTTATTATTCACCAGATACATAGTCAATTCCGGCCAATAAGTAATAATCAACACCGCCACAATCAAAATTAACATAAACGGCATGGTTGCCTGATATAACTCAGTCACTGGTTTATGGAAACGATAACTGGCGATAAACAAATTCATGCCCACTGGCGGTGTGAAATAACCAATCTGCATATTGGCTAAAAAGATAATACCCAGATGAATCGGGTGAATATCGTAACCAATCGCAATCGGTAATAACAGGGGAACAATAATTACCAGTGCCGAGAATACGTCCAGAATCATGCCCAGCAATAACAGAAAAATATTTAGCAACATCAAAAAGGTGAGTTTGCTATCAATGTGCGAGCGGATAAATTCAAATAAACGGTTTGGTACTTCGGTATCAATTAAATAATTGGTGGATGCCAGAGAAACCCCCAGAATAACCAGCACGCCACCAACCAGAACCATGGAGTCGCGCATGATTTCTGGTAATTTACTGAATGGGACCTCTCGCAGAATCAAAACTTCAACCAGCAATACATACATCACTGCCACAGCCGCGGCTTCTGAAATAGCAAACACACCGGAATAGATTCCACCAATCAGAATGAACGGCATGGGAATCTCCCACATGGAACCACGCAAGGCCTTTAACAGCATGCTTACGCTAAACGGTGTTCGCCTTATCTCAGGGCGCTGATGGCTTTTGAATATGCTATACGCGGTAAGCATGAGCAACATCATCAAACCGGGCAGCAATCCTGCCAGGAAAAGATCGTCAATCGCTACTGGCTGACCGATACCCATTTGCTGCACGATAACGCCATAGAGTATCAATGCAATCGATGGCGGAAACAACAACCCAAGACTACCAGATGAGGTAATCAAACCCAGATTAAAACGTTCTTCATAACCCGCCTGCTTCATCGCAGGATAGAGAATCGCACCGAGGGCAATGATGGTTGCCCCTGATGCACCTGTAAGCGCTGTAAAGAAAGCACAGGCGAACAATGAAACGATAGCCAGACCACCAGGCATCCAGCCCAATAAGGCATCAGTCAGCAATACTAATCGTTCTGACGCTTTACTCTCACCCAGCACATAGCCTGCGAGCGTAAACAAAGGAATGGCTAGTAAAATAGGGGTATCGACGATACGGTAAATTTCTATCGCAACAACTGAAAGATCAACATCAATGGATGAAAACCCATAGAGTGCGCTGGTCGCAATAATGACAAACAGCGGCACGCCCATAACAACCAGTGCGACAAGTAGAACAGCACTCAACATTAGCGAGCGTCTCGATCAGGCGGTGAAATAAATAGCAGCAGATAACGAAACGCTATCATGAAGAAACCTATTGGAACAATCAGCTCAGTGATCCAGGCAGGGATATTAGCAAAAGCGATGGTTTCGTATTCATAGTCCATCTGCACAAATCGCACAGCGTGCCATGAAATAAAGCCACAAATAAAAACACAAAATGCGTAGACAGAACGTTGCAGATATTTAATATATTTTTTTGAGATATAGCGAGTAAAGAAATCGATACGGATATGATTATCTGTTCGCGTAGCGACCACGGCACCACCAATGGCCACCCAGAGAACCAGAATTCTTAGCAATGGGTCAATCCAGACCACTCCTTCATTGAACATATTTCGATAAAAGATTTGCGCTATTGCCAGCACCACCATCACGGCTAGAGTCAGAATTAAAAACCAGTCTTCCAACTTGTTAATAACCCCAAGAAAACCAGCGATGCGCTTATTCATGACAGGGCTTAATTAGTCTTCACTTTTGCTGCAGCCACATGATCCATGATCATTTTATAAGCAACAGGGCTATAGCTATTATCTTTTTTCAATTTTTCAATTGCCATGCCACCAATCGCATACCAGGCGTCAAGCGATTCTTTGGGCAAAGATACATACTCAATGCCCTGTTTTTTTAGCGCTTCCTGCGCAGCAAGATTATCTTGTCGGTTTGCAGAATTAATTCGTTTAAAAGCAGTGTTCATTACTTCACGAACAATCGCTTGATCTTCTTTTTTAATTTTATTGAAAGCTTTTTTATCAACAATCAGCAAGGCCGTTATATAGGTCAATGGCACATCAATCACGTACTTCACACGCGTATGCCATTGCAATGCAATAGCGCCAATCGGCGAAGTAATAACAGTATTAACCAGACCTGTCTGCAGCCCGGTTAGCACATCGGAAATGGGTAATGTAACCGGCGAAACTTTAGCGCTACTAAACACAGCTTCACCCACTTTATTGCCGCCAGGCACCCACACTTTTTGTTTGCGCACATCTTCAACGGTGTACAGAGAACTGTCAGACATCATGTAAGTAAAACCACCTTCACCAATACCGAAAGAAACAAATCCTTTTTTCTCAAGATTGTCTAATAGATGCTGATCCATTTTTTCCCGTACATAATCCACCTGCTCAAGCGAGGAAAAAAGATAAGGCAAACCATAAATATCGATATCAGGATAAACACCACTCAGGCTACCCGTTGTTACCGCACCACCCTGAAGTTGACCAATACGCATTTTTCTCAGCACATTTTCATCACTACCCATGACACCACCAGGATAGAACTTAAATTTAACACGCCCCTGTGTACGTTTTTTTATTTCTTCAGCACCAGCACGCATTTCCTGCATCCACATAGCGCCATCAGGTGAGAGCGTTGCGATTTTTATAGTTTTTGCAGTAACGGATGACATCACTATGAACAATGAAGACATCAAGCAAAACTGAAACAGGTTTTTAATTAACAATTTAAATAACTCCGTAGAAAAATTTGATTATCATGCAATCAAAAATAATCATCCGCATCAGCCAGCAGCTCTTTGGCTTTAACACGTGCAATGGTATCTATTAGCAAAGTTTTTGACTCTTTGTCATCGACCGCTAACAATTCATTGAGCAGCTTATCGTGTAATTCTCTGTCGAATAGTAGTCGCGCATATTTTTCTGCATACATAAGTAATGCCATCAGATTTTTACGCTTTGAAATTTCCAGAGCACGTTCAAAATGTTTTTTAGCTAGCTCCGGCTTTCCACCCATCGCTGGTGGTAACAGAGACTCCATCACCCCCATATACAGATGGGCATCACCATTGCTAATATCTTCATCCAGCTCTAGCACCCTGGCAATGATTGACTTGGCTTTTGGCAATTCAGCCACCGCATTCCAGTCGGCACGATTCGCCTGAATCAGCCCTAGCCAGGCTGAACCGTAGGCAAACATTAAATCAGCCTCTTCTTTTTTGAAGACCTTGAGCATTAGCTCAAACTCAAGATATGACATTGTTCTAGCTTTACATGCTTTTGCTAACTTTAAACAAACAGCACGTTCTGCATAATTAAAAGATCGTTTAGCCAGCACAATCTTTCTATTTTTTTCTTCGACAAAAACAGAAGCATAAGACCCATATAAATGAGAGCCTGAGATCAGCAAATCCACATTACCCTGATCACCTCTGATCAAACTACTCACCAGAACAAGATAGGTAGGTATAGCCTGTTTGATGGTTTCAGGCTCATCATGGGCAAGAATTGTAGCCGATAAATCTTCAGCAAATTCTTTTTTTGCATTCGAAATCAGTGAGCCACAGGACACCAGCGACAACAATGATACGATGATCAATAAATACCGAAACGGCTTAAAAATAACGCTGAGTATCTGGACATTAATCATCAAAATTACCACGAAAAATCTGGACTATAGATATTAAGGTTTTTGGGGAATATTAACCAGTAAGTTATTGCAACTTAATGACTTATAAGTGCTGTTAATAATTATTTTTAAAATGTATCAGGCAAAAAAAAGCCAGCCTGTCGAGGCTGGCTTTCTCTAATTATCAGAACCTTACTCAATAGACATATCCTGCAGGCCTGAAACTGAACGCACCCATGGTGCTGAACCTGTTCTCTCTTCAATATCAATTACTGCCTGTTTGGCTGCTGAAAAGCCATCATGAATGCCTACCAGTACATAAATGATATCACCATCACGATCTGTTTTAACGACTTCCATATCATCCAGAGCATGTGCTTCTTTATAACGGTTCACATTAGCCAGCACTCTTCCCGCATAAACCTGCACTGCATAAGACCTTGAAGAAACACCTGAAATATCTGAAGCTTCCGCGCTTTCAGTAGCAACCTCTTCTTCAACAGACTCAATAATCTCAGCAGGCATTTCTTCTACAGGGACTGGCTCAGGCTCAGTAACCCCTGCCTCAAGCCTCTCAAAAGCAGACATAGATTCAACCGGCACTGGTTCAGCTTCAAAATCAGATACAGATTCAAGTTCAGGTTGTGCTACCATTTCTGGCTCTACCATTTCTGGTTCAGTCATCGCTTCCTCAGAAACCGGAGCTTCTTCCACGCTATTAGCTTCGACGGCTTCATCTACACTGACTTCAACAAATTCTTCAGAACCTACATTTGCACGTTCTGAGTCATGCTTTGATCTCCAGGGAGAATCATCGCCTCGGTTCCATGATGACGAACTAGAACAGCCTGCAAGGCCGACCACTAGTAAAGAACTGATTATGACGCCCTGTATTTTTCTTATTTCCACGATATCTCTCCAGTACATTGTTTCATTTTCAAAGGATTGTAGTCTAAATCTATGAAAATTCAGCTTTTATTATATCTATCTAAAATGTTTTTTATTTATCGGCAAAAAAAAGGAGCCTACAGGCCCCTTTTTTTTACAAAAGCACCTTAATTAAGAAGCTTCTTCAACCGCTTTCATGCTCAAACGAATACGACCCTGACGATCGATTTCCAGCACTTTAACCTTAACGCTGTCACCTTCAGAGAGCTTATCGCTAACTTTTTCAACACGCTCTTCACAGATTTGTGAGATGTGAACCAGACCATCTTTACCAGGTAGAATTTCAACAAAAGCACCAAAGTCCATGATCTTCTTAACAGTACCGTTATAAACAGCATCCACTTCTGCATCTGAAGTAATCTCTTCGATACGTGAACGTGCTTTTTCAGCCGCGGCCAGATCACTGGAAGCAATCTTCACGTTACCTTCGTCATCGATATCGATAGTCGCGCCAGTTTCTTCAGTCAATGAACGAATCATTGCGCCGCCTTTACCGATAACGTCACGAATCTTGTCAGGGTTGATCTTGATGTTCAGGTAGCGAGGTGCGAACTGTGACATTTCTGTATTCGTTTCAGAAATGACTTTAGCCATTTCACCAAGAATGAAGTTACGACCTTCTTTTGCCTGAATCAGTGCCTTATCCATGATTTCATGAGTGATACCAGTAATTTTGATATCCATCTGCAATGCACAGATACCGTCTGTAGTACCGGCTACTTTAAAGTCCATATCGCCAAGATGATCTTCATCACCAAGGATGTCTGACAATACAGCGAAGTCATCACCTTCTTTAATTAAACCCATGGCGATACCAGCAACTGGAGCTTTAATAGGCACACCTGCGTCCATTAACGACAGGCTAGAACCACAAACCGAAGCCATAGAGCTTGAACCATTAGATTCTGTGATTTCAGATACAACGCGAATGGTGTATGGGAATTCTTCTTCTGATGGCATCACACCCAGAACACCGCGTTTCGCCAAACGACCATGACCAATCTCACGACGTTTTGGACTACCTACCATGCCGGTTTCACCGACACAGGAAGGTGGGAAGTTGTAGTGCAACATGAACGGTTCGCGATATGAACCACCCAGTGCATCAATAATTTGTGCATCACGTGCAGTACCCAGTGTAGTAACCGCCAAAGCCTGAGTTTCACCACGTGTAAACAATGCTGAACCATGAGTACGAGGAAGAACGCCGGTACGAACAGTAATTGCACGAACATCACTACCAGAACGACCATCAATACGTTTTTCACCTGAAATAATACGTCCACGTACAATTTTCTTTTCAAGCTTGCCGAAAGCATCTGAAACATCGGTTCCACTCCAGCCTTCTTCGCCTTCTGCCGCAGCTAACGCTGCTTTTGCCGCTTTACGTGCAGCTTTAACAGCATCCTGACGTTGCAACTTATCAGCAATCTGGTAAGCGTCTGTGATCGCAGCTGTAGAAGTTTCTGCAACCTTGGCAGCCAGTGCTTCATCAGCAGGCTCTGCAGTCCAGTCCCAACTTTCAACACCAACTTCAGCTTTTAGTTCATTGATTGCAGTGATAACAACCTGCATTTGCTCGTGACCGTACATAACCGCGCCGAGCATAACGTCTTCTGAAAGCATCTTGGCTTCAGACTCAACCATCAATACAGCTTCATCAGTACCAGCAACAACCAGATCCAGATCAGAAGTTTCAAGCTCAACTTTGGAAGGATTCAATATGTAACTGCCATCTTTATAGCCAACGCGTGCCGCGCCCAGAGGACCGGCAAATGGAGCACCTGACAATGACATAGCAGCAGATGCACCAATAATGGCAGCAATTTCAGGATCAGCTTCATCACAAACGGACACAACAGTAGCGACTATTTGTGTATCGTTTTTGAAGCCTTTAGGAAATAAAGGACGAATAGGACGATCGATCAGGCGACAGGTTAATGTCTCAGCTTCTGATGGACGACCTTCACGTCTAAAGAAACCACCCGGGATCTTACCAGCAGCATATGTACGCTCCTGATAGTTAACCGTCATCGGGAAGAAATCCTTGGAGGGATCAGCATCCTTCATAAGAACAGCTGTTACATATACTACTGTATCAGCGATACGCACCATCACGGCTGCTGTTGCTTGACGTGCGATTTCACCTGTTTCCAGTGTTACTGTGTGCTCGCCGTATTTAAATTCTTTCTTAATAGGTGTTGGTATCACGTTATTATTTCCCAATGCTTTAAGGTTATGGCTCGACCACCGGGTCTCGCCGCTGCTACCACAGATTTCTAGTCTTTTTTATCGACGTAAGCCCAGGCTAGCAATCAGATCGAGATAACGCTGCTGATTCTTACGCTTGAGGTAATCCAGCAATTTACGACGCTGATTAACCATTTTTAACAAACCACGACGTGAATGGTGGTCATGTTTGTGCTCTTTAAAGTGCTCAGTAAGCTGAACAATTCGAGTTGTTAATAGTGCAACCTGAACCTCAGGTGAACCTGTATCGCCTTGTTTTT
>CBFCZV010000059.1:0-8916 GCA_965602855.1 uncultured Gammaproteobacteria bacterium | reverse complement strand
CAGTGGGTTTTTATTGAGCAGATGTATATGGTCTGATAATTCACTACTCACTTTCAGGGGCAGCTCATTCCAGTAACTATTTGCCTTTGGCGAATCTTCGTTATAGCGTTTATCTTCTTCAAATAGTGCATTTGCCTCAGCAATTAACCTTGCACCTTCAACCACCATGTCTTTATCCGCTTCGACATAAAAACCAGCAATTGCATTGAAGCGATTTAAATCACTATCAATCTCAGCTGGATTACTAGCATCATCCAGCCACTGTCTTGCCCCGGCACTGTATTCTTCATCAGGTATCAGCGCTGGAATAATGACAACAACGCTTAGCAGAAAAAAAGTTACGCTGAATGCTTTAAGTGTTTTTTTCATTTTCCATCTCTTTTAGTTATCTGTATGTCGAAAATTACCTGGTAAAACATATTGTATTACTTCTTTAGCGTCCTTGAACAGCGCAATATCAAGCCCTTTTTCTGGATATAAATAGTGCGTTGCTTCATCTTGCTGGACACGCTCAGCAGGCTCACCAAAACGCAAAAGTATTATTTCTTCATCAAGATTTAATGATGGAATAAAAGTTAGACCCGTAATTACTTCATTCAAGGCCAGCTTTAGATCGTCAGCAGTTAAAAAATATTTCTTTGCCTGACCACTCGCCATATATTCAAACTTTCCTGCTCTCTTACGCCATTCTTTTATTTTTTCTTCATCGGCATTCGCCTGCACTACCAGTTTCCCCGATATCACACCTGCCTGATAATGCCCGTAATACATTTCAAGACTACCCACTTCATCCGCCGCTGCAATAATCGCAAGATCGACATCATCGTCACCAAGAATACCCAGCACATCGGATAGTTTACTTACACCTAAATGTAAACCAAACACCTGAGTGGAGCCATCGGGCAAAACATCCACCTGCCACGGCAAACCCGTAATAACATTTGTATTTTCAGATTTATTAAAAAAGGGATATACCAACAGCACAACCGCTAGTAGAGCAAAGAACATGAATGTTTTTTTCACAGCTTTGTGGCTCTCAAAATAAAGTTAGAACTACTTCTGATAATAGTAATCATACTTCTCCAGAATCTTTTTCATAAAGCCCCAGGCTTCGTTATAGGTAAGACCACTCTCTTCGGGAATGATGATTTTTATGTAGAGTTTTTTCGGGTATTTTTTCTTTAGCTCAGCAAGACGCTGATCAAGGTCATCACGACTTAGTAGACTATATTTTTTCTCACTCTGGTCACGGAAAGAAATCTTCTCACCCTTCGCACTTCTCTCATAACGCACATCAACAACATGCTTGCCTTTGGCGCTTCGAGCCGGCTTGATCAGCTTATCGTACTTAACCTTAAGATCATCAAAATTCCCCTGTAGCGCAAGATAAAGTCCGTCGACCTTACCCACTTGCCCCTGTAGTTTCAGCACATTACTCTTCTGCTCTTCAACCGTTTTGTGCAATTCATCGCGCTCATCATTCAAACTGATAATACGATTTTCATTGCTGCTGATGATGGCTGTTTTTGCCACCATTTCTTCATTGAGTAGCACGATGGCCTGTTGTGAATTTTCGTTTTCATCCTGCTGCTGCTTGAGTGACTGCTGAGTTAACAGAAGCTGCCGCTCACTCTCACTCAATTGAAGACTCTTCTGTTCATCCAGTTCTTTTGCCTGCATCAATGCAAGGCGAAGCTCAGAAAGCTGATGCTGCGCTCGGGTAAGTTGTTCTCCCAGCGTCTCATTAGTTTCATTAGCACTGCGAACCATTTCTTCTGCGAGACGCTCCGACTCCATGGTATTGCGCAGCTCTTCCACCAATTCCCAGTTGCGCATCACCACAACGACACTGGTGATCATGAAGATCATCACTACCACCATCATAATGTCAGTAAAGGAAGGCCAGAACGATTCCTGACCATTCTCACTGTCACCATGTGGGCGTAGACTGGCAAATCCCTGTTGCATCATTGTCTACTCATCTCCATCAAGGCGGAAACCCTCACGTAGAACTTTTTTGATCACCTTAATATCATTGCTTAACGGTGCAGTCTGTTGTTGAACCGTATCAATCACCGAACTCAACTCACGCGTCGCCGCCAGCATTTCACCCTGCATGCCCTGCATCAAAGAAGCTGTTTTCTCAAGACTACCAACCAGACCAGCAACATCATTGACCAGTGTGTCAGCACTGCGAGAATAGCGCGGCAAAATATGCAGTGTGGTCAACTGCT
Organism: uncultured Gammaproteobacteria bacterium; assembly: GCA_965602855.1. Lineage (GTDB taxonomy): Bacteria > Pseudomonadota > Gammaproteobacteria > SZUA-229 > SZUA-229 > LH-M37. The sequence goes on along the minus strand of CBFCZV010000059.1, from coordinate 6,682 downwards.
CGACCGCGCTGAATATACAAGTCTGCACATCATTAAACTTCAGATAAAAATAACCGAAAAACAGATAACAGAAAATAGCCGTCATGGTGGTAGATAGCGCCGTCGACATGCCGTGAATCACTGTGCCCATATTACCGCCACTGCTATCCCCGGCCAGAAGATCAGAAGCACCAACCAGCGCGATAGAGAGTGACACGATGGTGCCAAAGACACCCAGAAGAATCATGCTGTTATTGATGAAACGTGGAAAGCTGCTACGAGTACTTTCATCCGCCACCAGTGTCGCAGCAAGCGCACTATGATTAACCGTCACTCCACGTGCATCCAGCATCCGAATCATCTGATAGCGGCGGGCGACAATGGATTTATCCGATATCTTACTTTCAGGAGACTCTTCATCAGCCTCCATGGCTTTGAGGAACCGTGCAAGCTGTCGTTCTTCAAACATATAACCCAGAAGCAATTTAACTAACTTGCCGAGACCAAGCAGAAACAGCAACAAAATTGTCGTATTAAAAACAAAGCCCGTATTAGTAATCTGGTCAGAAAAATAAACCTGTGCAATAAAATTGCTCTTCCACAGGGCAATTAAAATCACTCCACCACCAAGCATGGCCATGCGCATCAGAACAGAGAGGCTGTTGTTATTCATAGTAGTTAATCATCCATATTTTTGGACAAGCACGAAAAAATCATGTCCAACAGTAAATTAGTGGGTGATTATATATGATCCTGACCAAATCGGCACAACAGGCAAATTAGAGACCAGACTTGAAACCAGCCTGTCACTAACCATCTTCCATGACACTAAGCTCCCTCATAACTCACATAAATGGATAATCTGTATAACCTTTTTCATCACCACCATAAAAAGTAGATTGATCAGCTACATTTAATTTGGAACCAGTTTTGAAGCGCTCAACCAGATCAGGATTTGCTATAAATGGAATGCCAAAAGCAACCAGATCAGCATCACCATTTTCAATCGCCTGTGTTGCCCGCTCAAAATCATAACCACAGTTCGCCATGTAAGGCCCGGCAAAACGCGACTTGATCTGTGCGTAATCCAGGGTACGACTGGCACTCAGCATATCGCCTTCCAGTACGTGCAAATAAGCCAGATTAAAACCATTCAGCATATCGGTAACAGCGTTAAAGGTATTCTGTGCATCACTGTCATGCATATCATTAAAACTGTTTTCAGGTGAAATCCTAACACCGACCTTTTTACTGCCTATCGCAACACAAACAGCCTCAACCACTCCGCGCAGTAAACGTATCCGATTATTACTACTGCCGCCATAACCATCATCACGTTGATTACTGCCATCTCGAATAAACTGATCCAGCAAATAACCATTGGCAGAATGAATTTCGACACCATCGAAGCCCGCCTGCATTGCCTTACGAGCCGCATTCACATAATCAGCAATAATAACCGGCAACTCAGCAAACATCAGCTCACGTGGTTGCACAAAATCCTGCATGCCCTCATAGGTAGCTGCTTGCCCCATCGGCTTAATGGCAGAAGGTGCCACCGGCAAGTATCCATCCGGCTGCAACGAAGGATGAGAAATACGACCAACGTGCCACAACTGCAGGAAAATATGCCCAGCCTTGTCATGCACCGCATCGGTCACCAGCTTCCAGCCCTCAACCTGCTTAACACTGTGAATACCGGGGGTTGCAGGATAGCCCACACCCTGCGGGGAAATCTGCGAAGCCTCGGTAATAATCAAACCCGCACTGGCTCGCTGCTGGTAATAAGTTGCATTAAGCACCTGCGGAACATTGCCTTCGCCAGCACGGTTTCGTGTCATCGGTGCCATTACAATTCGATTAGGTAAAGTGCAATCACCAATTTCTATAGAGTCGAATAAATTACGCTGCTTAGCCATAGTCACACCTCCAGGAATACTCGCTAAAGTGTATGACAATTACATTGAACTAAAATAATAGTTTTAGTGCGGTATGTTAATGAATATTTATTCAGGGGGGATTTAAAACCTAAAACCTACATTATAACCATAAAGATAATGATACTGAGCAAGGCTTTAATTGTTTTATGGCCTGCATCCAGCCTATACTTACCACTAAATCAATCTTCAAAACATCTGGAGCATTCGCAAATGAAATTAAATCACTATGCCTTATGCCTGAGCATTATCTGCTTACCCGCATGTGCCTGGGTCGAAACTACCAAAGAAGGTAAGGAAATCACGCTGGTAAAAGAATTCAATGTTAAAGACTGCTTATTGCTGGGTACAACTAATGCCACCGTTACCCACAAAATAGGCATTCTCATACGTGACGACAAAGCCGTCACAGAAGACCTTGTCATCGTTGCAAAGAACAGAGCTGCAGAACTGGGAGCTGATTCCATCGTCTCTAAAGGCCCCGCCATTGAAGGAAAAATGAGTTTTGATATGTACAACTGCGGTGATTGAAGAAAAAATAAAGCATTCACCCTAGGAAATCACAATAAATGCCGGAAAAATCTTAAATCAATAATGTTAGAGATAATCTCCTTCTGACCTGGTCTTTCTTTTTATACTGCACAATACTCTAGTTTATTACATCCCTCCTAGCTAAAGGGGTAACGATAAGATTGACCTACTTATTTGTCTTCGCTATTATAAAAACACGTGCGATAATGCTAAAGCATGTTCAAGTCATTGCTACAATATGAAATTTATTTCGGATTATTATGGACAACATTATCCTTAGGTTTAGTAGATCAGCTCTAATAAAAATGCTTAACCCAGCATTTCATATCTTCTTCAGCCCATACTCAACAAATAGTTATTAAAAATATCGGAGTTTTTTAATGCGCACGATTCCCCATCAATCATTATTGCAAATAATCACTTTCATTTTATTTATCTCTAATGTTCAGTTCACTTGCACTTATGCCTCAATGAATGACGAGCATGAAATCGAAAAAATATTTAAAACTCATGGCAAGGTAAATGTCGTAAATTTTATATTTAAAAGAAGAAATGGGAAGATTACTATCCAGAAAAACAAATCTTTTCTAAATATTACTGGGAGACCAGACATTGCTTTCATCACTGCAAAAACCATTATTCAAGATCTCAAAATTTTGAAAGTAGACATCAGTAATCTAAAGACAGAGCTAGACATACACATTAAAAACGAATCAAAGAAGGAGCAGGAAGAACTAAATAATTTAGCCTCCATGGACAATGATAAAAACACTCTACTCAGAACAAAACTAAAGCGCCAAATGCAAATAGCTCAGTCTAAATACGACAAAACAGATAGCGTCTCCGAACAAAAACGGTTAAAAAGAGAATTATCAAGACTTAAAAAAGCCTATAAAAAAGCAGAAAACAATGACAAAAAAACAAAAAAAAGAAGGAGTGGAAGTTACTGCGATACTATAAAGTCAAAACTACAAAAATTAACTGACCCAGATTATCGCCACCAGGTATTCTTTTGTAATGAAAGAGATTACAGACTTGAAAACCCTGAATTATGTGATCAGTCCAGATATTCTAGGCAGTATACATTTAAGGAACATAAGGACGAAATCAGAAAACTTAGGATGGAGGAATCAAAAAATTGTGGATCATAATAAGTCAGGAAGGGATCGCTGGAATAGGCAATAAACTATGAAATTAAACAATCAAGCAATCAGCTTAAACTCACGTTCCACAAAATGTTTGCTTGACCTCCTCGTGAGGCTCGGGTGGCCGCATGTAATGATCCTTGCCCTTTTGTTGCGCGTAGGGGTTTTGTAACACTTCGTGCAAATCATGGAACACAGAAAAATCACCGTGATCTTCTGCCGCTCTTATCGACGCTTCGACCTGATGATTGCGGGGAATATAAACCGGGTTCACCGCCTGCATGTTAGCCTGGCGTTGTTCGTGACTTTGGCTCTCATTACTTAATCGCTTGCGCCACTGAAGCAGCCAGTCATCAAACTGCGCTGATTTATTAAACAGGGCGCGAATATCTTCATCCTGTTCGGATGGTAGCGCTGACAAACGTGACAGGTAATAAAACACCAGCGTGAAATCAGCCTTGTTCGCCGCCATAATACTGAACAGATATTCAATCAACTTTTTATCATCCTGATCAGTTTTCTCACTACTACTTAACAAACCACATTTAGCCTGCATACCCGACAGCCAGTGCTGCTGATAACAGTCAACATAGGTGCTCAATACTTCCTTCGAAACCTCAACCGCAGCTTCACTATCCCCTGCCATTAATGGCAATAAAGTTTCTGCAAAGCGCGTCAAGTTCCACAGCCCGATAGAAGGTTGCTTGCTATAAGCATAACGCCCGTCACGATCAATCGAACTCAACACTCGGTTATGTTCATACACATCCATAAACGCGCACGGCCCGTAATCAATCGTCTCCCCGGCTATCGACATGTTGTCGGTATTCATCACACCATGAATAAAACCCAGCTGCATCCACTGCGCAATTAACGCCGCCTGTCGATCAACCACCGCCTGTAGCAAAGCCGTATAAATATTTTCAGATTCACGTATCTCAGGGTAATTACATTCGATCACATAACCCGCCAGTTTTTGAATCGACGCTAGATCACCACGCGCAGAAAAAAACTCAAAGCTACCGACACGCACAAAACTCGATGCCACACGCGTGATCACACCACCAGGTAGTAACCGTTCTCTGGCGACTTCTTCGCCCGTGGCCACTGCCGCCAGCGCCCGCGTCGTCGGCACTCCCAGCTTTGCCATCGCCTCACTGACCAGATACTCACGCAACACCGGCCCCAGCGCAGCACGACCATCTCCATTACGAGAATAAAAAGTTTGCCCCGAACCCTTTAATTGCAAACAAACACTATCACCAGAAGCACAATCAATCTCACCCAACAAAATCGCACGACCATCACCCAACTGAGGATTAAAGCCACCAAACTGATGCCCCGCATAAGCCATCGCCAATGGCTCCGCACCTTCGGGAATCACATTACCGGAAAAAATATCAGCGCGGTCATCGGCACTCAACACGGACAAACCCAAAGTACTAGCCAGCTCTTCGTTAAACTTAATCAACGCGGGATTAGCAACCGGTGAAGGATTCGTTTTTACGTAAAATGCTTCTCCTAAATGGATGTATTTATTTTTGAAGGGGATGGGGCTCAAGTTTTTCTCTAATACTAAACAGGGAGTTAGAGTTTATATTAGGAGTGTGTTTGCAAAAGCAGGGAAAGTCTAAGGGCTTATTAAACCTGAGCTTGATATTGAATCAATAATATAAGGGGTTTTTTCTTTACCTTTAAGAAAGCATGACAACTTTGAGAACAGCACAACATGGCCAATCATATCCCGATAATTGTACTCAATAGAGAGTATGCTGGTCTTAACAACCGCATAATCTATAGTGAGACCAGTAATGGAAGGCATAAGTGATATCAGAATAATCGGACTCGATGAAAATCGACCACCACTTATACAAAAAGCACCCTACATCGATCTTTTTTTCAAACTGACGCATCAGGCACCCAAAGAATGGTGCGATGACTTTAATCAGCTGGTATCCAAAAAAAAGTACTCAGCAAAAATCAGCCCGGCTGCAGGCTTATTCATTGATGCATGGGTTCGCACGCCAGAAGAAATTAAGAGCTTGCTGGATGATCTCAAAAAAACTATTGATAGCTGTAGCGAAGAATATATCGCCAATATCAACGCCGCCATCAAGGCTGCTTCAAACACTAGCAGTAGCAGTAAACCGGGTGACGAAGGCGAACAGGGACACCTGAATAGAATTGTCGCTGCACTTGATTTTGATTAATACAACACCGCCCTTTATTCCAAAATGAAATTAACAGGGATATAAAATAATGCCGAAAGAAAAAGCCAGCCAGGAAACGTATAAAACCCTCACGATCGAGAAGAGTGCTGCACCGAGAGGATTGACAGGTGATGACTGGTACCACTATGTTATCAGCCGAGGCAATTCCATTATCGAAGGCGACAAAGTCGGCACTCTCAAAGAAGTCACCGCACACGCAAAAGACCTGGCCGAACGTATTAATGCACGCAACGACAAATATGGCATTACTTATGTGTCGTCTTATGCTCCGAGGAAGAAGGGTTAGTTTTTAATTAGAGCCAAAAACGTTCTTCAATATATCAGTCGTTCTTGCAGCTGGATTATCACGAATTTTCTTCTCTTCATCTGCAATCATTAAAAACAGACCTTTCATGGTTTTATTCGTAACATAATTGTCTACATTGTAATCTTCTAAATCAATATACTTCCCAGCAAAGCCGAGTTTACTGTACATAGTTTTATACACCTTTGTCACACCTGCCTTGGCTGTTGCCTGTTTTACAATCGGTAAAATTTTAGACTTTAGTTTATCGCTGCCCGTCTTTTTTAAATATTGGGTAGCGGCATCGTCAGGGCCCGTGAGAATAGTCTTTGCATCTGCAATGCTCATATCGGCAACGCCTTGCTTAATAATATCTAGCGTCAAAGGCACGGCGGATTCTGCGGCACGATTAATGGTGATTACAAATTCATCGGCATATTTTTCTTTACCGGCCTTGCGTAAAATAGATTCAACTTTACTCAATTTATCTGGCATCGGTATTTTTACAGCCGTATTTTTAAGAAAGCCATCAGCTTTACCCAGATGATCAACCGCATAGCTAGCACCTTTAGTCAG
>CBFCZV010000058.1:0-10274 GCA_965602855.1 uncultured Gammaproteobacteria bacterium | reverse complement strand
ATAAGCCAATAATCAACGCCTCCCAGGAGAGTTGCCCAGACATACCAATGGAAAGGAAGAAGCCCACCAGGAATAGATCCTTGAAACCCAGCATGGCTTTAGCCATCTCGGTTGATTTTGAGTGGGTAGAAATCAACACACCCATAATCAGCGCGCCCAGATCATCCTTCACTCCGCCCAGCTCAAATAGTTCAGCACCACCTAGCGCCAGCACCAGACCATATAAAATCAACAACTCACCATGACCTGTCTTTTGCAAGAGATGATGCAACAACGGCCGTAGTGGAATAAACAGGAATAATAGTAGAGCCCAGAGTGATGGCAGCTTACCAAGAGATGCTGCCAGAAAAATGACAGCCGCTAAATCCTGCATTACAAGAATACCAATAGCTATCCGCCCATGCAGGGACTTCATTTCGCCTTTTTCTTCCAACGACTTAACCACAAAGACGGTACTGGAGAAACTCAACGCAAAAGCAATCATTAATGAAGTTTTGAACTCCAGACCAGAGAACAGCGACACCCCCATCAAAGCCAGACCAAAAATAACAGCTCCGAACAGGGCAATAATGATTGAAGTATGCAGAACAGTCACAGCCCAGACCTGCGGCCTTATCAACACCTTCAAATTTAACTTCAAACCAACGGTAAACAGCAACAGCGTGATGCCGAGATCCGCCAACTTGCTCAGCATCTCTCCACTTGCTATACCCAGTGTGTTGAGTAAAAAACCCGTTGCAAGAAAGCCAACCAATGGTGGCAGGCCAATCGTCCTGGCAGTAAAGCCGAGGAAAAAAGCCAGCGAAATCCAGGCAACATCACCCAGTGCTATAGCAACCCATTCAAAATCCATGCGTCATTATTACTTAGTGGGGGTTAGTACTCAAATCTATATTTGGGGGGATATTTTGGTTAGTGGGGGTCACATCGTAGCCTTATTATTTTGAATTCAAGTACCTTTAACTCTAATAACAAATTTGAATCAAATGCAGCCCTCGCGACTTGGCTCTGGAACTGATCTTTTCCTCTTTGTGATTCACTAGTGCTTCACTAATATCACTCAGGCTAAGCTGGTTTCTCCCGAGCGCAAATAAAGCACCCGCAATGTACCGAACCATCTGCTTTAAAAAGCCATTGCCTACAATCTTAAGATAGTAAATTTTATTGCCGAAGGTTGAAGGTTGAGCTTGCAAGATTTCACAGCTAAAAATAGTACGGAAGGTTGAACTAATACTGGCATCTCGTCCCGCGAAGCTATAAAAATCATGTTCGCCAATGAAGAGTTTGCAGCCTCGTTGCATGAGTTCTATATCAAGTGCTGCTATATCCAGTTGTTCGGTGGCTGAGGCATTTCTATTAGAGGGGATATGCGCAACGATATCATTGAGAACTGGGTTGTAGATTGGGTCCGTACAAAAATAGTAATGATACTCTTTGCTCTTGCTGTCCTTATTCGAATTAAATTCTGCGGCACAAGGTTCGCATTGCAGGATACGAATATCATCGGGCAATAGTGAATTCATGCCAAGCAGAAGTTTTCCTGATTCGATTGCTATGGCGATAGTGATTTTTGCAACCTGGCCCTGTGCGTGGACACCAGCATCGGTTCGACTTGCAGCGGAAATAGTACAGCTCTGATATTTGCAGATTTTTTTTAGCACCTGGTGGATGCTTGCCTCGACAGTAGGCTTTTGTTCGTCTGTACCCAGGTCTTGCCAGCCAAAGTAGCCGGTGCCCTTGTATGAGATGACGAGACGATGATGGTACATGCATATTTCCAGGAAAGAAAAAGGATGAGCAATGGTATCGTGTTAGCCACAAATAGTGGGCATTTATTTTTAGGCTAACGTCATCTCGTTCCCACGCTGGAGCATGGGAACAAGACAAAAAATTCTTATTTCCAATGTTTGCTGAATAGAAATTCTGGTGGCTAGAGGATATTGTTGGCTCAAAATAAAAAACAACATAGCATTTATTTTTTATACACATTAAACTGGAATGCGGGCTTATATTAGGTCATCATAGAGCCCGCAGGCTGTTCAACTAAGTAACTATAATAACGGTTAAGAAATTTGATTTATTTAATGCTATTACCTAACACAAACTTTCCCGCACTGACATGACATGCTCACATCAGCCTATCGCCGTCATAGGTGTAAGTGGTGTGCTACCTGGTGCCCACTCAGTTGATCAGTATTTCCATAATTTATTACAGCAACGCTGCTTCATTCGTGATATCCCTCCATGGCTTTGGGATCAAGATCTTTTTTTCAACACTGACAAAGACGCACCAAATTCAAGTTATGCCGCCATCGCTGCATTGATCGAAGATCCAGACATGGATCTTAGTGGTTTCCGTATTCCACCTTCAGTCGCACAAATGATGAGCCGTTCTCAAAAACTAGCCCTTATTTGCGCACAAACCGCACTATTAGATTCCGGTTTGCTGAATAATCCGGCCGTCAAGCGCGATCGTGTTGGGGTAATCATGGCAGCCATCAGCGGCGGCGAAATAAACATGTCAATAAGCGAGAGTCTTTCTCAGGACTTGATCTTTAACCGACTGAAAAAACTCGGGGCAGATATGGGCATAGGCACCACCGTGCACGATCTGATCAACGCCTATGAAGAGAAGCATGAACAATTGTTACTCAATGCAGATACTCTTCCTGGAGCCTCACCCAACCTGGTCGCTGGCCGTATCGCTTCTGTTTTCGACTTTCATGGTTTAAATCTAACATTGGATGCGGCCTGCGCCTCCTCACTAGCCGCACTCGGAACCGCAGTCACCTCACTACAAACAGGGGAAAGCGATATTGTAATCGCAGGTGGTGTAGATACCTGGATAGATATAGGAGCATTTGTCGGGTTCGCAAAGATTACCGCCTTGTCCCGAACAGGTTGTTTTCCTTTTGACGAACGAGCTGATGGCCTGGCACTAGGCGAAGGCTGTGGAATTGTTGTACTAAAACGACTGGAAGACGCACAATCTGATGGGGATAAGATTTACGCCGTCATACGTGGTGTCGGTAATTCCTCAGATGGCAGCGGTCAGGGTATTACCCTTCCAACAAGTGAGGGACAGTCACTTGCAATGCAGCGAGCATATGAACAAGCGAATATTGATCCGGCAACTCTTGATTATATCGAGTCCCATGGCACTGGTACGCGAATCGGTGACCCAATAGAATTAGAAAGTATGCGGCAACTTCTTGAGTCTGCACCGACCAAACGTCAGAGTAAACTTCCTGTTGGTTCGGTCAAGGCATCTGTAGGCCATATGCGTACCGCAGCAGGCATAGCCGGTTTCCTGAATGCAATCAATGTTATTCAGCATAGGACTATTCCTCCACAAGTCAATTTTGAACAAGCCACCAGCAATTTTGACTGGGAAAATTCTGGTCTACGTGTGCCTTTAAAGTCTGAAAAGCTTCATGGTAATGAACTACGCGTAGGTGTCTCTGCTTATGGCTTCGGGGGAGTCAATTACCACCTGGTTATTACTTCTCCACCATCAAATCCAAAACCACCACGTTTTGATGCAAGTCAGCATATACTAGCCGAAATTCCGAAAATACAGGGGGACGTTGCCTTTCTGTTTCCCGGACAAGGTTCTCAGTATATCGATATGCTGGCTGATGTAAGCGAAACCGAAATTGGGCAACGTTTTCTCATGCAGGCAGATTCGATTGTGCAGGAGATTACCGGTAGAACACTTTCTTCAGTCATTTATCCGGATGAAAAGTCAGACTCATCTGATGCCAAACTACAAGCAACTGAAATGGCTCAACCCGCTATCCTGACTTTTTCGGCAATTTTACTCGAGATGGTGCGTGAACAAGGCATAAGCTGTGCCATGGCCATTGGCCATTCACTCGGTGAGTACAGCGCTCTGTATGCTTGCGGTGTTCTTTCATTTAAGGATGCCCTGCGCGCAGTAACCCTGCGAGGACAATTAATGAATCAGGATATACTCGGTGATGAAGCCAGCTCTATGGCTTCTTTACTGGGTTCCACTGAAGATATAGATGCTTTACTGGAAACACATAGTAAACAGATTGTCCGGGCCAACTTAAACAGCTACGAACAGGTGGTCGTCGCTGGTTCCTGCATAGCGATACAACAACTAATAGAGGATGCACAGACGAAAGGACTTCGCGCAAACTGGCTGAATGTGGATCGGGCATTTCATTCACCGTTCGTATCCCATGCTGTAGCACCCATGCGAGAAATTCTATCCGGTTTTGAATTGCACCAAACCAGTATCCCTATTCCAGCCAATATTAGCCGACAGATGTATCCCTACTCGCTCGAACTGGCGGGAAATGGTCAGCCAATGAATGATGCTGCTCGCCAGCAGGTGATTGATTTACTTACTCATCAAATTGACCAGCCTGTAGACTTTATTGCCCAGGTGGAACTTGCATATCGCGCTGGAATCCGTCGTTTTGTAGAGATTGGCCCGCGCAGGGTTTTATCCGGTCTCGTGCGGAGCATGCTTCAGGGGAAGTACCATCAAGTCATAGCATTGGATGAACCCCAAAACCCACCTTTGAATCAGATCAAAACACTTCGGCAGACTTTATCTGAACCAGTTGCTATCCACCGTCGCCCACTGAATAATCTACAGCAACCACAAATAATAACCGCACCTGCACAAATACAGAATATGGCAAACCTGCCTCTGGAAGATTGTGTGCGTACCGTGATTGCCGCTGTTTCAGGATATAGCCTGGATCAGCTTGGTAATGATGTAGATTTCGAGCATGAATTAGGGCTCGATTCACTCAAGCTCATAGAAATCACAGTGGTTCTACGCAAACATCGTCTTCTGTCAGAGAATTATCGGGGCTTCCGTAAACTTACAAGCATAAACAGGATCATCGCGGAGATACGTGAACACCCTGTTGACAACGACACTAACGATATAGCTCTAAGCTTTAACTGTTACCTTAATCAGGAAAGGCCCTCCACTGACGTCAATAATGAAAACAATCTCTCGTGCTCTTCATGGTATGTCGATGCACCAAAGGAAACACAACAAGCCCTCACCGAACTTAAGCAAACAAACAAACCTGGCAGCCAGATACTGGTTTTACGGTCAGTCTCAGATTCACTGACCCTTTGCGATGAGACGTTACCTGATTTGCTCGAAGCTGTAGTCAACATAAGCAACAATAGCGGAAATGAAACAATGCCTAACCGGTTTGCCCTGATCACCTATGGTGACAAGACATCCGAAGTTAACCGCTGGTTTCGTGCACTCAGTGGCTTCATTCGATCAGTGGCGCTGGAATTACCTGACGTAATATTTTCCTATCATCACATTGACAGCCCTGCGATCAATCCAGACCAGCTCCAGCTTTGCCTCGCTGATAGTGCTATCGGCAGGCGTCTGAATAAAAATAATGTTTTTCTGGAAGCGACACTGGAACCACTACTAAACTTAACCAGTGAAAACAATGTTGCGTCGCTGGCTAAACAACTGGGTACTGATGACACTCTATTAGTAACCGGAGGTGCACGTGGCATCGCCTCCTGCATAGTACGTAGTTTATTGAGACATACCTCAGCACGCTTCCTGCTTATAGGACAAAAACCTGAGGTTGAAGACTGGATCCTTGAAGAAGGCGATGGTCGTGTGGAATATGTCGCGGCTGATATTGCCGATCCACAAGCTGTACATAAGCTCCGTCTGGCTGACCGTGGCATCACCCTGCTACTCCATGCCGCAGGCCTGAGTCCCATAACGCCATTGCAACAAAAAACTCAGCAAGAATTTAAACGGGTAGTTAACGTTAAAGCAATGGGACTCGAAAATATTGTCGCCAACTTAAATACAGAACGACTGCGAGGGATTATTAATTTTTCATCCATTGTTGCGCATTTTGGCAATCTTGCCCAGGCAGATTATGCAGCCGCCAATGGATTTCTTGATGGCTATAGCATTAAGAATGTACCCGTATTATCTATAGGCTGGACCGCATGGGGTGAAATTGGTATGGCAAGCCATGGATTGGTTCGTTCAGTTATGGAAACATCAGGCATCGCATTATTACCTACGAAAGAAGGTGTACGTATATTCGAACAGCTAGTAAGCTGGTGGTTCAACCACTCTGACAAACCCTCTATCAATATCGAGGTATTTGGCGACCTGGGTGTTTCACTGGCAAAACAGAACGCCCCTGATATCCCCTTACATGATAAAGCTTTTACTCAAAATGCTTCATCACCCGTTAATCATGAACAGAGTCATGAAAATATAATTACACTGAACCCCAGGGGTAGGTGCACACCTGTATTCATGATCTGTGGCATCTTTGGGCATGCCTATCGCTTGTTATTACTTGCCAAAGAAGCACCAGAGTCGATTCCATTTTACGCTCTGCAACCACCTAACATGGACTGGCAGTCAGTCTCCTGTAGCACCTTATTGGAGATGGCTACCTGGTATACAAATACTATCGAAAAACTTTGCCCCAGCGGTCCAGTCGCCTTACTGGGAACAAGTTTTGGCGGAAGTATAGTTTACGAAATTGCATTGTTGCTGCAGCAGCGAGGACGAACAGTTGAACGATTGGCTATGGTGGACTCCATGCCACCAGAGGAAGACCCACAGGAGTTTGATGCACTTGCCAAGCTGCTTCATATCCAAATGGCGAAAGCAGAAAATCCCATTGAAACTGAAGGCATCAGTGTTGCCAAAAACCAGTTGGAGGCACTTCGTTCACATCACGCTACTGGAAAATTTCAGGGACATATTGATTATTATCTGGCCGTTGGGCGCGGCTTTCCGGGGAAACAGGACCGCCGCTTTCTCTGGGATACTTACGCCAGTGAAGGCATGACTATCTTCCCTGTTTCTGGTGTTCATGGTGAATTTGCTAAAAATCCAACGCGCGGTGAAATTGCCAACCAGCTCGGCCGCACATTAATTACACCTGACACTGAAATGCTTTCGTTTGCACAGTATCAATTAAAATATAGTGCATATAACCTTGTTATCAGGGATGGTCAGGAATATGTGCGGTTACCGGGCAGCAGGGAACTACTAATACACAAAACACAGGAAGGCTGGGAACTCAGTGATATTGGAATATTTCATAGTCGTTTATGGATGAAAGGCTGTATGCATCCCTCTCAAAATACATCAACTGTTGACCGCATTGTTTTGTTTTACGGCTCCCACTTAATTCATATGATCAGCCTTGAGTCTGATGAAGAGGTCATTGCGAAAAATAAGACCGCGAGTTGCGAGACCGGCGAATTTACAATACTGTTTGACATATACCGCCTCCATGAGAGTGAAGATAACAGCTTCAGATTGCTAGCCATAGGAGAAAATCAGGCTAGTGAGATAATGACATTCAAATGGCCGCATGATGAAGAACCATCAGGACAGAGAAAATAAATGATTTCAGATCAAAAAAGATTTCTTTTTATTCATATCCCAAAAACAGCCGGGAATAGCATTCAAAATATATTGCGCGATTATTCTGAAGATAACATAATCGTTAACTACGAACATCAGGATGGAATTGAGAGATTCGGAGTAAACAACAAAAAGTACCGTCTTTCAAAACACTCTTTTCTATCCCAGTGTAAGACCAACATAGACTCCACGGTATACAACTCGTTGTTTAAATTTGCGACCATCAGAAACCCATGGGATAGAATGGTATCGTTATATTTTTCACCTGCACAGGGACGCACTGAGTGGAATAGACCAGAGTTCCTGGAACTCATTCAGAATGCCGTGGCTTTGCGTTATTTTATTCGTGAGAATCTTATTCTGAATAACGACCAGGATGAGAGTGATCCGAAGCAAATAATCGACAACCTGCCATTAGATCATGATATTGATTTTCTAATCCGATTTGAACGGCTAAATGAGGATTTTGAACAAGTCTGTGAGAAACTGGATATCCCTCACAAACCTCTACCCATAAGAAACATCTCCGGTCACACGCACTACTCAGAATACTATGATGAAGACCTCAAAGAACTTGTTAGTCAGCGATTTAAGGACGAAATAGCATTTGGTGATTACCACTTTGAAGACTGCTAATCTTCGCCATACTTAACCAAGCGCCTCATCTGAACCACTTCTGCTATTGAGCCTCTTTTTTTATTTAAAAAATCGAGATCTATATTTTCAAGATCGATTATTACTACATCAAGCCACTTGGCTAACCTAGCTTATACCTGCTCAGATATTTTGAAAATCCTATATCTATATCACTTCCTGATAACCCAAACATCTCTGGTGAATAACGATAATTGCTTCTTTTTTCTTTTTTATTATCATTGAGATAATCGTTCATGCTTTTCTCACTTATTCTGGAATAAGGTAACCCCAAATTGTCATAAAGGCTGCGCACAGTTGTAATCGGGTCGTGAACCAAATCATGGTAATACACATCACTTTGCTGCTCACTGGGCAATGACGCTCTGAACTTGTGCAGCTTATCTAAATGTCTACTCAAACTGGTCATAAGTGACCGAACATAGCTGCTCGGTTCAATCAACTTATTGGAGCATACCGCTCTAGCAGATGCCATTAGAGCGGTAAAGGATGGAATCACAGCGCGGGGATGACGATGCATTTGAACAATATGTGCGTCTGGGAAGGTCTTTAATAATAAGGGTAGTACACTCCAATGACTGATTGACTTTAAAACCCAGCGTTTCTTTGCCTGGCCATATTGCAAAATTTGGAGTTGCCGTTTGTAATCCTGATAGCTTGCTATCTGCCCCTGTGAAGCAACCCAATTGATATAGCTGGGTATAGGGGCGCTAGTTTGGAAACTTGGATGCATAAAGCTATTGCGTAATAAAAAATAGCATTCCTCAGGAGAATCAGGGGTGATAGCATGCATTGCCTGCAGGCCATGCCCATATTTATCAATAGTCCGACAAAAAATATTCGCCCTATCCATGCGTATATGCTCCATATGTTCATACACGGCTGGTGATGGTGCTGGGGTTAATGCCTCAGCAAAACGAAGGTGATGAGTCGATGGGTCAGAAGCCATTAATCGTTGCAAAAATGTGCTACCTGTACGTGGCATACCGATAATAAAAATAGGCCTTTCAATAATCTCATCTAGAATAGCTGGTGTTTCCTTCAAGGATTGTTCAATTTGTAAGCGATTACAAAGATGAGTCAACAGCATGCCTTTCATCATTTTCTCACCGACATAATGCAAGCCCGCCTCGGTGATAAGCGAGTGATGCAGCACCTTAAACCCCTCAATAAAGCTCGGATTACCAAAATCAGACAGATTGGTTAACTCTATTGCCGCCTTTACTAGAACTTCAGGGTCTCTGGGGAGGGGGTATATTCCACAGGAACACAGGCATTGGCCTTTCATATGTTCCCATCGCACTTTCAATGGTCTATATGCAAACGCACTTGCTGATAAATTTTTTTTTATTTTATTATTATCCACTGATTCTTTTGTTTGTTTATTGTTTAAAAGTTTTATCGTTAAAGCTATTAAGTATT
The DNA here is from genome assembly GCA_965602855.1 of uncultured Gammaproteobacteria bacterium. Taxonomy (GTDB): domain Bacteria; phylum Pseudomonadota; class Gammaproteobacteria; order SZUA-229; family SZUA-229; genus LH-M37. The sequence continues at coordinate 766 of CBFCZV010000058.1, read as the reverse complement.
CAGAATCATGCAATGCATGCAACTCACATTGTGTTCCTTCTTTTTGCTGAACTCCGCTTTAGGAAAAAATTGCTTGTACATTTAAGACATATTTCTTTTGCATTTTTACCATTTAAAGCAATTGAAACAGCTGTAATCAGAATATACCGATTAATTTAGGCATGATCCAGTCACTACACTTTTCCAAGGCGCAAAGGCACGATCTCTGAACATCCTATAATTCTTGACCGGTTGAAGCGATGGTAAATCCAGACTGCATGCTGAATGATTTCAGGTGGAAAGCGATAACGTTTATAAATATCCATCCCTGCATTTTACTTTAATAAAAGTTAACTTGTCAGTACCTACCGTGCTTTCATGTGTAATTACAAAAATAACAGTTTATTTAATTTTGCTCTGGACTTCCCTCAATTATATTATTCGGTACAATGCGCAACGCTTATTGGCGCCCTGCGTGGGCTGCTTTTTATTGTTGCTAACCGCGTTAGTATAAGAGGGTAATGAATGTCTTTTTGTGGATTTGACTTTGGTACGTCCAACTCAGCTATTGGCGTTGTTAGTAATGATACAGTAAAAATGGTGCCATTGGAGTCCGGTAATAGCCTGATTCGTACCACCATCTTTATAGATAATGAAGAAAGGGGGCTCTTGTTTGGTAGTGAGGCCGTGGCAGCCTACCTAAACGGCCATGAGGGCAGATTGATGCAGTCTATCAAGTCTGTGTTGGGCACACCGTTAATGCATGAAAAAACCAATGTGCTTAACG
>CBFCZV010000057.1:0-10370 GCA_965602855.1 uncultured Gammaproteobacteria bacterium | reverse complement strand
TTATGGACACTGGGTGGCGGCCTGGAATGGCTGGATCAATCCATCATTGCCATGGAGTTCGGCCCGATTATGACCGGCATTACGGTGATGCTGGCGTTCATGCTGATCTCATCGGCACTGGATTTGCCCTTTTCTATCTACACCACTTTTGTCATTGAAGAAAAATTTGGCTTCAATAACACCACGGTTAAAACTTTTATCATCGATATGATCAAAGGTTCCGCCCTCGGTCTCGCCATCGGTGTACCTCTATTATTCGCCATTCTCTGGCTGATGGAACAAATGGGCGACATGTGGTGGATATATACATGGTTGCTATTATCTGGCTTCAGTATTTTGATGATGTGGATTTATCCCACCTGGATTGCGCCCATCTTCAATAAATTTGAACCCCTGGAAGAAGGCGAGACACTCAGCCGTATCAAAGGCCTGCTCGAACGCTGCGGATTCAGCAGTGACGGCGTATTCGTGATTGATGGTTCTAAACGCTCCTCCCACGGCAACGCCTATTTCTCCGGTTTTGGCCGTAACAAACGCATCGTGTTTTATGACACACTACTGAAAATGCTCAGCGACGATGAGCTGGAAGCGGTACTGGCGCACGAGCTGGGACACTTCAAGAAGAAACACATCATCAAGAGCATCTTCATTTCCTTTGCCACTACCTTGGTCGGTCTGGCTATTCTGGCCTGGCTGATGAAAAACCAGTGGTTTTATAACGGTCTTGGACTCAGCACACAATCCACCTATATGGCGTTGCTGTTATTCACCATGATTTCCCCGGTTTTTACTTTTGCGCTCAGCCCTATAATGAGCCTGTTTTCGCGCAAAAATGAATTTGAGGCTGATGCCTTTGCCGCTGAACAAACCGATGCGCAACATCTAATTAAGGCATTGGTGGGTTTGTACCGTGAAAATGCCAGCACACTGACGCCCGATCCGGTATATTCGGCTTTCTATGACTCACATCCGCCTGCACCTGTTAGAATCGAGCATCTAAACTCACACGTTTGAGAAATACTATTATGAAAAAACTTTTTTTATCCATAGCGCTGCTCACCTTTGCCTCTGTTGCACAGGCTGAAATAGATGAAGCCTTATATAAAGAAGGTCAGGAAGCACACGATTCAAACTGCGTCAGATGCCATGGCGATGAGGTTTACACCAGAGAAACACGCTTCGTAAAATCCATGGAAGCACTTAGCAAACAGGTTGAACGCTGTAAGAACAATGTAGGCGTCTCCTGGTTCGATGAAGACACCGAGGCAGTTACACACTTTCTCAACGAAAAATACTATAAATTTTAAACACGCTTTTTTATTTAAAGCACTATGGCAAAACGTCGTCTCACTGATCAACAAAAACGCCGTATAGCCTCCAATAAAAATAGCCTGAGCAAACTTCAGGATTCCTCAGACGCATCTTCCGACAATCATGTTTTCAATGGCCTTGTGGTCAGCCACCATGGCAGGAAACTGGTGGTCGAAACTGACGACAACAAACAACATTCCTGCAAGCTAAGACAAAATCTTGGTGACATTGCCTGTGGCGACAACGTCGTTATTCAGCTCGATCAAAAAGATCATGGTGTCGTCATTGCCGTCAATGAAAGAAAAAACCTGTTAGAAAAAACTGGCTTCGCGGGTCTGGCCAAAGCGGTGGCTGCCAATATCGGCCAGGTGATTATCGTCTGCTCAGTAGAACCCGAACCCAATGACTACTTAATTGACCGCTATCTTACTGCAGCTGAAAACCTTCCATCTGATGCATTAATTCTTATCAACAAAATTGATTTACTCAACGACGACAACAGGTCGGTGATTAATACGATTAAGGAAACCTATAAGAATATTGGCTACCGTGTCATCGAAACCAGCATCAAAAAAAATGTCGGGCTTGACGCATTAAAGACAGCACTGCAAAACACCACCAGCATTCTGGTTGGCCTGTCAGGTGTGGGAAAATCATCGCTAGTTAAAATGCTGTTGCCGGACATTGATATCCGTATTGGAGAAATTTCCACAGCCTCCAAAGAAGGCAAACACACCACCACGGTTTCATCACTCTATCACCTGCCCGATGGCGGCGCCTTGATCGATTCACCCGGGGTACGAGACTTCACACCCAGGAACCGCGACAAGGAAGATATCGTCAATGGATTCATCGAACTCAAACCCTATCAGGGTTATTGTAAGTTCAGCAACTGCACACATACCACCGAACCCGGTTGTGCGGTTACCGAGGCCCTGGACAAAGGCGAACTGTCTCAACAGCGAGTCAATAGCTTTAAGAAAATGCTGGAAGATCTGGAAGAACAACCCCGATAGAAATCATTAGTGCCTTATTTACGTCGTTGTTTAAAAAACGCCTGTATCATCTCTCGACTTTCATCCGCCAGCAAACCCGATTCATATTCAAAAATATGATTGTGATCGTTGGATTCCAGCAAATTAAAAGCACCACCCAATGCACCTGTTCTTGACTCACTGGCGGCAAACACAACACGTTTTATTCGCGCATGAATTAAAGCACCCACACACATCGAACAGGGCTCAAGCGTGACAAAAAGTTCTGCATCAACAATCCGATAATTGTTAAGCACTTCACCCGCTGCACGTAGCGCCATGATCTCAGCATGAGCAGTAGCATCGTTTGAAACAATAGGCTGATTCCAACCCTCAGCCAACATCTCATCATCTTTGACAATCACCGCACCCACTGGCACCTCTCCAAGCGACTCTGCTTTTTTTGCCAACTCCAATGCATGGCACATCCAGTATTCATCATTCATATAAATAACCTAAACTAATTAAGGACATATCAATACATTTTAAGTATTGATATACAAAATCTTTTCAAGACTATAATAAGTAAGAACATGTCTGACTCGCGTTAGACTTTACTTTTTTAAAAGGATTTTATTCTATGTCCAAAAAAACAATCTTAATTGTTGATGATGACGCAATATCAAGAGTTATAATTCAGGGCTTCCTCAGAAACGAAGCCAATTATATTGTTAAATCAGTAGAAAGTGCTCGTGATTGCCTGAATTTCATCAAGAACAATGATGTAGATCTAATAATTAGTGATGTTGTAATGGACGATATAGACGGCATTGAAATGAGCAGAATCCTGTCGTCAAAAAAAGAAACCTCTGAAGTACCTGTCATTTTAATATCGATAAAAGATCAATTAGACGTCACAAGAAGAAGCCGCTTCTACAATAATGTAAAAAAAGTAGAGCAAAAACCTTATTGTAGAAATGTACTTCTATCCGACCTGAGAAACCTTTTTGATCAATAAAGAATTTTCACGACTTACATCTTATTCCCACTCAATCGTAGCAGGCGGCTTTCCTGAAATATCATAAGTTACGCGTGAGATACCATCTACTTCATTAATGATGCGCGTAGAAACATGACCAAGAAAATCATAAGGCAGATGTGCCCAACGTGCTGTCATAAAGTCGATAGTTTCAACCGCGCGTATTGCCACCACGTAATCGTAACGACGACCGTCACCCATTACGCCTACTGACTTAACCGGAAGAAACACAGTAAATGCCTGACTGACCTTATCGTACAGATCGTTTTTATAAAGTTCTTCAATAAAGATGTGATCAGCCAAACGTAATAAATCCGCGTACTCCTTTTTAACTTCGCCAAGGATACGTACACCCAGACCGGGGCCGGGGAACGGGTGACGGTAAACCATTTCGGAAGGCAAACCTAACTCGACACCAATCTTGCGTACTTCATCTTTAAATAATTCGCGCAAAGGCTCTACCAGTTTCAAACGCATACCTTCAGGCAGACCACCGACATTATGATGCGATTTAATCAGGTGTGAATTTTTACTACCAGCAGACTCGATCACATCAGGATAAATCGTACCCTGTGCCAACCAATTAGCATTAGTTAATTTATTCGATTCTTCTTCAAAAATTTCAACGAAGACACGACCGATAATTTTGCGCTTCTGCTCTGGATCATTAACGCCTTTCAATTCATCAAGAAAACGTTGCTCGGCATCAACACGAATCACTTTGACGCCCATGTTCTCGGCGAACAGAGCCATCACCTGATCACCTTCGTTGTGACGCAGTAAACCGTTATCAACAAATACACAGGTCAGCTGCGTGCCGATGGCTTTGTGCAACATCGCTGCCACTACCGATGAATCAACACCACCGGACAGACCTAATACAACTTCATCGCTACCCACCTGTTCGCGGATACGATGAATATTGTCTTCAACAATATTGCCGGAAGTCCACAAACCTGCGCAGCCACAAATATCGTGGACAAAACGCTCAATAATACGCTGCCCCTGTTTGGTGTGCGTCACTTCAGGGTGGAACTGAACACCATAAAAACCTTTTTCTTCATTTGCCATACCTGCCAGCGGTGCATTATCGGTACTAGCGATACAGACAAAACCTTCTGGCATTTCTTCAACTTTATCGCCGTGTGACATCCAGACATCCAGGAACGCATGACCTTCATCATTGACATGATCTTCAATATCTTTTAACAACTTGCTGTGATGACGCGCACGCACCTGTGCAAAACCAAATTCACGATGGGTCGAGGCACCCACTTTACCGCCAAGTTGCGCGGCCATGGTTTGCATGCCGTAACAAATACCCAGTACGGGCACGCCCATATTGAAAACTAAATCAGGCGTGACCAGTGTATCTTCCGCAGTCACCGACTCGGGGCCACCGGAGATAATAATACCGCTGGGTTTGAAATCTTTTATATCCTGATCTTCAATTGTGGTGTGGTGAATTTCACAATAAACACCGGCTTCACGAACGCGTCGTGCAATCAGCTGCGTGTACTGAGAACCAAAATCGAGAATAAGTATCCGGTCGGAATGAATGTCTTGCATAATTTTTTCTTAATAATAAAAAACTGAAAAATAAAAAAGGCGCAAAGAAGGACAAATAATTTGTTTTCTCTGCGCCTCTGCGTATTACTGTTTCGCCCTTTTATGAAGAACGATAATTAGGCGCTTCTTTGGTAATGGTCACATCGTGCACATGCGACTCAGACATACCCGCACCCGAGATGCGAACGAATTTTGGTTTAGTGCGCATTTCATCAATCGAAGTACAACCCACGTAACCCATGCTGGAACGCAAACCACCGACCATCTGATGAACAATAGCGCTGAGAGGCCCCTTGTAAGCCACACGACCTTCGATACCTTCCGGTACGAGCTTATCGCTACCTTCTGAACTATCCTGGAAGTAACGATCACTGGAACCTTTCTTCATCGCACCCAGTGAACCCATGCCACGGTATGCTTTATATGAACGACCCTGATACAAAATAACTTCGCCCGGCGCTTCTTCAGTACCGGCCAACATGCCACCCACCATGATGCAGTAACCACCGGCAGCAATCGCTTTGGCCATATCACCGGAATAACGAATACCACCATCAGCAATCAGCGGTACGCCTGTACCTTCGAGTGCAGCAGCAACATTTGAAATCGCTGTAATCTGTGGCACACCAACACCAGCAACAATACGTGTGGTACAAATTGAACCTGGACCGATACCCACCTTAACGCCATCAGCACCCGCATCCATCAAAGCTTTAGCAGCATCACCAGTGGCAATATTGCCGCCAATTATCTGTACACCAGAAAAATTCTTTTTCGCCCAGGTCACTCTATCAAGCACTGCCTGCGAATGACCGTGTGCAGTATCAACCACGATCACATCAACACCAGCATTGGCTAACAGTTCAATACGTTCTTCTGTACCTTCACCAGTACCTACAGCAGCGCCCACTCTCAAACGACCTTCTGCATCTTTACAGGCGTTAGGATAATCCGTAGATTTCTGAATATCTTTTACAGTGATCATGCCGCGTAGTTGAAAGTCATCATTCACCACCAACACACGTTCGATACGGTGTTTGTGCAACAAACCTAAAACTTCTTCTTTAGATGCGCCTTCTTTAACCGTCACCAGTTGTTCTTTTGGTGTCATCACGGATGCAACGGGTTGATCTAAATTGGTTTCAAAACGCACATCACGACTGGTCACTAGTCCAACCAGATTATCGCCCTGCATTACAGGTACACCAGAAATTTTATAACGCTCGCGCAATTCGATCACTTCGCGAACCGTAGTATCCGGTGAAACTTTAACCGGATCGGTGATCACACCACTTTCATATTTTTTAACGCGATTAACTTCAGCGGCCTGCTCTTTCGGCGTCATGTTTTTGTGAATAATGCCAAGACCACCTTCCTGCGCTAAAGCAATCGAAAGACGCGCTTCTGTCACGGTGTCCATCGCTGCCGACATCAGTGGAATATTCAATTCGATGTCACGAGTTACTTTGGTGGTCAGGTTGACATCTTTAGGCATGACTACGGAATGGTCGGGAACCAGTAAAACATCATCAAAGGTGAGGGCTTCCTCAATTATTCTCATAGCGGTTCCTATATACGTGGCAATCTTTTGAAAGCCCGCTATTATACGGCTTCTGGCCGTTCATCGTAAGCCCCGCTTGGCGAAAACATTAGCATCAAATCGTAAAAATTAATGTCTGACAAGCTCACGCGCCTGAGGCTACTCAGTTTGCGATATAATTCCAGCTCACCATGCTAAAAAATACCTCCTCCAGCAAAACCATCTACTCCGTCACCGAGCTAAATCGCTCGGCAGCAGCGGTACTCGAACAGAACTTTTCATGGATTTGGGTCGAAGGCGAGATTTCCAACCTGGCACAGCCGGCTTCAGGGCATATTTATTTCAGCCTGAAAGATAGTGGTGCACAGGTGCGCTGCGCCATGTTCAAAAGCCGAAACAACAACCTGAACTTCCAGCCTGAGAATGGCCAGCAGGTTCAGATTCGCGGCAAAGTCAGCCTCTACCAGCCACGCGGCGACTATCAGCTGATTGTCGACCGCATGGAAGAAGCTGGTGATGGCGCACTACAACGCAAGTTCGAAGCCCTGAAAAACAAGCTCGCCAGCGAAGGTCTGTTCGATGAAGATGTTAAACAGGAGATCCCCGAGCTACCCGAATGCATCGGCGTGATCACCTCCAACACCGGCGCCGCCATTCACGATGTGCTCAGCGTCATCAATCGACGCTTCCCTTCCATTCCGGTCAGATTGTATTCCGTACCAGTACAGGGGGATGCCGCTGCACCCGCAATTTGCCGTGCGCTGGAGCTGGTTGAAGAACAGGCCGAATGTGATGTTGTGCTGCTGGTGCGCGGTGGTGGCTCCCTCGAAGACCTGTGGGCTTTTAATGAAGAGTCGGTGGCGCACGCCATTTACGACTGTCCGATTCCCGTGGTCAGCGGTGTCGGTCATGAGGTCGATGTCACCATTGCTGATTATGTCGCCGACTTCCGCGCCGCCACGCCCACCGCGGCAGCCGAAACCGCGACACCCGACCAGGCCAGCTGGCTGCAATCGCTGGACTGGTACCAACACCGTCTGCAACAGCTGATGACCGAAAAAAACCAGCGCCACAATGAAACACTGAACTGGCTGAACAAGCGCCTGTCACAGCAACACCCGGTCGCTGTGGTTCAACGATTGAGCCAGCGACTGGATGATGTCGAACAACGCCTGAATTACGCCTGGCGTTACAGCCTGCAACAACAGCAAAGCCGGCATCAACAACTTCGCGCTCGCCTGCAGACAGCATCCCCCGAACTCGCCGTCAGCCATTATCGGCATCGCCTGCAAATTCTGGGACAAAACCTGCACTACCACATACAGCAAACGCTGGAACGACAAAAAGCCCGGCTGCAAAATAATGCCCGCACCCTGAACGCCATCAGCCCATTACAGACGCTGGAGCGCGGCTACTCGATCACCAGTAACAGCAAAGGTGAAACAATAATAAATAGCAACGCAATTTCAGTGGGTGATGAGCTGCAAACCCTTCTATATAAAGGAAAAATCGTCAGTCAGGTCAAAAAAATCACTACTTAAGCTTTTCCTAATATTGACGATTTTTGTTGCACTGTATAGTGTTTTTATGATAAATAGTCGCGCTCAGTTTTATTCAAATGATAATCGGAGTCATTAATGGGTCAACAAGCACCTTTGAAAGAACATACTTTTACACCGTACAAGCCTAAAAAAGGCGAAGAGTACATGAGTGAAGGACAGGCAGCACACTTCACTGAAATGCTAGAAGCATGGAAAACGGACCTCATGCAGGAAGTTGATCGCACAGTTGATCACATGAAAGATGAGGCGGCTAATTTCCCTGATCCCGCTGACCGCGCCACTCAGGAAGAAGAATTCAGTCTTGAACTGCGTACTCGTGACCGTGAGCGAAAACTGATCAAAAAGATCGATGATACCCTCGACCTGATCAGCAGCAGCGAATACGGCTACTGCGACACCTGTGGTGTAGAAATCGGCCTGAAACGCCTTGAAGCACGCCCTACTGCGACACAGTGTATCGACTGTAAGAGCCTGGACGAAATCAAAGAGAAGCAAATCAAAGGTAAATAAACCTTTTGCGTTACTCTGAAAAAGCCGAAGCTTCTGCTTCGGCTTTTTTCGTTTTGAAAGATAAAGTTCCGGCATAATAAGCACTTATGATTAAATCCGCTTACCGTGGCCGCTTTGCCCCCTCACCCACTGGTGAACTACACCTCGGCACTCTGCTCGCTGCGGTCGGTAGTTATCTGCAGGCCAGAACTCAAAATGGCGAATGGTTGATGCGTATCGAAGATGTCGATATTACCCGCCGTGTAGAAGGTGCGTCTGATACCCTGCTCAAGGCGCTGGAAGACTTTGGTTTTGAATGGGATGGCGAGGCGATCTATCAGTCACAACGTAACGAACTGTACGAAGATGCACTGGCTACTCTTTCACAAAAAGATTTAATCTACCCCTGCACTTGTTCACGCAAGCAACTCGCAAATGAAACCGTATACGCTGGACACTGTCGCCATCGTCATTTACCTCTCAACGAGGAACATGCCCTGCGCATCCGGGTGGAAGACAGGCAGATCAATTTTGATGATGCCGTGATTGGCTCATACCAGCAACAGCTCGCCAGCGAATGCGGTGACTTTGTCATCAAACGCAAAGACGGCCTGTTCGCCTACATGCTGGCCGTGGTGGTCGATGATACTGAACAGGATGTCACTGAAATAGTGCGCGGCGTTGATCTGCTCGATGCCACGCCACGACAAATTTACCTGCAACAGCAGCTGGGCTATGCGCAGCCCGATTATCTACACCTGCCCCTGCTCGTTGATGAACGCGGTCACAAGCTCGGCAAGTCGACTGGTGCAGCCGCACTGGATCTTAAACACCCAGTGGCACCATTACACTCAACTTTGAAACTGCTGGGGCAGCGACCGCCCGAAGAACTAGCCAGCGACAATCTGAATTCGCTCTGGCAGTGGGCGATTGAGCACTGGGATATCAATCGTATCCCAAAGCATAATCTGGTTATCAATCAGGACTAAAACAAGCTTGCAGCCAGCACCCCTGCCTGTGTATTATCAAAGGTCGCTTTAAAAATAAAAATGTAGAGGGAAAGCCGTGTCCAGTAACGATATTAATTCAGTTCTCATCGAAAACCGTCAATTTCCACCCAGCGATGAATTCGTCGCCAATGCCCGAATCAAGCCTGTCGATTTTGAAGCGCTGCACAAACAGGCCGAAGAAGATTACGAAGGTTTCTGGGCTGATCGCGCCAGAGAAAATATCGACTGGCACAAACCTTTCACCACAGTGCTTGATGACAGCAAAGCGCCGCATTATCAATGGTTTACCGATGGGGAGCTCAATCTTTCCTATAACTGTATCGACAAGCATCTGGCCACGCAGGCCGATAAAACCGCCATCATCTTTGAAGGCGAGAAAGGCGATACACGCCACATTTCCTATCAGCAATTACACGATGAAGTCTGCCAGTTTGCCAATGGCCTGAAGGCCCGTGGCATCAAAAAAGGCGACCGCGTGGTTATCTACATGCCGATGACCGCCGAAGCCGTAATTGCCATGCAGGCCTGTGCCCGCATCGGCGCAATTCATTCTGTGGTCTTTGGCGGCTTCTCAGCTGAGTCACTTCGCGACCGTATCGACGATGCTGGTGCTGTCATGCTGATCACCGCTGACGGCGGCCACCGTGGTGGCAAAATCGTTGAACTCAAAGCAGCGGCTGATAAAGCCCTGGAAAAAGGCTGTGGCACTATCGAAAACGTTATCGTGCTGAAACGCACTGGCCACGATATCACCATGCAGGAAGGCCGTGACCACTGGTGGCACGACACCGTCGAAGGCCAGAGCACCGAATGCGAACCGGAGTGGGTGAACTCAACCCATCCGCTTTTCCTGCTGTACACCTCCGGCTCCACCGG
>CBFCZV010000056.1:0-10378 GCA_965602855.1 uncultured Gammaproteobacteria bacterium | reverse complement strand
AGGGTTTTGATCTCATTAATGGTGAGTTTGGATGTATGCACAATGAAAGACCTGACCCCTTTTCCCTTCATACTCTATGCAATGCTACCTAATGACTTCAGTCTTAATGCTTCCAAAAGGTGCTGCTTCTATTTCAACAATATCTCCTGGCTGAAGAAACTTACTATCTGATTTGATGCTGTTAAATATGGATGACAATTTATCTAGCCTACTCATTCGTAGCAATTTTCCAAGCCTCCTTTTCCAGCGAGCCACCTTATTCGCAACACCTGAAGGAGAGCCAGTAATAATGGCCGTACCTTTTAAAATCTTTTCTTTATTGTATTTCTTTAAAAGAAAACCAAGCATTTCTTTATTGGAATAAATTCTATTCTTCGTGTTTTGCTGTTGTCTGATTTCATCATTGACAGTAGTTTTCATATCAATACATAAAGTTGATCTGGCATTCTCTGAATTCGGTATCCACATATGTTCACTAATAGGTAAAAATCCGTGGAAGCTTCCCTTGGTATCAAAATATTTTGACTCTAACTCTGTTCCAGCTCCAAGCACGCCAAAGGTAAGCGATTGCAGATCATTCGCAAGAAAATACCCTAACTTCGGAGCAAAATCAGGGTTGGCCAGTTGGCTTAGGCTAGTTTCTTCCAATACTATAATTCCTAGTTCAACCTCATAATCCATTAGAAGAGGAATTGTCTCAAATTTATCCTGTAATGCTTTGGACATATCGGGTTCAATGTTACGAATTCGATCCAATATGATTTTTTTATCAGGATACTGCACGAAATTATCTGTATTTATTGCTTGTTGCTGCTTTCTAAATACAGGAGGCATTATTTCAGGATGATATTCAGTTCCAGACTGATAAATAATCCCAGGATATGACATTGCAATGCCATACACATTATTTTTATCCAATTGTATTGGAGAAAGATTACCCGTATTGTCGTTTATGATTAAACACTCTGAATTGGCAGGAGTAGGCGTATGTTCCATAGGCCAAAAAATATAGGAGATAATTCCTAATATGCTGGCAACGAAGATACTTAGAAGATATTTGATGATTTTATACATGTTTGCCTCTAATCTATCTCAATCTTTAGATCAATGGGGTAAAACTTGGGGAAGTCCAACCTGACCCTATTGCTCTTACAATATGACCTCTTATTGCTTACCCTAAATATCTCACACCTTTTCGCTTCCACTTGCTGTGCTGAATACAAATAAACGTGTTAACAGGTACATGAGCAACGTATAGCTCACAGCCGCAATAATCTGAGCAGTTACCGCGTGGAATTTTAAGTAAGCTAATGATAGATACAACACTAACAAATTAAATAAAAATGCCGTAATAAAAGCCGTTAAGTAACGAATACCTTCCTCCACAAAGTGACCATCACTTCGAAAAACAAATTTCTTGGAAAGCACAAACCCTGATACAAATCCAACTGTATATCCAGCAATGTTCGAAACTACTGGTGAAACCCCCAGTGCCATTGCAGAGAAAATAACGAAGAAGCCGAGAATTGTGTTTACTATACCACTTCCTGAATAGCGTGCGACATACGCAGATTCATTCCAAAAATGAGATGCCAGATTATTTTTTTTCATTATGTAACTGCTTTATATTCCAGGTGTTTTCGAAAATATTGAAGTGCAGACTTTTATCTGCGTGCTAGTGCAAATGCAGTCCTTTCTGCTGCCATAACCTGTGCGATACCCACAAGTAGAGTAGTCTTTGATGTCTGCTTATTGATCGGTTCAGTTATCGAATGAAACTGCATACGCGGAGTATAAATACTAGTCAGTTTGCTTGCACTAGCAACTATCCTTGGGCTGTGCCGAGAAATTTTCTTATAAATTGATATGATTTCAGCAATCGTTGTAGGTCTTTCGGAAGCAATTATCTTGGTAAAAACTCCTGACTTTCCGCTTAATATATGTAGTGCGTCGACTATTGTAGATGCCGCGTCGTCAGTGGAAATATAATCACGAATAGTGTCAAGCGGTACGTAAATGTGCACTGGCTGATGTCTTAATATGCAGCGTGCGATGTGCGCGAGAAGGCCTTGTTTTTTCCCCGATGCCTGCCCCGGCCCATATAGAGTAGATATTCGTGCGAGAAAGGCTGTTGTTCCGTAATTATTTATTACAAATTCACTGACCAGATTCTCTTGCTTGAGTTTTTCATTCGCATAAGCGGTCGTTGGTGCGACAGGTGTATTCTCATTAATAATGTCATCATTTGAACCCGCATAAATAGCACCAGCTGAACTGGCAAAAGCAAAACCACCTTCCGATGCAATCAGGTTCGGCTCGGCTCTAACAAAGCCAAGAAATATTGATAATGTTCGCGTTTCATTTGCAAGTTCTGCTTCGGTGCTGCTCATAGCACCTACACCTGCGGCCCAGTAGATTTGCCACTTATTACCGACACCAACAAAAGCCGAATAGGCTTTAACTGCAGCCTCTAATTGGGTGCTAAGCTCAGGCTCGTTCTCCCAGCAAAAGCGCTTAGCTGGTGTGAACAAACTAACTTCTCTGTTGTGCAATACACGTTGCAATGCTGATCCTAATAGACCATTGCTCCCTATAACCCAGGCAGTTGTCATTACTGAATCTCTGGTCTAGTAGGTTTCGATGTGACGACGTATAGCGGCTTGCCCATAACAATCCCCATGGTTACCGCAAGGTACTCAGCAATCACTCCGAGAGCAGTTAGAGTGGCGCCAGAGAAAAAGGAAACTACGATTACTAATGATGCCCAGCCCTGAACTGGAACATCAAGGAAGAGCTTCTCATAAATTGCATAGCCGGAAATAGCAATTGCCAGAATCAGAGAACATAAACCCATCAGGGTAATCAGTCTAAGTGGACGAGTACCAGTGGTAAGGATCAATCTCCAGAAGTGACTGAATAACTTGTAATAAGAGTACCCTGATGGTCGATCGAGTTCATTCCTCAACCGTACTGGACAGTGACCAATGCGACCGACGATCCAGTAAAGCCCGACGTCGAGGTAAACGCCATTACCACAGTATGCTGCCAGCGTTCGTGCAATCTCACCATCAACCAGACGAAAACTATTAAATTTCCCCACCTTACTACTACTCAGCAATTTAGCAGTGATAGCCTTGGCAACTCGACTTAAGGAATTTCGTAGCCAGCCATGGGGTGGAGAGTTCGTCGGTTGGGCATAAACCAGTTGAAGTGATGAAGTTATAGCACTATCCAGCATACGGCCGATATCTGTGGGATTTTGCTGCCCATCCTCGTCAATGGTCACAACCCAATCGCCTGTCGAACTTGCCATACCAGCCATCGTCGCAGCATGCTGACCGTAATTCCGTGACAGCCACACTGGCCGAATAAAAGAATATTTCTCCCCTAGTTTCTCTATAACTAGATCAGATCGTTCAGGGCCACAATCGTGCACAAGTATTACTTCACAAACAACATAAGGCGTACCATCAGGTGTCGACTGCTCAAGTGTTAGTGGATGGATTTCATCGATCAATGTTGGAAGAGTTTTCTCTCCGCAATAAACGGGGATAACGAGAGAAATTCGCTGAGGTGAGGAATCGTTCATGACATTTGAACCCTTTTAACTTGTTTATTATAAGATGACATCACTTCTTGACCACAGCCAGAACAGAAACGCCAAATGGTAAATTCAAAAATCTAAGCAGGTATTTTTCAATACCGAAAATCTTCTTAAGAAGAAGGTTTGCAGATCGACCAGGCATTTCAATATCTGAAGCACCATTGCGTTTAAAAACATTATTCAGCATACGCACTATAAAGACGATGGGGAACAGTAGAGTGTTGTAATAAGTTATCTTTTCGACCGTAAAGCCAGCGTGCACAAGCTTTGTTTTGAGCTCGGTAATCGTGTATCTGCGTTTGTGTTCATTCATCTCATCAAATTGTGACCAGAGAAACATATATGCAGGAACAGTGATAACAGCTTTACCCTCTGGTACAAGAAGTGAGCGTATAACCTTTAATGAATCAATATCACAATCCACATGTTCAATCACATCCAGAGCGGTAATTAAATCGAAGACACTCTCTTCATAAGGGATCTGGTCAGGCAATACCCCTTTCTCTACCTTACCGTTGAATATCCCTTTACTGAAGTTAATGGCATCATCAGACATATCCATGCCATATACTCGCCCCACTTTTTCAAGGGCATTTAGCATCACGCCAGTTCCGCAGCCGATGTCTAGTACTTTAACGTTATCGCTCTTCATTAAATACTTATCAATAGTATCCAGTACAATTTTTTTTCTAGTAACAAACCACCAATGTCTTCTATGTACTTCAGAAAATATTCTATACATTACAATATTCATAATTTTTTACTTTTCCATTTTTAGGGGTTCATGCGTACATTGGTGCCTACCTGAAAATTGAAACTCAAAATAAATCTATGATGTGGTTTTGTAAAAAAAGCCGCCCCATTTTTTTGAATCCGAGATGCAATTGGAATGCTCCATGCTCCATGCTCCATGCTCTTATCTTCTATATTTTTGGATTAAATCATTATCATTAAACACATTAAATTTCTTATCCTTCAGATATTTTATCCCTCTTTTGTATCGCTCAGGATTAAAGCCTATTAAATGCATGGGAACAGTTTTAGCATAATCGCCATTACCATGAGAAACCATGATTTCACTCACTTTTACGATACGTTTTCTTAGTTTTTTTGACTCATGCCATTCATTATTCATCGCAACCATATGAGAGCCTATCAGTATCACTATAAAGCCATTCACAATAAATCGCACATTAGAAGTGTTTTCTTTTAAATATTCAGTCCATGTCCAAATTACACCCACCAAGCCAAAAGAGTACATCATGTAATATCTAGGGATGTTCCCAGAAATTGGTTGCTGAAGCTCCGGGTTATATCTAAACAGCCACCCTGAGATTGCAGTGACCACTGCTATCGCAATTAATATTATTGGAACCTTCGTTTTTTCATAAATTCTTAATTGATAATAGAGGTAGGTTGTTACAAGGTAAATCATCAATACAATCAATCCCGCAATCTCAATCACGTACTCACTCAATTCAAAATATCTTGTGTGATAAGCTATATTGCCCCACGATGACATGAAAGCTATGCCGATATATCTCAAAAATTCCTCAAAGTAAGTAAAGATATTCCCAAATAAGTTGCCTTGTATTATTCCCTCAGAATATTTGTCATTCACAGCTAAAATATCGAGTGCTTGGCTATGCAGCAAGATGGCGATAACTATTACTACGACTAATTTTAAATATTCCATCTTTCTTTCAAGAATTGCAGCCAAAAGAAACACGCCAAGAATTGGTACTAATATTAATTTAGCGCTATCTCCAAACATTAATACAAATAAAGTGAGCGCTACTGTCAACATTGACAGATCACGTAGCTTAATTCTATTTTTTGCAATTTTATCAATGTAAAAAATTGCTAAAAGACCAAATAATCCCGGAATATAATAGCTAACAGCGACAAGGGACCATATATAAACATTTACACTTACTAAGCTCATCATGATTACAGTCGTGGTGATTATTCCCAATCGACTAAGATTTCTTTTTTCCATTTCTCGTATAAAAATAAAACTGATTAGTACTATAAATAGAACACCGAGCATCGCTTCATAATCCATTCGAAGCCCAAACAATTCTGCATTTATAATAAAGAGAGCCGCAGTAATAGGTGCGGGATGATGATCAATAAAAAGATCTGCCAGCTCTAATCTCCCCTCATTCCATGGGATCAAATAAATATCAATAAAACGCCAGCCATCAGCCTGTACATACGGCCGTGCATTAAAATACGTATATAAAACAACATTCGATGCTAATAGAAAAAAAATAATCCACACTAAATAACTACCTAACTGAGGCCTGCTCATCAGTTTCACTAACCACAGATGGACAATGTCACTCATATATTTGTAAATATTAATTACATGTTTTTTCATGTGGTAGATTCAGCTCTGAAGTACATAATTATTTAAACTGAGTTTGTCTCAAAAATGAATAATTTAATTGCGTGTAATCGGGGTCAGAGAGCAATTATTTCAAATATTAGCGGGATTAATGGGGTCAGTCTTGATTGATTTATCGATTAGGATAATTATAGATATAATCAACTCCGCACCCTCCCCAATAACCCCGCACTTTTAACGCCCGAACATGATTGCCGTGTTAGCCGTCTTCTTTATCATCATATGGGAATTTAGTATGACCATATCGAATAGCGAGAATAGATATAGTAAGAATAAGTACTGCACCTGAAAGACCAAGAACTCTTAATGTATCCAGATTCTTCATATCAAGAATCATGTAGCGCGCCACTGCGACTATAGCGATGTAAAGGGGAATACGAACAGGCAGCTTCCCTGACTTAAGGTAGATGCCAACCATTGCCAATACTTCAAGGTATATAAAAAGTAATAAGAGGTCTGCAAGCGTTACCTTCATGGCATTAAACATAGCTACAATTTCAAAGCCCATTGCAATGACTGTCGAAATGGCTATAACCAGTAAGCCAATATCTTCAACTATAACTAATGCTTTGTAGCCTGAATTTTTTAATTTATTCATGAATTTATTCCAAATATTAAACAGCGCATTGCACCGAATGCTTTAATCATCAAAAACAACCGCTTCAGTCCCACCACTCCGAATAACAACAGTCCCAGCCAGTTTGTCATGCCAGCCCTGTTTCTTTTTATCTATAGCTATCCAGACAAAGCCCAGACATAAAGGAAGTGTTGCGATTATATATGCGAAGTATCTGCCGATTGCTTGAGCCGTTGACATTTTGTTGCCGGTTTTGGCATCGACGATTTTTAGGTTAGTGGCCATTTTTCCCGGGGTGCCCAAAAAACGACGCCAGAACCAGATTGTGGCTACGAAAGGAAAAGCATAATTGAGCAACGCATCCCATACACCATAATATGTTTGTTCACCTAGCCAGTACTGTTGGCCGTAGATAAGGGTTAGTGGTATGCCTGTAACGATCAATATAATAATGACATCTATTAGTACTGCGCCTAATCTTATCCAAAATCCTGCATATTCTTGTTCGTTCATTTGTTGGCCTCCTTTTTAACGTTCAGGCATTCTGGCTTTATAAGCCCACCCAATGCAAGCGTTTAATTAAGTCATAACACCAGGTCGAAATTCCTTAGGCTTGCCCTTACCTTTATGATTTTGGCTGTTCGACTTGTTCTGCGGTAAAAGCTTAACTTTTTTAGCGATTAAACCTCGCTTGTCTGCGTGACATTCAAATTCAACACGCGCACCGACTTTTAAAAATTCACAGTTAACAAGGTCGGCCTTGTCTACCTTAATATCTGGACCATTCCCGTTATCGAGAAAACCAGAGTTTTTATCTCGGAACCATTTTTTAACGATAGTTTGTAACATGCCTCTCCTTTCTTGATTTACAGTGATAATTAGTTATAACACCCAGTCTTAAACAGCTACGGGGGTCAGGCCTGACAATTTACATATGGCATGTAAAATATAAGGCCTGAGCCCGCGTTTTCTCCGGAATAGTGCTTTAATAAATTAAATCACTTCGGCACCTTCAGCCTTATTTTTTAGAGCCCATATTCCACAGGACATTTTGGTCACTGCCCATCATAGTTTGTGGCATTTTTCCATCCCATTGCTGGGCACGTACATAATCAACCAGTGTGGTCGAAACTTTTAGCGCTTCCGCTTTCTTTTTAATCGCCTCAGCTTCTGCAAGTCCCTTTAGTTTAATTGCCCCGGCTTCCGCTATGGCTTCAGTCTTTATTGAATAGGCCTTACCATCTGCTGTCGCCTTAGCCGCATCTCTTTGTGCATTCGCCGTATTCACTTCACGTTGCGCTTCAAGTTTCTGACGTTCAAGACGGTGTTTCTCTGCAGCCGCTAAATTCTTTTCAGTTTGCTTGGTTTCAATAGATTGAATGTATTTTGCAGGTAAAATTAAATTTTCCAGTTGTGCAGAGTCAAGTTTAACTGGGTAATCTTTCATTTCCGTCACCAATAACTCTTCTATCTGCGCTATCACCTGACCACGATTTTGTATAATTTCTTCTGCCTTATATTTAGACAGTGCATCTTTTGCTGCCGATCTCAACTTAGGATCAAGTATTCTTGTTTCAAACTGGGTTAAGCCGCCATATTTAACAAATAGATCAAATGCCTGGTCTCTTTGCACTGTCCAGTTAATGGATATTTCTGCAGTTATGGGCATTTGTTCATGTGTTGAGGCGCTTAATTTTTCAACATTTTTTCGAGTTCTAATTTCCATCACCTCAACAGTATCAACAAATGGAATTTTCATATGCAAACCAGGATTAACCTGTTGCGTCGCTTCGCCAAATCTTTTAATAACGCCAATATTGCCTTCTTGTACGGTGAACATGCTTGAGGCACCGGATATTAGCAAGAATACCACCACGGCCAGACTGATTAACATGCCTTTTCCTTTACTAAGAATTGCAGTTAAATCAGGTAAATCATTTACTTCTTTCATAAGTATTTTCCGTTGTTATGTTTTATTTAGATTAATTATGTATGCATAAAAAACCAATGGGTATAAATGTCACTAAAAGAGTGAATGTTAATCACTGTTCAGCTAGTAAGAAATCTCTGGTTTACTTAAATAAACAGCATTCAGGACTCCATAGTTATTTTCAAGTCCCTTTTTAGACACAAAAAATAGTCTTGTTAAAATTGAGCGAATGATATGCCAGAGGTGTGGCCATGTCGGTTTACAGGATTGTAGAACGTCTCTATATAAAGAGAAAAAAGTAGTCGGAGGAATTATTTAATAACCAATATTATGGTTATTAACTGTTCCGGCACTTCTCGTTGTGCTCTAGCTTAACACTGTATTTCGTTTAAAGTAATTTTTGAATCGGTTATGTTCAACAGGCTGACAAAAGTAGTGGAAAAATACCCCCCCTATTAGTAGAACTACCGGGGTCAGGCTGGAATTAATGAGACACTGTGAGAACGGACTTGATTGATTTTCAGATAGTTCAACGACGCACCCTCCCTGAACCCTGTGCTTTTTAAATATCCAGGCATTTCGGCGCTACAACCCCGCTCAATGTAAGCGTTGATTTGTTTTACGAATTACTTCCCTTTATACATTTGGCAACGCCACCAACACGCCCCCGAGGTGATGCCTAACGGTAACATCATGCTTTACGACAACGGTAATTACAAAACCAGCCCATTCGATGGCCTGACGCCTGTTGATGCGACGGAAAATTACTCTCGGGCAGTGGAGTTCTCTGTCGATGAGAGCAATATGACAGTCTCTCAGGTATGGCAATACGGCAAAGGGCTGTCTTCCCCGATATACACACCCTTTATCGGCGATGCCGATAGTCTCACTCAAACTGGGAATGTTTTGATTAATTTCGGGGGGATTGTACAGGACGCGGCGACTGGGCTACCTGCTGAGTCACCAAGGGGTAACAAGATTCACACCCGGATAATCGAAGTAACTCACGAAGAACCGGCTACTGTCGTCTTTGATCTTCAAATAGGAGATACTGATTGGGAAAACAATGGCATTGGCTATAGGGTTTACCGCGCCGAGCGTATTAGCAGCATGAATCCGTAGCGTAACGGAATCCAAGCAACTCCGGTTCCTCTTTCAGAAAGCAAGAAAGGGGTCAGGTTGGGATGCTCCCGTTTTCCCGTACACATAGTTAAGCAACATTCATCTTCTCATGCTCATTTGGCGTTTTTATAGCCAAGTGTTTGGTGAGGTCGTTGTCAATTATAAAACACTTCGATGTAATCAAATATGATAGATCGTGCTTCATCACTATCTATCATATCTTTATGGTATATCAGTTCATTTTTCAGGTTGCTGAAAAATCTTTCAGCTACAGCACTATCATGACAGTTTCCTTTTCGGCTCATACTAGGGACCATATCATGGGCTTTTATTATCGTCTGATAGTCACACGATGCATGCTTTATACCTTGATCCGTATGGTGTATTAACCCTGGTTTTTGTCTCCTGCTTTCTATTACCATCATCAATGCATCTTTAACCAGATGCCTGTTCTGTTTATCACTCATTGACCAGCCAACCACTTTTCGTGAGAAAAAATGGGGGAACTCCACTCTGACCCCAATGTTCCCTGGGTTTCATTCTTAAACCTACCGCGCTAATTAACCAGAAGCCGTCATTTTATTTTAGGTGTAGACTAAAAAATCAGGCTCAATTTTTATAGTTATTCAGGAAAAGTGGGGTCAGAGCACAGTTTCAGCTAATATTAGAAACAACTGTGCTCTGAGCTTCCCCCAATAAAACGGACGATTTAATTACCGGCAAATTTCTTCTCAT
>CBFCZV010000055.1:0-11137 GCA_965602855.1 uncultured Gammaproteobacteria bacterium | reverse complement strand
CTGTAGTAACACCAACACCGAGTGGCCCAGCAAATAGAATTTTATTTTCACTCATGCATATTCCTCTGCTACTACTTTTTTAATTTGCTCATTAAAGAGCCGAACAAATTTCTGTTTTTGTGTTTTTCTGGTTTTCCAGGGCGGATCACACCATCTGATTTCCTAATTGCCATACCCGCAAGCCCAGTTAAAAATGTCGCCGAATACATCAGCCGCACATCATTTATGGGCACATTAAGATTCTCTGACAAATCTATTAATGAAGAAGGTAATCGAACCCAGTATGCTGCAATCTTCATATCATTGGGAGATTGCATTAACCGAGTAAAATCAGGCCATTGCATCAGATAAGTTGGCTTATCCATAGGCGTACCAATGGGTACACGCCCTTTAGAAGTAAGCAATGCCAGTTCCCATACAAATGTTTCGATAGAATATATCGCACTTTCTGGAGCCGAGAGATCTTCAATCGAAGTTGACTCAAGCATTTCCAGTTGAGTATCAAGTCCACTATCCCCCTTACCCAATGGCGCGATAGCAATTTGTCGCATGTGTATATCTTTCAGATTACTACTGACAATTTTATTTCTAGCATCGATATAAATTGTTCGATCCAGCAAACAGGCCAATTTTGCAATAGCGCCAGTTTTTTCTCCTTGCTTGATGCCTTTGAGAACAAGACCGATCATGTGTGCATCCGGGTCAAAAAACACATCATCAGGATTAGGAGAATCCAGAGTTCTACTGGGTAGTGCACCAGTAATTGATGCAGGTGAAGTTAATACCTTAGCAATCTCTGACAAAGGTTGAATTTCTTTTTCAGCAATGGATGCATCATTATCAATAATCTCTTCTGGCGCAGTTATTTCATCAGCTACATCTTCAGGCTCCAACTCAGGTTCAACCACTATCTCAGTAGTATCATCTTTTATATTTTCCTGACTGCCATCACTAGAAGCAGTTTCTGATGAATAACCCGCGGCATCAGCGCTATTTAACGCAAGGGAAAGATCATCCATTTCATAAGCATCATCCTCAGTCAATGCATTCTCCTCAGACCCAAACCATGCAGCTACTTCATTGGGCTCATCTGAAACCGACTGAGATTCACCCTCTATTTCAGTAAATCTATCCAGAATCGACTTGAATTCAGGTTCCTCGTTTTCCTGAGTTTCTTCACTGTCATCCGATACAGCTTCAACTGATGGTGAATCCGTTATATCAGACATAGTCAGTTCGATAGAAAAATCTTCCATTTCCTCAGAGGACCCTTCTAGCGACACAGCTTCATCCTGTTCAGGTTCAAGCTCATCATTTTCAAGCGATAGCTCACCACTATCAGCCGCATCATCCTCTACTGATGGAGCCAATATGATCGCTTCTGTAATATTATCGATTAGCTCTTCAACAGTAAAAGGCTTTTCTGCAAAACTGGCATCGTCGAACTCAGGGTCATCATCACTCACCACAACTGCCGGCATATGCGGCCATTGCTGACGAAATTTATTCCAGAGAGAAATACCACCAGGACCATCTATATCAACAACCACGACCTGAGTCTCTCCTTTATTAACAGGGTCAACTATCTTCATCGTCGCATGAGCGGTTTGCGCCAGAATATCGGCAGATCTTTCGTCAAAACCCAGCAACGAAATCGTAAATTTTGATTTTCCCATAAACTCGTCTCAATTCATCCTGACGACTCCATAGACAAGATCGCCACATACTAGCTGCGAATTATAGTTGTTAAATTTGCAGCCTGCCCTTAATACCACAATTAAAAGATGCTTAAATTTAGAAAATACGTATGATTCTGCGCTATTTCAATCTACGCGTTTTCTGTGGGTCTTAAAAGCAGTAAGTTGTAGATAGCGGCATCAGCGCAGGAGATGAAGTTGATTGACGAAACATTGGGGACGTTGCTTGATGTTAAGGCGTGATGTTTTCTACAACTCGTCATTCCAGCATATTTTTGAGCAGTAGTAGTTATACATGGATTAATTTTGCAAGATCAATTTTTAGTCGCACTGTTTGTGAAAGCGATCCTGTAGTCTTTCCAGATAAAAAACTGGCCTGCAAAATACAGGGTCAGCAATAACGAGAAGTTCCATTCCACGATATTTTCAGTTTCATCTGTTTTGTTTCCAGTTACATTTATCAGGATGCTAATGACGCCAATTATTAGCATTAATATCAAAATAACGAGTTGATACTTAAGCGCCTTTTGGTTGATAGAGGCTCCGGGCATCTTGCTCAGAATATTATAATGCTGGTTTAGCATTAACAGTTGAGCCAGTGGGGTCAATGTGAAATAGATCATGACACCATGGCGGCGCATAAAACGATTAACTTCACCGGTCGTGCCCAGAAAATCAATATAGATAATAAGAGAAATCATACCGGCCAATCCCAGCCAGAAAATGATGTGTGCAATTTTTGTGGTGTGGCCAACAAGCAGATTTAACCAGTGTCTTGAATATATCCAGAACAATATCAATAACACAGAGTACACGATCATCGATGCGCGAAATAAAAATATCGAATTACCACTGCGTGCTGCACGGCTGATAGAGGTGCAGCCATCAACGTAGGGTATGCACCAGGGGATTAATCCTTCGTAGGCGCTCAGCAAATATGCCCCATTTGCGGCAAGCAAAGGTAGCAGGATTAATAGTATTACCAGTGTTCTGGGCTGCATTTTATTTCACCAAAATGTAAATCGTGCTGAGCTACAGGCATTAACAATAAACCACATCCGTTTATTCTACAGCCAGTGTCGTATAACTGAACTGTGTACCGTCAAACAATCCCTTATCACTCAGCTTCAGCGCGGGGATGACCAACAGCGCCATGAATGACAGCGTCATGTAGGGTGCACGCAGAGTGGAACCCATGGCTTTGACGGCCCTGTCCAGCTCTACATATCGTTGCGCCACGGCTTCAGCTGGCTCCAGGCTCATCAGCCCGGCGACGGGTAGTGGCAGGCTCTCTATATGCTGGCCATCACAGTAAGCAATGCCGCCCTTACTTTCGACCAGCGCATTCACCGCAGACACAATCTCTGCACGGGATGCACCTACGGCAATCAGATTGTGCGAGTCGTGCGCGACAGTTGAGGCGATGGCTCCCCGCCTGAGACCAAAGCCATGGATAAAGCCGATTGCCGGTGGCACATCAGCCTGATATCGATTCAGCACCATCAGCATAAGCACATCCCGCTCTGGATCAGGTTCGACAAACTGATCCACCACAAGCGCAGGCATATGGCGCTCTTCGGTCAGCAATTCACCATCAAAAGCCTCAATCACGCGGATCTTTTTCGCCCCGTTGGCGGGCACAGCCAGTGCTTCAACATCAATCGCCTGTGCATGAAAGGCATTGACCGCCTCACCGCGTTCAGCCCCAACCAGACAGTTGCCAGCTTCCGCAACCTTGTCACCAGAAACGTAAGTCTCCAACGGCAGGAACTGCACCAGATCGGCAAACAGCACCGCATCCATGGCATCACCAATCTGTAATCGACCTACCGGCAGTCGGTAATGCTGTATCGGATTGAGACTGCAACAGCGCAACACATCGAAGCGATCATGGCCAAGGGCAACAGCACGTGCCGCCAGTTTATTGATGTGTCCAGCCAGCAAATCGTCCGGGTGTTTATCATCGCTGCAAAGCATTACCCGATCAGTATTCTCCGTGATCAGCGGATGCAGCGCCTCAAAATTTCGCGCCGCCGAACCTTCACGAATCTGCACCGTCATGCCCGCAGCAATTTTATCCTTCGCCTCAACCATAGTGAAACACTCATGATCCGTACTGATTCCCGCTGCCGCATAACGATGTGCAGCCTCAGCCTTGAGACCCGGCGCATGGCCATCCACCGGATAGCCGTGTTCACGTGCCAGCGCCAGCTTGGCCATCACCTGCGCATCGCCATTCAGCACACCGGGAAAGTTCATCATCTCAGAAAGTGCAACCACCTCCGGCTCGTCAAATAAGGCAGCAATATCATCCAGCTCAATGCTTTCACCCGCAGTTTCAAATGGCGTCGCCGGTACGCAGGAAGGCGCACCAGAAAAAATCTTACAGGGCGATGCTTTGGCAGACTTCAGCATGTAGCGCACCCCAGCCAGCCCCAGCACATTGGCGATCTCATGGGGATCGGTCACCACCGCCACGGTGCCATGGCGCACCGCTTCACGACCAAATTCCGCCGGTGTCAGCATTGAGCTTTCGATATGAACATGAGCATCAATCAGCCCCGGTGAAAGACAGGGCTGATCCAGGCGCTCTTCGCCCAGCTCAGTTATTTCGGTAATGATTCCATCTTGCCACTGTAGTCGTCCATAGAAGACAGTCTTTGCGAGTATATCCACAATGTTGGCGGTAATGGTTCCACTGTGATTGTTCATTGTTAGCTGTCCGTATTTCGCTATAACGCAGGATGGGGGAAGAATTACTTCTCAGTTTCTGACGAACAAAGACACTCAATCAAGCGTTCTACCTGTTGAGTGCAACAGCCACTTCCCATCGTGGCAAAAGTCTCTTTTTTTACCTCTGCCACGGTTGTAGCGCCATTGGCAATGGCATTGATAATATCTATTTTAAGGACCTGATTACAGGTACAGAGATTCTGGTTTAATTTCTTTTTAAGAATTGGGGGGAGTTTATCCAGGGGATTTTTAGTGGGGGTATTTTTCAAGGTGTGGGGATTATAGCAATAAATCAGATTCAGCATGAATGCCCATCTATCCGTCATTTATACGTCATTCCGGTATGTTTCTTAGCCAGAATCTAGAATGTAGGACGCAATGTGAAATGTAAGGCCTGACCCCGCGAGTTCATTAGCCAAAGCAATCGGCATTACAAAGCTCAATTGATCCTGATTTTTACTTTTCGACATACGTCTAGCTTTGTTTATTTTTTATTTTTGGCAATAACATCATGAGATAGTCTCAAAGAACCTGGCCAGTCGGAGATCCTTTATTAATACAGAAGAATCTTCATCTTGTGATTTAATATCATCTCCATGCACCCTCTGCAAATAGTAGTCCTGCATGAACCTGTCATTTTCTTTATGTTTATTGTAGATTTTAGTCTGTGCGGAGTTTAGTAACTCTGGTGTCAAATGATTCTGCTCATATCCCTCACCGATATGTTCAACCTTGCGAACACATTGTTCATAATTTCGTAACGGAAAATGAAACACCTCTACAAGCCCATGAACCTCACCACCCCAGCCCATCCCCGACACAGAATGATTACCATGTGCCACAACAACATTATCATTCGCACGGTGAGCCACTTTTGGTGGCAAAGGATTACCAATCGGGTTCAAAGAATTTTTCTGACGCCAGACCATAGATTTATAGAAAGGACTTTCTCCACCCTCCACGGGAACAAAATTATGTCGTTGTGCAACAAGAACATTTTTCCATCTGTAAATGTTCTTAAAGGTTTTCTTTAGACTTCCCTTTAGAGGCCACCAGAACTCATCAGCATCATTATTAATAATCCAGTCCGCACCATGCTCCTGACCAGCCATCCGAGCCATACGCGTTACCCACATGTTTTGGCTAAATACCCCCTCCTCACGAATATAATGCAATACGCCCTGTTTCTCATAGTCACGCAATATATCTGAAGTACCATCAACAGATAGATGATCGGTAGCAATAATAAAATCAACGCCCTGAGCCAGATGATACTCAATATTTTCCTTGATCACATCTGCTTCATCACGAGCGAGTAGAGTCATAACCAACTTCATGTATATCGCTCCGAACCAATATTTATCTTAAACATCGCTTTTTTAACATCACAAAACTAATTACATAGAATCTTTATTGCTTCATCATATTTCAACCGCCACAACCACTACACCAGGCGATCATTTGCTGGGGTTCGTAACCCATCCTACAGCGATTAATCCATCACAGATATCATGTACCACTTTGTAAGTACTGAATATAATCTTCTTTTGATTTAACTTTTTCTAAAGCTTTTAACTTGTTCTGAAGAATTTTTTTTATTTCAGGGTGGTCTGATACTGAGAGGATCATTTGTGATGTCATGTTCTTGCTATCTTGCACCATTCTCATTACTTGTACAGGATGCATTTTTCTAGCCATTTTAAGCATACGTTGGTTCTCCTGCTTTTGAGATTCGACAACGATTTTTTTGTAATGCTCTACTACTTCAGGATCTACTGTGTTCCAATTGGCCAAAATATAAAACCCAACAACTATAGCACCCACAACTAATAATATTTTTTTCATGACACCCTCACTCCTGTTTATTTAATAGGCACTTCTCAGTACATAGTGTGCAAGAACTGCTGAATATTTACTGAATGAAGCAGAAATAAGACCAGTATTAGCACAAAAAATATAGAAAAATAAAAAAGTTAATCCGTTCTCATAAACAGCTTCCTATTGTCCCTTTGTCGCTGCATATGACTAATTATATTTGCCTTATTAAGCTCATAACCAAAATCATTATAAACATTTACACCGCTAAGCCTGTCTAAAACAACATCACCAAGTTCAGATTTGTAATGACTAGACTCCCAGTGGTAACGCATAGTTTCGATCTTATTACGCGGTACAGTTTCAGAAGTTAAATCATGGTATACCGAGAAGTCAAAAACCCTATATTGATCACGATGATACTCATTTGCCAACTTATCAACAGAGAGCACAACATCATTTTTCCAGGTAAGCCATTTTTCATAACCTAATTGCGCATCCAATGATTCCCATTGCCAGATATGATTTGGACCAAAGACTATATCTAAATCAATATTATTTTCATAGCATAATCTAACAATCTCTTCAAAATCGTCAAATGAATTTTTCATAGTGTCTCCATACAAGTAATTTGTTGGATACCCCTCATAATAATCAGATTTATCATAGTCCATCAGTGAAAAATGGCCGCCTCCATCAAAAACGAATCTCTGATAATAGTGGTGTTCACGTTGACCATTCTCCAAATAAATATCATAGAAATTATTAGTTCCGACTATTGTTTTTAAAGTATCTCTTAATACATCCAAACTAAATAAATATTTATATATCTCGCTATCGCCTTTAAGGTAAAGTTCAAAATCTGAAATTGATTTCATTCTCTTCCCATTGAACATTATATAATCTGCAACCAATAAAACATGCTTTAAATTGCCATGCTTCAATGCCCACAACAAACTTAGTTTGGCCTCGTACATAGTACTTAAAGGCATAGCTAGATTATATGAGGGCTTAGTAAAAAAACTATGCTCTGGGTCAAACCCGAATTCAGCCCTTGATGTACCAAGAATAATACTAACTGGCTTCTTCTCCTTTATTTTCACAATCTTTGCCAATCTTATTTTTTCTGGTTTAGTTATTTTTTCAAAACCAATATACTCTGAACCATACAATCCATAAGGATCAACTACATAATTAATTAAAGCCGACAGAGGAACAATTAAAAAAACAACAAACCACAATAAGATCCATTTTACAGGTACCATAGAACAACCACCTTAAAAATTAAAATAAAGGAACTCAGAAACCTTTGTTAAAATAAAACAGCCCATAAAAAAACGACTCTAGCGCGTAGGGTGTAATAAACACAGCTCAATAAATCAGAGAAAAGAACAAAAGAACATCTTGTAAACAAAACAGTTAATCTGCTTTCATAAACAGCTGCCTGTTATCCCTTTGTCGCTGCATATGACTAATTAAATTAGTCTTATTAAGATCATAACCAAAATCATTGTAAACATTTACACCGCTAAGCCTGTCTAAAACAACATCACCAAGTTTAGATTTGTAATGACTAGACTCCCAGTGGTAACGCATAGCTTCATTCTTATTAAGCGGTACTGTTTCAGAAGTTAAGTCATGATATACCGAGAAGTCAAAAACCCTATGTTTGTCACGATGATACTCATTTGCCACCTTATCAACAGAGAGCACAACATCATTTTTCCAGGTAAGCCATTTTTCATAACCTAATTGTGCATCCAATGCTTCCCATTGCCAGATATGACTTGGACCAAAGACTATATCTAAATCAATGTTATTTTCATAACACAGCCTAAGAATTTCTTCAAAGTCATCAAATGAGTTTTTCTTTGTATCTCCATACAGATAGCCTGCAGGATGTTCCTTGTAATAATGAGACTTCTTATAATCCATTATTGAGAAATGGCCACCTCCCTCATCAATCGTTTTTTGAAAGTGAGTAGTTTCGCGCTGCCCATTGTCTAAAAATATCGCATAGTATTTATCAGATCCCTTAATAGTATCCAAACTATCACCTAACACATCTATGCTAAATAGATATTTATAAATAGAATCACTCTCATCGAAATAACTTTCAAAGTCATGGGTTCTCATCATCGTTTTAGTGTTAAACATTATAAAATCAGCGACTAACAAGACCTGTTTCAAGTTACCTTGTTTCAAAGCTAACAAAAGGTTCAACTTCGCCTCATAAATAGTGCTTCCCGGTACTGCTAAATTATATGATGGCTTAATAAAATAATCGTGATCCGGACTAATTCCATGCTCGGCCCTTGAAGTACCAAGAACGATACTAGAAGGTTTTATTTCCTTAGTTTTTAAGACTTTGAACAATCTAATTTTATTTACTTTTCTTATTCTCGGAAGATCAAAATATCCCGTTCCATATATCCCATATGGATCAACCACATAATTGGTCAAAGCCGCTAACGGAACACTTAAAAAAAACATAGCAAACCACAACGAAATCCATTTTATAGGGATCATAGAATAACCACCTTAAAAATTAAAATAAAGGAATTCAGAAACCTTTGTCAAAGACAAAATAGCCCATGAAAAAACGACTCCAGAAAACAAGCAATCCTTATAACTGAAAGAAAAATTATCAAGCCTTTCTATGGAATTCTTAAACATTAAAACAAGAACAAAAGACAACACCAATAAGGTAATAGTACTATTCTTTCCATCGATCACCTCAAAAACCCGCCCAAACTCAACCCCATACTGAGACAGATAAGAAAGTTTCTCCATATATTTTTCTGGCAACATCACACCATCTAAGCCAAACATGCCAGAAAGCACTTTAATTGCATCATTCCATTCCTTTGCTCTAAAAAACACCCATGTCAAATTAATAAAATTAAATGTAATAAGCCAGGAAACCCACGCCCATAAACCAAAACCATAAATACGCCAAATTCTGTGAACAATCAGTGCCAGGCCATGTAAAAACCCCCACAGCAAAAAAGTCCATCCAGCTCCATGCCAAATACCACCTACAATAAAAGTAATCATTAAATTATTGTAAGTACGGAACGCCTTCTCCCTATTTCCACCAAGCGGAATATAAACATAATCACGCAAAAATCTACTTAAAGTAATATGCCATCGCCTCCAAAAATCCTGGATATTAATGGCCTTATATGGACTATTAAAATTAACAGGCAACTTAATATTAAAAAGTAAGGCTAGTCCAATCGCCATATCGGTATAACCACTAAAATCAAAATAAATTTGAAACGTATAGGATAAGCTAGTCGCCCATGCAGAAAATAGATTTAATGACTCTGAAACATCAAAACCATTCGACGCCCAAATTGAAAATTTATCCGCAATAACTACTTTTTTAAATAACCCTAGTGAAAACACAAATAAACCAAGAGCTATGTTTCTATAATTAATTATCGAATTTCTAAGATTAGCAAATTGCGGCATCATTTCTTTATGATGAACAATTGGACCTGCTATAAGCTGAGGAAAAAATGTGACAAAGACTGCGTAATTTAAAAAATCATACTCCTTTGTTTCTTTTCTATAGCTATCCACCAGATAAGCTATCTGTTGAAATGTAAAAAAAGAAATAGCCAGAGGAAGCGCTAAATTTAAAAGATCAATATTCTGATCAAAAGCATTATTAACATTGGTTATAAAAAAATCAGAATATTTGAAATACCCCAATAGAAGAACATTTGAGCAGATACCAAAAATCAAAACTGTTTTTTTAGATACCCTTCCAACGCCACCATGTCTGGACAGCATATTACCAACAACATAATTGAACAGCATTGAAGAAAGTATCAATGGCAAATAAACAACATTCCACCAGCTATAGAATAACAAACTACTGAAAACCAAAAAACCTTTAGCAGCTTCCGTTAGCCTTACACTATTCAGGTAAAAATACACAAAAAACGTTATTGGCAAAAATAAAAATATAAACTCATAACTATTGAATAACATCACTACATCCTGCTTAATACTTCAACAAATACTTCAACAAATACTTCTAGCATTAAATATATTACATTAACAAATAATAAGGATCAGATCACAATTATTGCTAATATTAGCGAATACTGAGATCTGATCCCGGTTTTTCATTTGGGTTTAAGGGCGTGTCGAAGTGTCGAACTCACATCCGCAAGCTTACGGTTTCAAGCCCAGCGACTTCGCCATCTCGTTGTTCCAATAGCGGTGATCTGCTGTCAGGGTCGAAAACTGCCAACCCATTAGACCGCCGAACCGATCCCCATAGAGCTTGCGAAGCGGCACAACGATGGTTCGCGCCACAGATACCGGCGTCTGATGTCCACTCGCGGCATCGGCTTTGTAGATCGGCTTACCGACCACCAGCTTGTCACTGGGCCAGATAAGGCCGCTCCGGCCTTCGACTATACTCCGATAAGACGTGACGAACGGCGCATCCCCCTCCCCCACGATGGTCCGGACCGGCGGCGTATCGAAACTCGGGTTGTCGTAATACTGCACAGCAATCCAGTCGATTTTCTCGCCGACTTTCTTCAGCAGCTTCAAGTAGCCGCCGCCGTGCCATGCGGGATCGAGATAAGGTGGCTGCGGCGCATGGCTGATGAGATAGTCTCCATGCGGCAGCAAGTCACGCAAGGCCTGTGTCAACGCGGTCAAAAACGCCACCCCGTCGAAAGCGCCAGTCGGGGTCGGGATCTCCAGGGCCGAGGTGACTTCAAAATCGATGTCTACCCCGTCCAAACCCCGCTGTTTCACAAACTCCGTAATCCGTTCAGCCAACTCCACCTCGCGCCCCACCGCCACACGGTAATCATCCGCCCGCATATCGCCACCACCGAAGGAGATCATGACCCGCTTACCCG
>CBFCZV010000054.1:0-11175 GCA_965602855.1 uncultured Gammaproteobacteria bacterium | reverse complement strand
CGCACGGTAGCAATATAACCACCCACCGCATTACCCGCTGCCAGGAACACCGCCACAAAACCTATCGCCATTTCAACGTTGGTTTCAGCATGGCCTAATGCCACCATCGCCCCCACCACCACGATACCGTGGATGAAGTTAGAACCCGACATTAAAGGCGTGTGCAAAATCACCGGTACACGGCTAATCACTTCGTAACCAGTAAAAGCGGCGAGCATAAATATATATAAGGCTGCAAATCCTTCGATCATTTTGTCACCTCTTCTCTGCGGAAACGGTCACTCTTAACTTCACCGCTGCAGGTCAACACTGTTTTTGCAATTACTTCATCTTCCATATCCAGATCCAGCTCACCGTCTTCGGTAATAAAGGGTGACAGTAAATTGAACAGGTTTCTGGCATACATTTCACTGGCATGAACCGGCGTTTGACTCGCCACGTTCAACGGTCCGTGAATGGTCACACGATGTTCAAAATCAACGGTTTCGCCCGGCTGAGTCAGCTCGCAGTTACCACCACCTTCAGAGGCCAGATCGATAATCACCGCACCGACTTTCATATCAGCGACCATTTCCTTACTGATAATTTTGGGGGAAGGCTTACCCGGAATCGCGGCAGTACTGATGACCACATCTGACATCGCGATATGCTTGGCCAGTACATCCTGCTGTTGTTGTTTTTCTTCATCGGTCAGCTCACGCGCATAACCGCCTTCGCCATCGGCACTGACGCCGGTATCGATGAATTTGCCACCGAGCGACTCAACCTGTTCGCGGGTTGCGCTGCGTACATCGTAAGCTTCGACAATCGCGCCCAGACGTTTCGCTGTGGCAATCGCCTGTAGACCAGCCACGCCGACACCAATAATCAAGACTCTGGCAGGGCGAATCGTGCCCGCCGCGGTGGTCAGCATGGGGAAGAAAACACTGGCCATGTCCGCACCCATCAGTGCACCTTTATAACCGGCGATTGAAGCCTGCGAAGACAGCGCATCCATCGACTGGGCACGGGTAATGCGCGGCACCAGCTCCATCGCCAGTGTGGTGATATTTTTCTCGCACATTTTGTGCATCAGATCTTCATTTTTGTGCGGCGCCATAAAACCGGCCACCACCGTGCCCGGCCTCATCATGTCCAGCTCTTCCGCGGTCGGTGGCTGAACTTTGAAAATCACACTGGCATTTTTGTAAAGCTCCTGCGGCGTGTCGACAATCTTCACGCCTTCAAAGGCTTCATCGGCAAAATGTGCAGAAAGGGCCGCACCTTTTTCCATAGAAACTTCAACGCCCATGGCGATTAAACGTTTTGCAATACCCGGCTCCAGCGCAATGCGGCGCTCACCGGGTGTGATTTCATTGGGTACTGCCAGATGTATTGGCATGTTCCAGCTCCAGATTATTCTTTATAAGGGGTAAAAAACTGCGCGTATATTACAGGAAGTTGATAAAGGATTGTACACACCATAACATCAAAGGCAGCTAAATTAAGCGCAACATTTGAACCGTTATACATGGGACTTGTGGATTAATTTCGAATCTGTCAGTCTTTGATCCTGCAAAAACAAAATCACGGTAACACATTGGCAAAATCTGACTTCACTTATCGGCACGGAACTCAGGAAAAACTGGGTATTTTACTGGTTAATCTTGGCTCTCCTGATGCCCCCAACACATCAGCAGTCAGACGCTACCTGGCCGAATTTCTCTGGGATGAACGCGTGGTCGATACACCGCGCTGGCTCTGGTGGCTAATTCTGCACGGCATTATTCTACGCACCCG
The DNA here is from genome assembly GCA_965602855.1 of uncultured Gammaproteobacteria bacterium. Classification (GTDB taxonomy): domain Bacteria; phylum Pseudomonadota; class Gammaproteobacteria; order SZUA-229; family SZUA-229; genus LH-M37. The sequence continues at coordinate 9,396 of CBFCZV010000054.1, read as the reverse complement.
CCCCGCCCGCGCCGCCAAAGCTTATCAGGAAGTCTGGTCCGATCAGGGCTCACCGCTGGTTGCCACCTCCCGATTACAGGCACAGGCCATCGAAAAAGCCCTGATGAAAAAATTTCGCGGTGACATTATCGTTGACCTGGCCATGCGTTACGGCAACCCCTCCATAAAAGATGGCTTGCATGCACTACGCAGGGCCGGCGCTCGCAGACTGATCGTACTGCCAATGTATCCTCAATACTCAGCCACCACCACCGCTTCGGTTTTTGATGAAGTCACTAACGTACTCCAGAATTGGCGCTGGTTGCCCGATTTACGCATCATCAACCACTATCACGATCATCCCAAATACATCGAAGCGCTCGCCAACAGCGTACGCAATCACTGGGAAACAAATCAACGCGGCGACAAGCTGCTCTTTTCTTTCCATGGCATTCCGCAGCGCTATGTTGAAAGTGGCGACCCTTATTTCTGTCACTGCCAGAAAACCGCACGCCTGACTGCTGAAGCCCTACAACTCGAAGACCATGAATGGCAAATCGTTTTCCAGTCCCGTTTTGGCCGCGAACCCTGGCTGCAGCCTTATTGCGACAAAACCCTGCAACAGTTGCCAAAAGACGGCATCAAAAATGTCGATATCATCTGCCCCGGTTTTTCTGCTGATTGCCTGGAAACACTGGAAGAAATTGAAATACAGAATCGTGATTTATTCGTTGAAGCAGGCGGTGAGCGCTATCAATATATTCCCGCACTGAATGCCAATCCTGAGCACATCGAAGCCTTATGCGAAGTACTAACCGCGCACTGCTTTGGCTGGCCAGAAACCATGCCCGACTGGGATGCCGGCAAGAGAGCCGTGGAAGATAATAAAACCCGCGAACGCGCACTCAAGATGGGCGCAAAACAGTAAGCCTGATGAGCAAACCCAGGATTGGCGTAAGCCGCTGTCTGCTCGGTGATGCTGTGCGTTACGACGGCCAGTCCAAACCCAGTAGCATCATTATCGAGAAACTCGCCAGGCAATTTGAACTCATCCCCATCTGCCCCGAAGTCGAAGCCGGTTTAACTACCCCCCGTCCACCGGTACAACTCAGTGGCAGCATCGAACAGCCCAGACTCATCGGACGTGACGATCCCAGTATCGACATTACTGAATTGATGCTCGATTACTGCCATAACAAAATTCCAAAACTAGAAGATCTTGATGGCTTCATATTCAAAAGCCGCTCACCCAGTTGCGGCCTGCACAGCACACCCGTATATATCGATGGTGATTGCGTCACAGAAACATCCAGCGGTGTATTTGTTCGAGCAGTTCAGACTGCCTACCCAGATCTGCCGATGATTGAGGAAATACAACTCGAATCTCCTGATGTGATAAATGAATTTATAAAATCCATTTCAGAAAATTAAAACCGAAACCACCCTACCTGATCAAAAAATACTTGCCATTTCCATAAAAAAACATATAGTTACACCAGATTTTATTATCGTAAATGAGAAGCAAATTTATTCTGATTCACTATACGTATTACTAAACAAGCATTTTTCAAGGAAATAATTAATGAAGACTATTAAATTAAAACACCTGAGTGCCAGTATGCTGATTGCAATGGGCATGGGTGCAACCCCTGCTATGGCCGAACCAACATTAAAAGTCAGCGGCGCTGTCGAAATTGAAATGAACTCCGGCGAAGCTTACGACAGTGCAGAAAAAAGCAGCGACATTGCTCTCGCCACTGTTGAATTGGGTTTTGATGCAAAAATTAACGACCGAGTCAGCGCGCACATATTGATGCTGCACGAAGATGACAGCACAGAATCACCCACCATCGATGAAGGCACTATCACCATAAGCGATGGCACTATGTTCCTGAACGCAGGCCGCATGTACATTCCTTTCGGTAATTTTGAAAGCCACATGGTTTCTGATCCTCTAACACTGGAACTGGGTGAAACTCAGGAAGCCGCTATTGAAGTCGGTTATGAAGCTGACGGCTTACGCGCTTCAGTTTACACCTTCAATGGTGACGCAGATAAAACCGGTGCTGATAACGATGTCATCGATGACTTTGGTATTAGCATTGCCTATAAAATGAAAGCCGGCTCCATGGATCTGGATCTTGGCCTGGATTACATCAACAATATGGCCGAAACCGATGGCATACAGGATGCAGTTACAACACCGGGCGCTATTGCCGAACACACAGGCGGTATAGCTCTGCACGCCATCATCAACATGGACGCACTAACTATTATTATTGAGCAAGTATCTGCGATTGATGATTTCAATACTGCAGACCTTACTTTCAATGCAACAAAAGCAAATCCTAGCGCCAGCAATGTCGAAGTGGCTTACACCATGAAGACGAGCGGACGCGAAGTGACTATTGCAGTTGCTCACCAGAGCACATCTGATATTGATGCTAGCGCACTTCCTGAATCACGCAACATGTTTTCAGTATCAACCACCATCGCAGGTGATGTAGGCTTCGCTGTTGAATACACTGATTCTGATGACTACGAAACCGCTGATGGCGGCACTGGTGAGTCAGGTGGAGTGTTGACTGCTCAGTTGGCGGTTGAATTTTAACTAAAAACTAAAACTTGATGCAATAAAAAGGGGAACAAACGTTCCCCTTTTTTGTGGCTAATTTAAACTAATATTTAAATAATAAAAATTATTTTCCTTTCTTGCTTTCAACTTCCGAGTCATTCTCCTTTGTTTTTACTTTCACTTTTTCTTTCCAGTAACCATGCATTGAATAACATTCCCACCCCCATCGTAACCATTTCAATAATGCAAACGCCAACCATATTGCCCATAACAACATGAGCAAACGATAGGCCATCAGAGGCACAGTTATTATCCACGCCGCAGGCAATACAGCTTCACTTCGGTCGCTATACCAGTTCAATACATAAGCCCCTGATTGATTACCAGTAATCTGCATATCGGGCGACCCTAACAACCCCTGTTGAATAACAAAGAATAATGTCATCAGTGAAACCACCGTCAGAAATGCAAGGAACACCTGATACGCATTGAAAAGCGTCCTGCTTTCTATTGCTGGCATTTTTGATTTTGTTCGCAACGCAAACAGCCAGCCAACAATCAATAAACCAGTTGCAGGTGCCGATGCACTTAACCCAATACCTAATAGCAGCCAGTGATAAACATTGAGCGGCATATCACTAACGCGACTAAGCCCTATTGAAATACCAACAATGACAAAGAACACACCCCAGAATAAAACAGCGGGCCCCAATCTGGGTCCACCAACAAACAACACCCATCTTTTATAACCTTGCTTGACACTTATTTTTGCATTAACACTCTCAATCCCCATATAAATCTTGGTTGTTTTAAACACTCCTGCACTTATCCCTCGTGGTTCACGCCACTCAATCTCAATTGCTTGAGCCCCGGGTGTTATGGGCAGTGTTATTGCGCCCGCATTTAAACGAACAGGAATACTGTTACCATTTATTTTTGTACTCATTAATTCACTATCCACAGGAATGCGAATACTGTGCTGCCCTCCCAGACTACTGCGTAAGTTGAAATTTAACTTTGCAGTGGTAATTGACTCACCGGGCGTTAAAGTAAGGTAACTGTCATCAATAGTTTTGGTGTTCCCTTTTACGCCTTCGGGCCGGGTCACATTGATACTAATTTCCTCCCCCTGCCATGGACGCCATTCTGGCTGCCAGTATTTTCCCTGACGCTGATGATATATCACTGGAATACCTTCGTATTCAACATGCCAGATCGGACTGGTATTGAGCTGCCATATTTCATTAAATGCAACTTCACTCGCCGCCTTAATCTTAATTAAATCTGTTTTTGGCAATATTGAACGCCAGAAAACTGACTGCTTATTTTTATTGAAGCTAATAATGGCATGGTTATCTTTTACCGTGATCCCTTCAGTAATCACAGACTCCCCTTCTAATAAAGGAATTTTCAAAACACCAGGTAACGCATTACCCGAGGTTAAATGCACTCGTGTGCTCACAGTCCAATCCAGCCCCAGTTCTATATATCGGCTGACTTCCGCAAACAATGGAATATCATTATTGACGGCAAAGGCTTCTAACGATTTCTCACTTGATGCCATCCGGTGAAATCCCAGAGAACGAGACTGTTTTATCTGCTCACCGGTAATATCTGCAGACCAGCCCTCAAGGTCATAACGAATTTGATGCGGCTTTAACTTAAAGTCGATTTTTAATTCAGTTAGGTGACTAACAGAACCTTTAATTTCCATTATATGCACGCCTTTATCCATTAACATCCATAAAGACTTATCAGGTTGTCTGAATAAACTCTTTGCCCGTTTCAGGTCGACATTCACAGATGATGGCACCCATTTATCTACAGGTACGGGCAATGGCATTGCCACCCGTTCACTGGCATGAGTTTTTGCCGTAAGCGTTAATGTGTCACCGGATAACCTTATAAGCAAAGATTCAATCGCTGCACATTGCGGCAAACACTCGGCAGGTTTTAATAAATGCTTTTCGAGATCACTCAATAATGTCTTAGATGGGTAATCCGCATAGCTATCGTTAACATTAAGACTAAGCAGTATCGGCACTAACAACCATGCACCCGTAAGTCGCCTGGGCACATACCGCCCCATCATCTTCCAGTTGTCAGCATTACGATCAAACAATCGCCAGATTAATAACGCAACAAGTACAATCCGTAAAATATTCAGAATGCGATGAACGCTGGGCGAAATTAATGTCACATCAATTGTCTGATTTACCTGCACAGGCCCATCCCAGTGAATTCTCAGATTGTGCCAGGACCAGTTAGGTAATCCAGGCCCCGTCTGGATCATGGCATCCGGATCCACCATTAATACTTTCGGCCTTTTTAGTTTTTTAGCTACACGTGAAGACGAAAGTCCGAAAGATTTTTTTTCATAACGTTCACGCTCATAATCTTCCTCTGGCGCAGCAGCATCTAGCATCTCTTCCTGCAACATCATCTCATTTTTTGCTGGTGCCACCTGATACATTGCCTGAGGCGCATAAGCATGGTGCTCCAGTTGTGGGTATAAAGCCGTTTGAGCCTGATACACCACAAAGACAAGACTCATTAAAATCAACACCATCATCATCACGTTTCGATAAATGGTCAGCACTTTTAATAACCGCCCTTCACTCAATACCTTAATCAGCGCAATTGCGATGATAATGTTTATCCATATCAAGCGTGGTGCATCAAACTCATGCCATGTCAGCGTTAACGTGATCAGCGCAATTGCGCCCCATGTTGTTCCCCACAGGCGATAACAGGCAATGGCCGTGATGAGCACCAGAAACAAATCCAGTAACGTCCATTTATTCAGCCATGCATCAGGGGCATGTGCGCCACTAATACTGAACAAGCGATAACCCATGGGTAGATTTAATGTTGCATCTACCTTATTAAAATGACTTTCCCATCCAGTAGCCGATAGTTCACCATTAATAGTTGCAACCCGACTATCTGCAATGAGATTGACCTTGCCCTGTCGCATCTCAACACCTTCGGCTTTACTATCCTGAAGACGCGTAATGTATTGCGGTTGACCATCAATAGTCACCTGTCCCAGTTCAACATCCGGTGTTACATTAAGGCGCCAGTTTCTCGATAAAGTACCAGTGATCTCATCTTTAACCGTATATGCATCACCAGAAAAATCTAACCACAGGGTTTTCTTCAGCGTTAACTGATCAGGCTCGGGTTCAGGATCACCGCGTTTTATCACTGACCATTGCAGCGACTCGCCCGCTGCCATGTTGTACGTAGGAAACTGTCTCCATACACCGGGTAATTGTGTCTGCTGAGGATCAATTGTATTTTTATCCAGAATTTTTACCTGTCGCAAATGGGACTGATGTTCATAAACCCAGATCTCCTGTGCCGGCCATGGTGATTGAAAGGCTTTTAACTGAATCGATTCTTCTGGTGAATTATGCAAACTATCAATATAAATTTCCCAATGACCCGGACGCAACTGCAAACGCAGCTTGCCGCTTTGATCAAGACGAGCGGGTAAATGACTCGTCAAGCCTGAGACAGCAAAACCATCGAGCAGTACACCATCTAATGTAATCTCTCGCTGCAAACCCGCCACATCCATTTCAATCATCGTGGTAAGTTTTAATGGGTTTGAATCAGTCACCTTCCTATAAACGGTTAACGATAATCGATTATTTTCATGCTGCTGGCTTTGGCTGCTGGTCAGCCACAGTTTGCCCTTACGTATATCAGGCTGTTTAAGTTCATTGCCATTTAATGAGACATAAACCAGACCGGTATTAACCGGTAGATGTAAAGACTTGGGTGACCGATCCCATTTAAATTCACCCTTTATGGTATAGCTTCCCGCTTCCATATAAAGTGAAGGCCACCCCTTCTTTGAAACCACTGCCATGGATTTATTGTTCACAGTGACACGTTGCGGCCACTGCATTGCATCACCGGGCAAGGTAATCCAGGACGGTCCGTAAACAGACCACTTTTGTTCAAAGTGTCCGCCTTTGGTAACAAGGTTTAATTCAAGCCGGGTTGGGTAAGCGCAGAAATGCTGACTAGCATTATAGACATGCGGACATAGAATCTCGGGTTTATCGCGTAACACCCAGGATGACCATGGTTCCAGCTCATCGGGTATTGCCGTATCCCTGGCATTTACAGTGGTAGTGAAGCTTAACAACAGAGCAATAAAGCCAATGCACCATATTTTTTTCATGATCTTATCCCAGTATCAAATTAGTCTTACATTAAAGTGGTGCTAGCTCAATCCGTTTTAATGATTTGCTAGATGCTTCCTTGCTCATAAGGTATTCAAAGCATAGATAATACCAAAGACTAAGGAGCGGGCGAGACAATAATCTTACCCTTGCTCCATAAATAGGCGTCATCTGCTGACATCAACTTATTGTAACGCATGAGGTTGTGTAAGCCCTCGATATAATGAATGCCGCGTTCAGAATATTTATCCAGGGTTTTTGCTAACTCCCAGCCGGTGGGTTTATTATTACTTTCCCTCATGCTAGCCCGTTTATCGCGAAGATTCTTGTATGCGCGGTGTGTATTCAGGTTCATGATATAGGCTTCAATAGATTGCTGCGGCGAATCAAATCTTGCAATACCATAGTTACCAAGCTCCTTGCGCTGATTTTTTGGCTTGATTCCCTTACCACTAAAATCCCACTGACCAAACAGTGCGTTACCCAGCACTGCAAATCGTGATGTGCCCCAACCACTTTCTTCAGCAGCTTGTGCAAGTGAAAGCGATGGCGGGATGATATCCACACGATTGATAAGCATAGCAAAGTCGTTTTTGTTAAGAGCGTGTTCATCATCGCTGATTACCTTGTATTTTTTCGCGAGATGAAGAAGCCATTGATCAGTTTTGGTTTTGTTGTTTTTTATTTTATTCAGCAGTTGCTTTCGATCAGCGGTGATTTTTTCATTAACTAGAAGAATACCCGGAAGGGCGAGGCGAAAAAAAACCTTCTTCTTGTCCATGACCGGGATATGAGGTGACTGCTTCTGCCAGCGTTCCGGTATGTCCGTTATCTCAATGCGGGGTACTTCACGAATGCCTGCCTGCCATTGCTCAGCCGTGTAATCTATTTCATCAAACAATTTTAGTACATCAGTATAAGAGTTTGTTTCGACGGTGCGAACATCGCTCTGCGCACAGAGGGGGGATGTGATGCCGACAAGTAGAGCGAATAATATAGCTCTGTATTTGTCCATGATATATTTCTCAATTATTTTTAATGTGAACTGATCTTACCCATGTTTATGATAATGACATATGTATTATTCTTCCCTGATCGAATTAAACCAGGGATGACTATACCAGTACCAACGCCCCCGTTCTAAGGAGGGAGCCGTACAGTTATATCGCTCTCGACCAAAGGTGAGGGGCTTATTAGCGCGAACAGTTAATGACAAATCTCTCGTCACTACCTCAAGCGGATTACCATTGCCCAAAAAACAACTAACCACTAGCGGCTGATTAAGGTGCAGGGTTAGGGACGGTGGATTATCTATACCTAGTTCTGGCTCCTCGGGTGTGATCTTGTTAATCGGCATTGGCAGAGCTGCGGCTTTAACAGAGAATTGTTTTAGTGAGGAAAACTTCTCAGCCATAGGAAAACGGGGTAGCACATTTGTATCACTACTATATCCAATAGCACCTGATTGCTGACCAAAGGCGGTATAGCCCAACTTAGAAACAACTTGAGTCAAGTCACCGTTAAATTCTCCATAGGGATAGGAAAAAAGTTTGGGAGCACTGTTGGTATCGCTACCTAATTCTAACTGCAGGCGTTTTTGGGCATGCTCAATATCTTTTATTACACGCTTACGCCACATTGCATGGCTCTCACCTATTTTTTTTAAACGGAGATTATCATGACTGCTTCCATGATTTGAAAACTCTATTCCATTAGACTTCATCTCGCGCATCTGCTCCCAGCTTAAATAAGCTGCAAGCTTCTGATCAACCGGATCAGTATTTACAAATACAGTTATCGACAACCCTCGAGACTTGAGACGTGGATAGGCTTCAGTATAGATAGAAAGATAGGCATCATCTACGGAGAGTACGACTGTTTTATCTGGAAGCGTTTGCTTTTCGTGAATAGCTTTAACCAAGGCACTTAGCGGTATTATTCTATAATTATTTTCTTCGAGAAAATCGAGCTGAGCATCAAACTGATCCAGCGTAATATTAGTTGAAGGATATGCAGATTCACCAAATCGATGGTACGTAAAAACTACACCGCTCTCCCCTGCATAGAGCTGTGGTGAAATAATTAGAATTAAAAAGACAATCAAATAGTTTAAATTTTTCATCAATTCAATTATCCTTATATAAATAATGGATGGATAGAATTAAAGGGGCGTAACTATTTTCCAACCTGCTTTCCCTGGCATTTCAGTACTACTAGTTTTTCCTGGTAACAGCCATGTTAAATCTTTTAAATAGTTACGCTCATATTACCCCTTTACCGCTGAGTGTTCTTTGCTCATCTGGTTGCGTCTATAATGACTAATATATCTTACTAATAATACATAAAACAGGTATGACATCAATCGAATTCATAAGTGTATGAGAAGCCTACTTTTTCTTTTTTACCATAGTCACTGTCAGATATAAGTCCATGAATATTAATGGATTGACCTTGATCGATTTTGTAGCTTAAACCACAGCCAATCCAGTGGCTTGAATAATCAGAACCTCTTGCAGCACCTGCAAAGGCTATCGCTGACCATTGATCAGTAAGGGGTTTAAACGTAAACGCGCCTAAATAACCACTACGCGAGATATTCGGTACTAAAATTATTCCATTATCATCAATCTCATCTGGTTAATCCGT
>CBFCZV010000053.1:0-11191 GCA_965602855.1 uncultured Gammaproteobacteria bacterium | reverse complement strand
ACCAGATCGGCCTCGACAAGAATCTCATCGGCACCGCGTTTGATGATTTCTAACTGGTCATTTATTGATATTTCACTGCTACTCATTACGGTTTCCTGCACTGGTTTCCACACTAAAAGCGGTATATGATGCCTGTCGTTTGACTCTTTCTCAACTTATAGTGGTAAAGTATTGAAAATAAGTACAAAAAAGAAGTAAAAACGAGTAAATACAGCAGGCAAAAATCGTTGACCTGTCCGTATTTAGCAACTACATTTAGTATGTAACACAATAATTTTATTGAATATTTTCAAGGGCTTCGTTTGGCACAATAATGGCGTTTATTAATAAAGACTTTCACTTTCAGGACAATCAAGATAAACATCCTCGTTTACGCTGGCTGTTATTTGCCGCTGGCTGTGCCGTTCTGGGCGTAGTGATCGCCAATACCAATACCAGCACGGCTGATCTTGATACTGAGATTCTCGCCGCTGACGATCTGAACACCGAGGTACTTCCTGCCTTTACGGAAAATGAGCCATCACCAGAAACAGCAGTTCGCCTGAGTTTTGAACTGACCCTGCCTGAGCTACAGGCACAGCAGAAGATCATCGACGACATTAACCATGAACCCTCAAAACAATGGCGTGAGTTCAAGGTTAAATCTGGCGATAGCCTGTCTGCATTGTTTAAACGAGCTGGCATTAAACCTCAGCAACTTGATGAGATGATGAAGTCAGGTAAGGATGCAAAACAACTGACTCGCATTTATCCCAAAGACATTCTACGCATACTGACCGATGACGATAAAAATTTACTGGGTCTGCGTTACGAAATTGACCATGCAAGTTATTTGATGGTTGAGCGCAAAAACGGTGAGCTCGAAGCCAATACATTCAAACACGACATTGAAACCCGCACTGCACACGCCAACGGTGTTATCGATTCTTCCCTGTTCCTCGCTGGTAAGGAAGCTGGTATTTCACAAAACCTGATTATGGAACTGGCGGGTATCTTTGGCTGGGATATCGACTTTGTACTCGATATTCGCAAAGGTGATCGCTTTATTGTAGTTTTTGAAGAACTGTTTCGTAACGGCGAGAAAATTAAAGACGGCAACATCCTGACTGCCGAGTTTATTAATCAGGGCAAAACCTATCAGGCGGTTCGTTACACCAACCCTGAAACAAATCGAAGTGAATATTTCTCTGCCGATGGCAATAGCATGCGCAAGGCCTTCCTGCGCTCACCGGTGAACTTCACCCGCATCAGTTCAGGTTTTACCACCCGACGCTATCACCCCATCTTGCACAAATTCCGCTCACACAAAGGTACTGATTACGCCGCCAAACGTGGCACCCCGATTGTTGCCTCCGGTGACGGCAAGATCATTCACAGAGCTCGCAAAGGTGGTTATGGCCGTGCCATCATTATTCAGCATGGCACAAAATACAGCACCCTGTATGGGCACCTGAACAGTTACAAAAGCGGCCTGCGCGTCGGCTCCAAAGTTAAGCAGGGTCAGACGATTGGCTTTCTGGGCAGTTCAGGGCTGGCTTCCGGTCCGCACCTACATTATGAGTTCCGCGTTAATGGCGTTCACCGTAATCCGTTGACAGTAAAACTACCTACGGCCAAACCCGTTCCCAAACGCTATCAGGCTGATTTTGAGTTGATGACCACACCTTTGTTGGCACAGCTCGGTCTACTCACTCGCACTCAGGTTGCCTTAAACAACTAAGACCTCGGATAAGCCCATGCCTGAGTATTATGTTGGTTTGATGTCAGGCACCAGCATGGATGGCATCGATGCGGCGCTGGTTAATTTTTCCGATAACAAACTCCCTGAACTTGTTTGCACTCATAGCCACCCCTGGCCTGACGGTGTTTATAAACAACTGCTGGCCAGTCGTAACATTCCCGATGACCAACTCGACCAACTGCATTCCTTAGATATTCGCCTTGGTGAGATTTTTGCCGATGCAACGCTGGCTTTGCTGGATAAAGCCAAACTTACCGCCAAAGATATTATTGCCATCGGTAATCACGGCCAGACTATTCGACATCGCCCCGATGCGGCACAGCCATTTTCATTACAATTTGGTGATGCAAAAACACTGGCACAAAAAACTGGCATTCAGGTTGTCAGTGATTTTCGAACCGCTGACATGAAAACGGGTGGTCAGGGCGCACCTTTAGCCCCCGCTTTTCATAATGCTGTTTTCCGAACTGAAACCGAGAACCGAGGCGTACTTAATCTTGGCGGCATTGCCAATCTCACTGTATTGCCCGCCGATCAAACACAGGTGGTCATCGGCTTCGATACCGGCCCGGCTAGTAACATGATGGATGCATGGATGGCAAAAACCTGCGGCGACGATTTCGACAATAATGGTGAGTTTGCACGTAGTGGCACCATCAATGACGGCCTGTTAAAGCAATGTTTGAGTGAGGTCTACTTTAAAGCAGCACCCCCTAAAAGCACCGGCTTCGAGCAATTTAATCTGGACTGGTTGAACACTCAGCTTGATCGCTATCCAGAAAAAGACTTAAGCGATGCCGGCGTACAGGCAACCTTGTGTGAACTCACCGCACAAAGCATCGCTAATGATATTACCGAGCACGCACAAAACATCAGCCATCTACTCGTTTGCGGTGGCGGTGTGCACAATGGTTATTTGATGGAAAGAATTCAGCAGCACTTACCAGACTGCAAAGTGGAATCAACAGAAGTGTATGGTGTGCACCCTGACTGGGTGGAAGCGATGGCTTTTGCCTGGTTGGCAAAACAGACCGTCAATAATCAGCCAGGCAATTTGCCTTCGGTAACGGGTGCTACGAAAGCAATGGTACTCGGTAACATCACCGACTCTTAATAACAGCGTTTATCCATCGGCACGTAATCACGAGATTCACAGCCTGTATAGATTTGTGTCGGTCTGAAAATTCGGTTATCGGTGAGCTGCTCGCGCCAGTGCGCCATCCAGCCAGCAATACGAGAGATCGCAAAAATAGAAGTGAACTGATCTGCTGGAATCCCCATTTCGGTGTACAGAATACCCGAGTAGTAATCCACATTAGCGTACACACCTTTAGGACCCAGTTCTTTTTCGCAGGCCTCTTCCAGCGCCAGTGCCGTTTCAAACATCGGACTCAAATTGCCTTTTTTCTCGGCGTACTCCGTCATCATCTTTTGCAGGAAAATGGCGCGAGGATCTTTGGTTTTATACTCACGATGACCCATGCCCCAGACAACTTCCTTATCAGCCAGCCTCATATCCAGCCAGTCTTTCACATTTTCAGGACGACCAATTTCTTCCAGCATACCAACCATGCGCTGATTAGCACCACCGTGTAAAGGCCCAGCCAGTGTTCCAATAGCTGAAGCAATGACAAGGAATGGTGAAGCTAACGTTGAGCCACAAACCATGGCAGCAAAAGTTGAAGCATTGATAGTATGTTCAGCGTGAAGCACCAGGCAGGCATCCATAATACGCGCTTCGATAGGGTCAGGGTCCTGACCTTTCAGCATGTACAAAAAGTTTTCGGCGTGGGTCAGGTCATCACGCGGCTCGATAGGATCATAACCATTACGGACATGCTCCCACATGGCAACAATGGTCGCGATACGCGAAATAATCTTCACCGACATGGCATGAATATAATATAAGTCCTCTTCTTCATAGCCATCGGTCAAAACATCTTCACCACCATAGAACATACCCAGACTGGCTACCGCCGTCTGCAGCATTTCCATGGGACGACCACTGGTAGGCATATATTTCATCATTTCGCGAACATTGTATTTTACGCGACGCTCGCCACGGAGTTGCTGGTCAAAATCGTCCAGCTCGGCCTGCGTAGGTAATGTGCCATCGAGCAGCAGTAGCGAGGTTTCTTCAAACGTGCTGTTTTCAGCCAGATCACGAATATCATAACCACGGTAAGCCAATATTCCCTTCTCACCATCGATGGAAGAAATATTAGATTTTGTGGCAGGCACACCTGCGAGACCGGGCAAATATTCGTTCATAACAAATTCCTAACAAAACGGACGCGTAGCTTAACAAACAACAGATAAAATGTATTCCATAACTAAAAAAGGCGCATCATGCGCCTTTTAGCAATCTTATAGTTTTCAGTTAGTTAGACAGAAAATGAAGAACCACAACCACAGGTGGATTTGGCATTGGGATTGCTAATAACAAAGCGCGAACCTTCCAGACCATCAAGAAAATCTACCGCCGAGCCCGCCAGATACTGCATGCTCATGGTATCGATCAACATAGTGACACCGTCTTTTTCGATCTTGATGTCATCATCATTCACATTTTCATCAAAATCAAAACCGTACTGGAAACCGGAACAGCCACCGCCACTCACGGTAACACGCAATTTCAGGTTGTGATTACCTTCTTCTTCGATCAGTTTTTTGACTTTAGCCGCCGCTGCATCAGTGATTTCAGCCTTTTGCTCGACCACACTGGGACGCATGGGGGTAAATGAAACTTCAATACTCATAACTTCACATCACTAGATATATTAGATAGCGTTAATGTAGCATTACCCGAGTAAAATAGTCAAGTATTGCGCTGACTACCCACTCGGGTTAAATCACAACTAAACAGACTCCGCACTTTGCGCGTGTTCATCATCAACATCTTCAACGAAATGGTCTTCTGCAACATGGTGCTCTAACAGCTTCTTCTCGCTTTCGTGCACCATTTTACCATTCACTTCAGCACCACTGGCCATTTCCAGCAAACTGTAGTGCACATCACCCGTAATACGGGCTTTACCAGACAGTTCCAGCTTTTCACTGGCGTAAACATTGCCGATCACTTCTCCATTAATGATGGCAAAAGAAACACTGATGTCACCTTCTACGCGCCCTTTATCACTAACGACAAAAACAGAATTACCGCCATTTTCAGCGACTGCATTACCGATGATTTTTCCATCCAGATGCAAACCACCATCAAATTTAACATCACCGTGAATTTCCATACCCTGACCTATCAGGGTATCAATCTTGGATGATCTTATTTTATTTTTATTGCCCCACACTTTTCACTCTCCTGCTGCTGTTAAATCAGCCCATGCAAATTGCTCGTCAATCGGATCTATTTTACTGGATTTGGGTTTTACTTTAACCCGCATATATTCCGGTTGGAATGTTTCCGGCAATGTCATGGTACCGCTAAATTTCTGAAAATATTTAAATCCAAAACTAATCGGATTTTTTACGTCTTGCGAAACCTCGCTCAACTTAATTATCTGCTCCTGTCCCGCACTGGAACCACCGAGCACGACATCAATACTACCCCTGGCAAAGCGATCATTCCGACCACGTTGGCTGACCATAATCTGATATTGATAAACGCCATTCACTGCATCAGGCTTAAGCTGTATAGTTTGAATCATCAAGCTGCGCTTGGTATCACCCGGCGTGATAATACTTTTATAGAAGGATAATTCCTTCTTAAGTTCCAATGTTTCAGCCTGCGCTTCGGTCAGCGAAATTTTAAGTTGATCAGAAGCACCACCATCAATCGTACTATTACGTTCAAGCATAGTAGCCTGACGCTGACTTTCCGTATTTTCCATCTTTAAATTCAGAATTTGCAGCTCCAGACCCTCGATATAATTGATCGCCTCGGTCTTGTCATAACCAGCAACGCGCTGGCCATACTCAAATGCGATGAAAATCATCAGCGCTATAACGCATAATAACAACAGGAAATTCATTGCCCATACACCGGGGCGCTGAATGGTAATTAAAATTCGGCTTTGTACTGGTTTGTAATTCATCAGGGCATCAAGGCTGGTTTATCAAGCCCAGCCGTCTCCTCTAGTTTAAACATAATATTCATATTCTGGACGGCCTGACCTGCCGCGCCTTTGACCAGATTATCGATCACCGATGAAACCACCACCGTATCGCCACCCTGTGGTTGAAATACCGAAATCCGGCAGACATTGGCACCGCGCACTGAACGTGTTTCCGGCATGGTACCTTTTGGCAGCACATCGACAAAGGGCTCGTCTTTATAACGCTCTTCGTACAAAACCTGCAAATCGACATCCGTTTTATTCAGCACTGCATACAAACTGGCTTCGATACCACGAATCATCGGCACCAGATGTGGCACAAAGGTCAAACCTACCGAATGACCCGCAACGCCGCCCAGTGTCTGACGGATTTCAGGTAGATGACGGTGACCATCAACCGCATAAGGTTTGAAACTTTCTGAAGCCTCACATAATAAAGAAGCCACATTGGCACCACGGCCAGCACCACTAACGCCCGATTTGGCATCGGCGATCAAATGCTGATCATCGATCAAACCATTCTCAATTAACGGCAAAAATCCAAGACCCACCGCCGTTGGATAACAACCCGGATTCGCCACCACTTTGGCATTGACCACCGCATCACGATTAATTTCAGGCAGGCCATAAACTGCATCAGCCAGCACGTCTGCACAGGCGTGAGGCATGCCGTACCATTGCTCCCATTCAGCTGTATCTTTCAATCTGAAATCCGCCGCCAGGTCGATCACTCTGGTGCCCTGCTCGAGTAACTCAGGCACCAGTTTCATCGCCGTGCCATTGGGCGTGGCAAAAAACACCAGATCACAGCTAGCCAATGCTTTTACATCTGGTTCAGAAAAACAGACATCGGTAAAACCACGTAAATTTGGGTAGGTATCAGCCACAGGTTTGCCTGCTTCTGAACGTGAAGTCACCATTTTTAAATCAACTTCAGGATGCGTCACCAGCAAACGCAGCAACTCAACGCCGGTATAACCGGTGCCACCTACAATACCTACGGAAATCACGCCTGTTCCTCTCTTTTAACTATCTTCAATTTCATATTCTTCTTTTCTGCTCTACTCTTTATCCAGTTTTCTGTATTATGCAGCTTTGGGCAGAGTGTAGTGGTTTATCAAAATGTTATGGGTTAAATCTTTTCATATTATTTTCATGGTGACGTGGTTCGCCGCTTTATTCTATTTACCACGACTTTACGTCTACCACGCCAGCGCTGAGGATTCTATCAGCAAGGAGCGCTTTAAAATCATGGAGCGCAAATTATTTTGGGGCATCGCCACACCCGGCGCTATCATCACAATTGTTCTTGGCTTCTGGCTGGCCAGCTATTTCTCCCAGATGTATTCCAACAGCTGGCTTCAAATCAAACTAGCTCTAGTGGCCCTGCTGGTTATCTATCACGTCTGGTGCGGCAAACTGATGATCGATTTCAAAAATGATCATAATAATCACTCACACAAATGGTATCGGGTATTTAACGAACTACCCGTATTTGGTCTGATTGCTATTATCCTGCTGGTCGAACTGCAACCTGCTTTTTAGAGGTATTGTTCCAGCTCTTCCAGAGCCTGCCGATACACATCGCGTTTAAAAGAGATAATCTCATCCACCGGTGACCAGTAATCCACCCAGCGCCAGCGATCAAACTCGGGCTTATCACAGTCTTCCAAATTGAAGTCATTTTCAGTACCAATGAGTTTCAAATTGAACCAGATTTGTTTCTGACCAATACACAATGGTTTCGAGTGCCGCCGCAACAAATGATCAGGAATGTGATAACGCAACCAGTCACTGGTCTGCCCCGCAATTTCAACGTGCTCGGGTAGCAAACCGGTTTCTTCCTGCAATTCACGATACATCGCGTCTACGGGCGATTCATTTTCATCGATACCGCCCTGCGGGAACTGCCATGCATCCTGACCACAGCGACGCGCCCAGAATACTTTGCCTTCAGGATTGCACAAAACAATCCCAACATTTGGCCTATAGCCTTTTGAATCAATCACTTAAACAAGACCGCCGTTTTTTATGGCCACTCAAATAATGCAACGACCATAACAATTTTATTAATTAATAACGATAGTAGCAGACAACTAGAAGTACGAACAATGAAAGGCTGCAATCGTTGCTCAAAAATACTATTTTTTTAATACTGGTCAGACACAGCATAAGCCTTTACCATCCGTATCCCTGAATATTGTTTTGGAACTCACGCATGGCACTGGCTCTTTTCGATCTCGACAACACACTACTGGCTGGCGACAGCGACTATCTCTGGGGCTGTTTTCTCAGCGACAAGGGACTGGTCGATAAGAGCTTATATGAACAGGCCAACCTGCGTTTTTATGAACAGTACAAACAGGGCACGCTGGATATTCACGAATTCCTCAACTTTGCCCTGACACCACTGGCCGAAAATGATTTTGACCGCCTGCAATCCTTTCACGCTGAATTCATGGACTCATCGATTAGAGAAATCATGACCGAAACAGGTCAGGCCAAAATTGACCAACACCGAGAACAGGGTGACTACATCGTCATCATCACCGCGACCAACAGTTTTGTCACCGGCCCGGTTGCCAAAGCTTTTGGGGTAGATCACCTGATCGCCACCGAACCGGAAATCGTCGATGGCCAGTACACCGGCAAGGTTTCCGGCACACCGTGTTTTCAGGAAGGGAAAATCACCAAGCTGAATGAATGGATGGAAACATCAGGAAAAAATCTGGAAGGCAGTTATTTCTACAGCGACTCACACAACGACCTGCCATTACTGGAACAGGTGACAACCCCGGTAGCAGTCGATCCCGATGATCAGTTAAGAACTATCGCGCAGGAACGCAACTGGAAAATTGAAACATTCAGATAAAACCGATTAAGTCTTGGGTAAGGTAACACCCTGCTGCCCCTGATACTTGCCACCACGATCAGCATAAGAAGTTTCACAAACCTCATCAGACTCAAAGAACAACATCTGCGCGACACCTTCGTTAGCGTAGATTTTTGCGGGTAGCGGTGAAGTATTAGAGAACTCCAGCGTCACATGACCTTCCCATTCAGGCTCCAACGGCGTTACATTCACGATAATGCCACAACGAGCATAAGTCGATTTACCCAGGCATATAGTCAAAGTACTGCGTGGAATTTTGAAGTTCTCAACCGTACGCGCCAGTGCAAAAGAGTTAGGCGGGATAATACAAACATCACCTTTGAAATCGACGAAACTGTTTTCAGAAAAATCCTTGGGATCAACAATCGCTGAATTGATATTAGTAAAAATCTTAAACTCATCAGCACAACGCACGTCATAACCATAGCTGGACGTACCATAAGAGACTATTCGTCCACCTGACTCGTCCGTTCTTATCTGCCCTGCTTCAAACGGCTCAATCATACCCTCAGCCGCCATACGACGTATCCACTTATCCGATTTTATGCTCATGTTGTTATCTTGTGTTTGGTTGTTCTGAATGATGGAGGATTCTATCAGGTTATTTCTGGGCTGGCACAATATGACAATAAACAAAGAAATACCCAACCAATAAAAAAGCAGCCCAAAAGCTGCTTTTTTATCAAACCAGAAAAGCTTTCTACTAGTTGTTCTGAATAACAATATTCGGGAACTTGGCAGAAAAATCTTTTGCTTTCAGTGAAAGCTTGGCCGCTGTACGACGTGCAATATCACGATAAATCTGACTAGCCTGACTTTCGGGATCTCTTGCTACACTCGGATGACCACTATCAGCATTGATACGAATATCAATATCCAGCGGTAGAGAACCAAGGAAATCGACGTTGTACTGTTCACACATTTTCTCGCCGCCGCCCTGACCAAAGATGTGTTCAGCGTTGCCACATTTCGAACAGATGTGAATACTCATATTTTCAACGATACCGAGTACAGGCACTTCCACCTTCTCGAACATCTTCAGGCCTTTGCGAGCATCCAGTAGCGCGATATCCTGTGGCGTGGTAACGATGACTGAACCACTCACTGGCACTTTTTGCGCCAGTGTTAGTTGTACGTCACCGGTGCCAGGAGGTAGATCGATGACTAAATAATCAAGATTTTTCCACTGGGTATCACGCAACAGCTGTTCCAATGCCTGTGTCACCATCGGGCCACGCCAGATCATTGGGGTTTCTTCATCGATCATGAAACCAATCGACATCGCCTGAACACCGTGACCACCCATAGGCTCTAATGATTTGCCATCAGTAGATTCGGGCTTGCCTTCGATACCTAACATACGAGGAATACTGGGACCGTAGATATCCGCATCCAGGATACCAACCTTGGCACCTTCAACCTGTAGTGCCAGTGCCAGATTTACAGCTGTGGTGGATTTACCCACACCACCTTTACCGGAAGCGACGGCGATAACGTTTTTGATACCTTCCAGTGGATTCATGCCACCCTGTACGGTATGGCTGACAATTTCTGAGCGTACTTCAATTTCAGCGGATGAAACACCATCAACAGCTTCTATTTTACTTTTGAGCTCGTTGGCCAGTTTTTCGATGTAACCAAAAGCGGGAAAACCCAGTACTACTTGAACGTTAACCGCATCGCCTTCGATTTTAATGTCTTTAATCGCACCGGCTGTGACCAGATCTTTCTCAAGATAAGGATCGATATATTGTTTGATCGCTGATTCAACTTGTTCTTGTGTCACACTCATGCGTGTAATCTCCGCAACATTGATTTCGCCGCTAAAAAACGCAGCATATTAGAAAGGAGCGGTATTCTACACCAACGAGACTTTTTTTTAACCCCACAATTGCCTTTGATATCAGCTTTTTAGATGATCATAATGGCCAGACATGGTAAGTTATGCGCCCCTTGTGGTGCAGCCACAGATCATAAAGAACATAGAGAAATGACCGACAAACGCAATATATTAGTCACCAGCGCCCTGCCTTACGCCAATGGCCCGATCCATCTGGGACATCTGGTGGAATACATCCAGACCGATATCTGGGCGCGTTTTCAGCGTTTGCGCGGACAAACCTGCTACTACGTCTGCGCTGATGATGCCCACGGCACACCGATTATGCTGCGCGCTCGTCAGGATGGCATCACCCCGGAAGAGCTGATTGCTGCCACTCAAAAAGACCACGAAGCTGATTTTGCTGATTTCCTGATCGGCTTCGACAATTACTACACCACGCATTCGGAAGAGAACAAAGAAATCGCCAGCGACATTTACCTGAAGCTGCGCGAGGATGGCCACATCCGTACCGAAACCATCAAACAGGCTTATGACCCGGAAGCAGAAATGTTCCTGCCGGATCGTTTTATTAAGGGCATTTGCCCTAAATGTGATGCCGATGATCAATACGGCGATAACTGCGAAGCCTGCGGTGCGACTTATGC
>CBFCZV010000052.1:0-11473 GCA_965602855.1 uncultured Gammaproteobacteria bacterium | reverse complement strand
GGATGTCGGTTGCGGCGGCGGTATTCTCACAGAAAGCATGGCGCGATCAGGTAGCGCAGCCACCGGCATCGACATGGGTAAATCGCCGCTGTCCATAGCAAAATTGCACGCCATGGAAGAAGATCTGGAGATCGAATATATTCAAACCACCGTTGAAGCACACGCCGATGAACAGGCCGCCCGATACGATGTGGTGACCTGCATGGAATTACTGGAACACGTACCCGACCCCGCCTCCGTCATTAACGCCTGCGCCCAACTGGTCAAACCTGGTGGCTCAGTGTATTTCTCCACCGTCAACCGAAATGCCAAGTCTTATCTGTTCGCCATTCTCGGCGCTGAGTACATCATGAAAATGCTGCCCAAAGGCACGCACGATTACAGCAAATTTATCCGACCTTCAGAACTGGATATCTGGGCGAGACAGGCCGGACTGGAGCTTAAAGGCATTGAAGGTATTAGCTTCAACCCACTGACCAACATGTTCCGCAGCAGCCACGACGTCGATATCAATTACATGGTGTGTTACCAACGCCCTGCCGAATAGCCCCGCTATGATTAAGACCGTTCTGTTCGACCTCGATGGCACCTTGATCGATACTGCGCCCGATATGGCCGCTGCACTCGATCAGCTCTGTCGCGAAGAAAATCAGCTGTTACTACCCTTCTACAAAGTTCGCCCCGTGGTTTCAGATGGCAGTGTCGCACTGGTCAAACTCGCCTTCGGCACTGAACTCGAAGAAGAAAGATTAGAACGCCTGAAAAAACGCTACCTCGATATTTACAAGCAAAAAATCGCTGTGCATTCAAAATTATTTCAGGGCACGCAGGCTGTACTCGACCATATCGAAAAGCAGGGTTTGAACTGGGGCGTGGTCACCAACAAACCCGGCTGGTTGACTGAACCTTTAATGGAAGCACTCGGCCTCACCGATCATGCTGCCTGCATTGTCAGTGGTGACACCACCGAGAATCGCAAGCCTCATCCCGAACCCATGTACCACGCCTGCGAACTGGCAGGCAGTCAGGCAGAGGAATGCATATACATTGGCGACGCCCACCGTGACATTGAAGCGGGCAACAATGCTGGCATGAAAACGCTGATCGCCCAGTACGGTTATATTGATGAGCATGAAGACACCGATAGCTGGAAGGCCAATCATTCCATCGATAAGCCAGAAGAAATTCTGGAATATCTATAGCTTCTAATTCTGTATAATTCGCCATAATTATTTACAGATCAATCCATCGGATCAAACATGAACTTCATAGAAACACGCGGCAACGACGGTCAGCGCCCTGAAAAGGTCAGCTTTTCACAGGCAATTCTTTCACCCATCTCCTCTTTTGGTGGCATTTATTCACCAGAATCACTGCCTAATCTGGGTGAAGATTTCCTGAGCAAGCATCTGGACTCCAACTACAAAACACTGGCCAAGGCTGTGCTTGAAGCTTTTGAAATCGATATTGATTCAGCGACTATCGACAAGGCGCTGGCTCTGTACGATGAGTTTGATGATCCAGCTCATCCTGTGCCAGTTGTTAAAGTTCTTGATGATTTGTTTGTCAGCGAGCTATACCATGGCCCCACTCGAGCCTTTAAAGACATGGCACTACAACCTTTTGGTATCGTGCTGTCATCCATCGCACAGAAACGCAATGAAAACTATCTGATACTGGCGGCGACTTCCGGTGACACTGGGCCTGCTGCATTAGAAACTTTCAAGAACAAAGCCAATGTTCGTGTTGCCTGCATGTACCCCATCGGTGGCACCTCTGATGTGCAACGTTTACAGATGGTCACCGAAGATGCTGATAATTTAAAAGTCATCGGGGTTAAAGGCGATTTTGACGACACCCAAAATGCACTAAAAGCTTTACTGGCTTCAGAAAGTTTCAACAGCAAATTAAAAGAAAAAAGCATCAGTCTGTCCGCTGCCAACTCGGTTAACTTTGGCCGCATTATTTTCCAGACGATTTACCACATCCACTCTTATCTCGAACTAGTCCGTCAAAAAGCCATCAGCATGGGTGAAAAAGTTTATCTGGATGTACCCAGCGGCAACTTCGGTAATGCACTCGGTGGTTACTACGCGATGAAGATGGGCTTACCCGTTGAGAAAATCTTGATCGCCTCGAACAACAACAATGTACTAACGCAGTTAATCAAAACTGGTGCTTACGATTTAAGAACCATGTCAGTAATACCCACCACCTCACCAGCCATGGATATTTTAAAATCATCCAACATCGAACGCATCCTGTTCGATCTATTCGGCAAAACGCGCACCAAAGAATTAATGAAACAACTGGACACAGAAAAACATTACCAGTTGAACGATGATGAGCTTAAACAGATTCAGAATATTTTTGCTGCCGATTTTTGTAACGACGACGAAGGCAAGACTTACATCAAAAACACCTTTGCAAAAGGCTACTTGATGGACCCACACACCGCCACCTGTTTCAAAACCTACGACACCTGCAGAGACAAAGAATTAAAAACCATTGTTTACTCAACCGCAGAATGGACCAAGTTCTCACCCGTGATTGCCAACGCACTAACGGGTGAAGTTGATGCACACGACATCGATGCACTAAAATCTATTGCTAAAGAGGCCAACATTGAAATCCCAACAATGATCAACGAACTGTTTGATAAAGAGATAACACAGAAAAGTATTATTGAGAAGGTCGCAATTGAGGAAGAGATTCTTTCGTTTTTGTAATTAGTTTCTTTACGCAATAAATAAAAAGGCCGAAGCGATTAAGCTCGGCCTTTTTATATTTAATGGTAAGTTTCAGTTTATCCCAAATGCTCCATACGAATACGCACAACGTTACCCTGTATCGCTGACAGTGCTTCAACTTCTTCAATCGCACCATTCATGTTCTTTTCCTGAACGGGCTGACTAAGTAAAATCAGATTCACCAGGTTCACGCCTTCTGATGGTTCTTTTTGCAAGACAGCTTCCAGGCTGATGCTGTGAGCAGCAAATACTTCTGAAACTTCAGCCAGCACACCGGGTTTGTCTTCAGCGCTCATTCGCAGGTAGTAAGAAGTTTCAGCATCTTCGATAGCTAGCACAGGCGTATCACGCATTGAGTCAGCTCTAAAACCTAACAGCGGTACTTTCTGATCTGCTGGTACATCAATCGAACGCACAGTATCGATAATATCTGCGACCACTGCGGAAGCGGTTGGCTCTGCACCGGCACCGGCGCCGTAATATAAAGTTGGGCCAACTGCATCACCCTGAACCAGAACAGCATTCATCACGCCATCAACATTGGCCAATAAACGTTTTTCAGGAATTAATGTTGGATGTACTCGCAGCTCGATACCCTTATCAGTTTTACGTGCTATACCTAAATGTTTAATACGATAGCCTAACTCTTCGGCGTAGTTCACGTCTTCAGTAGTGACTTTGCTGATGCCTTCGGTGTAAGTTTTTTCAAACTGTAATTCGATGCCGAATGCCAGTGAAGCAAGAATTGTTAATTTATGCGCAGCATCGATGCCTTCCACGTCAAAAGTAGGATCGGCTTCAGCGTAACCTAATTCCTGTGCTTCTTTTAATACGTCATCAAAATCACGACCCTTGTCGCGCATTTCGGTAAGAATAAAATTACCAGTACCGTTGATGATGCCAGCCAGCCATTCAATCTGATTACCAGCCAAACCTTCGCGCATGGCTTTGATGATGGGGATACCACCAGCCACCGCCGCTTCGTAAGAAACAGTCACACCTTTGGCGGTAGCCGCTTGCATGATCTCGGTGCCGTGGGTTGCAATCAGTGCCTTGTTAGCGGTAACAACGTGCTTGCCGTTATCAATCGCTTTCATCACCAGGTCTTTGGCCAGTGTGTAACCGCCGATCAACTCAACAACAATTTGTACTTCAGGGTCATTGACGACTTCAAAAGCATCTTCGGTGAGTTTAACTTTGGCAGGATCAACAATCGTTTGATCAGCGATACCCAAACCAGCAACGTGCGAAACATCAATGGCGCGACCAACACGTGCCTGAATTTCTGCTGCATTTCTCAGCAATACTGTAGCTGTGCCGCCACCCACTGTACCCAGACCTAATAAACCTACTTTTACTGCTTCCAAGATTCTCTCCCGTCATCGGACTCTTCATTATTGAGTCAAAATACCAATATGGAGCGCATTCTACTGCATATGCAGGCCTCCGAACAGAACGTATAATGCCACTCAATATTATTAGCAGGATAACCATTATGAAATTTGCTGAAGCTGACCTAAACGAAGGGTATTTCATTACCGGTTATGATGAAAACATACTTCAGGTAAACGGCAAGAATTTCAATCACAGTCTGATTATCTCAAGCCAGCAACTCAAATCTGACTGGGCACCTTGCTCACCTGAAGAGTTAGCTAGCGAGCATTTTTCACCCATCATTCAATTAAAACCCGAACTGGTACTCATTGGCACCGGCAACAAACTGGTATTTCCGCCAGTAGAAACCTATGCAGAATTAATCAAGCTGGGAGTCGGTGTCGAGATTATGGATACCGGTGCTGCCTGCCGGACTTATAATATTTTGAGTGGCGAAGGTCGCCATGTGGTTTGTGGCCTGATTTTGCAGGCATAAAAAAACCGGGTAGTTCAACGAACCACCCGGTCAAGTCATGCGCCTTTTTTTTATTTTAACTAATCATTAATCCTGAAATAACAGCTCTTCAGAGAAACCCTGACTTTCAAGAATTTTGCGTAGCTGTTTCAGTGCATCCATCTGAATCTGACGAACTCGTTCACGAGTCACACCCAGTTCACGACCCACATCTTCCAGCGTAGTACGTTCATGGTTGTGCAAACCAAAACGTCGTACCAGCACTTCACGTTGTTTTTCATCGAGCTGATCCATCCAGACACCCAGATTCGCCATTACATCTTCGTTCTGTAGCATTTCTGGTGGAGCCTGAACGCGCTCATCAGCAACGATTTCAAGCAAGGGACGATCATTTTCCGCACCGACCGGTACATCAACCGATGTCACGCGATCACGCAGACCCAGCATTTTCTCAACATTGGCCACTGGTTTGTCCAGCATTTTGGCGATGTCTTCGGCGCTAGGCTCTTTATCCATGGTTTGCTCAAGTTTGCGAGCAGCACGCAGATAAACGTTTAATTCTTTAATAACGTGAATAGGCAGACGAATAGTACGTGTCTGGTTCATCAGCGCACGTTCGATAGTCTGACGAATCCACCAGGTAGCGTAAGTAGAGAAACGGAAACCCTTCTCAGGATCAAATTTCTCAACCGCACGGATCAAACCCAGATTACCTTCTTCGATCAGATCAAGCAGCGCCAGGCCACGGTTCATATAGCGACGGGCAATTTTAACCACCAAACGCAGATTGCATTCGATCATTTTCTTGCGGGCTTCCATATCGCCCTTCAGGGACAGGCGGGAATAGTAAACTTCTTCTTCAGCAGTTAATAACGGTGAACCTTCGATTTCTCTCAGATACAAACGCGTAGCATCGAGTTCTTTTCGATTAACCCTGCCAGTTATAGCTTCGGAAGGTTTTTTAGCAGCCACTTTCTCTTTGGCAGCTTCAAAATCCTCTTCGACCACTTCAGCATCATCAACATCGTGCATCAACACACCAACATCACCAATATTATTGTCGCTCTCTAACGTAGCTTCTCTCATTTTTATTCCCCTCATCCAAATACGTTTTTATTTTTGTTTTCGCATTTTTAGTGCTTGTCTGGAACCCCATCCAAAATCCTTTGTTTCCAGATACTTACAGGCCACTTCTAAAACAACCCACAAGTTAAAAAAATTTATATCACTAAATATCCTTGTAAAGCAAGGATTTATTTGAATTAATTAAAATTAACTTTACGATTGAACGCCTAACCACATGATATTGTGGTTTGAGATAAGACAATCAACTACGAGGAAGATACTTCAGAGGGTCGACAGGTTTGCCATTTTTACGAATTTCAAAGTGTAATTTTGGTTTTTCTGTACCCGTTTTACCCAATTCTGCAATTTTCTGGCCAGCTTTTACCATCTCGCCCTCCTTAACCAGCAGCTTTTTATTGTGCGCATAAGCGCTGAGATAAGAGCGACTATGTTTGATAATCACCAGATTGCCGTAACTAATCAAACCATTACCGCTATAAACCACTTTTCCAGCCGATGCCGCGCTGATCTGCTTGCCTTCACGCCCCGAAATGTCGATACCTTTGGCATTATTTTTACGTTTATTGAAGCGAGCAACCAGTTTACCCTTAACCGGCCATTGCCAGTTCACGCTACGGTTGGTTTCCACGGGTGATTTTATTGTGCTGATAACCGGCCGCGTAACCCGCGCTGTTGTTTTACCCGATGTAATTTTTTGCCCTGCTGTTCTAACTGGATTTGCGACAGAATGGCCCTTCAAACGCAAAATTTGACCGGGATTGATCACATAAGGCTTTTTCAGACCATTAATCGCCGCCAGTCTGGCTACACTCAAATTATTTTCCCTGGCCAAAGAAAACAGCGTATCACCACGCCTCACCTCAATTTCTGTGACCTGCATCTGCCGCCTCTGTTCTGGCCTGCCTGCCTCACGACTATCCGACTCTCTGGTATGCAGACGATCACCGGGGCGAATTACGTAAGGTGGTGATAACTGATTCCATTTTGCCAGATCATCAGGATCTATCTCATAACGCCAGGCGATGGAGTACAAGGTATCACCAGAAGCGACCGAATAATCATCAGGATTCCAGTTAAAACGCGTGGAAGTGCAGCCTGCCAGCAGTGCATGAAGAAAAAAGATTAATCCGAGCTTACGAAGCATATCTCAACGATGGAAATAGATAGCAGCTGCAATCGCCAACACAGTAAACCAGCCCAGCCATTCTATATAGCGGCGAACCGTTGGCTCCAGTTTTGGCCCTGCCCAGGCCATCAGAAATGCGACCAGAAAGAAATGTGCGGAACGCCCAACCAGTGCCGCCAGCAAAAATACCGGCAACGACATAGCAAAAGCACCAGCGGTAATGGTGAATAATTTAAAGGGGATGGGAGAGAAACCCGCCACCACCACAGACCAGAAGCCCCATTCTTTAAACCACTCCTGCGCCATTGTGTACTTCTCCCAGTAACCCACATCGTGCAACACTGGCTCAATCCAGCCAATAGCAAAGTAACCCAGCATATAGCCAAATAAGCCACCAAACACGGAAGTGACAGTCGCTATAGTTGCAATTCGCAGTGCACGTTCCGGCCTGGCCACCGCCATCGGTGCTACCATCAAAGCCGTCGGCACGGGGAAAAAGATGGACTCGAAAATACTGACGCCAGCCAGATAACGCTCCGCATTGGGATGCGCCGCCATCTGCATACATTTGTTATACAACCCTTTAAATAGCATAACTATCGTACCGAGCCATTGAGCAATGGCACAAAACGCACAGCATCCAGCGTCCGTTCCTCAAAATCTATTGCAGAAACACGAGTAATCAGTTTCAACTGCTGATCGCCAGAAATCGAACCTACAGGTATCACCATACGGCCACCCACGGTTAGCTGCTCCAATAATGATTCAGGGACTTTCTCAGGTGCGGCTGTAACCATAATCGCCGGGTACGGACCATTCTCAGGCCAGCCCCAGGAGCCATCACTGTGCTTGCTGTAAATATTGCGTAGCCCAATCTCGCGGTGTACTTCTCTCGCCCTGTCTAACAAAGTACTGATGCGCTCTACGGTATAAACCTTGGCTACCAGACGCGACAACACTGCTGACTGATAACCTGAGCCGGTACCCACTTCGAGCACAAAATCCGGCACCTTGGGTTGCAGCAACAACTCGGTCATTTTTGCCACAATATAAGGCTGTGAAATGGTTTGCCCCTGACTAATAGGTAAAGACGAATCCTCATAAGCACGATGTGCCAGCGCCTCATCAATAAATAAATGCCGGGGCGTGGTGCGCATGACTTCCAGCACACGCTCGTCAGTAATGCCCTTCTCACGCAGGCGCTCGATCAGACGGTCACGCGTGCGCTGCGACGTCATTCCTATACCTTGAATACTTCTTTGCATTTAGCCAGTTCTTTGTTGTCGTTATTGTTATGAATTGAAGAACGAAGCTGTATCCAGCCACTCGCCCAAACCCTGAAGGCTATCATATCGGGTTAAATCAATCTGCAAAGGAGTCATCGAAATAAAGCCGTGCTCGACCGCATGAAAATCAGTGCCCTCACCCGCATCCTGCGTTTTGCCCGGTGGCCCTACCCAGTACACTGGCTCACCACGTGGATCAGTCTGTTTGATCACGCCTTCCGATTTATGTCGATTGCCCAGACGCGTGGCCTTGATGCCTTTGATCTCATGCCAGGGTAGATCGGGTACATTCACATTCAAAATACTATCCTGCGTCAACGGCTGCTGTTGCAACTGATCAACAATCTGCACAATCGCTTTGGCGGCACTCTCAAAATGTTGCGGCTCATAAGATCCCATAGAAACAGCAATCGCGGGCAAGCCCAAAAAACGACCTTCCATCGCCGCGGCAACCGTACCTGAATACAGCACATCATCGCCCATATTGGCGCCATCATTAATGCCCGAAATCACAATATCCGGCTCAGACTTCAGCAAACCGGTAATCGCCAGATGCACACAATCAGTAGGCGTACCGTTAACACAGGTAAAGCCGTTATCTCCCACAGAAGCTCGCAACGGTTGCTCCAGCGTCA
Source organism: uncultured Gammaproteobacteria bacterium (assembly GCA_965602855.1). GTDB lineage: Bacteria > Pseudomonadota > Gammaproteobacteria > SZUA-229 > SZUA-229 > LH-M37. Next base: position 2,741 of record CBFCZV010000052.1, on the reverse strand, counting down.
GGGAATTACTGGCAGCGCTACGATTACGGTCCGGTGCTACCACTGAGACCGTGTGCAACTTGCTCAACGCCTCCGCCAGTATCCGCAACCCCGGAGCAAGGTAACCGTCATCGTTGCTTAATAATATGTGCATGAAACAAAATCATCGTTAAAATAGAGCTGACTATATTACATGATGTGGCCACAACCCATGCAGGATGATTCAAAAAAAGACGGCAAAAAGAACTGGTATGACGCCTGGCAGGAACAATCTGAGGCAGCAGAAACCAATGAAGAGATCATCGACGAAGCTTCGTTATTTCAGGAAGCTATGCAGGACGTGAAACCCATCAAGCAGGACAATAAAGCCCAGACAAACCCTGCGCGTAAAAACATCAAAATTCGCAGCCATGATGAACGCCCCGATATCAACGATGTTTTCTCAGACGCTCCCGTCGATGACTGCCCCGATCAACTACTTTATTCCCGTGACGGCATCACACCGGATACGCTGAAAAAATTACGCAAAGGAAAATTTCAAATCGACAACAGCATCGACCTGCACGGTATGACCGTTGATGCCGCACGTAACTATTTGCTGGAATTTTTAGCTGAATGTGAAGCCGATGGCAGCCGCAACATCATCATCGTACACGGCAAAGGCTACAGCTCACCCGGTAAAAAACCGGTAATCAAACCAATGGTCAATCGCTGGTTACGCGCAGCACCAACAGTGCTGGCTTTTTGTAGCGCACAACCTAAAGATGGTGGCACGGGTGCGGTGTATGTTTTGCTGAAAAGAAATAAATAAATTAAGACTTCGCCTTAATCTCAGGTTCACTCATTTTCAAATTTGCCAGAAAGTTTTCCGCTAGCGCAAAATAAATCGACTTCTTACAAATCAATTTTGAAGTACCGGTAGCAATCAGGGAAGTCGCCATCATCGCCAACACCAGATCCTGATTATCGGTCATTTCCATAACGATAATAAAAGCCGTGATCGGTGTTTGCACCACGGCAGAAAAATAACCCACCATACCCAACACCACAATCACCGATGCCAGTTCAATGGGGAAATAAGCCGCGATGTTTGCACCCAGACCTGCACCACTCGCTAAAGAAGGTGCAAAAATGCCACCGGGTATACCGCTCAGATAAGTCGCGATGGTCGCCAGGATTTTAAGGAAGGGATAGAACACACCCGTTTCTGTTGTACACGTAGCCACACCCGCACAACTCACAATCTGTTTCGCTTCGATATAACCCGTGCCATAAATAACGCCACCGCTAACAAGGCCAAGAAAGGCAACAACCAATCCACAGGCAAAAGCAATCTTGAGCGCATGTGCGGGCATAAAAGGTCGCAACCATGTTGAAGCCGAAATCAAAAACTGACTAAAGCCACCACCCAGCACACCACCGATCACACCACAGACCAGCACCGCCAGCCAGACAAAACCAAAATCAAGATGCGCGGGCGAAGTACCGTAATAATTATAATTATCCTGATGCACAACAATCGCAACCATGCCTGCGAGTACAACACCAATCAACATCATAGTACTGTTACGTCGATCAAAAGAACGCGCCATTTCTTCAATGGCAAACATAATCCCCGCCAGCGGTGTATTAAAAGCCGCGGCCACACCAGCGCCACCACCAGTCAAAATCAAACCACGCTCGAGATAACGCGCAGGCACGTGCATATGCCTGCCAATGGAATACATAATCGCTGCACCAATATGCACTGTTGGGCCTTCACGACCAATCGAACCACCGACAAACAAACCCAGCACCGTCAGCACAAATTTACCAATAGCAATACGAACCGATAGCAGACGCTTGCACAAACTTTCACCAGTTCGTTCAATCGCCACCAATGTTTGTGGAATACCACTGCCCTCTGCTCCCGCAAAGAAACTGCGCGTCAGCCAGCTAATCAAGACAAAACCTAGAGGCGTAACGATGAAAGGCAACCACGGCGTAGCTGCAATGTATTCACGGAAAGCGTGGTCAGCAAACTCACCCAGCAGAGCAAAGATCGCCGCAACTACACCAACAAGAATTGCACCCAACCAAAAAATCAGGCGCGTACGCCAGCTGGTACGGTTAAGCAATCGATGTTTAGTTCGGCGGATATGGCGGCGCATTGGTCAGTGAGACTTATTCAAATAAAGAAGGGAATTGTAACGTAAAAACGCGAACGATAATGCCGAGGTGAAGCAGAAATCCTGTATTCAATTAACTCCTGAATCCAGGTTATACAACATAGCCTTAATCAGGGTAATGATGTCATGCTTATCATGTGTATTAACGGAAAAAACCGGGATATGTAGTTTTGCTTCTCTGAGTGCAACATGGAATTCATTGATATCCGGTACCGGGCTATCATCATATTTTGTCAGCCCAACAGCGATAGCTTCTTTATCTACCAGCTCCTGATAATACTCAATATTTTGAAGCATACATCTAATTGGCTCGACGTCAGTGTTATTAATTAAAAGAACCATACCTATGCAGTTTTTACTGAGAGTTTCACTAACCAGTTTTACCGTTTCTCTGTCAGACACGCCATACAAATGTATTTGATCACCTGTATCCAGCTTCAGTACGCCGTAATCCATCTCAACAGTCATTTCGATATTCTCAGCATTATTGACTGTTTCTTTTTTAATGGCTGGATCAATATCACTGATATTTTTTATCACTGTAGTAACACCAACACCGAGTGGCCCAGCAAATAGAATTTTATTTTCACTCAT
>CBFCZV010000051.1:0-11504 GCA_965602855.1 uncultured Gammaproteobacteria bacterium | reverse complement strand
TCCTCTCCGTTATGGAGTTAATGATAGACAGTTACACAGATTTATTTACAGTCTCGCTTAAGCGGGACGAACAAAAGGCTATCGCCTTTTGTCGCCCCTTAGCTTAATCGTTAGACCTCAAATATGGATATTAGAATAATTTTCAAACTACTTACTGCCATCGCCTTGCTGCTTATGGCAGCATGGCTCGCATACCCTAGTCGAAATATACATGGTAATCCGCACATGGAAGAGCTAGTGCAAAGTTGCACAACACCTAATAACATAATTGTTCGTTTATATACTGGCAATGGCGGCGCAACAACCGCGTTCTGGTACACAGTCACAACATCAAAGGGTTTCCTTTCACGCGAAAAACAAATCATCTTTAGCTATAGTAGTCCTGTACTTTCCTCTATCAGTTGCGTCATGGACATAGTTACAATAACCAGTTCAAGCGGAAATATAATCCTTACTGGTTCTGAATTAACTACACTTCGAAATAACCCAGTGTCATACTGGCGCGGTAAAACTAAAGAGAGCGAATCATGGCCTATTTCAGAAGTCTTAAGTCTTATTTTCGCCACAATGTCAGGCTTGGCAGGTATTTCACTCCTTTTATCTTGTTACAAAAACAACAGAGTAAAGATCAATCAAAAACGGTCTAACAAAACGGTCAAGCAGACGGGTTAGCCATATATGTGTTTCCTGATATATACTCATGCCGCTGCTTACCTCAAACGTTATAGCCCTAAAAATAAATGAGAACACTTAGAACTATATTTATTGCTTTATTATTTATTAGTCCTTTGCATGCAGAAGGTGTTAATAATGTTGAGTCATTAAAGTGGCTGGAATCAGCCAACCCAAATGATGATGCTGCTAATGCAATTAAGAACGGAGATTTAAGACTAAGCACCGTAGGTACGATTAGCGCAGCGTAATCGTACGCATGTATCTGCTGACAAGAGTTAACATTCGTCCGATTACGCTGCGCTAATCTGACCTACGACTGATTTAAAAGTATTTTTATAATTACCTATTTCTAATAGCTGTATGTGTACAATCTAACGTATAGTATTATCATCTTCATAATCACAAAAAAGGCAAAGGAATATGCCCAACTACAGACGTGCATTCATACCCGGTGGAACCTGGTTCTTTACGGTGAATCTTCTGGAACGTCACAATAATGATTTGTTGGTGCGCGAAATTGATTTGCTCCGTAAAACTATTCTTGCTGTAAAACAAAAACATCCATTCCATATTGATGCATGGGTTGTTTTACCTGAACACATGCATTGTATTTTTACTTTGCCGCCGGATGATTGTGATTTCAGTTTAAGATGGCGATTAATTAAATCTGGTTTTTCTCGATCATTACCAAAAACTGAGTATGTTTCATCTGTGCGAAAATCGGCAGGTGAACGTGGTATCTGGCAGCGACATTATTGGGAGCATTTGATTCGTGATGATGTTGATTACCAGCGTCATGTAGACTATGTGCATGTTAATCCCTTAAAGCACGGTTATGTTAAGCGTGTGCAGGATTGGCCGCATTCTACTTTTCATCGTTATGTAGAGAAGGGTGTTTATCCGATGGATTGGTGTGGTGATCTTGATGACGAGGTTGGTGGGGAGATTAACATTCCCCCGATTACACCTCGCTAATCGAACCTACAGCCTCCCAGAAATAATTCTTATCCAAGTTAGCCACAGCCCTAAATATTGCAATTTAGGCAGTGCATTCGATTATTAGACCTAATACAATACCCCTGAATTAACAGGGAGAAATTCACATGATAGACCTGAGCACTCAATATCTAGGCCTGAAACTCAAAAATCCACTGGTACCATCATCTTCACCTCTGACTGGTGACATTGATGATGCGAAACGTCTTGAAGATGCAGGTGCTGCTGCTATCGTGATGCCTTCGTTGTTTGAGCAAAGTGTTAACCAGGAACAGCAGCAGTTTGAAAAATATGTAAACTCAGTGGTGCTTGGCAACTACAAAGCAGAATCCTTTCAACCTGTACCCACAGATTACAGTCATGAACTGGATAATTATCTGAAGCATTTGCATCAACTTAAATCTTCGCTCAATATTCCCGTCATCGCGAGTCTAAATGGCATTTCCGTAAACGGCTGGGTCGACTTTGGAAAAGAACTGGTACATGCTGGCGCTGATGCGCTTGAACTGAATGTCTATTACGTTGCCGCCGACTCAAAACAAACTGGTGAAGATATAGAGCATCGTTATATAGAGCTGTTAAGCGATTTACGTGATCAAATCAGCATTCCTGTGACTATGAAGCTGTCATCACAGTTTTCATCTGTCGCCAACATGGTTAGTAAATTACAATCCGCCGGTGCTAATGGTGTTGTGTTGTTTAATCGTTTTTACCAGCCTGATATTGATCTGGAAACACTAAGCATAAAACCCCATCTCGAATTATCAACTTCACAGCAAGCCCTGTTGAGAATTCGCTGGATTGCCCTGATCAGAGGCCAGGTTGAATTATCACTCGCCGCCACCGGTGGCTTCCATCATATCAATGACATTATCAAAGTATTATTAGCAGGCGCTGATGCTGTCTACCTGTGTAGCGTGTTATTAAATAAAGGCCCTGAGTATTGCTCAGAGTTATTGCAGCAGTTGCAACACTGGCTAGAAGAACGCGAATACGAATCTCTGAAGCAAATGCAGGGTAGTTTAAGCCAGTCTTGCGCGATCGATCCGGCAGCTTATGAGCATAGTAATTATATGGATGTGATAAAGAGTTATCAGTCATAATTTAAAAAATAATAAATTTCTTAAATAGACTGCAAGGCTTAATGCGCCAGGTTGAGTAGACTTTTTCCATCAAATCCATCCCCATAAATAAAAAGACGTGCCGACATTCCCAATGTCTGGCACGCTTAAATTTACTAGTTCAATAAACTTTACCTATGTTGCTGGTTTTATTCTCTGCCGTTCATCGCGCCTAACAAATGCAATAAACTGGTGAACAAATTAAAGATGGCTACGTACAGGGTTACGGTCGCCATGATGTAGTTTGTTTCGCCGCCGTTGATGATGTTGCTGGTTTCATACAGGATAAGACCGGCCATGAGTAATACAAACATGGCGGATACCGCTAATGACAATGCTGGCATCTCAAAGAACATGGCTCCCAGTCCTGCCATGAATGCAACCAGAATTCCTACCATTAAAAATCCACCCATGAAGCTGAAGTCTTTACGAGTGATCATCGCGTAGCCGGAAAGCCCGAAGAAGATGGCACCGGTTCCTCCCATGGCTGTCATAACTATCTGACCACCGTTGGCCATGGCTAGGTAGGCGTTGAGCATCGGGCCGAGTGTGTAGCCCATGAAGCCTGTTAGTGCGAAAACGAAGGCCAGGCCTAATCCGCTGTTGCGATATTTTGATGTTGCGTAGAGTAAGCCAAAGTATCCACCTAGCGTCAGTAATAAGCCGGGATGGGGCAGATTAAGGCTCATCGAGACACCAGCGACTATGGCGCTGAACACTAGTGTCATCGATAGCAGTGTGTAGGTGCTACGTATGACCTTGTTGGTGCCAAGGATGGTCGCTTGTGACCGTGACGTATCATTTGTTATTGATGTATTCATGATTATTTATCTCCAATCAGCGTAATGATGTTGTGTTGTTCAATCGTTGGCTGCCATTGAAGGCAGCAGAGCTGATGAGCGATTTTTGACGCGTTGACGTGAAAGTCGGCGCCCCACAGTTCGTCCTGCTCGATCAGCAGCATTGTCGATAGCGCAGTAGAGGTTTGCTTTGGTGTCTTCAACTACAACATCCTGTAGATGAGGAAGTATTATCATGATGCGGCAGCTTTTATCTTCGCCACCGCGTGGACCATTAATGTCGGATAAATACACCATGACCTTCTGGATATGGTCATTTCTGGTGCTCAGGGCAAACCCCAGTCGGCATTCAACATGTCCTTTTAGTGCTCTGGTTAAAGGGAAATTGTGTGATTGAATATTGATCTGCATGATTCTCTCCAAAACTTTGGTCTAGTGACCGTTGATGCTTAGAGTAGATCACTTCCAATTTATATAAAAGTCGAATATTATTGATCTATTGTTCGAATTTCTCGATGTGAGTATAAGGTTATGATCAACTATAAACATCTTCACTATTTCTGGATGGTCGCCAAAGAGGGCGGAATAGCCAGAGCCAGCGAACGACTTCACCTGACACCGCAGACCATCAGTGGCCAGCTTAGTTTGCTGGAAGATAGCCTGGGAGAAGCACTATTCAATCGAGTCGGTCGAAATCTGGAACTTACAGAAACCGGACGGCTGACTTTAAGTTATGCCGATGAGATATTTTCATTGGGTGGCGAGCTGGAAGAGATGCTACACAATCTACCTGAGGACAGGCCGCTGGTATTTAAGGTTGGTGTGACTGACGTGGTGCCAAAATCGATTGCCTATCGTTTATTAGCACCGTCTTTGCAACTACCTGAATCTGTTCGTATTATCTGCAAAGAAGGTGACATTAATTCTTTGATGACCGAATTGGCGGTTCATAAGGTCGACCTTGTTATCGCTGATGGTCCAATTCCGGCTAATATTAATGTGCGTGGTTTTAATCATCCACTCGGTGAATGTGGTGTTAGTTTTTTTGCTGTGCCAAAGCTGGCTAAAAAATTAACTAAAGATTTTCCGGAAAGCCTGAATGGTGCGCCGATGTTGATGCCTGGTGAAATGACAGTTGTACAGAGCCGATTATTAAAATGGTTTGATGGACTGCATATCCATCCACGCATCGTCGGTGAGTTTGATGACAGCGCCTTAATGAAAGCTTTTGGTCATGCTGGAGCAGGGGTGTTTATCGCACCCTCTGCGATTGCTGAAGAGGTGGAAAAACAATATGGGGTGATTCGCATCGGACAAACCGATGAGGTTATCGAACAATTTTTTGCGATTTCTATCGAGCGTAAAATAACTCATCCAGCCGTTTCAGCAATTACAGAAACGGCGAGGGAATGGCTTTTTCGAGATACTTCACTGTCAGAATGACCCCTAAAAGGAGAGTTATTTATCTTATCAATTAAATAATTTTATTATTTTTTCTATATTTTTATTATCAGTATTTGAGATACCAACCATTTCAAGCTGCACTGGTAAAAGATCTAAAGTTGCTAACATGGCCAAAGATTCTACGACGCCTGTTTCATGACTAGAAAGCTGGGTAGATATTGAATCTAACTGCTTACCATCTATACAAACAAAAGTTTTATCTGTTGTACCAACCTTAATCGCATCAACAATAAGCACGTGATCATAATCTTTAATGCTTTCACCAAGAAGCATACCGGGTCTATCGAGCTTAAATAAACTCAGGCCTTTCTGTTTTAATTCGCTGATGCGTTTGTCATTTTGTAATTTATCGATTGCCTGCCAGCCGAGTTCATCGCCCTCATTGGGTGAGCCTATGCCGAAGATCGCAGTTTTATTTAAATTAATATTCTTAAATGAGGTTTCTTTTTTTCCACTCTGCTCAATAACACCATCACGGATTAAATTTAAATTAAGAAAATGCGTAGCGCAGGAAATGCAGGGATCATAATTTCGTATAACTTTTTCTGCGTGTAGCTGTAGATCTTTTTTTTCATTATCAAGTCCAAACTTGATCAGTGAGTTTTGTAAGTCTTCCTCAATGCGTGGCTGGTTCTGGCTGGTAGGTGGTACGATGATGGCTTTTGTAACGCAGCCGTGTTTGTCCATATCATAACGATGCCAGAGTATGCCGCGGGGCGCTTCGGTGCAGCCGTAGCCGGTGCCTTTTTTAGGCTTGAATGACATGCAGGGTTCATCAGTATATTCATAATTCACCAGCAGTTCTTCAGCTTCGATCAGGGTGAAGTGAATTTCAATGGCGCGTGCGATGATGCTGTGGAACATGTTCTTCGAAGGGAAGTGTGTTTTAAGGCTGTGCAGGATGGCTTTGGTATCATCAGGTAGTAGATCGGCGTTTAAATTGAGTCTTGCCAGTGGTCCAAGCAGATAGGGCTTACCGTCTAACAAACAGTGCAGGGCAGTGCTGTGATCGACGTGGTGTTCCTTGAAGTGTTTTTCAAATTTACTGATTGGAATATCAAGACCGTGGTCGCTGATGATGCGGCCTTCGTTAAACGGGTATTCATCATCGTGATGCAGGGCAACGGAAATAAATTCCTGATTATCATCAGGCAACTCAAGTGTATCCAGCCAGTGAATTAAATCGACGGCATCCTGTTTGGCGTCGGTCACGCGTTGTAATAGCACATCGACTTTTTTTTGTGAGGGTGCTTTGCTAAAGCCGCCAATTTTGACCCCAACGGGATGCACGGAGCGTGCGCCAAACAGGGCAATCAGATCATTGCCGAGTGCCTGTAGTTTTAAACCACGCTTAACTTCGTCACTATACTTTGCAGCCATTTCAATCGCGCTGTTAAAGCCGAGAAAGTCGGGTGCGGCTAATAAATGAATATGCAGGCTGTGACTCTGTAACCATTCACCGCAATAGAACAGGCGACGCATGGCGCGTATCCAGGGTGTAATCTCGACATCAAAAATAGATTCAATCGCGTGTGAAGCGCTCATCTGATAAGCGACAGGACAGATGCCGCAAATACGTGCAACCATATCAGGTACATCGTAATAGTTACGGCCTTCAAGAAACTTTTCGAAATAGCGTGGTGGTTCATAAATACGCAAATTAAGATTGGTGATCTTCTGATTCTCAATGGTTAAATCAAGTGCGCCTTCACCTTCAACACGTGTCAGTATGGGGACGTTTATTTTTATCGTATCAGTTGGCATTTAATCGACCTCCTTATTCTGCATGCCTTGCTGATGAAAGGCTTCAGCACCGCTATTGATAAACAAAAAACGTCTGGCAGCTTCATCTTTAACCAGACCAAGCCCCTCTAATCTATTTGCCATTGCTTGAGTGTTTGGGTTTTCAGCCGGGCCGTAACAGCCATAACAATCTCGTCCGACACTGGGGCAGAGCGCACCACAGCCAGTACTTGTTACTGGCCCCATGCAGGGTTCTTTTTTAGTCACCATGACACAAACTGTTTGCTGGCGTTTACATTCCATACAAACTTTGTCGTGTTCTTCAACCGGAAGCACACCAAAGAGTAATGCACGAGTTGCTGTAATTATTTGCTTTTTGCTGATAGGGCAGCCCCATAATTCCAGATCGACTTTAACGTGATCTTTGATCGGCGTGCTGTTATCAAGCGTATCTATAACCGCTGGGTTGGCGTAGATTCCTTCGATCCATTGTTTGGTATCTGCCATGTTGCGCAGCGCCTGTATTCCGCCCGAGGTAGCGCACGAACCAATGGTTATTAAATAGGTGCTGTTAGCTCTAATTTTCTTGATGCGTTCTATATCGTGTGATGCTGAGATACTACCTTCGATAAAAGCAATATCAACTTTTGCATCTTCATTCAGTGGGCCAGCTTCGGCAAAGTGGAGGATGTCGACCAGTCCACTTAAGGTCAGTAAATCTTCTCCTAAATTGATGAATGCCAGCTGACAGCCATCACAGGAACTAAATTTATGTACTGCAACCGTTGGTTTGCTCATGCTAAAAACCTTTGATACTGAATAGTTCATCGATTTCAGGGTAGCTAAATACCGGGCCATCTTTACAGATGAATTTGCTACCGTATTGACAATGTCCACAGTGACCAACGGCACATTGCATGTTACGTTCCATCGACAGGTAAAGGTCAGGTGGATTTACATTGCGCTGTATCATTTCCTTGCTCACAGCGTGCATCATACCTTCTGGTCCACACATCATTACGATGCAATTGTTTACATCGTATTTTAGGTCATCAAACAAACCGGTGACCGGGCCAACGTGCCATGGCCATATAGATTCACCAACATCGGCGGCAAGTAGTACCTGCGTATCTGGTAATTCACGCCAGTGATCGTAACGCTCCTTCCAGATAAAGTCGTTGCTGTGTTTCACTCCCTGAACAATATTTAAATGGCCAAATAAATCACGTCGATTTTCAATGTAAGTGATTACGGAAACAACAGGTGCACAACCAAGGCCGCCGGTAACAATAATTACATCTTTGTTTTCTGCTTGCTGCATCGGCCAGCCACGACCATACGGTCCTCGTATACCAACACGATCACCTGTATTTAAATTCTGCATACCTTTGGTGACGCGACCGACAACTCGAATTGCGTGATCAATGATATGGCTATCTTTTGGATCTGAAACGATCGAGATAGGCACTTCACCGACACCGTACAAATACAGCATGTTGAATTGGCCCGGAGCAAACTCATAATTCTTTTGCATTTCATCATCGGTAAATTTTAGACGCCATGTAAACAGATCAGGTGATTCTTGTATTCGTTCAAGAATTTCGGCTTCGTAGAGCTGGTACGGATTCATGATTTTTCCCCGCACACTTCAGTGATGGATTCGATCACGTCAATACCGACCGGGCACCAGGTAATACAGCGACCGCAACCGACGCAACCCGAGCGGCCATACTGATCATGCCAGCTGGCAAACTTATGCGTTAACCATTGGCGGTAACGCTGACTGGTTTCAGCACGAATGGTGATGCCATGGATGTAGCTGTGTCCCTGCGTAAAGCACGAATCCCATTCGCGATAATGCGCTGAGGATTTACCATCAAGCTCGGGCACTTCATTTTCACTATGACAAAAACAGGTAGGGCAGACCGAGGTACAGTTTCCGCAACTTAAACATTTAGTCGCAATTTCGTGCCAGGCATCATTTTTAAGCTCATTCATTAAACGCTTTTTAATTTCATATGCAGGCAGCTTGCGTTTCTGTTCAGAAGCCTTTGCTTTGATCGACTTGGCCTGTTCAAGATGTTCGCTGGTGCTATCTTCCAGAGTCAGTGCTTCGAGTATTTTTCTACCCTGATTGCTGTGCGCCTCAATTAAAAAACCTGATTCTAATTCTGTCAGCACAATGTCAGCACCTTTATCGACAAAAGGCCCATCACCCGTGGAATGGCAAAAGCAGGTATCAGCGGGGTGGCTACAGTTAACAGCAACAACCAATAAATTTTCACGACGGGCTTTGTAATAAGTATCTACAAATTCTTGCTCGAGAAAATGTTGATCCTGAATTCTCATGGCAGCAACATCACAGGCTCGTGCGCCGATTATGGCAATTGGAGCAGGGTCAGGCTCTGTGGTGTTGAAAGAGATCTTGCCGTCATCGGCCTGTTCAGACTCCCATATTTTTTCACGTGGCGAAAACAAAAAAGGTTTGATCGCCTGTGGGCCATTTGCCCAGTCAAAAAACTTTTCAGAGGTATTTTTTGTTAACGAGTAATTACCCGGTGCCTGCGTGTCATTAAAGCCACGAGGTAGTTGATCAATTGAATCAAGATCATCATAAAGGATTGCATTGTCCCTGATTTGTGGCCCAATACATCTATAACCTTTTGACAGCAAGGTATTTAGTAACTGCTGCAATTGACTGGTTTTAAAAAACAACTGTTTCACCTCGTTTATAGATCAACAATGCCACACGCTATTCATTATTTCTATAGTCATCATACAAGCAAGTATGAACAGATCAAATACAAATTTTAGTTGACACTATGAAATATCAGGTGTTTACTGATTCAAGTCAAACTGTTTCAATATGACGTTCAATGTGCGACATTTTGTTCCAATATCAATACTAGCTACGGTAGGGAATACTTATGGGCAATACATGCAGGATAGGTTTAAATTCTGCCACTGAAAATTTAACTATCTGACTCAATTTATTATAGTTATTTAAAAATTATTTGCCGTAGATCATCTGAAATAAACAATGTCAATGTAGTGTTAACAATCAGCTCCAAATAAATTACGGATTTTTTATGAGGAAAAAGAACAAACCGAAATATTTAGTACTTATCAGTATTCATGGCCTGATGCGTAGCCAAGATCTTGAGCTTGGACGCGATGCTGATACAGGCGGCCAGACCAAATACGTGGTCGATCTTACCAGGGCGCTGGCCGAGCGTGATGATGTCGAACAGGTTGACCTGATTACCCGTCGTATTGTTGATGCTAATGTCAGTGATGATTATGCAATTCCCATAGAAACGCTCTCCGATAAGGCCAGGATAATTCGCATTGACGCGGGGCCTGAAGAATATATTCCCAAGGAACAACTCTGGGATCATCTTGATAGCTTTATGGATAACTTGACAAACTGGCTCAACATGCAGCCACGCATGCCTGACCTGGTGCATAGCCACTATGCTGACGCTGGTTATGTTGGTGTACACCTTGCTAACCTGCTTGGTGCTCCATTGATTCATACTGGTCATTCACTTGGACGGGATAAACGAAAACGTTTATTGGCCAAAGGCTTGTCTCACAGTGAAATTGAATGCACTTACAACATGGATCGGCGTATTGATGCAGAAGAGGAAATATTGGCCAATGCAGATCTGGTAATCGCCAGTACTCACAATGAAGTTGAAGTGCAGTACGGACTCTATAATTATTATGATCCTGGGCGCATGTTAGTGCTACCTCCAGGAACTGACTTGAAATTGTTTCACCCTCCACAAGAAAATAATGAGCAGATATCTTTTTCAGCACAGTTGCCACGATTTTTAAATGAGCCCGATAAGCCACTAATACTGGCATTATCACGACCTGACGAACGTAAAAACATTCTTACTTTAATTAAGGTTTTTGGGGAGTCACGAGCTTTACAAGAAGTTGCCAACTTGTTGATTGTCGCAGGTAGTCGTGACGATATTCGGGACATGGAAGTTGGAGCACAGTCCGTTTTTACAAATATCCTGCTACTGATTGATAGTTATGATTTATATGGAAAAGTTGCTGTGCCTAAGAAACATAGTGCAGATGATGTGCCTGACATATACCGTCTGGTTGTGTCATCACAAGGCGTTTTTATCAATCCCGCATTAACAGAGCCTTTTGGCCTGACACTTCTGGAAGCAGCTGCTAGTGGCCTGCCAATTGTAGCTACTGAAAATGGTGGGCCAGTTGATATTATTGAAAATTGTAAAAATGGTGAGCTGATTGATCCATTGGATAAGTCAGCAATAACCGAAGCCCTGCTTAAATTATTGAAAAATAAAAACAGGTGGTTACAAGTAGCGAAGAATGGTATTGAAGGTGTTAGAAAGCATTATTCATGGCATGCACATGTAAATACTTATATGGAAAGGGTTGATGGCTTATCTGCCCAGTATCAGCCTATACCGAGAAAGAAACTCGCTCTGACAGCACGCTATCGTGATCGTGCTATTTTTACTGATCTTGATAAAAATCTTGTGGGAAATACAAGTGCATTGAAACATTTCACTGATGTTATAAAAGAGAATCGTAAGTGCGTCATTTTTGGAATAGTGACTGGCCGTCGTATCGATTCAGCATTGGCATTAATGAAAAGTCATAACATACCAATTCCGGATGTACTGATTAGTAGTCTTGGCACGCGCATACATTATGG
>CBFCZV010000050.1:0-12083 GCA_965602855.1 uncultured Gammaproteobacteria bacterium | reverse complement strand
GAACTTATTAAGTCAAAAGAAATAACTCTAAGAAAACCAAGATTGATTCCAGTATATAAATTGGGTGACGAAATGGCACTAACCTCGGTTCTGTTGTCGTCACTTCGTCTGGTAAAGGAATTTAGAAAGTCAGTGTTTTCTGAAGCAAAGATGTTAACAGGTGGTTCTTGTTATTTTTATTCTGAAGTTGAATTTAAGGAGTTTCCTGATTCTCGAATAGATGGATTAATTTTGATAGTAAAATCTGGGACTATTCGTGATGCTGCAATCATTGAAGTTAAAAATGGAAAGAATGAATTAGATAGGGAGCAAATTGAGCGTTATCAAAAAATAGCAAAAAATTATTTAATACCAAAATTTATTACTATATCTAATCAGTTCGTTTCAGACTCAACACAATCACCTGTAGCTGCAAAGAAGGTGAGTAGAGTAGAAAGATGTCACTTTTCATGGACTTATCTACTGACAGTGGCGCATGTCCTTCTTTTCAAAAAACATACAAAAATTGAAGATGAAGACCAAGTTGAAATCATGAGAGAGGTCGTTAATTATCTTGAGTGGGATAAGTCAGGCGTATTTGGCATAAGCCAGATGAAAGCAGGATGGGTTGATGTTGTAGATAAAATTAATACAGGAACAAAACTGAAAGCATCAGATGATACTGTCTATGATGCTGTTCTTAGTTGGCAGCAGGAAGAGCGTGATATGTCTCTAATGCTAAGTCGAGAATTGGGGGTACTTGTTAGTTCAGGGGAGGTGAAGCATAAAGGTAAGCTTGATGAAAGATTAAAATCTGATTGTAAGAATTTAGTTGAAAATAAACAGTTATCTTCTACGTTGAAAGTTAAAGGTGCAGTTTCTGATATTAAAGTTCATCCCTTGTTTGACAAAAGAATTGTAGAAATGGTTGTTTCACTTAATGCGCCAGAAAATAAAACAAATAAAGGTCAGATAGGCTGGATCAAAAGACAGTTTGATGCTTGTTTGAAAAAAAATGAGGAGCTATTCAATAAACTTTCAAAAGATATCTACATTGATGTTCTTATAAAAAATAGTAGCGTTTTTGAACGGTTTTCCATTTATGATCTTGAGAACGCGAATGAATGGTCAAATGGAAAGTCGATACGTGAATTTAGGGTTGTTTATCTTAAGGACTTTGGTAAGAGATTTTCATCACCAAGGAAATTTGTAGAAATAATAGATGGAATGTTAAGGGATTATTACAAGGGAGTTATTCAATACCTTACCAAATGGGAAGCTCCTGCACCTAAAATGGTAAACAATCATGAAGAAGTTGATAGCGAAGATTTTATAGATGCAGTTAATAGCGGTGATTTATCTAGTGGAAAAGTGAGCGTGAATACACTTGTTCAACCTTCTATTAAATCAAATGATAATTTACTGTCTGATAATGAAGTTGTTGCTTCTGAAGGAGTGACAATTAATGTTGTTGATGATTAATAAGGCAAACCTGGGTCAGATCACAGTTGATTCTAATATTAGCGAATACTGTGATCTGGCCCCCGGTTTTACATGTTTTATATGGGTGAAATATGATTGAGTCAATAACAATAAAAAAGACTGCCAGTTACGGTGATCCTGGTGTTCATATAAATGATTTAAGAAAGATAAATTTTATCTACGGCACTAATGGCTCTGGCAAAACAACCATCTCAAATCTTTTAGCCAATCAGGATATTAATCAGTATAAAGATTGCGAAGTTACCTGGCAGCATAACCAGCCATTGAATAGTCTGGTTTATAACAAGAACTTTAGAGAGAGTAATTTTGGAAAAGGAAAGATTGAAGGGGTTTTTACTTTAGGCCAAGCGACCAAGGAAGAAACCGATCTTATTGAGGCTAAACAGGCCGATTTGAAAATACTAAAAGAAGAGGGCATTAAAAAGAAAGTTGCTTTAGAAAAGCAACAGGGTGAAAAAGATGACGAAGAAAAAAGGTTCAAAGAATCATCGTGGGTAAGTATATATAAAAAATATGAGCATGATTTTAAAGAAGCATTCCAGGGTTCCATGCAAAAAGAAACCTTCAAAAACAAACTGCTAAAAGAATCTGTCAATGACAAATCATACTTGCTTGAGCTTAGTGAGATAAAAGAAAAATCAAAAACAATCTTCGGCGAGATACCTGAAACCATTTCATTTATAGAAATCAGCACCTTTGCAAGGCCGCCTGAAATTGAAAGTAGCGATTTATGGGGTAAAAAAATCATTGGTAAATCTGATGTAGATATAGCGTTACTTATTCAAAAGCTAAACCTTAATGATTGGGTCAATCAAGGCAGAACCTATTTACAAGATGATAGCACCTGCCCATTTTGTCAACAATCGACTATTACCGATGAATTTAAGCAAAAGTTAGAAGGTTATTTTGATGAGTCTTTTACAGAATCCATTAAGCAAATAAGACAGCTTACTGATGAATATAAATTACTTTCTAATAATCTTATCAATGAGTTAGCATTAATTGAGAGAAACGAAAAAGACAATAAATTATCAAAGCTTGATATCGATAAATTCTCAGCTTATTTGAAAACGCTACTAAGCCAATTAGAAGCAAATAAAGTAATGCTCGAGAACAAGAATAAAGAGCCTAGCCGAAGCATTGATTTGATCTCGACAAAAGAGCAGTTGAAAAATATTGAAGATATTATTGGAGATGCCAACAAAGAAATAAAAAAGCATAATGCCATAGTTGATAATTACAAAACAGAGAGAGCCGAACTTATTGAATGTGTCTGGAAATATCTGGTTGAAGAGTTTAAGCAGGATATCAATGATTATAAAAAGAAAGCTGCCGGCTTGCTAAAGGGTGTTGAAAGCCTTGAAAATGATGTCGAAGATAAAAGAAAAGCTTATGTTGCTCTTAATAATGAAATTAAAGAATTAACTAAAAATGTAACCAGTGTTCAGCCTTCTGTTGATGAGATAAATAGAACCTTACAATACTATGGTTTTTTTAATTTTGAAATTATTCCATCCGAGCTCGACGAAAATCACTATCAGATAAAAAGAGAAGATGGGACGCTAGCAGAATCCACTTTAAGCGAAGGCGAAATAACGTTTATTACGTTTTTATACTTTTTACAGCTAGCTAAAGGTTCTACAAAAAAAGAAGAAATTTCAGACGAAAGAGTGTTGGTAGTTGATGACCCCATCTCAAGCTTAGACAGCAATGTATTGTTTGTTGTTAGTACTCTTTTAAAAGGAGTTATTGAAGATATAAAAAATGACAAAGGTAATATTAATCAACTCATTATGCTTACACATAATGTCTACTTCCATAAAGAAGTATCTTTTATTAATGGTCGAACAAAACAATGCAATAAAACATTTTATTGGATTTTAAGAAAAAAAGATAAAATATCTTCCATTCAGTCTTATGATATGCACAATCCGATACAAACATCCTATGAGTTATTATGGCAGGAAATAAGAGATAAAGACCAAAATTCTGGTATCGCAATACAAAATACAATGAGAAGGATTATTGAAAACTACTTTAAAATACTTGGAAAATATGGTGATGATGAATTAATTCAAAAATTCCCCAATAAGGAAGAGAAAGAAATTTGTCGATCATTAATCTGTTGGATCAATGATGGTTCTCACAGTATAGCTGATGATTTATTTATTGAGTTACAAGACGACTCAATAGATAAATATTTAAAAGTATTTGAAGATATCTTTGTTCTCACTGATCATAAGGGTCATTATGACATGATGATGGGTATTGAAAATCTTGATAAATAATAAGCCTACCCATTTTTTAAATGGAAAACAAACTGGGGTTAGAAAAAATGCCCGCTAATATTAGAAGCAACTGTTCTCTGGCTCGAGGTTTTCCGGCCACTGTTGTGATCGTTATGTGGTATCAGTTATTTAGGATTTCGTAGTGAAATATTCCATTGTTGACGGTGTAAAAGTAGAAGCAAAACCGAAGCTGAGGGGGGTTTGCAATTATTGTGGGGCAGAAATGATCGCAAGGTGTGGGCGTCATAAAATTTGGCACTGGGCTCACAAGAGTAGAGCAGATTGTGATCCATGGTGGGAGTCAGAAGGAGAATGGCATAGGAACTGGAAAAATCACTTCCCCTTAGATTGGCAGGAAGTAATACATATTGATGAATCTACGGGCGAAAAGCATATTGCTGATGTTAAAAATCCATATGGTCTCGTAATTGAATTTCAAAACTCAAATATCAAGCCTGAAGAGAAAGAGTCTAGAGAAGATTTCTATAAGGAAATGATCTGGGTTGTGAATGGCGATCGTGGAGATTTAACTGAAGCTTATTTTAACATGGGATTGAGCGGGCCAATTCAAAATAATCCATTAGCGTATCAAATCAGTTGGTTGGGTCGTGGCAAGTTTTTGGAAAACTGGGGCGAGTCAAAAGCGAAAGTTTATCTGGATTTTGGTAAAGATGTTGTTTGGCGCCTTGTGCTCTTTGATAAAAAGAAAAAAGTTGGTGCTGTCGGCCCTCTCTCCAAAGAAGCATTTATTGAAGATTGCCTGAAAGGTAAAGACATTAGGATCAATGGGGTCAGACTCGATTGATTCTTGAAATGAATTGAACAAAAATGGATGAATTAAATATGAACAGTAATATGCCTTCAGAAATTAAACAAATATTTATGTACGCACGTCAAGTCTCTTATGAGGATGGCGATTTAACGCCTCATATTAATTCTTTGTTTGAAAACTATTGCCCTAGTACCGCATTAGCTGCTATGTCTTTGCGCAAAGACAGGTATCGAGAAGTCTCAGAAAATGAATCCGATTCAAATAAGGCTGCCACAATATCTAGTATGGCTGACAGTATTGATGAAGCGATAAATACTCTTGTAGATTGGGCAAATAATTAAGTCAGAGTTCTAGGGTCACAAAAAAACGCCTCACCACCCTCTAACAAATAAACACAAAGAAAAAAACCCATGCTCCCAAACCTAACCCCCAACCAATCCCGAATAATCGCTTCCCTAATGGAAAAATCCATTTTCACACCGGATCAGTATCCGTTAACGCTGAATGCGCTGACCAATGCCTGTAATCAGAAGTCCGGGCGCGCTCCGGTGATGGCGCTTGATAAGGGTCTGGTGCAGCATACTGCCCGTGAATTAAGCGACAATCATCTGCTCAAGATTGAAGAAAATTTTAAGAATGGCGTGGAAAAATATTCACACCGATTCTGTAATACCTTATTAGGTGAATTTCAATTTGATCCAGCGCAGCACCGTAGGTACGATTAGCGCAGCGTAATCGTACGCATGTATCTGGTCGAAAATTAGCATTCGTCCGATTACGCTGCGCTAATCGGACCTACGTGCTGTTGATGCAGCGGTGAAACAATAATAAATAATTTTCTCGTTACCACGCGGAGCGTGGGAACGATAGGAAAGTTATAAAAATAATATCCTGATATAAATGAGTAATAGAAATATGTCGATTAAATCTAAACCACCAAAATTTGAGCATGATGAAAACAACCCTTTTGAAAACGATAAGTTAGAAAGAGTATATTCTGCTGAATTACTTACAAATTTGATTAATTCATTTGATGAAAATGCAGTAATAGCAATAGATTCAAAATGGGGAACAGGAAAAAGCACATTTATAACAATGTGGTCAAAAATGTTAAAGCTTCAAGAATATGGTTACAAAACCATTGTACTTAATGCATGGGAAAACGACTATTGTGATGATGTAATGCCATTCTTAATAAGTGAAATAGGTATAGGAATTGATGAATATCGCGATGAT
This sequence comes from uncultured Gammaproteobacteria bacterium, assembly GCA_965602855.1. GTDB lineage: Bacteria > Pseudomonadota > Gammaproteobacteria > SZUA-229 > SZUA-229 > LH-M37. The sequence continues at coordinate 6,305 of CBFCZV010000050.1, read as the reverse complement.
AAAACCAAACAAGTAACATTAAATGGGCTTAAAGAAGCTGGCACATATCTTTTTAAATCTTCTTTTAATAACGCAATTAAATTTGCTTCAAATGGAGTTATTGACCCACAACAAAAATACGAAAATCTAGTTGATCAATTAACAACAAAGTTTTCAACTGAGGAAGTAAATAATTATATAAAAGCAAAAAAACAATTGGTTAATTTCAAGATAACTCTGAATAAATCAATAAAAACGATTTCAAAAGATAAGCCGTTAATTCTTTTTATTGATGAGCTGGATAGGTGTCGACCTTTATTCGCAATTGAAATACTTGAAAAAGTAAAACATTTTTTCAATGTTGAAAACATTGTATTTGTTATTGCTGTTGATAAGGAACAACTATGTCACTCTATCGGTAGTGTTTATGGAAGTGGTATTGATACCGATGGTTATTTAAAGCGTTTTTTTGATATTGAATATAAGTTTCCAGAAGCAAATATAGATAATTACATTGACTACTTAGTAGAAAAATTTAACTTTAAACGATTTTTTAACGATGACGCTGATAGTGTTTATGGGATAAGCAGTGTTTTTAAAGATGTATGTGATATATTCGATCTAGATATGAGAACAATTGAACAATGTTTTACTCAATTATCAATTGCAATAAGAATAGGTGATCTGTCAAACAGGTTTATTCCATATATAGTATTTCTTATACTTCTTAAATCCTATGATAAATTATTATTTAATGATTATTTTAAAAATAAAAATAGTTCTGTTGTAATAAAAAGATTAAAAGGAATAGATAAAAATAATTATTTTGTGGATTCTCAATTAGGTGTAAATATATTGTCTCAGGTAATTTCAGGAGTAATGACAGAGGCTGAATTAGATCAATATTCTGATCGTGTAATGAAAAATCACAGTACCACGCCAGCAGTGTTTACAGAGGCTGGTAAAAAAAGATTAGTTAACATATTGCCCCAATTGTTTAATTTTGGTGGTTATAACCATGCGAATGAATGCGTAAATAAAATAAATATGGTTGGTGAATTTGTTGTGGAATAATCTGTGTAAAGAAAAAACCCGGGTCAGAGAACAATTGTTTCTAATATACTAATAAATAAAAAACGCCTAACCACCCTCTAACAAATAAACACAAAGAACAAAAAAACCCAATGCTCCCAACCCTAACCCCCAACCAATCCCGAATTATCGCCTGCCTAATGGAAAAATCCATTTACACACCGGATCAGTATCCGTTAACGCTGAATGCTCTGACCAACGCCTGTAATCAGAAGTCCGGGCGCGCTCCGGTGATGTCGCTTGATAAGGGTCTGGTGCAGCATACTGCCCGTGAATTAAGCGACAATCATCTGCTCAAGATTGAAGAAAATTTTAAGAATGGCGTGGAAAAATATTCACACCGATTCTGTAATACCTTATTAGGTGAATTCCAATTTGATCCGGCGCAGTTCGCCATTGTTTGTTTGCTGCTACTGCGTGGCCCGCAAACCCCTGGCGAGATTAGGGCGCGCGGTGAACGCCTGCATAGCTTTGCCGATAATGCGGCGGTTGTTGACGCGCTTAACAGCCTGCTCGAACTTAGCGAACCGCTGCTTGTAAAACTGCCGCGTACGCCGGGGCGCAAAGACTCGGAGTATATGCATTTATTCTCCGGCCCCATTGATGTTGAAGCGCACACCCTGCAAGCAGCGGCTGCAAGCACTGCAGAGCGTAGCAGCAAGTCTGATCTGGAGGATAGGGTGGCGAAGCTGGAAGCGGAAGTGGTAGAGCTGAGGGCGCTATTAATGGAAAAAAGCTAGCAGGTCAATAAGAATAGGCGCCTGATTATGCTATGTTGATTGAGTCTGCGTGCTATGCTTCTTGATAGGTAGGCTATGCCATAAATGGTAGTCGCTCTTTAGTGCAATTATGCAAAATTGAATTGGGACAACCAGAGCTATGAGCAAAGTACAGGGAATTATTGAAGAGATAAAGAACCTTGAGAAAGAGTTGCTTCTGGAAATACAAAAGAAGGAAGCTGATTTTTTTTATACCATTAAAAAGAAAAAAGTTTATTTTGATAAAGAAACTAAAAAACGTCACAAACAGCTCTCCACAAAAATTCATACTTATCTTTTAGAGTCATCGCCATGGAGCATAATTGTTGTTCCTGTCATATGGTTCTGTATTGTTCCTGCTGTATTTATGGATCTGGTGATAAGTTTTTATCAACTTATTTGCTTCACTGCGTACGACATCCCCAAGGTTAAGCGTAAGGACTATATTGTGATCGATCACCATAGTCTTTGTTATTTAAATGTCATTGAAAAATTTAATTGTATTTACTGTAGTTACTTCAACGGATTGATTGCCTACGTTCAGGAGATAGTGGCCAGAACCGAGCAGCACTGGTGCCCGATCAAACATGCCCGGAAACTGAGTACCATTCATAGTCGTTATCACAAATATTTAGAATACGGTGATCATGAAGAATTCAAAAATCGCTTTGATGAAATAAGCAATGATTATGACGATCTTGCTTAGGTTTGGTATTCCTTGTGCTTAAATATTTTACTTCGCGCATCCTCATAGACCTCATCAGTGATCAAGTCTGCCTCATTCAGCATACGTAAGTATTTCAGTTCACCAACAAGCCTGTAATGCATGGTGAAGTCTCTTTTATGATGAGCTTTGTATATGCTCTTTTCCAATGCATTAATAAAATCGCTATAAGCCTGATTTCTTGGCATGTGAAACAGCTCAACTATAGGCGCTTCACCTGTGTAACTCGAATATATGATCTTATGCTGGTTTTTATAGTAGAAAATCATAAAGGCGATTGCACTGAAAGAAAGCAGAAGAATGCCGATGGGTAATATGGCTCCATGGATAGAAGTGAAGCCACTGAAGTTTCTTAAATAGACTGTAATGACCCCAAGTATGAGTGCAACAGAACCCGCAATAAACCAGTCCCAGAAAACATTTTTGACTGTGTGTGGTTCAGGGTTGAGATAAGTCAGGTTAATAGAGTATTCGTCACCCCCCTTATCCTTGAAAAACTTTACATTAAAGGCCTCTGGATTGCAGGTCTTTAGCGTGTAATTGAGATATATATCATCAAATAGGGTGAATGTACGTTTGATTCCCTTAATGTTGTTTTGCACGTATTCATATTGGATGTTTTCGGGTTTTCGGTGGAGGACATCGGAATCCGGGCCAGAGTCCAGGGTGATCTCTATAGATCCATCATTGTCATCTAAAGATAAGTTAGTCATATCAAATATCGGTGTCCATGGTTGTTTCCTATGGATATCAATTTAGTTCAGGCTTTGTGAATATTCCAGTTATTACTGTAAAGCTTTCACTGAATAATCAAAAACGCTTCAACATCTCCGGATCAAAAAGCTCCGTCGATAAACTCAAGCCCGCAGCTTCCATACGCTCATCAAGAATCTGGATTTTTCTAAGCAAATCGTCCATGGTGATGGTGTTGTCATCTAGTTCATAAAGTTGTTTGGAGCCACGGTGCATAAAATTTAGGATGATCATGGCATCGTTATCTTTGTTTTCAACGGCAGCTTCTATCTTGCGTAATTTTCGATGTATCCGGTTCAATTGTTGTTTTAAATCCCAGACGTAGACCACTTCGTACATATAGGGAAAATGACGAAGTTTATTGAGCACAAAAGCCACAATAGCGGCTGCTGCAGCGACTCCCGCCAGATTATGCCAAAAATGCTGGGCTTCTGGAGTGCTGAAAAGCTGAATGAATAGCGTAGATGTACCAATCGTGATAATGATAAGCGCTAATGCCATGCTGACGAAGACAACCTTGAGGTGTTTTCTGTATCTGGTTTTATCGATTTCTTTGAGTTGCATTTAAAACGCCTGCTGTTGTTGAACGATTATTCTAGCGCAGGGCGGGCAAAGAAACCTGTAGCTATGACTATGCGGTCACCATCTAAGTCACCATTGCCCTTGAAGATGACCTGTTGAGTCCTCAGTAATAGCCTGTAAGCCGCTTAATCCCTTGACCCAGTAGTGGTTTGCAACGATAATTCGCCGCTGGCAGTCACGGGCAGCGAGTGCTAGTTTTTATTACCCAACCGAGTAGAGTATGACCATAACCCCGCAGATATTGAATGACCGCGCAGCGACCTTGCTGAAGAAGCTGGTCGATAGCTATATCAGCGATGGCCAGCCGGTGGGTTCTAAACAGTTGGCGGATATGGCGGGGCTGGATATTAGCTCGGCGACGATTCGTAATGTGATGTCCGGGCTTGAGAAAAAGGGTCTGGTTGTTGCGCCTCATACGTCTTCTGGAAAAATCCCTACTGAGCAGGGGCTGCGCATGTTTGTCGATACTATGCTCGAAGTACAGCCGTTGCAAAAGCAGATGTTCAGCAAACTTAAGCAGCAGCTGAACCCTGATCAGGATAAAGAAACGCTGATTAGTCATGCTAATCAGATGTTATCCGAGATGACGCACATGGCTGGTGTCATCACCGTGCCAAAAAATAGCCAGTCAAAACTGCGTCACATTGAATTTTTGTCACTGCCGGAAAATAAGGTTCTGGCGATTCTGGTGACCAATGAAAAAGAAGTACAAAACCGTGTTATTCATCTAGAGCAGGGCTATTCAGCAGAACAACTTCAGGCTGCAGCGAACTACCTGAATCAACATTTTTCAGGTCAGGATATTTTTGACGTTCGTAAAGAATTGCTATCGGATCTAAACCGTACCCGCAAAGACATGGATGCCATCATGCGCACGGTGATTGAAGTTGCTGATAAGGCCTTACCGGACTTTGAGCAGGCAGAGGAGCCGTATCTGGTACAGGGCAAGACCAATCTGGTGCGTTATGGTGATGATGCGAATATGGAGAATATGCAGCATATGCTCGAGATGTTTGACCAGAAACGTGAGATGTTGGGCTTGCTCGACCGCTGTATTCAGGCGGAAGGTGTAAAGATATTTATCGGCCACGAAGTGGGTATCGAAGGCATGGGTGATTGCAGCGTGGTCACCGCCCCATATTCAGTCGATGGCGAGATGATCGGGGCTTTGGGTGTGATTGGGCCAACACGTATTAATTACGACAAAGTCATCCCTGTGGTTGATGTGACAGCACGTTTATTGGGTGAAGCGCTTAAATCCTAAATTATTTAGGGTATAGGGCTTGAATTGTCTTGTGTTCATCCCCATACAACCGCGCAGAGAAAAGAATACTGTATAACTTATTGATTTATTTAATTTTGGAGTAATCGATGTCATCGAATGATGTAAACCAGGATCAAGAGCCTGTAGTCGAAGAATTAGACCATGAAGCCGAGATGCAGGCGGAAGAAGAAGCGCTGGTTCAGGCTGAGGATGATTTGATCGAGCAGCTGAATCAGGCCAAATCAAAGGCCGAAGAGCACTGGGATTTGCTGCTACGTACCAAGGCGGAGATGGAAAACCTGCGTCGCCGTACTCAGAAAGATTTAGAAAATGCACACAAATTTGGTATCGAAAAATTCGTTACTGAATTATTGCCTGTGATGGATAGCATGGAGCTGGGACTAGCTGTAGAAAAAGCCAGTACTGAAAGTTTAAAAGAGGGCATGACACTCACTATCAACATGGTTAACCAGATGTTTGAAAAATTCAACATCAAAATGGTTGATCCGATGAATGAGAAATTTGATCCTGAATTACATCAGGCGATGACTGCACAGCCGACCGATGAGGTTGAGCCAAATACAGTGATTGCCGTAATGCAAAAAGGCTATTTATTGAATGACCGCCTGGTTAGACCAGCGATGGTTATGGTTTCAAAGGCAGCTGAGTAAAGCATTGAAAAGGGGTGAATTAACCCCATATACAGACTCAAGCATAAACATTTTAAAGATATTAATTATTTGGAGATTTAACCCATGGGCAAAATTATAGGAATCGACCTCGGTACCACTAACTCCTGCGTAGCAGTGATGGATGGCGATACCGCCAAGGTTATCGAAAACAGCGAAGGTGATCGTACCACGCCATCGATCGTTGCTTTTACAGAGAACGACGAGGTTGTTACCGGACAATCAGCCAAGCGTCAGGCAGTGACTAATCCTGCTGACACCATGTATGCGGTAAAACGTTTGATTGGTCGTCGTTTTGATGAAGAAGTTGTACAGCGTGACATCAAGCTTGTACCTTATAAAATTATCAAGGCTGACAATGGCGATGCATGGGTAGAAGCTCACGGCAATAAGATGGCACCACCTGAAATTTCAGCACGCGTCTTGCAGAAGATGAAGAAAACGGCTGAAGACTATTTAGGTCA
>CBFCZV010000049.1:0-12223 GCA_965602855.1 uncultured Gammaproteobacteria bacterium | reverse complement strand
ACTAACAACAAGTTTCTCATCAAGGAAATTACCTGGCACAATCGAGCATTTGCTCAAGAACAGTCAGATGTTGCTTATAATTCTGCCAGCGTCCCGCCGATTTTTTGTAAATAGGCTGTTTTACCTGATCAAAGCTTGAGGTGGCAACCTTTCTGTCTGACTGATGAAATTCGAGGCAGCCCTGCTCCCAGTCCAGTCCGCAGAAATCGAGCATCTGCTCCACATTGGACCGAAGGTCTTCAACAACATCTTCATAACACACGTCTAATATTGGGATTTTAAGCACATCTTTCCAATGATCCATAAGACGCTTATATTCGGCATAAACATGAGCAGTATCACTCAGACTACTACCGTAAGCATGATAAGTCCCAAGATCCTGAAAATAGATAGATAGACAGGTATCCCTTGGGTCTCTGGTGCAATGAATAATTTTTGCCTGTGGAAACATTTGCGAGATCAAGCCCAGGTACAAATAGTTAGAGGGTAATTTATCGGTTACTCTCTCCGCGCCAGCCGATAACTCATCGGTTCGACGCATATATTCGTCAGCCCTAATTTTAAAGTCATCCGCCTGAAATTGACGAATCAACTCAAGATGCAAATTATCTGTCGCGGCAGTGCCTGAGAGATTCCTCACTATGTCTACAATATAAGCCAGCTCCCCTGCAGCATAAACTTTTGAATGTTTGGATAGTATTTGTTCTACCAGCGTTGTACCCGACCTTGGCATTCCAATAATAAATATTGGGGAATACTGTTGTTCCAAGTTTACCGGCAGCGTAGCGGTGTAGTCTTTATCGTAGAGATCAATAATTTCCTGAGTCAGTGCCGCATACGATTCGACACTATACTTGCCAGAATGAAGATTGTTAGCCAGCGTGTAATACTGAAATGCCGTATCGTAGTCTCCTTCAGCATCATAACTTTTGCCCAATGCATAGCCCAACATTCTTTTATCTGCATCACTAATGCCGCTACTGTTGATTAGCTGTTTAGATAACTGAACCAACTCATCAGTCTCACCCAATTTTGGACAAAGAAGAGAATAAACAAATAGCGTGAACGGTACATATTTATCACGGTCAATCAGCCCCCGGACAACCTTATATGCTTCGTCTTTTTTGCCCAGAATCGTCAGTAAATTTGCATAGATACTAAGTAACGATGGCGATTTTGGTGATAGCTTAAGTGCTTCGCTAATAAAATGAAGCGCATTATCGAAATCACCAAGCGTCTGATAATGAGCACTTAACCACATAAGACTTTTTTCGATACGCGGATTCTGTTTCAGTGATTCCTTGTAATGCAGAACCGCTTGCTCATTGCTCCCCATCAACTGGTATGAACGACCGATCAGGCAGTGCGTCATGGCATTATCAGGATCAAGTTTCAGTGATAACTGAAAATAGTGCAGCGCACCGTCATGTCGACCCAGCTTTTGGAGCACAACGCCAGCAGCGTGCAGAATTTTTGGGTCATTCTGACCAAAGGTAACTGCCTGCTGGGTATACTGAAGAGCCTGCTTTGGGTCGCCCTTATCCAGATACGCCCTTCCCGCACCTGAATAGGCCTTCGCATTTTTTGGATCTAGCCTGAGACAGGCCATGCAACATTGAAGATACGCATCGTGCAATTTTAGCTCATGACAGATGCCAGCCAGTGACAGCCAGTGACAGCCATAATTGCTCATCTGACATATTTTGATGTCGCTTTTTAAGCTGCTTAAATGCCGTATCAAGCTTACCCTGACGAATAAATGCAATAATTTTATTAGGTTGTTTTTTCATATAACGATCTAGCTAGTGCTATTTCAAGGTTAGAATACTCGCCCAACGAGTCTAAACGAGAAATTGAGTATCCTACCATGACAATTAGTAGCCAGCCGCCACTAAGGCCCTCTATCGGCATACTCCACAACCTGGCTCGCAGTGGCGGCACATTAGTCGGTCGATGCATCGGTAGTATAAGTGGAGTAAGACTGTTAAGCGAAATTCATCCACAGGGATTGCATTACTTCAACCCAATACAACAAGCAGTTAACTGGTTTGACCTCATTAAGATTGAAGAAGTGCAAGCACGCATTTCTGAACAGGGTAATTTTTCTTTTTTGGATGCCATCCAGCTTTTACACAAAAAATGCATTGATGAAGGTAGCAATCTGATTTTACGAGACTGGGCACATCTTGATTTTATTGGCCTACCCTTTAACACCTCGCCGAGTGGCCAGCATGTGCTTTCGGCAACGCTTGAAACTGCATTCCAGTTAAATGAAGTCTCCCTTGTCAGGCATCCTGTTGACCAATGGTTAAGTCTGACACGGGACCCAGGTATGGCTCAGGCAATAACGTTAAAACAGTTCATGAAAGGGTATTTACGTTATGCACACCGCTGCCAGAAACACAGATTTATTCGCTATGAAGATTTTACCAGAGAACCTGAAATCAACATGCAGCAGCTTTGCAATAATTTGGGTATCGAATACAGCAATGAGTTCCTGAATAAATGGTATTCCTATCAGCATATAACTGGAGATCCGGAAACTTATAATCGAAATACTATCACCGAGGTTCGCCGATATTCTGTGCCAAAAAAATTAAGCAAGCAGTTAAGTAAAAATCAGGCGTATGAGGAAGCGCTTCACTTGCTGGGTTATGAACACCCCAGCAAGCAGTGCTAAATCACAGATCAACACCACAAATATAAGAAATTTTAATATCATAATTATTTTTCTATTTCAAAAACATCAACCGGATAACCCTGATTCCATCTCTAAAGAATTTAAAGTTGCGTTAAAACCTGCTTTGAAGCCTGCTTCGCTTTTTTTAAGGCTTTCTCTATTGTATCGCTTCTAGCTAAAACCACGCCCATACGCCGTCGCCCTATTACTTCCGGCTTGCCAAACAACCTAACCTGAGTATCAGGCTCAACCAATACTGCCTCCAGATTACCAAATACTGGCTCAGTAGAATCACCCTCAACCAGAATAACGCTTGATGCTGATGGGCCATGAAAATGAATATTGGGAATGGGCAAACCCAGAATGGCTCTTGCATGCAGGGCAAACTGGGATAAATCCTGTGAAATCATGGTCACCATACCCGTATCGTGAGGTCTGGGTGAAACTTCGCTGAAAATGACCTCATCACCCTTAATAAATAGCTCAACGCCGAAAATACCACGACCACCCAGAGCATCGGTAACTTTCTTCGCTATCTCTCGTGCTGCAGCCATCGCCTTCTCGCTCATCGCCTGCGGCTGCCAGGATTGACGATAATCACCATCAACCTGAACATGACCAATCGGCTCACAAAAGCTGGTGCCACCTTGATGGCGTACTGTGAGTTGTGTAATTTCATAATCAAAATCGACGAAACCTTCGATAATGACCTTGCCTGCACCGCTACGCCCGCCTTCCTGAGCATATTCCCAGGCAGCATCAATATCAGATGACTGCTTAATCGTGCTCTGCCCCTTTCCAGATGAACTCATAATCGGCTTCACCACGCAGGGAATACCTATTTCATCAATAGCCTGATCAAATTCAGCCCGGGTTGTTGCAAAACAATAAGGTGATGTTTTAATGCCCAGCTCCTCAGCCGCCAGACGACGGATACCCTCTCGATTCATCGTTAAATGAGCCGCACGGGCGCTAGGTATCACGGTAAAACCTTCAGATTCCAGAGCCACCAGCGTGTCGGTCGCTATGGCTTCAATTTCGGGCACAATAAAATCGGGCTTTTCAGCCTCGATAACGGCGCGTAATGCAGCACCATCGAGCATACTAATCACATGACTTCGATGAGCCACTTGCATGGCTGGACTATTCTCATAACGATCCACCACAACCACTTCAACCCCTAAGCGTTGCAGCTCAATGACGACTTCTTTGCCCAGCTCACCGCCACCGCAAAACAGAACCTTTGTTGCTGATGTTGATAAGGGTGTTCCTATTTTTACCATGTGATATTCATCTGTAAATTGCCTAATAAATGAATGCATTATATGGATAATTTTACAAAAAGGACACGAGTCCTTGCGATTACAGGAAGCACTAAACCATTTTTTGATTCTATAACCACAAACCTTCAACTTTAACTATTATGCTTTAGATACTTGAACACAAATACAGGTGTTTAATTACTATACATTTCATAATGTTATGTTATATTTAAAAAGATTGGTTGATGAAGAAAATAGCGATTAACTCGTAGTGACTTGAGCAGTATTATTCGTTTACAATCACCTAGTAAATGATCCACAATAAAAGCTCGATTTTTCGAGAATAATTGAAGGTAAAGGAATAAAAAATGACTTCAGATGAAGACGTAACATCGCTCAACGCTGTTACCTTACGATCCCAGTTAGGTGACGATATTTCACCTGATGACATTATTCCCCTGACCGTCTTATCAGAAGGACAGACCGATGTAGGTAAGAAACGCCTTCACAACGAAGACTCTTTTTATTCATCAGATGAAACATGTCTCTGGTTTGTTGCTGATGGCATGGGTGGACACAATGCGGGTGATTTCGCCAGTCAGTCATTAGTCAATGATGTCGAGGCGTTTTTTGCGCCTGGAGACTCCATCGAAGAATCTGCTGAAAATGTAGAAAAAATTATTCAGCAAACTAATTTAAATCTAATTAAAAAAGCATCAAGTATCGCTGATGGTACCGTGATTGGCGCTACGATTGCCCTGTTAATCAGTGAAGACAATCAGGGTATCGCCCTCTGGGCAGGTGATAGCCGTATTTATCGCATACGCGCTGGAAATATTGAACAACTCAGCACCGACCACAGCCTGGTCAACGATATGGTTAAGGAAAATATCATCAAGCCGGAAGAGGCTGAAACTCATCCTGATAAAAATAAAATCACTCGCGCTGTCGGCTACGATAAAGACTTCACTCTGGATTATCGAAAAATTTCAATATTACCGGGTGATCGTTACATTCTCTGTTCTGATGGCTTATCAAAAGAGCTATCAGATGATGAAATTCTGGCTATCGCAGGTAATGGCTCAACAGTCTCAACCAATCAAACGCTAATGCAACAGGCGCTTGATAAAGGTGGCCGCGATAATATTACAACCATCACCGTCGACTTTTTTAAAGGATAATTCACGTGAAAACGTTTGAATCAACCGTCGAGCAACTGCTTAACGATGAAATAGGTATCGAAGAAGCCTGCTCGCTCCTTGAGTTCTGGGCCGAATCTTATACTGGCGATACAGAAACCTTCAATAAGGCCAGTAAATTCTTGGATAATCTTTATGAAAATCATCGAATTAGCGATGGTTATCAAAGTAAAATATTAAGCTGCATTCATGCCTGTTCTGGTGATGATCAAGCTTCTGTTGAATATGACGATGATGCAACAGTCATCGCTCAACTACCCAGCAAACAAACAGAAGCTGATGACGAAGATGAAGACGCAACGATCATTGCTAGCGCAAATCTTGATGACATCACGGTCAAGCTCGAAGGCAAAAAACCAGCCACCACTCCTCAAACTGATAAAAGCCAGGATGACGAAGAGGAGGAAGATGATGGTCTTCTAAAACCTGGCAGCATCCTCAAAGATCGTTTCAACCTTGTTTCTGTACTCGGTGAAGGCGGCATGGGTGTGGTTTACAAAGCCATCGACATGCTCAAGGTTGAAGCCAAGGATATGAATCCTTATGTTGCCATCAAGGTACTATCCGAGAGCTTCAAAGAACACCCTGATGCCTTTATCTCACTGCAACGCGAAACCAGTAAAGCACAAAAATTAGCTCATCCCAACATCGCAACGGTATACGACTTCGACCGCGACAAAGACTCCATATACATGACCATGGAGATGCTGGAAGGGAAACCTTTGGATGAGTATATTAAAAGCATGCCCAAAGAAGGTCTTTCTGAAGCTGAAGCGCTGGAAATGGTTACCGGTCTTGGTGAAGGCTTAGCATATGCACATGCAAATGGTCTGGTACATTCAGATTTTAAGCCCGGCAATGCATTCGTGCTCTACGATGGCCCGATAAAAGTAATCGATTTTGGTATCGCACGTGCTGCTGGTGGTGCCGCACAAGAACATGCACCTGATCATGATATCGGTCAAACAGGTCTGGAAACTAATCTAAATCCAGCGCCAACAGATAACACAGCAGGCATGACTACCGATTTTGATGCAGGCACATTAGGCGCTCTAACACCCGCCTATGCCACAATTGAAATGTTCGAAGGTAAAGAGCCTGCACCTTCTGATGATATTTATGCACTAGCTTGCGTTGCCGTACAACTACTAACTGGAAAACACCCTTTCAAGAAGAGAACCGCACCAAAAGCCAAAGAAAAAAAAATGAAACCACCTGTTATCGCTGGTTTCAGCAAACGCCAACAAAGGGCATTAGAGAAAGCGCTGGAATTTACTCGCGATAAACGAACAGAAACCATGGAAGAGTTTCTGGATGGTATACGCCGCAGAAAGAACTATACCAAACAGATTATCCTAGGCACTATTGTCACTCTTGGGCTAATAGGTGGTTTTGGTTATAAACCGATTACTAACTATTATGAGCAAGAGGAAATTGATAAAATAATATTACAAGCAAATCAGGGTTCTACCACTCGCTTGATTCAAACCTTAGGCTCTCTCAAGAACTATAAAACAGAAAAAAGAAATTCCATTAAAAATGGTATTAAAGACAAAGCACTACAGATTTACTCAACAAAAATTAAGGAAGCCTTTAACGTAGAACAAGAACAGTACAAATTTGATTCAGCAACCGGTTTTGTTGATGAAGCATTAAGCTACTACCCAGACTCTGCTGCAATCAAGGAGCTCTTTGTAGAAATTGTGGAACAAAAAGCAGCTCTCATTCAGCAGCTAAACGATAACTACATGGAACATCTACTGTCACGCAATTTTTTACCCGATGACAGTAAAGATGACATGTCGGACACTTTATCTTTACTAAAAAGAGTCGCACCAGAAGACGAGGCATTTAACGACCCCAGATTAGAATTTGGCTACTATAATGCTGCACAAAAATCTATCCAGAACAAACAGTTTGAAACTGCTGATATTTATCTAAGCACAGCACAAAAATATATGGTGCATAGCCTGATATACAAAAACCTCTCTGACGAAATAACACTTGAAAAACTGAAAAACCAAATAAGTGTCGCACAATCTCGGGCAAAAAGAAGCGTGCCAGAAGAAACTGAGAGTATTAGCGAATTAAGGCCCTACATCAATGACCTGGCAATATTAAGCCTGGAAAGAAACGGCCAGAGCGGCCTATATACACACTTCAGGCAATTATTTAAAAATGAATTTGAGCAATTGATTGCGAACGACAGCCATCAAGCAAAAGAGCTACTGCAGGCTTTCTCTGCTGCCTTACCTACTGATGAACTAATAACATATTCGGAGCAACTTAAAGCTGAAGATGAAGAAGAAAAAATAACTGACGACAAAGTTTTTGTAAAAACTCATTTCATAAATAACGACACAGATCTGAAACAACTAGTCAAGCATGTATCAGCTATGCGCTCAAGCATAAGTAAATACAGAATTGATGCCCTCACCCACTATAATCTTGATTTAGAAGCAAGCGCAGAGCTATTAAGCAAAGAATATAGAGCAGCACTAATTAGTTATTATAATGAGATGTATCAACCATTACTTGCCATTGCAGGCACTGGAGATGTTGCAAATAATCGCCTAGATGAAACCACTCAAAAATATAAAACAAAATTAATGAGTGTAAAACTTGAGGCCAGCGTTGAGAACGAAAAACGAATCTTTAGAAATATCGCATCAGAAAGCAGGCTTAAAGATTCAATTGAGACTTATGAACGAATTATTAACAACACTGATGACAGTGAGTTTATTGAATTTGCCCAAAAAGAAATATCACGGATGTATTCAAACCTGGCTGAAAGCAATGCAAATGATGATAACTATGAAAGCGCCACTGCTAACGCACTAAAAGCGAAAGAATACTTCAGCAATGAGTACGTTGAAAAACAGGTAAAAGCTTATCAAAAAGAAGTCTCCACAAAAGAAGTAGCCAGATTAGTCTTAACACGCGAAGAAGAAGATAAGATCAGCGCACGAAAACTATTAAAAACCCTGAAATCTAAATATCCTGACGACTACTCATTTATTGTCAATAAAATTGGCTACCTGATTAACTTTGAAATCATCCCTTTAGCCGATATCGACTTACTGGACGCACATCGTTTGAAAGAATATGCCCTGTCAGTAGTGAATTCAAAAATCATCGCTAATGTCTCCATCAAAGCTTTACCTAAGCCTTCAAAGTACGCTATTCAGGGAAAAATTGAAGTTAGTCAAAAAAATCTGACGGCAGCTCAAACAAGTCTCAATAAAGGCATAGCAAAGCATCCTTCTCATTATCAGATAGACGAGCTGAGAGAAATTCTTAATGAGCAATTAAATATTGCTAAGGATATTTTCAAACAATACAAAAAATATTTTGATGAGGAAAAATACTCAAAGGCAGACAAAACCCTTAATCACACAATCACTCAATGGAAAGATAGCCCCATCTACAATGATGAACGTCTTTACTATGACCGCGTTATGAAGCAAATTAAAGCAAATGCAAAATTATGCCGCACAGACCTTCAGGGTATTGGCAAACAATCTCGTGGTGCCTGCAATGACATTGTATTATCAATGAACAAGGCTGCACCAACCATGGTTGTTGTTCCTGCCATTTCTGTAAAATCAAAACCCTACGCCATTGGTAAATATGAGATATCAATAAGGCAACTTAATAATTACTGTGAATCAACAAAACAGTGCACAAAACTGACATCTACTGATACGGAACTACCGGCCACCAATGTACCCAAAGAAATTATAGAAAATTACACTCAATGGTTATCATCAGAAACAGGCTTTAAATATCAACTAGCCTCACATGAACAGTGGCGTAACGCCGCGTCATCAGGTGGTCGTGAAGGAAACTCAAACTATAATTGCAGGCTACGTATAGGAACCAAACTAATTAAAGGACAAAACATCGTGCCAATAAAATCGGGCTCGGTGAACAACTGGGGATTAATCAATTACGTGGGCAATGTTGACGAAATAGTTAGAACAGATGATGGCTACATACTGGCCGGTGGTAACTTCTCTGACTCTATCTCGGATTGCAAAATTTCTCTCAAAAAGCCATTTACATCTAACAATACTACGGGATTCCGCCTTGTACGAAATCTCGAATAAGGTAAAACTTATTAGCTAACTGTAAATGAAATAATGAGTGAACTTGAGTCATCCACTTTTTCGCCAAGACTAATCGAGCCGTGCGAGCTTAAAGGAAGCTCTTCCCTTCTTAGATAAACCTCTTTACCATCACTAAGCTTGATAAACGTACCATTTGTACTTTGATCAGCTAATACAAACTTACCACGATTATATTCAAGTCTTACATGACTACGAGATGCAAGTGGCGCATCAATCGTTATATCTGCTTTTTCACCACGTCCAATAATAACTGGCATATCTGCTTGAGTCAGGATTTTATTACCGCCTGAATAACTCACCATGATTTCAGTATCTGCACTCGATTGTGACGGAGAAAATGACATTCTTGTTACGTCATCTTCTTCATCCCAAACGATGTCATAAATCGTTATTTGTTCCTGCTTTCCTTTTACCGATGTTGTATCAAACTCTCTTGCCTTTTCCTGTAGATCTTCAGATAGTTGGACATAGGTGTCTTCGGTGGTAATAATTTGACGCGCCTTGGCGATACCTGCCATACGTGCAGCCACATTCACTGCATCACCAAAAACATCATTATTATCCAGGATCGCTTCACCTGCATGAATACCAATTCGTACTGCCATCGGATTATCATCTGGCCCAGTTAAAATACTAATCGCTTCCTGAATACTACAACACGCATTAACCCCATCTTCAGCCGTTGGGAAGCGTGACATAATTTCATCACCAATCGTCTTAATCACTACGCCCTTGTATTGCTTTGTAATCTCTGCCATCAGATTAAGGCAGTTCTCGATAATAGCCTTAGCTTCGGTATCACCATATTTGTCATACAGTGCTGTACTCCCAGCAACATCCGAAAACATAACAGCACAATTAATTGTTTCACGACTCATTAAAATCTCTCTCCAACTACTATTTAGTGTAGAAAAACTGCAGCCTGTAAGCCAGTTGGTTTTTCTTCTTCCTCTTCATCATCAATAATATGTATATTATCAGGCAAAGGTGGCTCATCATTTTGATCAGCAGGTAATGCAATACCAGTTCCATCAACAACAAACAGGTTAATATCTGAGAATAAGGCTAAATCAATAAACCCAACATCTTCCAGACCGCTTGATTGACTACGTTGAGTACCTGCACTTCTTGCTGCACCCGAATTAATAACACCTGCGCCATTATCAATAATATTAAGGTCTACATTAAAATTAGGGGCAACATCAATATAAGCATTAACACCATACGTAAGTGTTACAGGACCAAGGATATCGCTACTCAAAACAAAGGCGTTCAACTCATCCTTACCAATATTACCAATAGTCGCCGTTAGATTTACAGTATTTGCCCTAACACTTGGGTCATAGAAATCAGTGCTAGTAATGTTGCCTGTCTGACTGATTACTGAAACTGTGCCTACATCCGCAGCTGTACCAACTGCTGCATCTAATATAGAAACAGCCACATCACCTGAAGCATGGTAGACAATACTACCTCCTGCCGTGATTGTATTCAAAGCGTTCACCATACTTATCGATCCTAAACTGGAAGTCACTGAAATATCACCACCACCAACCGAAGCAATATTTTCCGTCTGGTTAATATTGCCTGCGGAAGAAATATCAATATTGCCTGCTGTCACCAGCGATCCAAGATCAAGTGTACCTGCATTTGCTAAAACGATATCACCACCTGCACTATCACTTCCTGAATAAGCATTTACTGTATTATTCACGTTATCCAAAGAACTTCCGCCCGCTGTATTTGTTACCAGCAAGTTACCACTCACAATACCCGTACCAGTCAAACTATCGGTAGTCAAATTAATATTACCAGTAGTAGTAATACCTGTAATATCTAAAGTCCCTGTATCAACGATCAAGATATCACCAGTTGTGTCAGTTGCATTAAAGCCAGTTAGTGCATTATTCAAATCGAGTGTAGTACCTCCATTCGACTGCGTAGTGAGTACCCCTCCCGTAAGAGTACCTGATGAATTTTGTACAAGAACACCGCCTGTTGTCAGGTTAATCGCATTGGCAACTATGGCATGGTTAATAGTCATACTACCGCCAGAAGTTAAATCAAGGCCACCTGCATTGTCAACGGTTGCGGTACTACCTGTGATGATCGCTCCTGTGTTATTGATAATAACATCACCACCGCCACTTTGGGCAATACCTGCCAATGTGAGCGTCGCTGTTTTATTGTTTAATTCAATATTGCCATTGGTAGTATTAGTCGCTGAATAAATACTCACAGCATTAGTACCAGTAAGAATCGCACCATTAGCAGTAGTGGTCGTCAATTGATTACCACTGATAACACCACTTTCACTCAAGCTACTAGCTGTTAATTCAATATTGCCTGCAGTACTAATGCCTACAATATCTAGAGCACCTGTATCAACGATCAAGATATCACCAGTTGTGTCAGTTGCATTAAAGCCAGTTAGTGCATTATTCAAACCCAGCGTAGTACCACCATTCGACTGCGTAGTGAGCACCCCTCCCGTAAGAGTACCAGTTGAGTTTTGTATAAGCGTACTACCTGCTGTTAGGTTTATAGCATTAGCAGCAACAGCATGACTAATAGTCATACTAGTACCAGCTGTTAAATCAAAACCACCTGCATTGTTAACGGTCGTGGTTCCACCTGTAATAATTGCTCCAGTGTTAGTGATAATGACATCTCCACCTCCATTTTGATCGATATTCACTAGCGTTAATGTTGCGACATTATCATTTAACTCAATGTTGCCACTAGTGGCATTTGATCCAACGTAACTATTTACTATATTCACACTATTGAGGACACTGCCAGTTGATGTATTAGTCGTCAGCCGATCACCACTCAATATACCTGAGTCTGTCAAAGAGCCTGCGGTCAAACTGATGTTGCCACCAGTGCTAATACCTGTGATGTCCAGGGTACCGTTGTCGACTAATACAATATTGCCGTTGGCGGTATCTG
>CBFCZV010000048.1:0-12226 GCA_965602855.1 uncultured Gammaproteobacteria bacterium | reverse complement strand
CTCGTATGGCTAAAGTCGCCAAGAGCGGTGATAAAGACGCTAAAGCCAAGTTGGTAATACTGGAAAAAGTGCTGGCACAGCTCGATGAAGGCAAACCTGTACGTGCTTTGGGCTTGAGTGATGATGACATCGCAGGCTTACACGAATTTCATTTGATTACGCTCAAACCAGTAATGTACATTGCTAACGTTAATGAAGATGGTTTTGAAAATAACCCCTATCTGGATGCAGTAAACAAGATTGCAGAAGAAGAGGGCGCGGTTGTGGTGCCGGTTTGTGCCGCGATTGAATCAGAATTGATCGAGCTAGACGATGAAGAGCGTGCTGAGTTCATGCAGGATTTAGGCCTGGAAGAGCCTGGTCTGAATTTAGTAATTCGTGCTGGTTATGAGCTGCTGGGTCTACAAACCTACTTCACCGCTGGTGTAAAAGAGGTCAGAGCCTGGACCGTGGCTGTGGGTGCAACGGCACCAAAAGCGGCCGCAGTCATCCACACCGATTTTGAAAAAGGCTTTATTCGTGCAGAAACTATCGCTTATCAGGATTTTGTCGATAACAATGGTGAGCAGGGTGCGAAGGAAGTGGGCAAGTTGCGCGTTGAGGGTAAGGATTACATTGTCCAGGATGGCGACGTCATGCATTTCAGGTTTAATGTTTAATTGCATCTGAACGCTTGTTTTTATTGACACAGTAGCCGCAAAAGTCCAAAATCTGCGGCCTTCAAAACATGGTTATGTAGCTCAGCTGGTTAGAGCACGGCATTCATAATGCCGGGGTCGGTGGTTCAAGTCCACCCATAACCACCATTTTTTAAATAATGTCTTTTCTAAAACCTGTTTCATCTGATTGTATTGAGATGATCTTCTATACTCTACGCCTATTATTAACTTATTATATTAGTGGTATCTCAGGGGTTTTAAGATCGCATGTTCGGATTGTTCAAGCATAAGAATAATAAACAATTAGACGATGTCATCATTCGTGTGGGTTCTGCTTTGCATAAGCAAATCAAGTCGGCGGCGGATGAGGCGACTCAGGAAAAATGGAAGGCCGTGTTCAAACGTATGGATGATACGGTGACGGCGGGCTATTTGTTCGGCTATGTGCAGGCTTCGTTTGCTGAGTTCTCACTGGAAGAGAAGGGAATGAATTTGTGTATGCGTAAGATTTTTGATGGCATCTTCCCTGACGAGGGTTATTCCTTCGTGATGTCCAAAATTGATCTATTAAACAATGCCGAAGATATGGGGCTGAATATTAAAATAGAAGAGATTGCAGTTGATTTTGGTATGGGCATCGATTTGGGTGAGAACGATGTAAAGGTAAATGGCAGTGGCCTTGAGGTAGCGAGTAGTCTGGCTCTGTACCTGAAGACGGGCAAGATCAGATATGCTGACTAGCTATCTTCGTAAAATTCTTTAAATTCGTATAAAATACTCGGTTTTTTCCTCGATATTTACGGGGCGGTGAAATATGACAACACTTAAAGTTGGTGTGGTAATGGGCAGTCAGAGCGACTGGCCGGTAATGGAGCATGCTGTTCAGCAGCTGGAAGCCTTTGGCGTGCCTTATGAAGCGCAGGTGGTTTCAGCGCATAGAACGCCTGATTTGTTATTTGATTATGCCGCTAGCGCACGAGATAACGGCCTGGCCTGTATCATTGCCGGTGCTGGTGGTGCAGCGCATTTACCAGGTATGCTGGCGGCTAAATCGACCGTGCCAGTATTGGGTGTGCCTGTACCTTCAAAATATCTGAAAGGTATGGATTCCCTGTTGTCCATCGTACAAATGCCCAAAGGTATTCCCGTGGCGACTTTCGCGATTGGTGAAGCTGGCGCGGCTAATGCAGCTTTGTACGCAATTTCATTGCTGGCTATTACCGATAAGGCGCTGGCCGATAAGCTCGATGCTTTCCGTGCGATTCAGAAAGATGCTGTGATGGATATGTCTCTTCCACCACAGGACTGATTGAACCACTCAAGATCAAATAGAGATATGTCGAAACAGAAACTTCCAGAAATATTACCTGGGGCAACACTCGGTGTTTTGGGTGGCGGCCAGTTGGGACGTATGTTCTGTGTAGCCGCACGCACTTTGGGTTATCGCATCATTGTGCTCGACCCTGATGAAGGTAGTCCCGCAGGTCGTATTGCGGATGAGCATATCAAGGCAGATTATCTGGATAAGGCTGCGCTGGATTTGCTGGCCTCTCGCTGTGACGCGGTCACCACAGAATTTGAGAATGTGCCTGCTGAAAGTCTGCGCTATCTGGCCAAAAATACACGGGTTTCTCCGTCTGCGGATGCGCTGGAAGTGGCGCAAAATCGTGATCGTGAAAAACAATATGCCCTGAAGGCGGGCTTGAGTCCTGCGCCTTATTATTTTATTCAATCTGATGCCGACGTTGATAAAGCGATAGAAGCCATCGGTGTGCCCGCGATCCTGAAAAGCGCGACTCTGGGCTATGATGGCAAAGGTCAGGTGGTGATTAATCAGCCAGAAGAGCTGAAGGCCGCTTACGAGTCGATGAACAGGGTTGATTGCGTACTGGAGAAAAAGATCGTTCTGGCGCTGGAAATATCTGTGATTGTGGCACGCAACGCTCAGGGCGAGGCGGTGAGTTATCCCATCGCTGAAAACGAGCATCGTAATGGCATCTTGCATCAAAGCGCGGTGCCGGCGCGGGTTGATGAGGCTATCGCAGAAAAGGCGCGACAGCAGGCTATTGATCTGGCTGAGTCGATGGATTATGTCGGTATTCTTGCGGTAGAGTTTTTCATTTCCAGTGAGGGTGAGTTGCTATTCAATGAGATGGCACCTCGCACGCACAACAGCGGCCATTACACTAAGGATGCCTGTGTGACTTCACAGTTCGAGCAACAGGCGCGCATGATGTGTGGTTTGAGGCCGGGCGATACCCGTTTGATTTCACCGGTGGTGATGGTGAACATGCTGGGTGATTTATGGGATCCGGACTGGAAAGTCCTGTTGGCGCATCCTGAAATCAAGCTACATCTGTACGGTAAGAAAGAGGCGCGCCCCGGTCGTAAAATGGGGCACTTCAATGTACTGGCTGATGATGTTGAGCAGGCACTGGCGGTCGCCAGGCGGGCTTTTGACGAGCTGGAAAAATAGTTTCCAGCACTATCTCTTTTCTGATTTAACGCCTGTGGTTTCTATTGCCTGACTGATGGCGTCTTTGGCCATTACCATGCCCACCTTTTTGACCCGGTCTGGGCTTGCGTTCACGTTTTGCACGTGGCAGTGGCTTGGTGAGTAGATCTGCAGATACCGGCTCGTTGTTCACGCGATGACCGATGTACTCTTCTATGTCCATCAGATAATGCGCATAATCTTCACAGGCAAAACTGATGGCAGCACCACTGGCACCGGCACGTGCAGTTCGCCCAACACGGTGGACATAATCTTCACCTGATTGCGGCAGGTCGTAGTTAAAGACGTGGCTAATTTCCGGAATATGCAGGCCGCGAGCAGCCACATCGGTGGCGACCAGGACATCGAATTCGCCGTCCTCAAATTTCTTCAGCAGTGTCTGGCGTTTTGTCTGCGGTACATCACCGGAGAGCAGTGCCGATTTAATGCTATTGCCTTCCAGCCAGGCATCGACATTTTCAGCAACGCGCTTGGTGTTGATAAAAACGATGCTACGTTTGGTCTCGAGTGATTTCATTAATCCCAGCAACAGAGGAACTTTTTCATCATTGGCCGGGTAATAAACCGTTTGTTTAACTTTATCTGCGGTTTTGGTGTTTGCCTTAATACGAACTTCCACAGGATCTTTCATATGATCATAGGCAAGCTCGCCAATTCTGTGTGTCAGTGTGGCAGAGAAAAGTAGGCTCAGGCGTTTTTCTGGATCTGGGCAGTGATTTAATAAATAACGAATATCCTTGATAAAACCAAGATCGAACATACGGTCAGCTTCATCCAGTATCACACATTGGCAGGCTTTGAGATCAAAAACGTGCTGTTTGAAATAATCGATGATACGCCCCGGTGTGCCGATCAAAATATCGACACCATCGGTCAGTTGTTGGCGCTGCTGTTCGTAACCGGTGCCGCCATAAGCCAGACCCAAAGTAAGACCAGTATGTTTGCCTATGCTCAATGCGTCCTTATGAATTTGGATAGCCAGCTCGCGTGTCGGTGCCAGTATTAAAGCTCTAGGCTGATTGGCGCGCTTTGTGTCAGCTGCAGGATTTTTTAATAAATAGTCGTAGCAGGCCACCATGAAGGCAGCTGTTTTACCAGTTCCGGTTTGGGCTTCGCCCGCAACATCCTGGCCGGTAATGGCGATAGGAATGCTTTCTGCCTGAATAGGTGTGCAAAACTGGAAGCCAATGTCATTTAAACCCTGAATAATGCGTGAATCTAAATCGAACTGGTCAAAACGTGTATCTGTAATATTAGTATCAGTCATCCGCGTAGCTTAACCCAAAACGGAATCACATACAGAAAAGGGGTGTACAAATCCAGAAAATAGTCTAAGATAGCGCTCAAATACAAGTCAACGAAGCTTAAACAGTTTCAATTCGACAATAATTTCCAGCACTTACCACACACTTTCTAGATCAGAAAAAGTTTAATTCCGGAGGAATCCCAGCAGTGAGTAATCAAATCGTTTATGTTACCGATGATTCGTTTGAACAAGATGTTTTAAATTCTGATATTCCTGTACTAGTTGATTACTGGGCTGAGTGGTGTGGACCTTGCAAAATGATTGCGCCAATTCTTGAAGAGATTGTGGGCGATTACGAAGGCAAAATTAAGATTGCAAAATTAAATATTGATGAAAACCCAAATACACCGCCTAAGTTTGGCATTCGCGGAATTCCAACTTTGATGTTGTTCAAAGGTGGTGAAGTTGAAGCGACTAAAGTGGGTGCTTTATCAAAATCACAGTTAACCGCATTTATTGATAGTAACTCGTAGTGTTTTATCAGGATACAAATAACTAACTCTTAATAGATACCAAAAGAATCCTGCTTGCTTTGCAAGCACATACCTGCGCCGCACACCTTGTGGTCAAGGCAAAGCCTTTCCGGCTTGTTAAAAAAACCAAAACTTAAAAAATAAATCAAACTTAAACTATTCAAAAAAACTTGCCTATGAATCTTACAGAACTCAAACTAAAACCAGTTCAGGAACTTCTCGACCTGGCCGCATCCATGAAACTGGATAATGTAGCGCGATCTAAAAAACAAGAAATTATTTTTGCCATACTCAAAGCCCACGCCAAAAAAGGCGAGGACATATTTGGTGATGGCGTACTGGAAATTTTGCAGGATGGTTTTGGTTTCCTGCGTGCCGCAGACAGTTCCTATTTAGCGGGCCCGGATGATATTTATGTTTCACCCAGCCAGATCCGCCGATTCAGCATGCGCACTGGTGACACCATATCCGGAAAAATTCGACCACCTAAAGAAGGCGAACGTTATTTTGCCATGCTTAAGGTGGATCAGGTCAATTTTGAATCACCCGAACAATCGCGTAACAAAATTGCTTTTGAGAATCTGACACCATTACACCCTAACGAACGTATGACGATGGAACGTGGTAATGGCAGTACCGAAGATATTACCGCACGTATTATCGATATGGTGGCGCCGATTGGCAAAGGCCAACGTGGTTTGCTGGTCTCACCACCTAAAGCCGGTAAAACTATGTTGATGAGCAATATTGCTCAATCGATAGCTGCTAATCACCCTGAGTGTTATCTCATCGTTCTGTTGATCGATGAGCGTCCTGAGGAAGTCACCGAGATGCAACGCAGTGTGCGCGGAGAAGTAGTTTCCAGTACCTTTGATGAGCCTGCCAGCCGTCACGTACAGGTTGCGGAAATGGTGATTGAAAAAGCCAAACGATTAGCTGAGCATAAAAAAGATGTAGTCATTCTTCTCGATTCGATCACGCGTCTGGCACGTGCTTATAACACCGTGATTCCTTCCTCCGGTAAAGTATTAACTGGTGGTGTTGATGCGCATGCATTACACCGTCCAAAACGCTTCTTCGGTGCAGCGCGTAATATCGAAGAGGGCGGTAGTATCACTATTATCGCAACCGCGCTGGTTGATACCGGCTCGAAAATGGATGAAGTCATTTACGAAGAATTTAAAGGTACTGGTAATATGGAAATCCATCTGGATCGTCGTATTACAGAAAAACGTATCTTCCCAGCCTTCAATATCAATCGTTCAGGCACACGTCGTGAAGAGTTGCTGACCAAGCCAGACGAATTGCAGAAGATGTGGATTTTGCGCAAGTTGTTGCAGCCTATGGATGAGATCGGTGCGATTGAATTCCTCATGAGCAAAATGCAAACCACTAAAACTAATGACGAATTTTTCGATATGATGAAGGGCTAAAAGCCTGAGTTTTTTGCCCATCAGGGATGATGCGGCAATTTAATTTATACTGCCTCAGATGGACAATAATCCCGAACACAAAGAACAAAAAAGCATCGGCACCTTCATGGTGGTAGTGATGTGGATTCTGTTTCTTATCTTGTTGATGAGCTTTTTTGAAGGCCTCATCGATAAACAAACCAATCCCAATCAGAGCCTGAATACACAGTACACCGAAGCCGGTGTGCGTGAAGTTGAGTTACAGCGTAACCGTTATGGTCATTATGTTACCGATGGTTCGATCAACGGTCATCATGTTGTATTTATGCTGGATACCGGCGCAACGGGTGTTGCCGTACCCCAGCACATTGCCATTGACTTACAGTTAAAGGCTGGAGCGGCTATTCAGCTTCAAACCGCTAATGGTGTAGTAACGGGTTATGCTTCGAAACTAGATAGCGTTGCTGTCGATGGCATCGAGCTAAAAGATGTCAGAGCAATTATTAACCCGGGTGATGACTCGGATCAGATTTTGTTGGGCATGTCTTTTCTGAAAAAAATTGAATTTACCCAGCGCGGTGATGTGTTAATTCTGAGGCAGTATCCTCAATAATTAGGGCTGATGAGCAAAGTCGTCAATCGCCTTGTAAACAATAATGTCGATTAACTTTTCATTATCGTTAAAACACCACTCGCCATAAACCGGTGTTTTCACCGTACCCCAGTAATACCAGCCCAGATTCACCTTGATGGAATGCACGCCTTTTTGCAGGCGCTCTTCTTCTCTATCCAGGCAGGGTTTGCCTTTACGAACATACAATGAACCTTCGGGTTTTATTTTTTTCTTAATCAGTGGTACTGCTTCATCCATGCTGATACCTGGCTGGGTAATCGCCAGATAATTATGTCGCAGCGTGCTTTCTGATTTGCTTAAATTTGAGCAGGCAATTAAAGAAGTGCAGATTAAAAATAAGCTAATGGTTAATCGCATTGTATTTTCCAATATTAGGTAGTGTGGTTGCAATATGTCGTATAGATACAACATACCGCAACCACGTTTGATTATCATCTTTTTTATCGATCAAAGCGGACGTTGATTCCAGCGTATCTGCCATTTCTTTTTGAAAGGTAAATATTTACCATATTCATAAATAGCCAGCCCACCAAGAATTAATGCCGTACCCAACCATACCTGTGTTCCAATGACTTCATCATTTATCGCTGCTCCCAGCAACAAAGCCGTAATCGGTGTGATCAAAGTAATTAGAGCAACACGTTCCACGTTAACGTTTTTCAACAAATAATAGTAAAGTGGAAAGCCTAGTGCAGTACCAAAAATTGCCAGATAAACAATTGCCATGACCGATTGTAACGGCCATGCAGTTGGCCAGCCAGAGCTATAAAAAGCATTGGCTATAAATAACGGAATGGCCACAACAAGACTGCCAATAGTGATAGAAATGGCATGCATTTGAGGTTTTAACTTACGGATAACCACCGCCCCCAATGATTGCGAAATAGCACCAAAGGTGACTGCCGCTACGCCTGATAAAGCTGCCGTTGAAATACTCAGGCCTTCAACAAATACAATAGCCAGTCCGCATAAGCCCATAGTCATACCTAAGATACGTCCAGCTGTGAATGCGTTTTCATGCAGAATCAGCGTCGCAAAAAGACTGGTCAAAACTGGAGAAAGCCCAAAGATCACCGCGATCCAGCCCGAAGGAATATATTGCGCCGCCCAGTAGACAAAAGTCATGGCAAGAAACAGTGACATGCCACTGGCCAGATAAACGCGTCGTGCTGCCTTGTCCCATGGCACTGCCAGTTTCCACAGGCGAGCGATAATCATCAGTGCAAAAAGACCAACAATCATTCGAATAGCAACACCAAACTCATAACCAACTTCAACACCACTCCATTGAATACCAAGGGGAGTAGTGCTCCATATAAGTATGACGGCAATATAAGCAGCAGGGACAGACACGTTTATTCCTCCATTCAATTAACATTAAAAATAAAAAGGCCGCTGGTTTTTAAGTAGCGGCCTTAAGTAAAACTTTTTTCTGTATGAGTTTTAATCAATAACAGAGGGCCACAACGAAAACTGCCATACGGGCAGTGCTCGCATGCATCGAATCGCTTTATGGCTGATAAATTTAATCATGGTTTGGATAGTCGTAGTTTTTACAGATTTTGTCAACAGAAAAAATGAGTTAGAGTTGCTCTAGCTTGCGCATAGATGAAGGTAACAACTTCATATCAACCAATGATGTCAATAAAGCTGCTACAAAACCGGCATCTTCGTGCAGCATTTTGTAGTACTGAATTTTCATGGTCAGGGCGCAACCGAAGATGATGGCGATCAGAGTTAGGAAGGAGCCGAGTGCCATGGTTGAGACTCCGGTGATGCCCTGGCCGATGGTGCAGCCTAGAGCCAGTACGCCACCAAAACCCATGAGCACTGCGCCGACGACGTGCATGGCAAAATCTTTTTTATCGACGAACCATTCTATTCGGAATGAACGGCTGATGAGTGACCAGATGAATGAGCCTAAAATTACGCCGAACACTGAAAGCAGGCCGAAGGTTAACAGGCTGCTATCAAAGCCACCTTTAATGTAGCCGTAGGTCTGACCGATGGGATTGATGAATGTATAGGACTGTGCGCTCAGGGTTCGAGCCTGTGCGGGTTTGCCTTCATCGCTATCGGCGATCATGTCCCAGTTTTCGTAGTAGCTGCTCAGTGTATGAATTTCGTCGAGTTCTTCTTCGTTGTCGATGACGATGTTGCTGCTTAAATACCAGCCGCCCACAATCACGGCACCTATGACCAGACCGGCGAGGATGTTGTCCTTGCTGCTTCTGAAGTCGGCAGATTTGAAAACGAAGATGAGTAATGCCACGCTGACGATTACGCCGCTAACAAGTCGCGCTGTTGCTGGATTTTCACCACCAATGATGGCGCCGAGATCCTGCTGGGTTTCAAGCGTGATTGATAAAGGGCGAATCCAGTCGTAGAAGAACAGGCTGTAAAGTGTTTGATCGGTGCCGGGTAGTGGATTGAGCATGTAGTAGGAAATGAGGGCAATAACGGCGAACACGACGATGGATTTGATGTTGCCGCCACCGATGCGAATCAGTGTTTTATTACCGCAGCCGCTGGCCAGTGACATGCCAATGCCAAACATCAGGCCACCAAACAGGTTCTCAGCAATAATGAGCTGGCTACCGCGATAGTTCGGGAAGGTGGTGCTGATATCGAGCATGGATAGGTATTCGAGTATGCTGACACCCAGAATGGCAACAGCGATGATTAACATCCAGGCTCGTAAGCGACTGTAATCGCTCATGTTTACCATATCAGAGACGGCGCCCATGGTGCAGAAATTGGTTTTATTGACGATGGCGCCAAGGATGATGGCGATGAAAAATGCGCCCCAGTAGAGAAAAGAATTGGCCTCAGCGAAATATTCGAAAGTCATAGCTACACCTTATGATTAGTTGATGCCCATAGATTATAAGGTTAGTGGTTTAATGCAAGGGATTTTATATAGGGTTATTTATATAAGGGTTCGAGAGGCTGATTTTCGCTTTGATGATGTATGGCTTTCTGCTGGCAGAAATTTTTAAAAGTACTGATCAGACTACCACCCTGCCACTGAGCTGCATCGGAACCATATAATGCGGTGTTGAGCGTATTGATATCAGCCGCCAGCTCGGTGGATACATTCCGGCTAATATCGGCAAGGCTGTTGATAGCCTGATCAGGCCAGCGTGCTTTGCCCCACGCCAATAAAGCATCTTTGCTCTGGTGGGCATCATTATTTTTGCAGTGCGTGTTCACTGCTTTTTCAAGTGTGCGCAAAGACGACTGATCATGCGAAGTTTTAACTGCTGCCGTTTTTGGCTTCTTACGGAAAAGGGTGATTAGCGTAATTAGCCAGCCCATTCCCAAAACCAGACTGATCCACGGCCAGTAACCGGCGTGCACAGCTTGAGTGTCTGTATCCAGGCTGATGGGTGTGTCTTTATCTGTTTTAACGGCTGTTGCTGTGTTGTCAGGTGCGATTGGTGTGGCATTTGCAGCTTCACCGTGCGCGCGAATTAATTTTTCTGGCAGACGGGCAATTTCCTGTTTTCCGGTTGTAGTGTTCCACCATGGCAATGCTATCGCGGGTAGTTTGAAATTCCCTGAGCTTGTTGGAATCAGTGCGACCTTGATTTGCTTGCTGCTGGATATTCCCTGATCACTTACCTTATTTTCAAAAGCGGGTTTGTCAGGGTACTGCTTCAGATTTTTGATTTCAGTCGTGGTCAGGTCGGGCAGGTTCTCCGCCATCATGCCGTGTGCATTGATGGTAATAGTGCGGGTAACGGGTTCGCCATTTTTAAGTTGAGTTACATCTTCTGACCATTCTTCAGATAGTGTGATACCTTTGGCGGGTAACCAGTCTGAGAGCTTTATATTGTCGGGTTTAGCCTGCACGTTGATGCTGACACTGTTCGAGCGAACCCGTTTACGCTCGCCAGCATTCATGAACTGATCCATGAAAGATCGCGCACGACCACTATTAACCCGGCCTTCAAAAATCATAGGTTTGAATTCAAGCTTGCCGCTGTGTTGCGGGTAAATGGCATAGCGTGTTTCATGCACAGCATAACGGACACCATCTCTGAATGCTTCGTAACTGCTGGGATTGCCAAGTTGTTTGATGATAGCGTCTGGATCACTGGTTTGTGCTTCACTACTTCTCAGGTTACTCATTGATATTCGGGTAAATAATCGAACATTAACGGTGACCTGTGATTGTACCCAGGCTTTGTCCTCATCAATTTCCACCTGAATAAAGACATCCTGATCTTTACTGGCTGAAGGTTTTTTAGCCGTGGCCGGATCCAGGATCTGAATACGTAAGGCTGGACTTTGATCCTTGCCAAAAGAAATCGAAGGAATAGTTAAGGCGCCAGTTCGTTTAGCCATTAACTCCAGGCTCCAAACACCTTTTTGACTATATTGTCCATTGGTGTAAGACATGTTGGTACTTTTGCTTTGATTGATGATTTCAAAGTCTTTATTTAATGGTCTGTAATCAGGGTCATCATCTACTGAATCATCGGCCTGAAGAACAAGACGAAAAGATTCATCGAGTAAAATATGGCTACGATCTAATGAGGCAACAATATTTGTCGCCTGTGCTGAATTTAAAAATGACAACAGTAAAATTGTTGTTAGTAAAATACTGATTTGATATTTCATAAGTTCATCTCTAAATAAATCACCAGGATTGTTCGCTGGGTGTTTTTTTCTCCATATTCTTGTACTGGTAAAGGAACTTGCGGCGCATTAATTCCTCTGGATTATCCGGTACCCTCTTTAACCATTGCTCAACTGCTTGATCATCTTCGCTGAGTTCAGATTCCTGCATTTGATTAATTTGTTGTGCCTGCTGCTCTTCTTCATTTTTTTGTTCAGCTGAATCTTCGGCATCCTTTTTCTGAGCGTCCTTTATTGCCTGCTCAACTTTTTCTTTTTCCTGCTGTTTTTGTTCTGCTGATTGTTCGGATGACTGCTTATCTTGTCCTTCTTCACTTTTTTCTTTGTCTTGTTGTTGCCTGGATTCAGAAGCATCTTCTTTATCAGAATCACTGTCCTGTTTATCCTGCTGGCTTTCTCCGTCTTTTTTGTCAGAAGATTCCTCTTTGTCGCCTTTCTGATCTTTGTTCTGTTCCTCACCTTCCTGTGAATCTTCGGAGTCATCCCCTTTTTCGCCTTCACCATCTTCTGATTGCTGCTGTTCCTTTATCGCTTTTTTAACCTGTTCACGATTGAAGTTAGCGTCTTCATTATTAGCATCCAG
>CBFCZV010000047.1:0-12581 GCA_965602855.1 uncultured Gammaproteobacteria bacterium | reverse complement strand
AAACCCAGAGGCGCTCACCAAACTGCATCGCCTGATAATGATCCATCCAGCTACGTGTCCAGTTCTGATCTTCCAGTATCTCGCTAGAAATACTGTGTTCAATATCTGCCAACGCAGTGTCAATATTTGAAAGTAGTTGTTGCTGGTTTTCTGTTTCATTGAACAGACCGGTGGCAGCAATATCTTGCCAGATGGGTGTTTCACCGGGTGCCGGTTCGAGGATGGGCTGGTCGGCAGCATCGGTGAGCGTCACCGAGCAGGCGCCGAATTGAAGCAGGGTATCTTCAGCCTGTTCGGCATGGTTTTGGGTAGTGTGGACGGAAATTTGTAGCCAGAGCATGAAGGGGAATCTCAGAATTTTGTGGGTGTGAGTTTATGTTAATTGTTGGGGTGTGGCTAATGGGGGGCTTCTTTTTGTTCGTCATCCCGGTATGTTTCTTAGCCGGGATCCAGCTTTTTTCTGTATTTGTATTTTGGTGGTAGTGGGTAGTCGCACCCACGGGCGAGGTGCTCTTTTGTCAACAGCAACAAAAGAGTACCCAGAAAAATGCCGCCCGTAACACCTTGCCCTAACGGGTTCCCGAGCCATGCAACTTTGCTAACGTGACCGTTTCGACTCGCGATCCCGCTCGCGAAACTAAATCAGGCGTCCTGCATGATTTGCACTATCAAAGTTGTATGGCTCGGCAGGGCGTGAGGGGGGGGGTAAGTCAAAAACAGAAGTCAAAACAAAGGTTAAAAGATACTTCATCCTTGCTATCTTCAAGGTGTTCACGTAAAAATTAGTTTCACGTTTAAACGGCACAGGATTATTGGGGAGGATGCGGAGTTGGATTATTTCTGCGTTTCACCTGTTTTTCATGGAAAACCCAGTCTTCTGTTTAATGCACTGTTAGGGTGTAATAGGAAAAATAATGTCGAAAACTGATATTAAAAGTCTTCAAGAAATACCGAATGTAGGAAAGGCGATTGAAAAATATTTTAATATCATTGGCGTCAATTCTCCTAAGCAGTTAATAGGTAAAGATCCTTATAAAATGTATAACGAACTGTGCAATGCAACTAATAAAAAACACGATCCTTGTGTTATTGATGTTTTTATTTCTGCTGTAAGGTATATGGAAGGTGGGCCACCAAAAAAATGGTGGGAGTTTACTGCAGAACGTAAAATCAAATTGGGTGCTAATTAATGCACCCTACGAAACTTTGAGTTCACCTTGGAGGTCTCGATGTGGATACCCTAATAACCCCCAAATGGCTAAAACAACATATTAATGACCCAGATCTAGTCATACTAGATTGCACAGTTGTCACCATGCCCGATGCAAATGATCCTCGCGGGTTAAAAAATGTCAGTGGCCGTCCTGACTATGAACTTGGTCATATCCCCAACGCTGGCTTTGCTGATCTTAAAGTAGAACTCTGCAAATCTAATGGCCCAGTTGAATTCGATTTATTAAGCCCTGAACAATTTTGTTCTGCCATGAGCGGATTGGGTGTGGGCGATGATTCCCGTGTTGTGCTTTACGATGCTAATTACACCGGCTGGGCTGCGCGGGTTTGGTGGATGCTGCGTTGGATTGGTTTTGATAATGCCGCGATTCTGGACGGTGGTCTCGCTGCATGGACATCTACAGGTAATAAGCTGTCTCTTGAACCTGTTAGCCGAGCTGCACAACAGTTAACACCTAAACCACGCCCTGAGTTGATTGCGCAATACGATGAAGTGCTTGCCAGTATTGATAATGAAGCGGTTGTTCTTATCGATACATTACCCGAGGAATTTTATCGGGGTGAGATGAGCATCTATCCCCGGCCTGGCCATATTCCTGGTGCGGTCAATATTAATGGCCTGAGCCTGCTTGATAAGACAGGGCGCTTGCTTAAGCAGGATGAACTGGCCTCGATGCATGCTTTTGATCACAATGCCCGTATCATTACTTATTGTGGTGGCGGCATCGTAGCTTCAACCGATGCGTTTGTTTTAACCCGGTTGGGCTTTAATAATGTGGCCGTTTATATGGCTTCACTTGAGGAATGGACTGCTGATCCGAATAACCCGATGGAGACAGCTGAAGTTAAATAGAAGCAAAATTGCTCAAGGGAAGTGTTTTTTTTAAAAATCTAGGTTTTTTTGATGAAATAGACATAGTTTACTGTCATATTGGTCGCTTTACTGGAGGGTGTGAGGGATAAGGGGATCGTATTTTAGGTAAAAGTTTAATATAATGACCGGCTTTTTGGGAGATCACCCTGATCTGGAATGCTTGGTTTTTAAAAATGCACACTCCATGGATACCACCCTTAAATTTCAGGTAAAACGTAAAATCAGGTATTAAATTATTATTTGCATGAATAAATTCATTTGCAGGTCAGAAAATATTTGGGTTACAAGGCCCTGTATAAAATAATTAAAAATGGGCTAGCGTGAATAGCTGGAAAAATGATGAGCTACATGCTTATCGTTTGATTCAGTCGTCACTTTTTGAACTTTAATCCAGATAACCTCAATTATGAGTCTCAAAACTATTTCTATTCCTGATACAGAGGATGTTTATGAATTGTCTCCACTCCAGGAAGGCATGCTTTTTCATACCATCAGGGATGTTGGTGTCGGTATGTATATTAATCAGGCCGTCTCAACCATGGAGGATGTTAATGTAGAGGCTTTACGGGATGCCTGGCAGAAAGTTCTTGACAGGCACTCGAGTTTAAGAACATCGTTTCAATGGGAAGAGCACGATGACCCTCTGCAAGTTGTTCATAAGAACGTTGATGTACCTTTTACTTCTTTTGACTGGCGTGAGTTTTCAAGTACTGTTCAGGAAAGTAAATTAAGAAAGTTTTTGTTTGAGGAGCGTACGCAGGGTTTTAACCTTTCCGTTGCACCGCTTTTTCGTTTATCTCTCATAAGAATAAGTGAAACGACCTGGTATAGTATTTTTTGTCAGCATCATATTGTTCTTGATGGTTGGTCGGGCAATCTTCTTCTGGGCGAGGTTAAAGAATTTTATGATGCGGCCTGTCGTGATAAGGCTGTCAACATGCCTGACCCGGTGCCATACAGTGTTTATATCGAGTGGCTAAAAAAACAGGATTTATCCAAAGCGGAGTCATTTTGGAGGCATCATCTAAAAGGAATATCTTCGCCGACACCTCTTCCTATGGACAAGGGCCTTCACGGGGACAAAAGTGCGCACATTGATTTTGGTTCCTGGAGCGTCTCCATTGATGCAATCGCTACCCAGCAATTGCAGCTCACGGCTCAAAAATCTCATGTAACAATCAACACACTAATTCTGGCTGCCTGGGCTATTGTGTTGAGCCGATATAGTGATGAAACTGATGTTCTATTTGGTACTCTGGTATCTGGACGTCCACCATCTTTGGATAATGTGGAGTCCATAGTTGGAATGTTTCTTAATACTATTCCTTTCCGAGTGTCAGTTTCACCGGATATGCCTCTGAAAGACTGGTTAAATGAGCTTCAGCATAGCCAGGTTGAGCTACAGGATT
Source organism: uncultured Gammaproteobacteria bacterium (assembly GCA_965602855.1). GTDB lineage: Bacteria > Pseudomonadota > Gammaproteobacteria > SZUA-229 > SZUA-229 > LH-M37. The sequence goes on along the minus strand of CBFCZV010000047.1, from coordinate 9,065 downwards.
ATGAACATAGCTCATTGAGGATGGTTCAGGACTGGAGTGAGATACCCCGTGGTACAGAGTTGTTTGGCAGTATGATCTCAAGAAGAGATACTAGCGGCCCCTCAACAGGTTCAAAAAAACCTAAAGATCCCAAGCAAAGTAAAAAAACAAATATTCAACAAAACTATCCCTTTTTAATCGAAGTCGCCGCACAGGACGAAGTGGAATTGATAGTGACGTATGATAGCAATCGTTTTGATGCATCAGCGGTGATCAGGGTGATGGAACAACTGCGAACTGCACTTGAAGGAATGAGTGAGAATCTTGAATTGCCAGTGAGCGACTTATCATTACTGCCACACGAAGAATATAATTGGGTAACTGATTCATGGAACAATACACAGGCTCCTTATCCTGCCGATAAGTGTCTGCATGAGCTTTTTGAACAACAAGTTGAGAAAGCACCTGATGCAATTGCTGTGTCATATCAAGAGCAGCAACTGACTTACGAAGAGTTTAATCAACAGGCTAATGGCCTGGCTAATTATTTACGAAGCAATGATGTTGGCCCTGGTGACCTGGTTGGTCTTTGTATAGAGCGATCTCTTGAAATGGCTATCGGCTTGATGGCCATTCTTAAAGCAGGAGCCGCTTTTGTTCCGCTGGCACCAGATTACCCCAGAGAACGTCTTAGCTTTATGCTGCAAAATTCGCATGCAAAAGCTCTGTTGACCAGGGAAGAATTGCAAGGACATTTACCCAGTGAGGGTATAAAAGTTATATGCCTGGATAAAAATAATGGTGAATGGACAGCGCAGAAAGAAAATCTGGAGAACCTGACAACACCTGAGCATCTGGCCTATATTCTTTACACTTCCGGGTCAACAGGCTTGCCAAAAGGTGTTGCTGTTCCTCATCGAGTTCCAGTGAACAGGTTCTCAGCAGAGCATTATCCGGTACAGCCGCATGAATCTATCCCGGTAAAAACCACCTTAAGTTTTGTAGACTCCTTATGGGAAATGTTCACTGCATGGCTCCATGGCTTGAACGCAACATTGATACCCGAATGTCATGTAAAAGACCCAGCTTTACTGGTGAATGACCTGGAAGCTTGCGGTGCGACAAGACTAGTTTTTGTGCCTTCGCTTTTAAGAGCCTTATTTGAGTCAGAAATAGACCTGTCCAAACGACTTCCAAAACTTAAGCACTGGATCAGTAGCGGGGAAACATTAACCGCAGACCTGTGTGAGAAATTTTCTCAGATATTACCGAATGCCACATTGACCAATCTTTACGGTACCTGTGAAGTATGGGATTCCAGTCGTTGCGACTCAGATGAAAAATCTGGTGGTCAACTGATACCAATGGGGCGTCCGATAAAAAACCTGACAACTTATGTGCTTGATGAGCAGTTTAGGCCTCAGCCAATAGGTGTGCCGGGTGAGCTTTATGTCGGCGGAGAAGGCGTTGCGCTAGGGTATTTAGAGCGTCCAGCGGCAACTGCTGAGCGTTTTATTCCAGATCCTTTCACAAAGGATCAAGGTAAAAGAATGTACAAAACGGGTGATCGTGTACGTTGGTTACCTGATGGCAATATCGAGTATCTGGGAAGATTTGATCAACAGGTTAAAGTTCGTGGTTTCAGGATTGAGCTAGGTGAAATAGAAAATGTTTTATCTGATGCTGAGGGTGTTGATCAGGCAGCGGTTGATGTTCGCGAAGGAAGTTTGGTTGCCTATATTGTGCCTGATGCTGATTTGAAAAACTCTTTGGATATTGGCGTGTTAAAGGAGTTTGTTGCTTCTCGTTTACCTCGGCATATGTTTCCCACTTTTTATGTTTCATTGGAAAAATTTCCATTGACTCCAAGTGGCAAAGTGGATCGTCGTTCATTGCCAGAACCTGATTTGGATAATATCGAGACGACTAAGGAGAAAAAAGTTTTTCGCAAGCCTGAAACCGAACTTGAAAAAACGATTGAGAATGTCTGGAGTACTGTTCTGAGAGTTGATGCAATTGGACTCGATGATGATTTTTTTGATTTGGGTGGGCATTCATTGAGTGCGATTCGAGTTTCTGCACGTTTGACCAAGGCGCTAGAAAAAGAAATTCCTCTGCGAGGGATGTTTGAAGCGCCAACAATTGCCGGGCTAGCTCACTGGATCGATAGTGGTATGGCTGACCAGGCAGGGCCTGAATTAAAGCATGTTGAACAGAGTGATAAGGCAATACCGTTAACTTATACGCAACAGCGATTATGGTTTTTGGATCAACTTAATCCAGGAATTGCGTCGTATACAATCCCCAATATTATGAACCTCAATGGTGAGTTGAATATTGAGGCTCTTCAGAACGCATTTAGAGATATGATCGACAGGCATGAAATCCTGAGAACTCGATTTGTATCTCAGGATGGAGAGCCGTTTCAGGTCATTGATCCAACGCCTGATTCGTTGACCATTGAGGTGATTGACTATTCAGGGTTGCCCAAGAGTGAACGTTTGAAAGTGACAACAAGGCAAGCTCGTCAGCAAGGTAGATTGCCATGGGATTTGGAAAAAGGACCACTTTACAGGGTTCAATTACTTACGCTTTCTCCAACAGAACATCTTATATCGACAGCTCTGCATCACATTATTGCTGATGGGCAGTCCATGGGTATTTTTACAAAAGAATTGAGCATGCTGTATAACGCTCATGCAAATGGCGAGTCTGCCAATTTACCAAAATTGGCCATTCAATATTCTGATTTTGCTATTTGGGAACGAGAAGTTGCCAATGGCGAGTTGTATCAAACACAACTGGATTTTTGGAGAAAAGCCTTAGAAGGGGTGACTCCAGTAGAAATACAAACGGATCATATTCGACCGCTAGTTCATAACTTTCGTGGTGAAAAGGTTCTGTTTGTGGTGCCGCCTGGTGAGGCGGATCGACTAAAAGAGCTTGGCACGCAAGAAGGTAGTACCATTTTTATGGGTATTCTCGCTGTTTTTCAATTATTGCTATCACGTTATTCGGGGCAGAATGATATCGTCGTTGGAACGGCGATGTGGAATAGAAGTCGCGTTGAACTTGAGCAATTAATAGGTTTGTTCGTTAATACCATACCAATGAGGATTGATTTTTCTGGTGATCCAAGCTTCCGGGAGATTCTAGGGAGAGCCAGGAAATTTGCATTGGGTGCATTTGCACATATGGAGTTGCCATTTGACGAAATGCTGAAGCAAATTCATATAGATCGAGATCTGAGCCACCAGGGATCGCCTCTATTTCAGACCATGCTTATTCATCAGCCAGGAAAGCCAGGGGGACAAACAGGAAGACCTTCAAATGCTACTGGTGTGTCCATGAGTGATCAATCAATTGACACCGGTTTTTCAAATTTCGATTTATTATTGTCAACCAGTGATTCTCCAGAAATCGGAATATCCTGTATGTTTTCATATGATACCGATCTCTTTAATCCTGAAACAATAGAAGCGATGGTTTCCCACATGCAGAGGTTGTTCGAGCAGGTGGTTAGCAGGCCTGATGAGCCAATATCTAAGCTTTCATTGTTGGCAGATTCAGAAAAAGAAAAGGTTCTTGATACCTGGAATGGAAAGGATCGAATGCCACTGGAAACTCGTTGTGTTCATGAACTCATACAGCAGTGGGCATATTCTAATCCAGATCAAATTGCGGTATCTTTTGAAGATACACATTTAACCTATAAAGAACTTAATTCTCGCTCAAATCAACTGGCTAAAAAGTTGAAATCAATGGGTGTACGAACTGAGAAATTTGTTGGTTTGTATGTAGATAGAAGTTTGGAAATGATTGTCGGGGCGCTTGGCATATTAAAATCTGGAGGAGCTCTGGTCACAATGGATCCTTCTTATCCCGAAGATCGTATCAAGTTTATGATTGATGATTCTGCTTGTTCAGTGATTGTTAGTCAGCAGAATCTAAAAGAGACTATAGAAGGTAAAGTTGAACATACTATTTGTCTTGATGGTGACTGGTCTGAAATTAGTGATGAGTCTGAAGATGATCTGGATAATACTGTCCAATTGCATAATCTTGCTTATGTAATTTTCACATCAGGTACTACTGGTGTGCCTAAAGGTGTCATGGTTGAACATCGTAATCTAACCAATATTATTCGCTCACAGATTGGTGTATTTGAAATTAGTCAAAAAAGTCGCGTATTACAGATGTTGTCATTTAGCTTTGACGCGGCTTTTGGTGAAGTGTTTCGTGCACTGGTTTCGGGGGCTACATTGCATCTCGCGAATAAGGACGATCTACTACCAGGGCCAGGTTTAATTGAATTGCTGAAAAATAAAAAAATAACAGCAACAGCAATGTCTCCTACCGCATTGGCGGCATTACCTAATGAAAGTGATCAACTGATAGATTTACGCACACTGACAGTGGGCGGTGAAGCTTGTCCAGCTCAGGTAGCTGAACAGTGGGGCAAAGGTAGGCGTTTGCTAAACGGATATGGCCCTACTGAAACAACCATTGGAGCGACCTTCGCGGTCGATTGGGATCTGAAAAACAAACCCCCATTGGGTGAGCCACTTGAAAATGTGAAGGCCTATGTGCTTGATGAAAATCTTAAACCTGTTCCGGTCGGAACGCCTGGAGAGCTATACATTGGTGGTGTTGGTGTTGCCAGAGGATACTTAAATCGTCCTGATATAACCGCGGTAAGCTTTATTCCTAATCCATATGCACAGAAGCCAGGTGAGCGTATGTACCGTACAGGTGATTTAGTTCGCTGGTTATCTAGTGGCAAACTAGATTATTTAGGACGTATTGATCATCAGGTGAAGATTAGGGGACATCGGATTGAGCTGGGTGAAATTGAGTCTGTGCTAATTGATCATGACGATATTGAGCAGAGTACAGTTGCTGTTAGTGATGAAAAAGGTATACGTCGCCTTGTGGCTTACGTGACTTTAAGTGGTCAAAATAAGCCTGGCTCATCAGACTTGAGGCAATATGTGAAAACTAAGTTGCCCGAGTACATGGTTCCTGCTCTGTTTATGACTTTGAATTCACTGCCTATGACTGGTAATGGCAAAGTAAATAAGAAAGCGTTGCCACGCCCTGATTTTGAGCAATTGTCAGTAAAAGAAGCCTATATTGAGCCAAGAACAGAAAAGGAGTGTTTAATGGCAGATATCTGGTCTTCTGTTTTAGGAATTAAAAAAATAGGAATAAATGATAATTTCTTTGAGCTGGGTGGTGATTCCATATCAAGTCTGAAGGTGGTTTCTCGTCTTATAAAGTCTGGTTTGAGCCTTACTCCAAAAGATATGTTTAAATATCAAACTATTGCAGAGTTGGCGCAGGGTGTTGAGAAAGCTGAGTAGTTTCAAGGTGTTGGCAAATATAAATGGCTAAGTTATGAAACATGTTCCAATTTAAACTGGAATATGTTTGTTTATCATTACATGTGTTTTAGATAGGATATGTGTCTATTCACCAACAATTTTAATATTAATGGTTTTAGGAGGTGGCAACAATGTCACAGACAAAGAGAATGGGCGGCAATATGAAGTCGCTCATGGAAAAAGCGCAGTCCCTGATGAAAGCGGGGGAGCTCGATGAGGCCATGGCGAGTTACGAAAGAATATTAAAAGAAAACCCGGAGGCAGCTCCTGCCTATTTGGGAATAGGTGCTATTCATTTTAAAAGGGGAAATGTTGAAGAAGCAGAAAATTATTTAAATGGGGCTCTGCATGTTAATGATAAGTTTGCGCCCGCTCTATTTATGCTTGCAAACATTAATATCAAACGAGGCGAAACGGATAAAGCATTAAGGCAATGCAGTGATGCACTGGAGTTGAATCCAAAAATGGTGAAGGTGCGTCTTGCCATGGCTGGTATTTATGTTGAAAAAGAAATGCTTCCAGAAGCAGAGGGCATACTGAGGGAATCGCTACGTTATAATCCAGAGCTTTATGATGCTGCATTAATGTTGGCGAAAGTGCTTCATAAACAGGGGAAAACAGATGAAGCAATTGAGTCTGCAGAAAAGACATTGGTTCGCGAGCCAAATTCATGGATGGCACTTTTTTTATTAGGCCGGTTTTTAATGGCTAAAAATGATAATGATTGTGCAATGGATTCAATCAAGAAAAGCCTTGCTATAAAGCCCGATAATGCTTCAGCGCTCTTTTACCTTGGGGACTTATATTCTAAAAAACAGCAATATAGCCAAGCACTTCAGGCCTTAACAGAAGCGCAGGAAATGGAGTCCAGTATGGATATGAGCTTAATTAAGCTCAGGTTGGCAAAAGTTCATACCGAGACGAAGGAATATGACAATGCAAGAAAAATTCTGCATGAACTTAGTGGTGGAACAAAGCGACTGGCCATGGTTCATTTTATGTTAGCTGATATATATGCCTTACAAGAAAAATATCATCCAGCAGTTGAGGAGTATGCAGCGGGCTTGTTGCATGCAACCAAGTTGACAGAAAAGCATCCAGAATTACTGGAAATTCAGAAGCAACAGCTAGATGATGAAATGAAGTCAGCAGCCTATAAAGAAGCGGTTGCAAAAATTTATTTAGAAGAAAGTGAATGATATAAAACAAGATGATATTGGGGATGATTGATAAATGAGTGATGCTGATAAACTTTATAACGTGGTTATGAATGAAGAAGAGCAGTATTCTATTTGGCTGCATGATACGGAGCTTCCGTTGGGCTGGAAAAGTGTAATCAAGGCAATGAGCAAGCAGGAATGTCTGGAGCATATTGAAAAAGTGTGGACTGATTTGCGGCCGCTAAGTGTGCGTAATAGTATGGCAAAACTATCTGGATAATCCTGGTAATAAGGAGCCTCTGCATATGGATAAAAGTAGCCACAAAGTTGAAAAAGATATTTTATACAGGGAAGTGAAGTGGTGGGATCCGCAGTCTTCTATGCTGGATATCTATTATCAGGATTCATTAGAAAAAAAACCCGTTGTTATTTTTATACATGGTGGAAGCTGGACATCGGGTGATAAGTCATACTTTTTAAAACAACCTAATATATTGCATTATTTTCTTGATCAGGGATTTGTTGTAGCAAGTATTAATTTTCGTTTGGTTGGTGAGATTGGCTCCTTCCGGGTAAACTATCGTCATCAGGCTGAAGACATTTCCCATGCAATAAAATGGCTGTCTAAAAATGTACAGGAATATGGTGGCTGCAATGACCAATTTTTCCTTGTAGGTTATTCATCAGGAGCTCATCTTGCTTCTCTTGTTGCAACGGATACCAGTTATTTGAAAAATGTAGATATTTCTATAGAGAGTATCATGGCTGTTATAGCATTAGATGTTCCAGCTTACGATGTGCCAATGGCTTTAAAGCTGATGAAAGGTTCTTCTTTGGAGGATAACATCCCTCTTAATGAATTAATTTTTGGGAAGGAATTGAAAGAACAGGTAAAAGGATCTCCTTCATCTTATGTATTTAATTCGAGAATGCCATTTCTATTGGTTTCATCAGGCATTAAAAATGGCAAGCCTCAATCTATTACTAATGATGTTACTGAATTTTTCAAAAACACATTAATTAAATCTGGTCATATAGCATCACATGTGCACTATAAAAATCATAGTCATTCATCATTTTTGTCGGCGTTGGGTAAGAGTGATGACAACTTGGCTAAGGTAATGGCTCGTTTTTTTAATCAAGTTTTAGAAGAATACTGTTTAGTGTCTTCTTCTTCAGAATTGGAGAAAATGCATCGAGATATCATTAGGCGATGATGGCTTTGAGTTTTAAGTCGAATCATTCTGTTTATCAATAATTCTACTGAGAGTAAAGGGTAATGTTGAGAAAGAGATTTATGGGGTTAAAGTCCGCTAAAATAGTAGGTCATTTGGTCATTGTTAGTATGCTTTTAGTTTCGCTTCCATCCTGTGGTGGTGGAAATAAACCACCGATAGTACAGGCATGTTCAGGTGAGCCTATTGGCAGTGCTTGTAGTTTTACTTCTCGAAAAGGAGATCTGATACAAGGAATGTGTCAAAAAGCTAGAAAAAATCCAAATATACTCATTTGTAAACCCGAAAGAATCAATCATACAAGCCAGATTGGAAAGAAGGAGCGTCTTTCTAATAAAAAGTTAGATAGCAGTAGTTGCAACTGTGAAATTGAAAGAGATATTTTGTACAAGGATTCTGGGCACTGGGATTCAAAATATTCGAAGCTTGATATATTTCATCGAGGTGTATCAGTCAGCAAGCCAGTTATAGTTTTTGTTCATGGCGGCGGCTGGGTGACGGGTGATAAATCAAATCTCGAAAGAACGCCTAATATTTTAAATTTCTTTCTTGATCAAGGCTTTATTGTTGCAAATGTTAATTTTCGTTTAGTTGAAAAAAGCACTTCGTCTAAAGTAAAATACTACGACCAGCTAGATGATATTGCTAGTTCTATTAAGTGGTTATCTAAAAATATACAAAAATATGGTGGTATGAATGATGATTACATACTGGTTGGATATTCTTCTGGGGCTCACCTTGTCTCACTGCTTGCAACAGATACGAGTTATCTGAGAAATAAAGGTCTATCTATTGATATTATTAAGGCGGTTGCCGCATGGGATGTTCCTGCATACGATATACCCTCAGCAATAAAGTTAATGGCAGGAACTTCGTTAGAGCCTAAAATTCGTTTTAATGAGGTTCTTTTTGGGACTTCAAGAGGTGATCAGGTTAAAGCCTCTCCGCTGTATCATGTAGATAATTCAGCAATGCCTTTTTTTCTGGCATCGAGCGGAGTTAAGGGTGGTAAAAAACAAATGGTGACAAAAGAAATTAGCGAGTTATTTAAGAAATCATTGATAAGTTCTGGTCATCAGGCGGAGCACGTTCATTATGAAGATAGTGAACATTCTGCTCTCGTTTTGCAATTTGGTGAAAAAGGCAATGACTTACGTGAAAAAATGGAAATATTTCTCAAAAGCGTGCAGAGATAAAGATAAAGTAAGATCTTAATTTAGATTTAAATAACCCAACATTTTTTGAATTATTTATGAATAAAAAGGTAATTGTAACTGGTGCATCAAAAGGTATCGGAAAAGGTATTG
>CBFCZV010000046.1:0-12655 GCA_965602855.1 uncultured Gammaproteobacteria bacterium | reverse complement strand
CTCCCATCAGCCTGCTGATAATTCTCCAACACCGCAACCAGCGTACGCCCAACCGCCAGACCAGAACCATTAACAGTATTAATCAACTCAGGTTTACCGGTTTCAGGATTACGCCAACGCGCTTGCATGCGTCGCGCCTGAAAATCGACAAAACAACTGCAGGATGAAATTTCGCGGTAAGCATCCTGCCCCGGCAACCAGACTTCAAGGTCATATGTTTTTGCGGCGGAAAAACCAATGTCGCCACCGCATAAATTCATTACACGATAAGGCAGTTTCAGTTTTTGTAATACTTTTTCAGCATGTCCGGTTAATTCTTCCAGTGCTTCCCAGACATTTTCCGGTTTAACTAATTGCACCATTTCTACTTTTTCAAATTGATGCTGGCGAATCATGCCACGAGTGTCTTTGCCGTAAGAACCCGCTTCTGAACGAAAACAGGGGGTGTGACTGGTGAGTTTAATTGGCAGGTCTTCTGCCTTGAGAATTTCATCGCGCACCAGATTGGTCACGGGAACTTCAGCGGTAGGAATTAAATAATAGCCCGCCTCGTCATCAACACAAAACAGGTCTTCTTCAAACTTGGGCAACTGGCCTGTGCCACGCAAGCTGTCACGATTAACAATGTAGGGAACATAAACTTCTTCATAACCATGTTCATTAGTGTGCAGGTCAATCATGAACTGTGTGAGTGCACGGTGCAGTTTTGCCATGCCACCACGCATCACTGAAAAACGTGAACCGGTTAATTTGGTTGCTGCTTCAAAATCCAGGCCTCGATCTGAACCCAGGTCAACGTGGTCTTTAACTTCAAAATCAAATTTGGCTGGCTCACCCCAACGACGAATTTCGACATTGTCATTTTCATCCTTGCCAATGGGTACGCTTTCGTGAGGAAGATTAGGTATAGCCCACAATATTGCATCCATATCATTCTGAACTTCTTCTAGCTCTTTTTTCGCCAGATCCAGCGATTCACCCAGACCCGCAACCGCATCCAGTAAGGGTTGAATATCTTCGCCCGCCGCTTTGGCTTTACCGATCATTTTAGAGCGCTGGTTGCGTTCATTCTGGAATTGTTCAGTTCGAATCTGGCAGTCCCTGCGACTTTTTTCCAGTAACTCAATCGACGAGACATTAAGTTCATAACCACGTTTTTTCAGTTGCTCAGCAACGGCATTAACATCAGAACGAATTAATTTTGGATCAAGCATTTTTATTTTTACCCAATGAAATAATAGATAATAAGTCTAAGAAATTTTAGCGAGCTAAGACAGCTCAGCAGAAAAAGTAACAATACGACACGATGAAGTTAAGTCACCCAGAGACTCAAGCGCCTGCCGCACTTTTTCATCTTCATCAAAAAATTCAACAACAACTGGCATATCAAAAGACATATCGAGCAGATTACTCGAATGAGTTTTACCCGACTCACCAAAACCAGCGACACCGCGAAACATAGTCACACCTTGTACTTTATGTTCATCGTGCAGGCGTTCAAAAATTTTCTCGTGCACGTGCTGGCCTTCGGTAACATAAATTCTTGCAATGGTTACATTCATAATTGTCGCCCTATACTCACGCCCACCCAGACAGCGGCTAGGCATACGATAACACTAAAAGCGATATTTGCCATCGCCCTCATTACATCACCCTGCTCAAGTAAGTTCAGCGTTTCTAATGAGAAGGTTGAAAAAGTAGTAAACGAACCCAGCAGGCCAACCAGAATAGCGGCACGCCACTCAGGGCCGACATTAAATCGTTCCAGCATGACAATGCTGAGCACACCCATTAATAACGAGCCAGTGACATTCACGAACAACGTACCGTAGGGAAAGCCTCGTCCAAACAAACTATACACGCCCAGCGATGCACCGTAGCGCATAACTGCGCCAACAGCACCACCACAGGCAATGAACAGTAGTGTTTTTATGAGAGCGTCACCTCAACACCATCAGCGATGTTTTGATATTCTGGCAGCTCGTGGAAGTTGAGATAGCGATAAATATCTGCTGATGCGGCATCAATGTTTTTCGCATGCGCCATATACTCTTCCGCAGTTGGAATTCGTCCGACTGTTGCGGCTACTGCAGTCAGTTCTGCTGAAGCCAGATAAACATCGGCATTATCCCCCAGACGATTCGGGAAGTTACGCGTTGAAGTTGACATTACTACCGCGTTATCGGCAACACGCGCCTGATTACCCATACACAATGAGCAACCTGGAATCTCAGTTCGCGCACCGGCCTTACCGAAGATATTATAAATACCCTCTTCCATCAGCTGACGTTCATCCATTTTGGTTGGTGGCGCAATCCAGGTACGCGCAACCAATGATGAAACACCATTCAGCACATTCGCCGCCGCACGGTAGTGACCGATGTTGGTCATGCAGGAACCGATGAAGACCTCATCAATTTTCGCACCCGCAATGTCGGATAATGTTTTCACATCATCCGGATCATTCGGACAAGCCAGAATTGGTTCTTTAATTTCACTCAGATCAATTTCAATGATTTCTGCATACTCTGCATCAGCATCCGGCTCTAGCAACTGCGGATCAGCCAGCCATGCTTCCATAGCAACAATACGGCGTGACAAAGTGCCTTTGTCTTCGTAACCATTGGAAATCATCCACTTCAACAAAGTGATGTTAGATTTTAAATATTCGATGATGGGCTCTTTACCCAGACGAACAACACAACCATTCGCTGAACGTTCAGCAGAAGCATCGGATAATTCAAACGCCTGCTCAACTTTCAGATCGGGCAGGCCTTCGATTTCCAGCACGCGACCATTGAATACATTCTTCTTGCCTTTCTTCTCAACCGTGAGCAAACCTTTCTGAATCGCAACGTAAGGAATGGCGTTGACCAGATCACGTAAAGTCACACCCGGTTGCATTTCACCTTTGAAACGAACCAGTACCGACTCGGGCATATCCAGTGGCATGACACCCAGCGCGGCACCAAAGGCGACCAGACCAGAGCCCGCAGGAAAACTAATACCCATAGGAAAACGTGTATGTGAATCGCCACCTGTTCCAACGGTATCAGGAAGAATCATACGATTAAGCCATGAGTGAATAATGCCATCACCCGGACGCAATGCGACACCTGCACGCGTTTGCATAAAGTCAGGCAGCTCGTGTTGCAGATTAATATCAACCGGTTTTGGATAAGCGGCGGTATGACAGAAAGATTGCATCACTAAATCAGCAGAGAAACCTAAGCAGGCCAGCTCTTTTAATTCATCTCGCGTCATCGCGCCGGTGGTGTCCTGAGAACCCACGGTAGTCATTTTTGGTTCGCAATAAGTACCGGGGCGAATACCTTCTACGCCGCAGGCTTTACCAACTATTTTCTGCGCCTGGGTAAAACCTTTGCCAGTATCGGCAGCTGTTTCTGGTTTTAAGAATACATCCGATGGCGCTTCACCTAAAAAGGTTCTGGCTTTATCGGTCAAACCACGACCGATGATAAGCGGAATACGGCCATTGGCACGCACTTCGTCCGGCATGGTGGTTGGACGCAAATCAAATTTACATACTTCTTCATCAGCTTCATTCAAAATCACGCCATCATAAGGACGAATTCGAATCACATCACCGGTCTGCATATTCTCGACATCACACTCAATCGGCAAAGCACCGGAGTCTTCGGCGGTATTAAAGAAAATAGGTGCGATCTTGCCACCCAGTACTACACCTGCTTCGTGTTTGTTGGGAACAAAGGGAATCTCATCGCCCATGTACCAGAGTACTGAGTTGATCGCTGATTTTCGTGAAGAACCAGTGCCGACAACATCACCGACATAAGCAACTGGATGACCTTTGTCCTTAAGCTCGGCGATAGTCTCCAGAGGATTATCCATCTTGCTCACCAACATGGACTTGGCGTGCAATGGAATATCGGGACGACTCCATGCTTCGGTCGCGGGCGACAGATCATCAGTATTGGTTTCACCGGGGACTTTATAAACGGTAACGGTAATTTCTTCCGCCATTTCAGGCTTGGAGGTAAACCATTCCGCATCCGCCCATGAACGAATTACACGAGCGGCGTATTCATTATTGGCCGCTTTATCTGAGATATCGTGAAAAGCATCATAGATCAGCAAAGTATGAGATAAGGCTGTGGCTGCGGCATCAGCAGCAGCATCAACATCCAGCAGCTCGATCAATGGCTGGATATTGTAGCCACCCAGCATAGTGCCGAGCAGCTCAGTAGCGCGAACCTGTGAGATCAGCTCGCAGGCGGCATTGCCTTTGGCAACATCAGCGAGGAAAGCAGCCTTGACGTAAGCCGCCTGATCCACACCCGGTGGAACGCGGTTCACCAGCAGCTCGACCAGAAATTCAGCTTCACCAGCCGGTGGATTTTTGATTAATTCGATCAGGTCAGCAACTTGCTCAGCACTCAGTGCTAACGGTGGCAGGTTCTCTGATTGACGTTCTGTAACATGTTTGCGATAAGCCTCAAGCATGTGTGTTCCCCAGTGTGCAAATAAAAAGGAGCGTATTATAGCTTTTGTGAGTGCCCACCACAAAAAAAGCCCGCAAATGCGGGCTTTTTTATAGTACTTATTAATCAGGGACTAAACTAAACCCTGACTAATCGCTTCAGCTTGCTTACGCGCCAGCACAAAACGACCAATACTCTTATCTCGTTCCATTGATAACTCAGGGATACCTGGGCGGTCAACAAATTGCGCCAGAGTAATTCCTTCCAGGAAAGCATAAAGACGATCACTTAAATCAGTCCAAAGCTCATGAGTCAGACAGCGCTCACCATCCTGACAATCAGCTTCACCATCACATTTGGTCACATTGACCTTCTCATCAACGGCGCGAACAATCTGCGCAATACTAATTTCCGCTGCTGGTCGTGCTAAACGGTATCCACCACCTGGACCACGCACACCTTTAACAAGACCGGCTTTGCGTAGATTAGAGAATAGCTGCTCTAGATATGACAGGGAAATGCCCTGACATTGTGAAATATCGCCCAATGTCACAGGACCAGCCTTATCGTGAATTGCTAAATCAAGCATTGCCGTTACGCTGTAACGTCCTTTTGTAGATAATTTCATAGTTCTAAACCTCTAAGGTATTTCCTTAATAAAATTGACGATTTAATTGTATAAAATTACTACTAACACAATCAATAGGGATTTACATTTCTTTACATTTAAGAATGAGAACACTTATCATTCGCAACCATAAAACACTGTTTTTATTATAAAACAGATACTTAGCTACAAATGGCCGCTTGAGAAAGCTCTTTTGTATACATATTTTGCGGCTGATCCAGCACTTTTGAAGTGACACCTTCTTCTACAGCTTTACCATTTTTCATCACAATAACACGATGCGACATAGCGCGAATAACCCTCAAATCATGGCTTATAAAGATATAACTGAGACCATGCTTTTTCTGTAATTTTGCCAGCAAACCAAGCACCTGTTTCTGCACAGAAACATCCAGCGCGCTGGTCGGCTCATCCAGCAAAATAACATCCGGCTCTAAAACCACCGCTCTGGCGATGGCTATTCTCTGGCGCTGCCCACCCGAAAATTCGTGCGGATAGCGCCACAAAATATCGCTCTCCAGCCCCACCTCATCCAGCACCGAAAGAATTCGAGCTTTTCTCTGAGCATTATCCAGTTGAGGAAAATGTAGCTTTAAACCTTCACCGATAATCTGCTCAACTGTCATACGGGGTGATAGCGATGAAAATGGGTCCTGAAAAACAACCTGAAAATAGCGTCTCAAAGGTCTGATGTCTTTTTCACGAAAGTCAGATATTTTCTGTTCGCAAAAATAAATGGCTCCCGTTGATTCAACCAGACGAAACAAGGACATGCCCAAAGTTGTCTTGCCCGAACCCGACTCACCAACGATACCCAGGGTCTCCCCTTTGTGTATTTCCAGACTGATATCATCCACAGCCTTGATGACGTCAACCTGACGTTTGAAGAAGCCTTTGTAAACAGGAAAATGACAGCGCACGTTTTCAGCTTTCACCATTATTTCTGAAGAAGGCTCAACTTCGACAATACGATGATCCGGCTCACTTTCTAATAAATACTGCGTATATTCGTGTTTAGGCTGAGAAAAAATATCCGCAGTATCACCCTGCTCAACAATCTCACCCTGCTGCATAACGCAAACACGTTGTGCATAACGCCGAACCAGATTCAGGTCGTGTGTAATAAACAGCACTGACATATTAAATTCTTTTTGTAAATCCACCAGCAAGTCGAGAATTTGCTTCTGAATAGTGACATCAAGTGCCGTCGTTGGCTCATCTGCAATCAGCAATGCCGGTTTGCAGGCCAGCGCCATTGCGATCATGACACGCTGCCTCTGACCACCTGAGAGTGTGTGAGGAAAGCTATTGATCTGTCTTTGCGGATCACGAATACCCACTCTATCGAGTAACTCGATCGCTCGTTTTCCCGCATCAATTTTATTTAAATCGGTATGAAGCAGTAGTGATTCCTGGATTTGCGCACCTACCGTAAAAACAGGATTCAGGGAAGTCATCGGCTCCTGAAAAATCATGGAGATTTCGCTACCCCTGACTGACTGCATGGCTTTTTCATTTAAAGCCATCAGATCATGATCATGCTCATCATTTTGATAAATGATTTTTCCATCAGGATAGTTCACCTGCCTTTCGTCGTGCAATTTTAAAATCGAAAGCGCCGTCACCGATTTCCCAGAACCCGACTCACCAACAATAGCCAGCGTCTCACCACGATTAATTTCAAAACTGATATCACGCACAGCCTCGATATCACCACCTTGCGTTTTAAAAGTGACGCTTAGATTTTCTACTTGTAAGAGTTTGTCCGTCATATCAATTTTTTCTAGTGTCCATGGCTTCACGTAAGGCTTCGCCGATAAAAATAAGAAGCATCAAAGTACCAACTAGCACAACAAAAGCACCCAGTGATAACCACCAGGCTTCTATGTTTTCTTTACCCTGCGATAACAACTCACCAAGACTAGGTGTCGTCGGTGGCACACCCAACCCCAGAAAATCCAGGCTGGTCAATGCCAGAATTGAGCCACTGATTCGAAACGGTAAAAAAGTAATTACGGGGGTCAGACTATTCGGCAATAAATGGTGACGCATAATAGCAAAATCACTTAAGCCCATAGCTTTAGCAGCCCGCACGTAATCCATGTTTCGTCCACGCAAAAATTCAGCGCGAACATAATCAGACAAACCCATCCAGCCAAACAGTGACAATAAAATAATTAACAACCAGACGTTGGGTTGAAAAATCGAAGCAAAAATAATTAGCAAATACAATTCAGGCATGGATGACCAGACTTCAATAATGCGCTGCATAAACAAATCAATTTTCCCTGAGAAGTAGCCCTGGATTGCACCCATGATAATACCGATCAACACACCCACCGCTGTTAGCGCAAAGGCAAACAAAACAGACAATCGAAAGCCATAAACCAACCGTGCAAAAACATCACGGCCACGATCGTCAGTACCCAGTAAATTTTGAGAAGAAGGTGCAGCGGGATTAGCCGCATCAGTCATAAAATTAATGGTGGTGTAACTAAACCTGACGGGCGGGTCGATCACCCAGTTACCATCTTTGGTAATCTGTTCACGCACGTACTCATCGACATAATCAGTTTCCGTTTCAAAATCACCACCAAAAGTGGTCTCAGGATAGGAAACTATAAAAGGAAAATAATATTCATCCTGATAATTAACCAGCAGAGGTTTGTCATTGAACAGAACTTCCGAAAAAACACTCAGCACAAATAGAATACTGAACAGCCATAGACTGACATAACCGCGCCGATTAGCTTTGAATCGTAACCACGAACGCTGGTTCGGTGTTAGATAAAAATCCTTAGTCACCGTCATTTACTGATCCACCGATTCAAAATGGATACGCGGATCAATCAGCACGTAGCTGATATCAGCCAGCAACTTCGCGACCAGTCCCATCAAGGTAAACAGAAAAAGAGAACCTAACACGACGGGATAATCGCGTTTTAAAACAGACTCATAAGACAACAAGCCAAGCCCATCAAGAGAGAAAATAGTTTCAATCAACAAACTGCCGGTAAAAAATGCGCCAATAAAAGCGGCGGGGAATCCAGTTACCAGCGGGATCATGGCATTTCTAAAAACATGACGGTATAGCACCGCATTTTCAGACAGTCCTTTGGCACGTGCAGTTAACACATACTGCTTTCTTATCTCTTCGATAAAGCTGTTTTTGGTCAGCATGGTCATCACTGCAAAGCTGCCAATCACTGAGGCAATAATCGGCAGAACCATGTGCCACAAATAATCCAGAATTTTATCGCCCCATGACATGGCGTCCCAGTTATCCGAGACCAGACCTCTTAGGGGGAAGACATCAAAAAAACTGCCACCACCAAAAAACACCAGCAAGGTAATACCCAGAACAAAACCAGGAATCGCATAACCGATCAAAATAAAGGTACTACTCACCACATCAAACATGCTGCCATCACGCACCGCTTTGGCAATACCCAATGGAATACAGGTGAGATAAACGATAAAGAACGTCCAGACACCCAAACTAATTGACACAGGGAGCTTGGAAGCCATTAAATCGATCACTGACTCATTATGAAAATAGCTATCGCCAAAATCAAAATGCAAATAATTATTTATCATCGTTATAAAACGTTCATGCACGGGTTTATCGAAACCATAGAGAACGCGTATTTCTTCGATATACTCCTCATCTAGTCCCGTCGCACCTCGATACATACTTTGGGAGCCGCTACTCGCCTCACCGGTCATAGCGCTACCTTCTAACTGGCTAACCAGTTGCTCAACAGGTCCGCCCGGCACAAACTGGGTTACAATGAATGTAACCAACATGACACCAAACAATGTTGGGATCATCAACAACAATCTTTTAATAATATAATTAAACATGATTTTTTATTGCTCGGCTGGCGTCTGCTTCTTCCACCATGATTTAATCAGCAAAGTGTCCGGTTCATAATACAAAGGCAATGTTTTTGGATATTCAAAAGTATTTCGATAAGCAATACGGTGTTTATCGATATACCAGTTGGGAATCAGATATTCTCCAAATAACAAGACACGATCTAGCGCCCGTGAAGCGATTAATAATTGCTCACGGTTTTCTGCATTGACCACATCTTCGATCAAGGCATCGACAACCGGATCAGCTATTCCCGATAAGTTATCCGAACCTTTTGTACCGATCGACTGCGAATGAAATCTATTTTTCAATTCATTACCCGGTGACATTGAAGAATTATAACTAGTCACCAGCATATCAAAATCGTAAGTATCAACTCTTTGCTTATACAAAGACCGATCAACCGTACGATAATTCATTTCTATGCCCAGTTTTTTAAGGTTGCGTGCATATGGCGCAAGAATACGATCAAAACCTTTTTGCGCGAGTAAAACATCAATAGTAAAAACTTTTCCTTCGCTATTCTTGAGCACACCTTCCTGAATCGACCAGTCTGCTTCTTTTAAAAGATCACGCGCCTGTTTTAGATTATCTCGAAGCGCCCCCTTTTTATCGGTAGCTGGTGGCAACCATTCACGTGTAAAAACTTCATCAGGCAACTGGTCACGATAATTATTTAGCAAGGCCAGCTCATCGCCTTCAGGCAGACCGGTAGCTGCCAGCTCACTATTACTAAAATAACTATCACAACGAACATACTGATTATAAAAAAGATGCTCATTCGCCCAGGCAAAATCATAAGCGAGTGATAAAGCACGACGAACCCGCACATCCTTGAAACGATCACGCCGGGTATTCATGGCAAAACCCTGCATACCTGCATTGTTACTGTGTTTGAGTTCAGTCTTTAGTATTTCGCCTGATTCGTATTTAGGTCCTTCATGTGAACGCGCCCAACGTTTCGAATAAAACTCATGAAAGAAATCAAACTCACCAGCTTTGAAGGCCTCTATAGCAATCGACGAATCTTTATAGTAGGTATATTTAATTGTATCGAAGTTATACATTCCCTGGCGCACAGGCAAATCTGCCGCCCAATAATCAGGGTTACGTTTATAACGAATGTATTTGCCGCGTTGATACTGATCCACTACATAGGGGCCACTACTGATTGGTGCTATATCATCGGTTTCAGAAAATTCTTTTCCCTGCAGCCAGTCTTTTGAGAATATCGAAATCTCACCGACAATCATGTGTAACTCTCGATTCTGTCGCTTGAAATTAAAACGCACGGTCAGATCATCAATCACAGTGACCGAATCAATATCCTGATAATAAATTCGAAACTGGGGATGCGCAACCTTACTCATCAAGGTATCAAAAGAGAATTTCACATCTTCAGCTTTAATCGGTTTCGCATTAGAAAAACGCGCTTTGGGGTTTATATGAAAAGTCACCGACAGCCCATCTTCAGCCAGGACAAAATCATCTGCGATCATGCCATACATACTAAATGGCTCATCCAGACTTTTTTCCAGCAGAGTTTCAAATACCAGCAACCCCAGACCACCCGCCGATATTCCTTTTAAAAGAAAGGGATTCAAACTATCGAATGAGCCAAGACCGGAGAGTACTAAATCACCTCCTCGTGGCGCATCCGGATTCACATAATCAAAGTGTTTAAAGTCAGCAGGATACTTTGGCTCATAACCCATCCCCATCGCTGGTACAGCCATGACATTGGCTGAACAGGCCAAAAAGCCCGAGATTGTTAAAAATTTTAATACTTTCTGGAGTAAGCGGTGCTGCATAATTTTGTTGTTGTTTTAACTGTGTAATCCGCCTAATATCGGGTTCTTACAGTTTACATTACTTTTTTTCACGGAGTAAATTCTTATGGGTTTTATGAGTGGCAAACGTGTTCTTATTTTTGGTGTCGCCAGTAATCGTTCTATCGCATGGGGTATCGCCAAAGCAATGCACCGCGAAGGCGCAGAACTTGCTTTTACATACCAGGGTGAACGTCTACACGAACGAGTAGAAAAACTCGCCGGTCAATGTGATTCCGACATCGTTGTTCCCTGCAACGTTGAAAATGATGATGATATCGAAGCCGTCTTCGAGCATCTGGATGACTACTGGGACTCTCTCGACGTCATTATCCATTCAGTGGCTTTTGCGCCCAAAGAAATGCTCGAAGGCGACTATCTGGATAATCTGACCCGTGATGGCTTCAATCAGGCGCACGACATCAGTTCCTACAGTCTGGCGGCGATTGCCAAGGCCGGTCGCCATATGATGCAGAACCGTGAAGACGCCGCAATTTTAACGCTCAGTTATCTGGGTGCAGTACGCGCCTTCCCCGGCTACAACGTCATGGGTCTGGCCAAAGCCAGTCTGGAAGCCAATGTACGCTATCTGGCTCATTCGCTTGGAGCAGAAGGTATTCGCGTTAATGCTATTTCAGCTGGCCCCATTAAAACATTAGCTGCTAAGGGTATCACTGGCTTCAGCACCATTTTGCAGCACGTTGAGCAGAGTGCTCCTCTACACAGGAATATCACCATCGAAGAAGTTGGCAACTGCGCTGCTTTCTTATGTTCAAATTTGGCTAGTGGTATTACCGGTGAAGTGACTTACGTTGATGCGGGCTATCACACCGCAGGTTTAATGGGTGAAGTTACTGGCGAATAGTTCGCTTCTCTCGTCAGAAAACAGAAAGACTTATCTTTTTTCCTGTAGCACATCATCCTCGCCTTCAAGGCGAGCGATGGTGACGGCAGCACAGGAATCACTAAATACATTCACCGCTGTGCGACACATATCAAGCACTCGATCAACCACAAGAATCAGACCTATCGCTTCCAGAGGCAAACCGATAGCACCCAATATAATGGTGATGGCGACCAGACTGGCTGAAGGAATACCGGCGACACCAATGGATGTCAGCAGAGCAATCAGCACGATGGTAAATTGAGTCACGATATCCAGCTGCAATCCATAAGCCTGCGCAATGAACATAGCGGCCACACATTCATACAGTGCCGTTCCATCCATATTAACTGTCGCACCCAAAGGCAGGGTAAAGCCACTCACTCGATTAGACACGCCAGCACGACGCTCTACACAATCCAGCGTCAAAGGTAATGTTGCCGATGATGAGCTGGTCGAAAAGGCCGTCAGCAATGCGGGCATCATCGCCTTAAAGTGCAGCACAGGATTAACTTTTGCGACAAACTTTAAAACCAGTGGCAGAAAAACAAATAGATGCAGCGCCAGCGCCATAATGACAGCGACAAAAAATACCGCCAAAGGTCTGAATGCATCAACGCCGGACATCATAATGACCTTACAGACCAGCGCAAAAATACCAATGGGCGCAAACTTCATCACCAGATTGGTCATCTGGATCATGATACTGAGCAGACCCTGCCAGAAATCTTTTTGCACACTGCCGTGTGAGCCTTTCAAATGCGAGAGGAAATAACCAAATAACAGACTAAAAAATATCAGTCCCAACATCTGACCTTCGGCTGCTGCTGAAACAATATTAGGCGGCACCATACGCAAAAAGACTTCGGCAATATCACCCGCACCTTTACCTTCAACTTTTGCCAGAACCGATTCAGTATTGGAAGACAGAGCCATGGTCTCCAGCGCGGGCTGACCATCGACGATACCCGGCTG
>CBFCZV010000045.1:0-12663 GCA_965602855.1 uncultured Gammaproteobacteria bacterium | reverse complement strand
TGGAAGACAGAGCCATGGTCTCCAGCGCGGGCTGACCATCGACGATACCCGGCTGTAGACTGTTCACCATCAGCAGACCAATCAGAATCGCGACCAGACTACTCGTCATGTAGAAAAGCAGGGTTTTTGAACCTAATCGTCCGAGGGTATTTGGCTTTAGCTCCATCATACCGGTAATAATAGAGGCCACTACTAACGGTACGATTAACATTTTCAGCGCGTTAAGAAACAACGTACCGAAAAAACTAAGAATAGAAAGTAAGGATATACCTAGAAAATCAGTCTGAGAATTAGTAAGCACACCGACAACGACGGCTAAAACTAGCGCAGCAAGAATTTGCCAATGTAAAGGCAGGCGGGTAATTGCTCTAATCATTTAACAACACTCCCTGCCCCAGATTTCAATAATTATTGAAGTGCCTTGGCATTGATGTATAGATCAGCTCTATCTCTGAGGGCATTCAGCGCTGTACTAAACTCTCTATTAGACAAGTCCTGCTTTAACTGCATCTTGATTGCATCAATTTTGGACTGATCTATATTTTCAGGTGTATCAACCTGTTCCAGAATAACCAGAGCCACATCACCTGTATTCAGAGCCACCTCTTTGGATACCACTTTACCTTCTTCCGGTGCAGCTAGGTCAAAAGCCGTCTTCAAAACCGCAGGATCAATCTTTGCGCTACTATCGCGCGTTAGCATATCCATGGTTTCAAACATCACGCTTTCAGAAACAACGTCTCTTATCTCAAGTTCACCTGCATTAATTTTATTTTTCGCCTCACGAGCCGCAGCCTGTGTATTCTTATGTGCTTTCTCCAGCTTCAGGTTACTTCCTATTGCAGTACCCACTGCATCCAGAGGCAACAGGCTAGCTGGCTCATGATTGAGAATACGCAAAACAAGAATATGTTCAGATGAAATTTCTATCACATCGCTGTTTGACTTATCTTCAAGCACCAGCTTGGAGAACGCAGCTGCCCTGACTTTTTCATTTTCAGCAATACCTTTACCACTATCACGCGTGAAGTGTTCACTGGTTTGTGGCTGTACATTAATAGCCTCAATCACCGATATTAATGAATCAGAATTTTCATATGCAGTTGTCGCCATCAGCTCACTAACGTCATAAAACTTGTTATTGGCCACTTCCTGCTTATACGCCTTTTCTAATTCTGCTCGCTTCTGAGCTAAAGTTTCAACAGGCTCACTCTTGATATCTTCAAGTTTGATCACGTGCAGACCGAACTCTGATTCAACAATTTCACTAATATCACCAGCCTTCATGGCAAAAAGTGCATCTTCAAAAGGCTTCATCATCTGACCAGAGTCTACCCAGCCCAGATCACCACCCTGTTTCGCTGAACCAGTGTCCTGTGAATGCTTACGCGCCAGATCATCAAATGAAGCTCCATCGGCTAACTGCTTAATAATATCGTCCATCTGAGTACGCGCCGCAGCCGCATCTTCATCTGTTTTCATAAGAATATGTTTGGCTTTACGTTGTTCTTTTTCAGAAACCGTGGCGACATACTCATCGTACATAGTTGAAATAGCCTGCTCATCAATTTCAACATCATTCGACAGGGCATCGCTCTTCAACTCAACGTATTCAATACTGACTTTCTCAGGAAGCATATACATATCTGAGTTCGCTTCATACGCCGCTTTAATTTCTTCTTCCGTCACTTCGACATCAGAAGAAAAACTATCCATGGCAAAAGTTAAGGTACTGATTTTTCTTTGCTGGTGTTCAAGTGCAGCCAGTCTTTTGGCTTCCGCATCAGTGATAAAACTTGTATTAGCAATACCATCAATTATTTGAGTGATCTGCATATCACTTCTCATCTGGTATTCCATTTGAGCAATGGTCATACCTCTGGATTGAAGTACCTGTTCAACGAAAGTGCGATCAAACTTGCCGTCTCGTGAAAAATTCTTCTGGATTTTCTTAGATAACTGGGCATCAGAAATTTGGTAGCCCGAATTACTGACCACTTCTTCCAGTAATTTTCTATTCACCAGTTGATCCAGAACTTGTTGCTTCAAGAATGCGTCATCAAAAGGAAGTTTTCCCTCAAACTGTTTCTGCATTTTCTGACGCTGGGTAGAAAGATTGTATTCAAACTCACTTGCTGAAATTTCTATATCATTCACCTTGGCAATATACTGCTTACCACCGCCACCGACATAGGATTGAATTCCCCAAAATGCAAAAGGAAGCGCGATCAATGCAACAATGGCCATACCCAGCCAACCTTTAATTCGATCATTAATAGCTTGCAACATGAAACTAAACCTTGTGTGAACTTGAATTAACGACTATCAAAGCCGTTAAATAAATTATTAGTAAATGCGTTAACAACAAAAGCAAAAGCCCGAATTACTGGCTTTTGCTCATTCACTAACGAAATTGAAAATGGCGGACCGGACGGGACTCGAACCCGCGACCTCCGGCGTGACAGGCCGGCATTCTAACCAGCTGAACTACCGGTCCGAAATGGTGGGTGATGAGGGGATCGAACCCCCGACATTCGCCTTGTAAGGGCGACGCTCTACCAGCTGAGCTAATCACCCGCCCAAAAGAGCGCGCTAGTTTACAGCTTCTTTAAGCGCTTTGCCAGGCTTAAACGCGGGTACTTTAGCAGCCTTAATTTGAATCTCTGCACCAGTCTGTGGGTTACGACCTGTACGAGCAGAACGTTCACGAACCAGGAAAGAACCAAAACCAACGATGCTTACTTGATCGCCGCCTTTCATGGCATCAGTCACAACTGAGATAACTGCGTCAAACGCACGAGTTGAATCAGCTTTAGATAAACCAGCTGCTTCTGCAACTGCATCAATTAATTCAGATTTGTTCATTATTATTTCCTATGTATTTAAGATGATTTACTTTTATTTATAATTTTATTTCGGTGCTTTTATATCTTTTGTTCTTATTATTAGATGTCCATGACCCTGAAATATAAATGCCGTGCAATTTATACCAGTCAGCAACCAGCTCTGTCAATGAAAAATGCGGGTTTCACCTCGGTCAAACTCAATCATCCCTGATCAAGTGATACGACAATCACATCATACTGCTATCAATGATGTCGTACTCTATCCTTTGATTTTTTACCTTTTGTTCTTGTTTTTCTGTCACTTGCCGGATCATCTTCAAGTGGAGTCGGCATTTCCTGAAGCGCTATTTCTAGCACATCATCAATCCAGCGTACTGGCTTAACATCAAGTTTGGCCAAAATATTTTTCGGAATTTCGACCAGATCTTTTTCATTATCGTCGGGTATTATAATGATTTCGATGCCAGCACGGTGCGCCGCCAGCAGCTTTTCTTTCAAACCACCGATGGGCAGCACCTCACCACGCAGTGTAATCTCACCAGTCATCGCGACGTTGGCATTAACAGGGATACCTGTCAATGATGATGCCAATGCGGTACACATGCCGACACCGGCACTGGGGCCATCTTTAGGTGTTGCGCCTTCTGGTACGTGCACATGAATGTCTTTATCATCCTGAAAATTACTGGCCAGACCTAATGATGCTGAACGGCTTCGAATCACCGTCATCGCCGCCTGAATGGATTCCTGCATAACATCACCCAGTTGGCCAGTGTGGGACAATTTACCCTTACCCGGCATAACAGCTGATTCAATGGTGAGTATTTCGCCACCCACTTCCGTCCATGCCAGACCATTAACCTGACCAACCTGATTGTGTTTTTCAGCCACACCATAACGGAAACGTTTAACACCCAAATACTTTTCAAGATTTCTTGATGTCACCGACACGGCTTTACTTTCAGGTTTGAGCACCATTTGCTTGACCACCTTACGGCAAATCTTAGCCAGTTCTCGCTGCATACTACGAACACCAGCTTCACGCGTATAAAGGCGAACAATATCTCGTAATGCCGACTCATTAACCTGCAATTCACTGTCTTTAAGGCCATTTTCTTCCATCTGCTTGGGCAGCAAATATTTCCTGGCAATGGCCACTTTTTCATCTTCGGTATAACCCGGTAGACGAATCACCTCCATACGATCCAGCAACGGCGCAGGAATATTCATACTATTGGATGTCGCAACGAACATCACATCAGAGAGATCAAAGTCAACCTCAAGGTAGTGATCTGAAAAGGTGTGATTCTGCTCGGGATCGAGCACTTCCAACAAAGCTGATGCTGGATCACCACGGAAATCAGCCGCCATTTTGTCAATTTCATCCAGCAGGAACAATGGGTTACGTGTACCCACCTTGCTTAAATTCTGAATAACTTTACCCGGCAGCGAACCAATATAAGTCCGGCGATGACCACGAATTTCAGACTCATCACGCACACCACCTAAGGACATACGAGTATATTTTCGATTGGTCGCGCGTGCTATAGATTGGCCCAACGAAGTTTTACCCACACCCGGCGGTCCCACCAGACACAAAATTGGTCCTTTGAGTTTCTTGACGCGCTGTTGCACAGCAAGATATTCAAGAATACGTTCCTTAACTTTTTCCAGACCATAATGATCATCATTGAGCACCTTTTCAGCACCCGCAAGGTCACGTCGGATTTTAGATTTTTTCTTCCAGGGACAATCAGCCAGCCAGTCGATATAGTTGCGCACCACTGTTGCCTCGGCAGACATAGGTGACATCATTTTTAATTTATTGAGTTCACTGGTGGCCTTCTTATTGGCTTCTTTACTCATGCCCGCTTCTTCAATGCGCTTTTCAAGCTCTTCAACTTCGTTGGGCACATCATCCATATCACCCAGTTCTTTTTGAATCGCTTTCATTTGCTCATTCAAATAATATTCGCGTTGACTTTTCTCCATCTGCTGCTTAACACGGCCACGAATACGTTTCTCAATTTGAAGCAAATCAATTTCGGCATCGATCAGGCCCATTAAATATTCAAGTCGTTTATGCACACTGGAAATCTCAAGGATTTTCTGTTTTTCATCCAGTTTCAATGACATATGAGCAGCAATGGTATCTGACAGCCTTGATGGCTCATCAATCCCAGCGAGTGAAGTCAGAATTTCTGCCGGTACTTTTTTGTTGAGTTTTACGTACTGATCAAAGACGTTCAGGATAGAACGCGACAGAATTTCCAGTTCACGATCTTCGTCATCAACAGAAACTTCTTCCAGTTCTGAATAATTGGCGACAAAAAAATCACCGCTTTCATGCAAGTTTTCTACTTTTGCACGCCGCACACCTTCAACAAGAACCTTAATAGTACCGTCTGGCAATTTGAGTAATTGAAGGATGGTCGCCAATGTACCGATTTCATGAACATCATCGATACCCGGATCATCAATATCCGCGCTCTTCTGCGCAATCAATAAAATCTTTTTATTGTCCTGCATAGCAGTATCAAGCGCCTGAATCGACTTCTCGCGCCCTACAAACAGAGGGATGACCATATGCGGGTACACCACGACATCGCGCAATGGTAATACCGGAACTTCTACTGCTGCAGATGAACTGGATTGATCTTTATCACTTGAACTAACCATGGGTGCCTCTATTTTGATGGATTCTTTGTACCAGTGGGGACTCCCGCTGATATTTCAAGTGTTATAAAACACTCGGGCAGAATTAATTAGCAGTTAAGCGCTGTTATTGCCGCTCTTGTCCTGCGCAACCTGCTTCTTCTCACCACCCTCATAAACGAGAATCGGCTGATTATCACCGGCAATCACAGAGGCATCGATCACTACTTTAGAGACGTCATCCTGAGAAGGCAGCTCGTACATAGTATCAAGCAGTACATTTTCCAGAATAGTACGCAGGCCACGAGCACCGGTTTTACGCTCCATCGCTTTTTTGGCAATTGCATGCAGGGCATCATCGCGCAACTCAAGCTCACTGCCTTCCATTTCGATCATCTTGGAATATTGCTTAGCCAGTGCATTTTTAGGTTCTGTAAGAATCGTCACCAGAGCATCTTCATCCAGCTCATTGAGCGTGGCAACAACCGGCAGGCGACCGACAAACTCAGGGATCAAGCCGTACTGAATCAAATCATCGGCTTCAAGGTCATCCAGCACATCACTGAACTGACGTTTCTCTTCTGATGAACGCACTTCAGCACCAAAGCCAATACCGCCTTTCTCAGAACGATGGCGAATCACCTTATCCAGACCGGAAAAAGCACCGCCACAGATAAACAGAATATTACCTGTATCTACTTGCAGGAATTCCTGCTGCGGATGCTTACGACCGCCTTGCGGTGGTACCGAGGCAACCGTACCTTCAATCAATTTCAACAGCGCCTGTTGTACGCCCTCACCAGATACATCACGGGTAATAGAGGGATTATCAGACTTGCGGGAAATCTTGTCGATCTCATCGATATAAACAATGCCCGTCTGCGCTTTATCAACGTCATACTCACATTTTTGCAGCAATTTCTGAATGATGTTTTCAACATCTTCACCCACATAACCGGCTTCGGTCAGTGTGGTTGCATCGGCGATGGTAAAAGGCACATCGAGCAAACGCGCCAATGTCTCAGCCAGTAGGGTTTTACCCGAACCGGTAGGGCCAATCAGCATGATATTACTCTTGGAAAGTTCAATATCGTCCTTCTTATGCTTAACTTCCAGGCGCTTATAATGGTTGTACACAGCGACAGCCAGAACCTTTTTTGCCTTCTCCTGACCGATCACATAATCATTAAGAATGTCATGAATTTCCTGAGGGGTTGGTAACTTACGAATAGCCGATGAAGTCTCTTCTTCCATCTCTTCGAGAATAATGTCATTACACAACTCGACACATTCATCGCAGACATACACAGAAGGACCTGCAATCAGTTTTTTTACTTCGTGCTGACTCTTACCGCAAAAAGAACAGTAGAGTAGTTTTTCAGAATCATTACCAGAATGGTTTTTATCGTCGCTCATCTAGTTGTTAAACCTCAGGCTTATGCCTATTTGTCTGTTTCGTCCCGCTGTAATGCAAAAAAAACGCAGGACTTCGATTGCCTATATCGTATAAACAATAGTTGATAAACGCCATTTCAACAGAAATTTAAGACTGAAAAAACCCTTTTTTTACTGAGAATTCACCCAGATCAAGAAAGTTACAATGCAGAGTTTAAGATCTTTTCTCTAATACTTCGTCAACCAGACCGTATTCTTTAGCTTGTTCCGCGTCCATGAAGTTATCACGCTCAGTGTCATTATCGATAGTTTCGATATCCTGACCTGTATGGTGCGCCAACAAACGATTCAATTGATCACGAATCTTAAGAATTTCACGTGCATGGATGTCAATATCCGTCGCCTGTCCCTGGAAACCACCCAAAGGCTGATGAATCATGACTCTGGCATGGGGCAAGCAATAACGCTTTCCCTTTTCACCACCAGCCAGTAAAAACGCACCCATACTGGCGGCCTGGCCAATACATAAGGTACTGATTTCAGACTTAATAAATTGCATGGTGTCGTAAATCGCCATGCCTGCTGTCACAGAGCCACCGGGAGAGTTGATATAAACTGAGATATCTTTATCCGGATTTTCTGACTCTAAAAAAAGCAACTGAGCAACAATCAAATTGGCCATATGATCTTCAATAGGCCCCACAATAAAAATAACTCGCTCTTTCAGCAGACGAGAATAGATGTCGTAAGAACGTTCACCGCGAGCTGTCTGCTCTACCACCATCGGAACGAGTCCCAATGCTTCAGTTTCAAGTGCGCCACCAGTGTGACTATTAAATTGTGGAAATTTGTGCATGCCTTATATACCTGTTAAATGGTTGATGTAGGCTTCATTACCTCATCAAATGAACTCTCAACAGTTGAAACCTTTGCCTGGCCAACTACCCAGTCAACAATCATATCTTCGACCACCAATGACTCAACACCACGCATCATCTGTGGATTACTCTTATAGTAGTTCACAAACTCGCTGGTATCTTCATAATCTTTGGCCATCAGTTCGATACGCTCATCGACTTTAGACTGATCGGCCTGCAATCCAGAAAGTTTAACCAGATCGCCCAGAATCATGCCCAGTTTTACACGACGCTCAGCATCGGTCATAAATGCCTCAATGGGTTGATCACCACCCGTCTGCGCACTCGCCTGTTGCTTCAGAGCTTCTGCTTCTTCCCGAACGATAGCTTTAGGCACCAACACTGAATTAGCTTCCAGTATTTTATCCATAACTTTCGATTTTAAATCAGCAGCTAAGCGGTTATCCAGCTCTCGCTGCATATTATTATGTACATCTGTACGTAACTGCGCCAGGCCGCCTTCTTCGACGCCAAAATCTTTAGCAAAGGCATCATCCAACACAGGCAATTCTGAAGCTTCAACTTTAGACACGCTGACCTCGAACTCGGCAGCTTTACCCGCCAAGTCATTGACTGAATAATCATCAGGAAAAGTAACATTGATTGTCGATTCACTATCTTTAGCCATACCGATGATCGGCTCTTCAAAACCTGGAATCATATTGCCCGAACCCAGCTCAAGCGGTACATTCTCGGCAGAACCACCTTCAAACAGCTCGCCATCAATACTGCCTTTAAAACTGATGGTCACGCGATCTCCATTTTCAGAAGCGCGATCCACTTCGCTCCAGTTTGTTTTCTGTTTACGCAAAGTTTCCAGTAGTGTATCAACATCCTTATCGGTAATTTCTGCGCTCATTTTTTCAATTTCAAGATCAGCAACCGGCGCTAACTCAACTTCAGGATAAACTTCAAAAGTAGCTACATATTCAAGAGGCTTGCCAGGTTCAAAACTAATTGGCTCGATAGAAGGATCACTGGCAGGACGTAGATTTTCCTGAGTCACCGCATCGCGGAAAGTGTTTTGCATCACTTCACCAGCGATTTCCTGGAACACCTGAGCAGAATAACGTTTTTTCACCACACTGAGTGGCACTTTACCGGGGCGAAAGCCATCAATTTTCACCTGACTCTTCATTGACTGAAGACGGCTCTCAACTTGAGAATCAACTGTTTCCGCAGGCACCTGAACCGTCAATTTACGTTCAAGACCTTCCCCTGTTTCGACTGAAACTTGCATAGATACCTCAGTGTATGTACTTAATTTTTAAGAAGAAATAATAATTTGGTGCGAAAGGAGAGACTCGAACTCTCACGTCATAAGACACTGGTACCTAAAACCAGCGCGTCTACCAATTCCGCCACTCTCGCATATGTGGGTGCGCATCATACCAAAAAAAACCAAAAAAAACGGATTTTTTCTGAATAAAGCTGTCATTTTTTGACTATTTCAACAAACAAAACTAAATCCATTAACAATACAGAGCGACTAACTGGGACAAACACGGGCTGGTAGCCATCAACGCAACCCAAAAACCCACTAGTCTGACAACAGCTTTGCATGCGCCGCAGCTAACCTTGCAACGGGGACTCTGGGTGCTGAACATGAGACATAATTAAGCCCAATTTGATGACAAAATGCGATTGATTTTGGATGCCCTCCATGCTCACCACAAATACCGACACTAAGATCAGGCTTCACACTGCGCCCCCAGCCTACGGCCAGATCCATCAACTTACCGACCCCCTTACTATCGAGCACCTCAAAGGGATTATCCTGCAAAATACCATTCTCACCATACAATGGCAGGAATTTATTTTCAGCATCTTCTCGTGAGAATGAAAATGTCGCCTGAGTCAGGTCATTGGTACCAAATGAGAAAAACTCCGCCTCTTTAGCAAGGGAATCAGCACGCAGACAAGCACGCACCACTTCAATCATGGTACCAAAGCGGAAGTTGACTTTGGAGCCATAGGCAGTCTCGACCTCATCACGCACCTCATCAACATAGCGTTTTACAAAACGCAGCTCTTCAGCGGTACAAACCTGCGGAATCATAATCTGCGGATGAACTTCAATCCCCTTCTTGGCACACTCTGCCGAGGCCTCGAGTACTGCACGAATCTGCATGATGTATATCTCAGGGAAGGTGATACCAAGGCGCACTCCACGATGACCAAGCATCGGGTTGGTTTCAGTGAGCGCACGCACTTTGCTCAGCATCGAACGCTTTTTATCGATGGCTTCTTCCACCAGCCTTGTATCGACAAACTGACGCAGTGATTCTGACTCTTCCGAGGCTTTTTTCGGGTCATGGATCAGACTAATACTATTAGCAAGCACTTCCATACCCGATGCCGAACGACTCAATGACTGGAGTTTTTCAAGGTCATCCAGCAGCTGACGCTCTGAGGGCAGAAACTCGTGAATAGGCGGATCTAGCAGACGGATGGTCACTGGAAGGGGCGCCATCACCTCAAAGATATCCTGAAAATCAGTGCGCTGAATGGGCAGTAATTTGTCGAGTGCCTCCTGACGTTGCTCCTGATCTTCCGCAACAATCATGTCGATGACGATAGGCAGACGATCGACATCATTAAACATTCTTTCAGTACGGCAGAGACCAATACCTTTCGCCCCGTAACGAATCGCTCTTAGCGCATCATGCGCCGTATCAGCATTAGCCATCACCCGCAGGTAAGCCACTTCATCAGCCCAACCCAGCAAGGTATTAAGCTCGGTGGTGAATTCAGGTTCGACAGTGGGAAGCTCACCAAGATAAACGTTACCGCTACTGCCATCGATAGTGATGAGATCACCTTCACAAATCACGGTATCACCCACAAAAGCCTCACGACGAATTACATCAACTGATATTCCCTCAGCACCAGCAACACAGGGTTTACCCATACCACGCGCAACCACAGCTGCATGTGAGGTCTTGCCGCCACGGCTGGTCAAAATCCCCTCAGAGGCAAAAAAGCCATGAATATCCTCCGGCTTGGTCTCTTCACGCAACAGGATCACCTTTTGCCCACCTGCCTTGCCTAGCTGTTCAGCCCGATCAGCATCAAAGACCGCAAGACCACAGGCCGCCCCCGGCGATGCGGGCAGTCCATGCGCCAGCGGCTCTGCCTTGAAGTCTGGATCAAGACGCGGATAAAGCATCTGCTCCAGGTGTTGTGGATCGATACGCAATAGCGCCTGCTCTCGTGTAATAAGCTCCTCCTTCTCCATTTCAACCGAGCTGCGCACCATCGCAATGGCGTTCATCTTGCCATTACGAGTCTGCAGACAGTAGAGGGTGCCACGCTCGATAGTAAATTCAAAATCCTGCACTTCGCAGTAATGGCCTTCCAGATCCTGACGCAGCGTCTCAAGCTGAACAGCCATCTCCGGCATCTCATGACTGAGCTGGTCAATAGGTTTAGGGGTGCGGATACCTGCTACAACATCCTCACCCTGAGCGTTGATTAGATATTCACCAAAGAGCTTGTTCTCACCCGTACCCGGATTACGGGTAAAAGCAACACCCGTCGCTGAATCATCCCCCCGATTACCGAAGACCATAGTCTGTACATTGACCGCGGTTCCATTCGCCATTTCAGGGGTGATATGAAATTCACGCCGATAGTCGACTGCGCGCTTACCCATCCACGAGTTAAAGACGGCCTTAATGGCCAGTTCCAACTGCTCAAAGGGATCTTCAGGGAACGGACGCCCCATCTGCTCCTCCACCACCCGAAGAAAACAATCACTGATCTGCTTCAGATCATCTGCCGACAGGCCCACATCCTCTTTAACGTGAGAGTTCTGCTTAACCATCTCAAACTCATTATCGAAATAGCTGTCATCGATACCCAATGCTATCTTGCCGTAGAGCTGAATGAAGCGGCGATAGGCATCGTAACCAAAGCGTGGATCATGGGTCTGTTTTATCTCGCCCTTGAGGGTCTCGGCATTAAGTCCCAGGTTGAGGATGGTATCCATCATACCCGGCATCGACATGGCCGAACCAGATCGAACCGAGATAAGCAGAGGATTATCAACATCACCAAAGCCTCTGCCTGTGGCCTCCTCCAGAACCTTGATCTGGGCATGTACATCCGCCATCACACCATCGGGTAGCTTACCAGTCTCGGAAGCGATGTAGGCAAGACAGGCATCGGTACTGATGACAAACCCCGGCGGCACATTGAGTCCGATCTGAGTCATCTCACACAGATTAGCCCCTTTACCACCAAGTAATTTTTTATTTTTCCCATCACCTTCTGAGAATGCAAAAACCTGTTTATCCATGACTAACCCCTTAGATCAAAACCTTATTTATACAACAGCGCACTTCTAATACTGCGCCTTTAGTAACAAGGGAGCAAACAAAAATAAGGGGTAATTTGAACAGACAGCGCTTGATTAATTCAGGGAAATTATTGGTATATTTAGAAGAGCTTCAGGAGGAAAATTTAATGTAAAGAGCAGAAAAATAACACAATCCCTGTGCCATAAGCCATTGATTATATGGTGGGTCGTGAGAGACTTGAACTCTCGACCAAGAGATTAAGAGTCTCCTGCTCTACCAACTGAGCTAACGACCCAAACTTGGTATTCATACTTACAAAAAAATGGGGTGGATGATGGGGCTCGAACCCACGACAACCGGAATCACAATCCGGGACTCTACCAACTGAGCTACACCCACCATAAATCAAAAATGGCGCGCCTGGCAGGATTCGAACCTGCTACCCTCGGCTTAGAAGGCCGATGCTCTATCCGAGTGAGCTACAGGCGCAGTATTTGGGGTTACTGCTAAAACTAACCAGACAACCTAAAATTGGTCGGGGTAGAGAGA
>CBFCZV010000044.1:0-12940 GCA_965602855.1 uncultured Gammaproteobacteria bacterium | reverse complement strand
AATCCAGAATCAGATATTGCCCCTTGATACCCTGCAACACACCTTCGATTTTTTCCTGTTTATCAAAATTAAATGACTTAATTTTTTCAGGATAACTTTCTATGGGGTATTCAATTTCAACCTGTTCACCATCGGACAAAAACTGAATAGCATCCTCACCGAATTGTTGTTTTAACTCATCGATGACCGAGGCAGATTCCGCCACGATACGATCACGCACTTCAGCTAGATCAATCGGCTCAGGATCACCTTTGAGCATCTTGCGCCAGTCGGTTCTATCTGACACATGCTTTTTCAACTCAACCTCAATCAAACCAGATTGCAAACGTGTAGCAACCTTAAAGATAGGCAAGGACTGCCCCGCACCCTGATCGATCCAGCGCGTAGGAATTTGGGTGCCGCGAGTAATGCCGACTTTCACACCCGATGAATTTGCCAGATAAACATAGTGCGCCTGAAAACAATGCTCCTCACCCCACTCTGGTTGACGGCAAGTGCCCGCATCGTAATGACAGGTCTCCGGTTTCATAATACACATGTCGCATTCGGCCAGATCCCTGAAACAGGGATAACAATGACCCTGCGCAAAACTTTTTTTAGTTTTTCTGCCACAGGAAACACAGTTAATTTCACCACCGTATTCCAGCTGAATGTTTTTACCAATCAAATCATTCATGGAAATCAGTTCATCGCCTATCGGTAACTGATAATTAACCGGCGAGGTTAACTCCACTTTCATTTTTCTTATATTGCCTTTCAAAAGAACACCCTGATTATTATTTAATAAATCGCGTTATGCGGCACATCGCCCGCTTCAATTCGTCCACCGAGCGCGTGTAAGAAAAACGCACGTGCGTATTGGCTTCAAACTCACCAAAGTCGATACCAGGTGTAACCGCCACACCTTCTTTTTCAAGCAGATTTTTTGTCCATTGAAACGAGTCATCGGTAATATCACTGCAATCCGCATAAATATAAAACGCGCCCTGAGGCTGTGCGGTAATTTTAAAACCGACTTCCTTCAACAGTGGCAGTAAATAATCACGACGTTCTTTAAATATTTCAACGCGGCGTTGCAGAATTTCATCGGTTTCAGGCTCGAACGCAACCAGTGCTGCGTGCTGAGAAATCGTGGGTGGGGCGAGAAAAATATTTTGCGCAACACGATCAACCGCATCAACAAATTGCTCGGGCACCACCATCCAGCCAATGCGCCAGCCGGTCATACCAAAATATTTTGAGAAACTGTTAATCACAAACGCATCTTCCGACAATGCCAGCGCCGTGTATTCATCAACGTCGTAAACCAGCCCCTGATAAATCTCATCGACAATTAAATGCCCACTTTTTTCTTTTACCGCATCGAGCAGGTCTTTCATCATATCTCGCTCAATAATCGTACCGGTAGGATTCGATGGACTCGCCACCATGGCCGCACGCGTCTCAGCCTGCCAGTGTTCAGCAATGTACGATGCATTGAGCTGGTATTGCGACTCCGCTGTCACCGGCACATCAATACTATTAACACCCAGAACTTTGGCGATATTTCGGTTACAGGGATAACCGGGATCAGAAAGCAGAATGCTATCACCCGCTGCGGTCAACACTGATAAAGCCAGTTGCAAAGCTCCCGACGCACCCGGCGTGACCACGACACGGTGCGGGTCGATTTCAAGACCAAACTTACGCTGATAATGACCCGCAATCGCCTGCCGTAATTCAGGCAAGCCAGTGGCTGCGGTGTAATGTGTTTTTAACTGTCGTAGTGCCTGAATACCGGCATCAATGATGGGTCTGGCGGTGGCAAAATCCGGTTCACCGACTTCGAGATGAACAATCGAACGCCCTTCGGATTCCAGCTGCTTGGCTCTGGCCAGCAAGTCCATAACGTGAAAAGGTGGAATTGTCTGCGCTCTACTCATTTAAAATTAATCAGGAACTGTGTTTTAATAAGCACATACTATATTAATTTATCCAGAGCGTCTGGAAACAACATAAACATATTTAAACACTACACAAACATGCATAATAAATTTCAAAATCTTTGCCTACTGCTGTGCCTGATGTTACCTGCCATAGCACAGGCCTACCCCGAAAAAGCACTGGTACCGGGTGGCATCGCCCTGCTCGCCATGCCTGACTATCAGGAAGGCACAGAAATCACTTTCGATAATAAACAGATCGCCGTCTTCCCGTATAAGAATATGTGGGTCGCTATGGCAGGCATTCCACTTGATGCCAAACCTGGTGATTATGAGTTCTCCATCAAACACCATAACGGTATCACTCTGAACAGCAAGGTTCACGTCAAAGCTAAAAAATACGAAGAGCAACACCTCACCATCAAGAACAAACGCAAGGTTAATCCTAACGAAGATGATATGGTGAGAATTAACAAAGAAAGCATTCGCAAGAAAAAAGCCAAAACCCTGAGAACCGAAGCCATTCCCAAAGTTAATTTCATCTGGCCTACCGAAGGCCGCATCAGCAGCGTATTTGGCCTACGCCGTTTCTTCAATGAACAGGAACGCAGACCTCATAATGGCCTGGACATCGCCGCTGCTACCGGTACTCCCGTCAAGGCCACCGCCGATGGCATTGTCATCGACGCTGGTGACTTCTTTTTCAGCGGCAACATGGTCTACATCAACCACGGCCAGGGCATCATCAGCCTGTACGCACACATGGATCGTATCAACGTCAAACCTGGTGACACCGTCAAACAGGGCGAACTCATCGGTGCTGTAGGCCAGACTGGTCGCTCCACCGGCCCTCACCTGCACTTCGCCGTTTTCGCCAATAAAACCCTGATCGACCCTATCTATATGTTGCCAAAGCGCCCCGAACAGCCACATAAAAAACCCCAAATGGCCGCCCAACCCTGAAAATTTTATCCGCCTAAAACCATAAAACACTTGCGTTCAGCCAAGAATTAACGATAATTACGACGCTTTAGCACAATCCCTAAAACAAACACCGGTAAAACATGGCAAAAGAAGAAGCAATACAAATGGAAGGCAGCGTCATTGAGACACTTCCAAACACAATGTTCCGCGTAGAACTCGAGAATGGTCACGTAGTTATTGCACACATCTCTGGAAAAATGCGCAAGCACTATATCCGCATCATGACCGGTGATCAGGTGACGGTTGAGCTAACACCCTATGATCTTGAAAAAGGCCGCATTATTTATCGCGCCAAGTAACTTTTCTGGATTATCAGAATAAATTAAAAAGCCTGTCAGAGATGACAGGCTTTTTTGTTTTATTTCACAGATAGAAATCTAAAATCAGGCTTCTTCAGCCTTAGGTTCAGACACCGACTCCGTCTGAATATCCAGTTCGCCATCAACTACAGAAACATTAACCTTACCACCGTGTAATAACTCACCAAAGAGCAAAGCATTTGCCAGTGGTTTTTTGACGTAGTCCTGAATAACGCGTGCCATTGGTCTTGCGCCCATCTTGGGATCATAACCTTTCTCAGCCAGCCATTTTCTGGCGGCATCATCTACATTGATTGAAACTTTCTTAGCATCGAGTTGCGTTTCAAGTTCAACCAGAAATTTATCAACCACATGCGACAGCGTTGAAGCATCCAGTGGACCAAACTGCACAATAGCGTCCAAACGATTTCTAAATTCTGGGGTGAAGATTTTTTTCAACTCTTCTGCACCATCGAGTTCGTGTTTCTGCTCGGTGAAGCCCATGGAGCGACGATCCATCATTTGCGCACCGGCATTGGATGTCATTACTAAAATAACATTTCTGAAATCAGTTTTACGACCATTGCTATCAGTCAGCGTGCCGTGATCCATCACCTGCAACAAAATATTAAATACTTCAGGATGCGCTTTTTCGATTTCATCGAGCAACAATACTGAATGCGGTTGTTTCTTGATGGCTTCAGTTAATAGACCACCATCATCAAAACCAACGTAACCAGGGGGAGCACCAATCAATCTAGAAACAGTGTGGCGTTCCATGTATTCAGACATATCAAAACGAACCAGTTCAACACCCATAATGTTGGCGAGTTGCTTACAGACTTCGGTTTTACCCACACCCGTTGGACCGGTAAACAGGAATGAACCAATCGGTTTTTCAAGATTACCCAGACCAGACCGTGACATACGAATCGCGGTTGATAATGAGTCAATAGCATCACCCTGACCAAATACCACCAGATTCAAATCACGATCAAGATTTTTCAGCACTTCGGTATCAGATGTTGATACTGTTTTCGACGGTATGCGTGCAATCTTTGCGACAATAGCTTCGATGTCGTGCACGTTAATCGATGCCTTGTTCGACTTGCTGCTCAACTGACGATGCGCTCCGGCTTCATCGATAACATCGATAGCTTTGTCTGGTAGGAACCGGTCGGTAATGTAACGTTCAGCCAACTCAGCGGCTGAACGCAACGCATTGTTGCTGTACTTCACATCATGATGTTCTTCAAAACGTGTTTTCAGTCCTTTCAGAATATCAATGGTTTCATCGACACTTGGCTCGGGTAAATCAATTTTCTGGAAGCGACGTGCGAGAGCATGATCTTTTTCGAAAATACTACGGAATTCACTGTAAGTGGTCGAACCAATGCATTTAAGCTCACCAGAAGCCAATACAGGTTTAATCAGATTGGATGCATCCATAACACCACCCGATGCTGAGCCCGCACCAATAATGGTATGAATTTCATCAATGAATAAAATTGAACCTTTGCGCTGTTTCAAATGTTTCAACACCGCTTTTAAACGTTTTTCAAAATCACCACGATATTTAGTGCCCGCAACCAGCGCGCCTAAATCCAGCGAATAAATGGTGCAGTCATTTAATATTTCGGGTACTTCTTTATCAACGATTTTTTTTGCCAGACCTTCAGCCAGTGCAGTTTTACCGACACCGGCCTCGCCCACCAACAGAGGGTTATTTTTTCTACGACGACACAGCGTCTGTATCGTGCGCTCTATCTCATCATCACGACCAATCAACGGATCTATGTGTCCCTGCATAGCACGTTGATTAAGATTGGTTGTATAATTTTCCAGCGGTTGCTGATCAGGATCATTACTTTGCTCATCCTGAGTAAAGCCTTCCAGATCCTCAAGATCATCTGCTACTTTGGTAATGCCGTGCGAAATATAATTAACAATATCAAGACGATTAACATTCTGCTGGCTCAGCAAATAAACCGCCTGCGATTCCTGCTCACCAAACATAGCGACCAACACGTTAGCACCAACTACTTCCTTCTTACCAGAGGATTGAACGTGAAAAACGGCACGTTGTAGCACGCGCTGAAAACCTAGCGTTGGTTGTACTTCACCACCAACAACATCACCAAAAACCGGGGTGTGTTTTTCCAGATATTCACGTAGCTCACTAGCGAGCAAATTAAGATCAGCACCACAGGCCTGCAGCACTGAATTGGCACTGCTATTGTCCAACAGAGCCAAAAGCAGATGTTCAACTGTTATGTATTCGTGACGCTTATCACGCGCTTCACTGAATGCTTCATTCAATGATAATTCAAGCTCTTTACTCAACATAACGATACCTCTTCATTCGTGTACAAATATAACTATGAACTTCTAAACCTCCTCCATGGAGCACATCAACGGGTGCTGGTTTACTCTCGAAAACTCATTCACCTGGTCAACTTTAGTCTCGGCAATTTCATAGCTAAAAACGCCGCATATCCCCTTTCCTTTAGTATGCACTGCCATCATAACTCGAGTGGCTTTATCAGAATCCATACCAAAGAACATGGATAAAATCTCAATAACAAACTCCATAGGAGTATAGTCGTCATTTACCAGTACAACTTTATATTGCTTTGGTTCTTCTAGCTTCGGCCGATCTTCTTCAACCGCCAGACCATCATCGAAATCAAAATCGTTTTGCTGGTTACTCATGACTTTTTCTCAATGCTCACTATCAGTGTAGGGCATGTTATGCATTTTGTAAGGGCTGACTCCCACCAATGCCACACATTTTCAGACCAATGGTGACATCGCTTAGTTCATCTCTGGGAGATATCGACAAAACCGGAACAGTAAACATCGCCAGCACCATTCGAAAAAATGATTAAATTATCAGCATTGATTTTACATCAGGAAGGACTAATACAGTAGCCCGAATATATCCGGACTACTGGCAAGGCTTTACTCTACTGTCGCGAAGCCCAGCACGGTGGCTTTCAGCTCCTGATTCAGCTTTTGCTCTACTTTTTCCAGCATGCGCTGATTTAACTGTCCTTTGCTGGAGGCTGAAACTTTGAGCGGCCAGGTTTTATTTCCCTGCACCTTGCCATTCACTGAGGCCAAACGCAGAGTAAGCGTACCGCGCAACCAGTACCAGTCTTCTTTTTTGACGGGCGTCTGAACCTCGAGGCCACTCGATAAAGCATAGCCAGCTGATCCCGCAGCGCCTTCAGGAAAGCCCGATCTAGCCATTGCACCTTTGAGCAATTTATCAAGACCGCCTACTGAATCCTGAATAATCTCAGGCTTCATATTTAGAGTAGCCAGAGCAGCCTCCAGCTTGTCTCGCAGTTCGGCGCGATTCCATTTGGATTTTGCACCCTTGCCGCTAAGATCAATTACCTTGAGCGTTTTTTGCAGCGCATCACGTTCATCCTGCGAAGCGAGCACACGTTGATAGACTGCAACCTTTTGTAGCGGATTTTGCTTACTGGCAACACCACTCAACTCAAAATTAGCTTCCATATCAAGACGGGCAATCTCTCCTCGGATATTATTACCTGCCTGATGGCGATCCAGTACCGCTAAAGCATAATTGGTTAGATCAGATGACTTCCACTGCTCTGCAACACGTGCACCATCGATAATCTTGTTGGTTTGTATATTGACGTTTTGCATGATGCGCTGTGATTTATTCACAGACTCAGAACCATTCTGATTAACTACCTGCACATCCTGTCTAGTGGTCGATGATTCGCGAATACGCAACTCAAAAACCTTGGTTAAGTTCGCCAGCGCCCGGTCTTTTGCACGCTCCGTATCTGACGCTGAGCCACTCGCCACCACATACTGAGAATTTGGATATTTTGATGACTCACCATTAACCCATCTGGGCTGGTCGGCACTCACTACCGAGGCAGTATTCATACAACCAGTCAAAAAAAGACAGGGTAATATAAATGTTTTT
The DNA here is from genome assembly GCA_965602855.1 of uncultured Gammaproteobacteria bacterium. Lineage (GTDB taxonomy): Bacteria > Pseudomonadota > Gammaproteobacteria > SZUA-229 > SZUA-229 > LH-M37. The sequence goes on along the minus strand of CBFCZV010000044.1, from coordinate 5,768 downwards.
TTCAAACCTAATTGCATAACAACTCCCGTTACTTTTTAGCAATCATACTTAATGACATATTAGGTGCTACCCAGTGTTCCATTAAAAAAGTCGTTTGGCCAGATTTAATATTCACTACATTTTCAATCGTATCAACTAAAGCACCTGATTCGTTATGGATGCTAATGCGAATCTTATTCTGGCCTTTAGGTAGCTTAATTCTCGCTAGTTGAATTGTTTGTGGCAACGTAGTCCAGCTTCTGGTATCAGCCTGCTCGGAAGCTATATTGACAACTGTCGCCAGGAACCCAGCTAAAGCACCGCCTTTTTCTTTAACTTTTTCCTGTGTTTCATGCTTAACTACAGCACGCGCAATAGCTCGTGTTGTGATTATTGGCATATCGCTAGCCAGTGCTGCCCTTGCCAAAGCATCAACATTTTCAACCAGTTCTAAATTTGCTGACACTTTCCGATCAGTCGACACTCGCGCAGTAAAATGTCGTTTTGGTTTTCGGTAAGTTGGTACAGCAATTTTAACCGTATCAATCGGCTTACCGGTGACGTTTGCAACAATCGAGTTTTCATGTCGAATTGGCGCCAAACTACTATTTAGAACAATGATAAGCTCACCGGTACTTTTAGCAGCTTTCTTTGGTTTGAACTTCTTCATATTAAATTCTTTTTTCAGAACACGAAGCTCATCATTAAGCCCTTCTTTGGCTAAAACTCGTAATAAATCATTTTTAAGTACAGCCGGAATTTCTAGATTTTGCTTTTCTTTTGTAGACTGATAAGTCTTTTTGGCCTGTCGATAAGAAACCAAAGCCTGATCTGTTTCACCCAGCGATTCATAAATCATTCCTGACAGATAACGCACAAATGGATCGTCTTCGGGTTCCTCACCCCACTCCTGCATTTTCACATTGGCTTGCAGCATTTCAACTCGCGCTGAATCGAGGTCACTCAACTGGATGTAATTCATCGCCATATATGCATGCAGCAACACCTGTTCATAACGATCACCTGAATAACTACGCAGTTTATCGTTAACTATCAGCGCTCCAGCTTGCTCGGAAATGCTCGTACCATAAAGCTCTTCAATGTGTTGCTTAGCGATCTCAAAGATTTGATTACTAGCTTTATAGTCACCCTTGATACGTCGTAACATACCCTTGTTCATACTTGCCAATACATCTTCTTGCAGTGAGTCCTCTTTTTCAACCAGCTCTAGTGCCTTACCAATATGACCAGCAGCCAATGCACTTTGCATCGACTCACCTTTCTGTCCCATAGTTACACAACCTGTTAACGATAGTGACAAACATACAGAAACACATGAAAAAACAATTGATCGCTTAGACCAGTTATATACAGACATTAATTCTCTCCTTAAATAAATTCACTAAATATCAATAACTGATTTATAAACGAAAACCACTTCGCTCAACTGATTTTTTTATTTTTTGTTGGCCAGCCCAGACCATACGATTACTGGATAAATCAATAAGCGTCAAATCAACCTGGTAAAAACGAATTTGTTCTCCCTCAATAGCATCAATAATAGTATTGATAGAACCCTTCAACATAAAATCAGCACCGGCTTCATTACCCATTTCCTTTCTGGTTTCTTCTGATGCATGCAAATCCTGATCTTTACGCTCACCACGAATTTCTTTACGTTGCTCACTAGAAGCAACAAAACTCACTTCACCAGAATTAATCAAAGCACGTTGCATATCCGCAATAAATGTTCTTGTATTGATATGTTCATGAGACAAATTTCGCACCTTGCCGACAATCACTGTGGGCATCTGGCCTTTTTTAGCGGTAAATTTACTCAACCATCTTTGCGATAGTACATCCTGAATCATTTCCTGAGAGACTTTTCTCGAATCGGCATCATTCCATTTACCACTCAGGTCTTTGACTGAATTGGGATCTTCACGCGTAATCGTTGGTTTACAGGCAGCCACACCAGCAACCACACCCAGCACCAAAAGTATATTCAAAAAATTACGGAAACTATATGCAAACATAACTAACTCCTTTTTTAAAAACTATTATCTATAAAATCAGTGGTGGATTTTATACCATTTAATCTAATAAAAATCATAACAAATACCAAAAAAACAACATTATCTCAGGCCAGAGTTGCACCCGCATGACACAACAGGTATCTTCGCTGCATGAAAAACATTGACACTTTACTGCACGCTCGCTGGATTATCCCGGTTGATGACGACAATAACTGTCTAGCTGATCACAGTATCGCTATTCACGAGGAACGGATTCTTGAAATCCTTCCGACCGACAAGGCTAAAGAAAGCTATCAGGCTCAAACTGAAATTGATTACTCAGACCATACCCTGATACCCGGCCTGATCAATGCACACACCCACGCTGCGATGAGTTTATTCCGCGGATTGGCCGACGACCTGTCTTTGATGGACTGGCTGAACAATCATATCTGGCCTGCTGAAAATAAGTGGGTCAATGAAGAATTTGTGCAGCTCGGCACTGAACTCGCCTGCGCCGAAATGCTTCGCAGCGGCACCACCTGCTTCAATGATATGTACTTCTTCCCCGACATTACCGCCCGCGTCGCCAACAAAACAGGCATTCGTGCCAGTGTCGGTCTGATTGCACTCGACTTCCCGACTATCTGGGCTCGTGATGCTGACGAATACATCGAAAAAGGTCTGATCGTACACGATGAATATCGCGGCAATGAACTGATCAATACCGCTTTCGCACCACACGCACCCTATACCGTTTCAGACCAGCCACTGGAAAAAATACGCACGCTGGCCGATGAGCTAGACCTGCCCATACACATGCATATTCACGAAACCGCTCATGAGGTGGATGAAGCCGTCGAAAAAACAGGAAAACGCCCCCTGCAAAGACTGACTGAACTGGGGTTGATTTCACCCAATCTGGTGGCGGTACACATGACCCAGCTGGAAGCCGATGAAATTGCTCAACTGGCCGCCGCAAGCAGCCACGTGGTGCATTGCCCCGAATCCAACCTGAAACTCGCCAGCGGCTTCTGCCCGGTAAAACAGTTGTTGGATGCGGGCATCAATGTCGCACTGGGTACGGACAGCGCTGCCAGCAACAACGACCTCGACATGTTCGGTGAAATGAAAACAGCAGCGCTATTAGCCAAGGGAGTTTCGGGTGATGCCACGGCCGTACCCGCCCATCAGGCGCTGATCATGGCGACCATCAACGGTGCAAAGGCACTGGGTATCAGCGATAAAACCGGCTCACTCAGCGTTGGAAAATACGCCGACCTGATCGCGGTAGATTTCTCTTCGATTGAAGCCTCGCCTGTGTACGATCCGATCTCGCATCTGGTTTATTGCTGCGGGCGCGAACAGGTTTCTGATGTTTGGGTGGCGGGCAAACACGTGATGAAAAATCGCACCATCACCACTTTGGAAATCGACCGCATCAAACAGGCGGCTAATGAATTTAGTGCAAAATTAAATTGAGTACTTTTCTTATCACTTATGTAAATAAAAGACATGTTAAAGTAACGATTCTCTGGCCTGTTTATCCTGAAAAATGATGGAAAATGAAAAATCATCTCTTTACTAAAACCTGCATTTTATTAGCCTTGTTGTATTCATCAAGCGCAGGCGCAGGCGTTTACATTGCACTCGCGCCCAGCCTGACTACAATTGATACCCCTTCAGCATCAACTAGTCCTACAATCGTCGATTTTCGTCTTGGTTACGAAATTCCGAAGCACCAGTTAGAGCTGGCGATAATGGCCAGTGTTAATGATGATAACCTCAATCAACTGACGATTGGTATACCCTCGGTTGCCTCTGTTTTCTATCGTTATGTACCCGACTCAAAGTCTGACGTTAAATTTCACTTAATATTAGGTGTCAGTCAGATAGAGGTAGAATCATCTTATCCAGACATTGCTGATTCAACCGATAAGTTTGATGGTTTTAGTTACGGCATCGGCCTGGAAGAAGCATTTCGGTCTATCCCCAATATCAAAATGAAATTCGACTGGATTTCATTGTACGACGGCGACGAGATTACTATTAGCACCATCAGCCTGGGTCTTCGCTATGAATTTTAAAACCTGCTACCAATCAGGCTTATACGCCCTGTTTATTTTTCTTGCTGCCTGTAGTGATGGCGATGAGACAAACCTGGTCGATTTACATACCGTCGCCAATCAGGACATCATTGCCGTTAGTTTTCCTGCTGACACTGAAACCACGCTTTCCATTAATAGCGAGTATGATTTCAACCTACAGGGTCTAAAATCCAATGGTGTGGATATCACCACCATCAACGGTGATATTCAATGGTCACTGTCAGAAGGAGCCGTTAGTACCATTGACCAGAACGGACTCTTTAGCGCCAGTGCAACTGCGGAACTGATAACCGTCACTGCCGATTTTGGTTTTCTTAGTGATTCCGTTGAAATAAAAGTATCCTCGGCAAAATTTGATCAGGTAGTCGAGCTTGATGAAGATACTCTCATCGTTGACATGTGTCGCTCACAAACTTTCACCCCCATTGGCCTCTACATTGATGAAAACAACAACGAGGAAATACGCCCTGTCGATAGCACCACCATTAATACCATAGACTGGATTATTCGTGATCAGGAAAACAATATTTCATCACAACGAGCACACATCGAAACAACCGATAATCAGGTGACTTTACACACATTGGCAGAGGGTAACATTATTGTTCAGGCGAAAGCTTTTTCTGAGTTTAGTAATAGTGATGTGACTTCAGCCGATTTTAATCAGGCAATAACGAACAACCTGAACAGTATTAAACTTTGCTTTAGCAGTGATTCAGACCTGGCTAACTGTGTTGTGACTAACTCCAGTATTGCGAAAGGCCAATCTATATCCTTCATCTCCGTGGGAAATTACCAGACTCTGGACGGTTCTAATTTTGATGAAAATATAAGCGCCAACAGTAAATGGGGAGTAGATAATGTTTTAAACGCCTCCATCGCTTTATCCACAGACCGCCAGCAGCTCGACATTACCGGTCTAACCGAGGAATCTAATGCCACGATTTCCGTGGCCTGCGGCGATATTGAACAAGTAATTGATGGCATTGACATTTCACAAGGCGTTGTTCTTGATAGCGCGGTCAGTTGCGCTAGCAGCACAAGCTGTTTAACTTCTTCCTCAACCATTCTTATTGATTCACTCAGCGTCACATCCTTGAAGGTTAGCGCAAACAACAGTGATTTAACCAATGGTGAAGCCTTAGTGCTGATCGTACGCCCAGATGAAATCAGGCTACTTACCACAGCTGTTTTTTCAGACAACACTGAAACAGATGTTACTAACGACATTGATCTGGTGTATAACATTAACGTGGGTAACGGTACTGTTATTGAGGAAAAAACTGGCTCTGTCGGTGTCTACACGGTACTAGAAAGCGGCCTAGCTGAAATCGAACTGACTTTTAGCGGTGAGGTATCTTTAGCCGTAATTAGAATCCCCTGATTCAACGCTGACATTTTTCTGATAATTAATCAGAGTTACCCTAAAATAAGCCGTATGAATACAGTCCACAACAAACACAACGTCGATCCCGCAGAAATCCAGAAATTTGAAGAACTGGCTAGCCGCTGGTGGGATAAGAGCGGTGAATTCAAAGCGCTGCACGAGATGAACCCCATTCGCCTAAACTTCATCAATAGCAACAGCCCCCTGTCAGGAAAGAAGGTACTGGATGTCGGTTGCGGCGGCGGTATTCTCACAGAAAGCATGGCGCGATCAGGTAGC
>CBFCZV010000043.1:0-14136 GCA_965602855.1 uncultured Gammaproteobacteria bacterium | reverse complement strand
CTGGCAAAACCAATATGACCAGTTACGTAAGCAAAAATCCCCAGTGCACCTGCCACCATCACAGTCGGCATAATCGCCAGACCATCGAGGCCGTCGGTTAGATTCACGGCGTTACTACTGCCGACAATGACAAAATAACTCAGCACAATAAACCATCCACCCAAAGGAATCATTACATCCTTAACAAATGGCAAAATCAACGTTGTTTCAATTGGTGTCTCAGCCATACGATACATAACAATCGCCGCTCCCAGACCAAAAACGGTTTGCCAGAAATATTTCGCTTTGGCAGACAATCCTTTTGAATTCCCATAAACCAGTTTTTTATAATCATCAACACCACCAATCAAACCAAACAGCAGCGTGACGATCAACGCAACCCAAACCTTATCACTAGAAAGATCACCCCATAAAAGCGTACTAACCGCCACTGAAACTATAATCAGCGCACCACCCATAGTTGGCGTACCAGCCTTGGACAGATGTGACTTAGGTCCATCATCACGCACGGTCTGACCAATTTTGTAACTGACCAGTTTTCGAATCATTGCGGGACCGATCAACAGCGACAACATCAATGCTGTGATTGTTCCAAGAATCGCACGCAAGGTGAGATACTGAAACACATTGAAGCCACTGTGATACTGCTGTAGGTATTCGGTGAATATGAGCAACATCAGTTCACCCTCTGTTTATTATTTTTATTATTTTTATTATCCAGCAAAGCATTAACCACTTTTTCCATTGCCATAGAGCGCGACCCCTTAACCAGCACTGTTGTTGATGCATTCATGTTTTCTGCAACAGTTTTAATCAAGGCATCCCTGTCTTCATAAAATGAAGCTCCTTCACCAAAACCCTCAACCGCATTACGACTCAATTCACCCATCGCATAAAGCTTGCTAACACCGTGCTGCTTTGCCTGTCGCCCTGCTTCAAAATGCAAAGCCGCAGCCGACTCACCCAGCTCTGCCATATCCCCCAGCACCAGATAGGACTCCCCATCCATTTCTGTTAACACATCAATCGCCGCATTTAGAGAAAGCGGATTAGCGTTATAGCTGTCATCAATCAAACGCGCACCATTCAGACCCTGCTGAACATTCAAACGACCAGACACACTCGAAAACGACTGCAGACCTGAGGCTATATTTTCAAGACTTATATCTAAAACCATCGCTACTGCTGTTGATGCCAGAGCATTCATCACATTATGACGACCCGGTAGATTCATGGTGATATTCATATCACCCAATGCCGTTTTAAAAACATAAGCACCATTGCCAGCCGCCTCAGCGTAAACATCGGCCTTTTTATCTTTCATCGAGAAAGTAACAATGTTTTTTCCCTTACAAACCTGACGCCAGTAATCTGCATAATCATCATCAGCATTAATAATCGCCACGCCATCATCAGCAAGGCCACCATAAATTTCTGATTTGGCCTGGGCTACTTTTTCGATTGAACCAAAGCCTTCAAGATGCGCTGGCCCAGCATTGGTAATCACAGCCACATCCGGTTTCGCTATCTGCGCTAAATAATCAATTTCAGCGACATGATTTGCACCCATTTCAATCACTGCATAATCATGCTGTTCTCGGATAGATAACAGTGTCATGGGCATACCAATATCATTATTAAGATTGCCCTGCGTTGATAAAACACTTTCTTCTCCAACAGCCTCAAGCAAAATACCACGACACATTTCTTTAACCGTGGTTTTGCCATTACTACCCGTTATCGCAACCAGCTTGCCTTTAAATTGGTCACGCCACGCAGCGGCTAAATCACCCAGAGCGATACGAGTGTCAGCAACACAAATCTGCGACAAATTAATTGACCGTGGATCACTAACCAATGCACCTGCTGCACCTAAATCAGACGCCTGATTCAAAAAAGCATGACCATCAAAATTTTCACCTTTTAGCACCACGTACAAATCATCTTTAGCCAGTGTGCGTGTATCTTTTGAGACAGCTGAAAACACAGCATCATCACCGTGCAGTTCTCCACCAATCGCTAAAGCTGCTTGAGAAAGACTCATCATTGCACCATCCCCAAATACTCTTTGGCAACCAGTCGATCATCAAATTCAAGAGTTTCATCAGCCACTATCTGTACACATTCGTGACCCTTGCCAGCTAGTAGCACTACATCATTTTCTTGCGCCTGCTCTATGGCATAGGCAATCGCCTCACAGCGATCGGGAATCACTTTTATTTTTGAATCACTATCAAAGCCAGCAACAACTTCATCAATAATTTTTTGTGGATTTTCACTACGCGGGTTATCACTGGTTACAACCACCTTGTCCGCATAATCCTCTGCCACTTTTGCCATCAGAGGGCGCTTGCTGCGATCACGATCACCACCACAACCAAAAACACACCAAAGCTGACCATCAAAATGAGTTTTAACCGCTTTACAGGCTTCAGCCAATGCCGCTGGTGTGTGCGCAAAATCAACCACCACTGATGGCTTGTTTTTAGCAGCAATCACTTCCATGCGACCTGACACCGATGAGATGCCAGCCAGTTTTTTCATTGCACCATAAAGAGGTACATCATTGATCAGCAATACAGACAACACTGCCAATACGTTAGACACATTGAATCCACCCAACAATGGAACTGATAAATGAGCATCGCCCTTCGGTGTTTTAACTACAACTTCAAAACCCTGAGCCACCGCTTTTATACTCGCAGCCTGCACAAAGCAATCGGCATAGTCCTGCCAGCCCTCAAATTGCGCTTGCGTACTGTAACCCCAGACCGATAAATGATTTTTACACTCTTTAGCCAGTACTCGGCCATAGTCATCATCAAGATTAATCACTGCCGTATTCAGGCCAGGCATGAAAAACAACTGTCGCTTCACCTCGGCATAAGCTTCTATCGTTTCGTGGTAATCAAGATGATCCTGCGACAAATTAGTAAACACAGCCGAATCAAATAAAACACCATTAACCCTACCCTGATCCAGGCCGTGTGACGATACTTCCATGGCCACATTTGATGCGTTATTAGCGCGCAATATTTCAAGATCCCGATGTACCGAGACAGCATCAGCCGTTGTCAGCCCTGTCATTTTTAACTCACTGGGAAAACCATTACCCAACGTACCCAGCACACCGCAACGCTTATCCGCTTCATCCATGCATTGCGCAATAAAATGCGCCACCGAGGTTTTTCCATTCGTGCCAGTAATACCTGTTACTTTGAGTTGCGAAGATGGATGCTGATAAAAACGATCTGCGATTTCACCCATTTTTATTTTTAAATCATCACAATGCAGACAACTTACCTGCTGTGATATTTTTTCTATTGCATCACCACAGTCATCACATTCATCCCATAAAACTGCGGCTGCACCTTTACTGATAGCCGCATCGGCGAACATCACACCGTGATCTGAAACACCCTGACAGGCAAAAAATAAATCACCTGCTTTAGTTTTACGACTATCAACAGACATGCCTTCGATTTGCACATCGAAGCATTCACTCAACAAATCCTGCGCAACAAAATCTTTCAACAAAATTTTGATTGGCGTTGAAGCTTGATATTGATCAACTAACATCAGACCTCCCCATCCTTATGTTCAGCCTGCTTCAATTTCGCACCCTGACCCATAACTAACTGTTTATCAGAAACACGATCAGGCGCCACATCCAGCAAACGCATCGCACCAGACATCACCTGACTGAAAACCGGCGCTGCAACTTGACCACCAAAATGCTCTCCATTACGCGGCTCATCAATCATCACAACCATCACCAGCTCAGGCGAATCCGCGGGCACCATGCCAGCAAAAATCGACAGATAACGATCTTCTGCATAACCGCCCGCAATAAATTTATGTACAGTTCCAGTTTTGCCAGCGGCGCTATAATTGGCAACCTGAGCACGACTGCCTGTACCTTCATCACTTACCACGCGTTGCATCATTTTACGTACCGCTTGTGCTGTTTCTTCCGTCATAACGCGCTCACCATCAACCTCTTGATTATCCTGATGAAGAAAACTAACTGGCTTAAGCACGCCATCTGCCGCCAGCGCCGAATAAGCACGAGCCAGCTGCATCGGCGTCACCGAAACACCATAACCAAACGCCATCGAAGCTCTTTCAAAATCATTGTGCAATGCACTCATCGATAAACGCCCAGTAGCTTCACCAGGGAAACCACTACCGGTATCAGAACCCAGGCCCAGCTTCTGATACATTCCCCATTGCTCGTCTGCATCTAACGCCAGAACAATTTTGCTAATACCAACATTACTCGATTTTGCAATCACGCCACTGACATCCAGCTCACCATAATTACGGTGATCACGAATCATATTGCCCTGCACTTTCATATAACCCGGCGCAGTATTTATTTTTGTTGTCGATGTCCAGATACCGCTATCCAGTGCTGCCGCCATGGTTAATGGCTTCATGGTCGAACCCGGCTCAAATACATCGGTCACCGAACGATTACGCGTCGCCTCAGGGCGCATCTGACTTCTGTCATTCACATTAAAAGAAGGCTGATTCACCATCGCCAATACTTCACCACTTTTAACATCCAGCACCACGGCTGAACCGGCAATCGCATTGTGTTTGATCACCGCTGCTTTCAGCGTTCTATATGTTAAATACTGCAAACGTCGATCAAGACTTAATACCACAGGCTTGCCCGGCTCGACAGCACGAATATGCTCAACATCATCAAAGGCACGCCCCAGACGATCTCGAATCACACGTTTCTTACCAGCCTCACCTTTCAACCAGTCATTGAAGGCCAGCTCAATGCCTTCCTGACCATTATCATCAATGTTTGCAAAACCAATCACATGCGCCGCCACTTCACCCGCTGGGTAATAACGACGGTACTCATCCTGCAAGGCAAGGCCCGGCACATTCAAGGCCATGACTTTTTCTGCCAGCTCCGGTGGAGCATGTCGCTTCAAATACATGAACTCGCGAGACTGATTCGCCTGAATTTTTTTCTTTAACGCCTGAGCATCCATCGACAATGCTTTCGCCAGCTCCGGCACACGATCCAGCGCAAAAATCGCCTCACCAGGATTAATCCAGATACTATTAACCGGCGTACTCACCGCAAAAGGCTCACCGTTTCTATCAACAATCTGGCCACGATAAGCAGGTATAGAAACCACTCGTAACTGGCGCGCATCACCCTGACGCTCAAAGAATTCACTGTGCAAAACCTGCATGTCCAGCGCACGACCAAGCAACACCATCACAGCCATTAAAAAAATGATCAACAGCAAAATCCGACGCCATGGCATCAGAGGTTTTCCAACAACTTTTGCGTTATTGATCATCATGGCTTAATAAACACCACTTCCTCTGCACTCGGCATAACCATAGACAGACGCTCACGCGCCACCTGTTCGATACGACCATGACCAGACCAGGCGCTCTGCTCTAACTGCAGCTGCCCCCACTCTGTATTTAATTCATCAACCTGACCTTTAAGCGCCTGCAACTCTACAAACATTTTTCGATTTTGATGCTTGCTATAAACCAGCATAATCGCCGAGCTAAGCACGGCGATAAATATCAGCGACACAATCAAAAAAAGTCGTTGTTGTCCGGTCATTGTAATCGCTCCAGAACCCTCAAACGCGCACTTCTCGATCTTGGATTGCCTGATAGTTCCTGCTCACCGGCCACCCATGACTTACCCACCAGCCGATACGGTGGCTGCTCATCTTTGTCCATAATCGGCAAACCCGGCGGCAATTTTGGACGAGTGGATTTATCTCGCATAAATCGCTTCACCATTCGATCTTCTAATGAATGAAAACTAATCACTGCCAAACGACCACCCACTGCCAGCACCGAAGCCGCTGCCTGCAAACCGCTTTCAATCGACTGTAGTTCCTGGTTAACATACATACGAATTGCCTGAAAACTTCGGGTCGCCGGATGCTTATGCTTTTCCTTCACCGGAATCGCATCTGAAATAATACTCGCCAACATGGTTGTGTCGTCAATCACCTGTTCAGCTCTGGTCTCTACGATAGCCGTCGCAATGCGCTTGGCAAATTTCTCTTCACCATAACGCTTTAATACTAATATCAAATCACGCAGCTCAACTCTGGCCAGCCACTCCATTGCCGACTCACCCTGCTCGGTGTTCATGCGCATATCCAGTGGACCCGATTTCAGAAAACTGAAACCACGCCCGGCATCATCCAGCTGCGGTGATGACACACCCAGATCCATCAATACACCATCAATACGATTTTTTAACCCACGCTCCACAATCACCTGCTCCATCTCACTGAAGTTGCAATGTTCAAATTCAATACGCGGATCATCCACAAACTGCTTACACCCGTAGGCAATCGCTTCTGGATCCTGATCGAAAGCAATCAAACGGCCCTCTCGACCCAAACTATTCAATATGGCGATGCTGTGCCCACCCCGGCCAAATGTTGCATCCACATAAACTCCATTCTGCTTAACATTCAGTGCCTCCAGCACCTCATTCAGAAGCACTGGCTGATGACTAAAATCAGTCTCCATAGCAGTTAAAGCGACAACTCTTCCAGTGCGACCGGAAGCTCACCCTCTTCATTCTGGACACTGCCTAGCAATGCATCCTGACTATCGTTCCAGGCTTCTTCATCCCAGATTTCAAATTTTTTGCCCTGCCCGATCATCACAATCTTCTTACTCAGCCCCGCATAATCACGTAGGGTCGTCGGCAAAAGAATACGACCCTGGCCATCCATATCACATTCAGTCGCATAACCAATCAGCAAACGCTTTATTGACTTCGCCCGTCGATCAAAACTGGACAGCTCAACCAATTTACTTTCAATGACCTCCCATTCGGGCAAAGGATAAACCAGCAGACAGCCATCAGAATCAACAGTAACAACCAGATGACCGCCACAGATCTCAAGCAAGCGCTCACGGTAACGCGAAGGCATAGCCATTCGGCCCTTCGTATCCAGCGCAAGATTGTTGATTCCCCGAAAACTCATTTGCTATTCCCACTTTTACCCACATTTACCCACATAGCGACACTATATGAACTATACACGGGTCATGTCAAGCAAATTTAGGGCTTTAAAACAGGGGAAAATGCCTTATCTGACAAGAACTTAGCGGAATTTCATCAGGGTTATTTTTGAAGAAAAAAATAGACGTTTTTAAATCATTAGCTTGGCAAATAAAGCTAGAATCTACTTTAAGTTGCGCCCAGAAATGAGCGTCTAGAAAAAAATTAAAGATAAGCGGGAGTTGGCCGATAAGCCGGGTTCTGTCGTAGCTCAAAAAGAGCCGGGGCAGTCATTCATCTGGGTAATACGTCGCCGCATACCTCAAGCAACCTACCCGGGAACAGCGCGGACCACGCATTATGTTCCCCTATTTGGTCTTGCTCCGAGTGGGGTTTACCCTGCCATGCCTGTTACCAGACATGCGGTGCGCTCTTACCGCACCATTTCACCCTTACCTGCAAGCAGGCGGTATATTTTCTGTGGCACTAGCCGTGGATTCACACCCCCCAGGCGTTACCTGGCACTCTGTCCTGCGGAGCCCGGACTTTCCTCCCTGCACTTACATCAAAGATGCAAACACAGCGCGACTGCCTGGCCAACTCCCGGCGCTAATATAACAGGCTATGCACATCCACGTCATCACCAGAATGCCTAAACAGACGACCAAATGCACGATTCAATGAATGCTTACGGGGTAAATACTGAAAAATACTGCGTTTTCGACTCTCTAATAAATCACTCGCCCGTTGCAGGCGCTCATTATCAGGATCAATCTTGCAACCACGACGTATTGCATCAATAGCACGCCTGCGATTATTACAATACCATTCAGCACAGGCTAAATTTAAAAATACAGCTCCATTTAGAACTTCATTACTTGCCGCATCACGACAAACAAGCAATCCATTTCGGTTATCTATTAACACTTGAGACAGACCAACATAAGAAGCTACATTGTTGTAAGACTCGTCATGAGCATCAAGATCACTCAGCACTTCATCAAAATCACGTAATGCTGCCTTGTAATCCTTCACTTCTAGCGCTTTCAAACCTTTTTCATACATCTCAGTATTCATATCATCCCCTTGGATCGAACACATCCACAACCATGCTCCTGAAACTATACCAGAATAAAAAAAAGACGCTATGCATGTCTACGAGGCATCTTCTCAGAGACATCTTTCATGATAATAAGATTAAACCGTCTACCATCGATCTGTGGCTCTACCATGTGCACAGAGTAGCTGCATTACAGCCACTGTTTATTTCTAAGAAACAGGTGGTGTTCTAGATTCTGAAACATGGTTAGCCTCCCATTGATTCTCAGCAGCTAATACAAATTCATCAAAATGTTCAAACCCATCATAATCATTTTTTTCATAACAATAGCCCTTTTTCCGTTTCTTTTGCTCCCCCTCTAAATCCTTTAAATATTGCAGATAACTCTCCCCAATATCACAGCCTAATTCCTTATATATGTGCTCAATAGAATTAATAGTATTCTCTGTAAACTGATTGAAAACGACATGAGTTTGGCGGCTATCATCTATTGAATGCTCACATAAGTCGACCAATAATAAGCTATCCTGTCTCATTCGCTCAACAAAAACCTTCTCCCATTCTGGTATGCCTGTAGGATCAATATTTGTCTTAGATTTTGTGGAATATCGCATTAGTTCCAATAATGAATTCATAAAACCAGAAGAGGGCCTTAAACTGACAATAAACTTTGCATCTGGATACAAGGTCAGTATTTTTTTTATCTTGGTATGGCTAGTCACTTCCTTTGATAAATAAAATTTATTATTACCATTTCTGAGATAAATTACTTTCTGAACAACCTTTTTATGTGTATCAAGCATATGCTGCTGGACTTTTTCAGGTAGCAACTGAAAATCATCTAAATAAGATAATAACTCTACATCAGGAAATCGAAGGAATATAAAAAAATGATGCAAAAAACACTCTTCAAAAAACACCCCATCTTCCTCCCAATCAGACAAGGAATTTGGGTGCATTTTAGAAGCTTTACGACCTACTTCTGAATCTGGCCAGTAATTCTTGTTAAACCATTTATTTAACCAACTTGAATTTTCCAGCAGTTTTTGCACCAAAATATAAGGGTAGCGCCATTCAATATGTCGAACAGCAACAAATGAATCAGTATCATTAGCCAATGTACGATGCAAAAATGTCGTCCCACTACGAGGCTGCCCAATTATAAATACGGGTTTCACACTTTGTTGTTTATATGCCGGAAACAATAATTCATCGAGATACCACAAAGCGGTCCATACAGGACAAAGCAATAAATATCTCAAAAGAAACCGCGCTTGCTTCCCCTTAGATGTTTTGGTGTGCGCATCTGACCTAACAAATAGAATTTTTCTCCACAAAATAAAATAGGTTTTCCAGTATGGAAAGGGCGAAAACATAAAACCTAGAGCATATGCAATTAGCACAATTGCAAACATTGTAAGCATAACTTTAATTACCTTATTATTGTTTTAAGCAAGCCGACAGTCCTATTCAGAACTATCAACGTACTATATCTATAACGATACATCTGATTACCTAAGGCAACCATGACCACATTTCAATTTTTATAAAATTAATAATGGCGCGAGTAAACGCCGTAATAACAAATACTTCATTACTAATGATTTTTGCATGTCCTGTCATGCCAGTTCTTAATAATCCGCTTTCATTAGGAAAAGTCGCCACCACTTTTACAACTGCTCCAAATGTTGCATCCTCCGTAACTGGATAAATCTCGTAAACCTTGCCATGCAATGAACTATCGGGATAAGACCATAGCTTAAGCTCAACATCACTATCTTTTCTTATCTCACCAATATCAGCCTCTGGTATTGAGACTTCAACACGAACACGCCGTGTATCTTCAACTACTGCAAATAGATCACCATTTTCAAGATATTTGTATTTCAAATCTCTCAAATTTGTCGTAATAATTTGCCCCGAGATTGGAGCCCTTAAACTTGTTCGCCTTAGTAACTCCTGATTATTTTTCAACTCCTCTTCCAGTCGCATTTTTTCTACTTTCATGGAATCGATTTGATGATCATTTATCTGATTTTTAATTGCTAAAAGAGCCGCCTCTTTTTCAATTTTTTTCTGGCGATTAACCTCCATCTCTTCAAGCGCTTCTGAATAATCATCTAAAGATACTGTTTTACTTTTATAAAGATTTTCAATTCTCTTATAATTATCAATACTATATTTTAGCACTAAGTGTGCAGTAGCTAACTGCTGCTCTGCAAGATTAATATCCTCTTCAGATGGTGTCGTCAACAGGACTTCAATGTCTTCCTGAATTTTCTTTATAGATAATTCTGTAGAACGAACGTCCTTTACCTGCTTATGATTTGACAGTTGAGCAATTACGGTTTCTTCTTCTACCCATTCTCCACCATCAAACAAAACTTTATCAACAACCGCAGAGGTTTCAGCATATATTTCATTACGTGCAATGGGAAATACCTCTGCTGAACCTCCCGCCTCGTACTGATAAGGGAGAAATAAGCATCCAAATAAAACTGCAATAATGACGTATTTTACGTGCGGGCGACTTAGCTTTTCATCGCGCAAATTCCCAGATCGTTTGCTTAACATATCGTTTACGTCTCCCAAATTCTCTTTCATGTTACCCATATTTTCACGCTTCCAATCTGAAGCCGAAGACTGGCCATGTTTTTCACGTAATGAAGCCTTGAGATTTTCCGTAAACTTTTTTTGGCGCCGAATATTAGAGATCATTAAAAAAACAATAACAAGAAAAGTAGCAACACCCATTCCCTGATAGTTTGATTCAAGCCACTCAGCTAACATCGATCCTAAAAACACCATAAGCAAAACAATAAAAGCTATACAGGCAAGCGCGTACATACGTAACGCAAAAGTATTTTCAATATATTGGGATACCACCTTAGGCTGCTTTGAGAACATCCCTTTTAAAGCCAGATCAGCTTTTTCACGTAGATTGGGCTTTGAAAAATAAACGGTTAAAAATCGATATCCATCACTCTTCATTAAAGGGTTAACGGCAATAAATAATGTAATCAATGAAAAAATTGCCAACATAATACCGACAATTGAAAGTAGCGTGCCATTCGGACGCGCTAATATCCAGAACGCTACCCCAATAGCAAACAACGTGGCCCGAACCAAGATAGAGGCTGAAACAATCCATAAGCGTGCTTTTCTTGCTGTATCCTGACCAATTTCAACAAAAAGATCAAAGCGAGGAATAAAACCAAATGCCAGAATGACACCAAAACTAGGAACTTTTAGCTGATGATGTCTAGCAATTGAACCTTTCACTACCTGCGTCATTAAATTAATCGTAAACAGGGTGAATATAAGATGTCCCAAAAAACCAAAATGCTTATTTGCTGTAGCAAAATCACCTGATATTAAATTAAGATTGAACAAGAAAGATAACGTGCTAAAGGCGATAAATACTGGAAGCAAGTAAATAAAATACCTGAAAGGCCGATACAACGTCAGCAACAGATCTAAAGATTTTTCAGGACAAAAAATAGACCAATGACTATAACGCTTTATAGTCTCATCGCCAGTTGATGACGCGCCATCATCATTAAGAGACTCTTTTAAGCGCTCGCTTTCTTTTGATCCCTCCTCAGATAAACCATCATTTTCAATTAGCTTTCCAGTACTACCCTCGATCAATCCCATTT
Source organism: uncultured Gammaproteobacteria bacterium (assembly GCA_965602855.1). Lineage (GTDB taxonomy): Bacteria > Pseudomonadota > Gammaproteobacteria > SZUA-229 > SZUA-229 > LH-M37. Next base: position 2,396 of record CBFCZV010000043.1, on the reverse strand, counting down.
TCTCTAGTTTTTTCAAAAAAATATGGAGATCTTCTAGTGTGAATTTACGAGTAGAGGAAGAACTAGAGCTGGCATTGAACTTTGCTAATAAAACGACTTCCTGATACTGTTTTCTTACTTCCTTCAAAAAATAACTTTCAACTTCATCAAATTCAAAAGTTTCATTAGAAACCGGATCCTTGACATAAACTGCTCTACTAGCATCCCCAGCAGGCAATATAACTAAATCGTCACGTAATAGCTTCATATGAATATTTTCTTATTTCTGAAGGCACTATTATTATCAGCCACCCTTTTCAGCAATCTTTGAATACTTAACAAGTATAAGTAAAACCACTGAGATAAAACCAGATCTGGCAATTTACTTATATCAGGTCTGCCTTCTCTAGTACTATCTTTAATTTATTAACAATAAGCTCAATATCCTTATCTTCAATAATTAAAGAAGGAGCCAATTTAATGACATTACCAATCCTTCCACAGGAATAGATAATGAGATGTTCGTCTAGCGCTACATCCTTAAGCTTCTTGGCATATTTTTTAGAAGGTTGATTAGGAGTGTTTTTCTCTACCATATCAAATGCAATTGCTAGCCCCTCTCCTCTTAGATTAGAAATATAAGGACTTTCTTCCAAAAAACTAAGCTTGCGCAAAAGAATTTCACCTTTTACTAATGAGTTTTCCAAACAATTTTCATTCTCGATAAACTCCATTACCTTCAAAGCAATATTAATCCCAAGAGGATTATTATTAAACGTACTTTGGAAGGCCGTCGCATTTGGAGACACAGAGTTAAATAATTCAGGCCTGGCTATAACTGCACTCAATGGATAAAAACCACCTGCCACTGACTTTGAAAGCACAACGATGTCTGGAACTATCCCCCATTTTTGATAAGCAAAGAAGTGACCTATACGCCCTAAACCAACCTGAATTTCATCCATTATCAACATCACATCATGTGATTCGGTAACCTCTCGTAAGCGAGGTAAAAAATCATCGTCAGGAAAAATGAAACCATTCGCCCCCTGAACAGGCTCAACAATAACTCCTGCAACATCATTGCTCTGAATAGCTTCTTCTAATTGTCTTATGCTGTCATCAGTTGTTACATCTGTATGTTTTCCTGGAAAAGGAAGTCTTATCACAAAGTCTGAGACATTGTTTATTACATACTGCGCTTTATCAATAAAACCATCATCTGTAACAGAGGCGCCAAGCTGACTAGCACCATGGTATGCACCATCAAAACATACAATGTATCTTTTTTTCGTGTAGCTACGACATAATCTTATTGCAGAAGCAACAACACTTGTTCCACCAATATCAAAATATACGTTATAAGACTGCTCTTTACTGACTTTATCTGCAAGATACTGACTTAATAGCAACTTACCTTTAGTATGAAAAGAATGTATTTGAGCAATTTTAGCGGCCGCTTCCTGCGCTGCTTTGACAAGAAAGGGATGGTTATGGCCAAAATTATTAGAACTATAGCCCAAAACCAAATCTATATAAGGCTCTGGATCACCATCAACCCATACTTGCATTCCCTCTGCTTTTACAGGCAGTAAAAATGGTTCATACATCGTCGACTCATCGCAAGGACAAGCATATTTATCTCTCAAAGATTCAAAATCTGTCACAATCTATTCCTGATTTGAAATGTTCTGTAATAAAAAATCGCGCCCAGTAATACCGGCCGCCTTACTAGATAATAAAAATTCTACAAAATCTGCAATCTCTTCAACTGTATTCATACGTTTTAATTCAAGTGGTTGACATATTTCATTATAAAATTCATCGATTGGGATGTTTTTATCTTTTGCTCGCTGATCAACCTCTTCTTCCGTCATCTCTGTTCTCACCCATCCGGGGCAAACAGCATTAACTGTAATACCACGAGCACCTAATTCCTTAGCCCAACACTTGGTCAGGCCAATAATACCAAACTTAGTTGCACTATAAGCAGCAACGCCTGCCCGACCGCTTTTACCCAGTTGAGAAGCAATATTTACAATTCGACTTCCATCTGAGAAGTTTGAATACATACACTTAGTCAACCAATAAACACCACTAAGGTTTGTTGCTATCGTTGAATCCCAGGTATCCAGATCTTCATCAAGTCTTTCTATAGAAAAAATGGCTGCATTATTAACCAAACCATAAAGACTACCTTTCCAATCTGCACAAAAGCTTTTTATAGCATTTTTGTCTGATATATCTAAAACGCTATAGTCTATCATACCAAGCTGAGATAGCTCATCAACAGCAGCCTTTAGCGCATCTTCATCTCTGGCACAGATATGAACTTCGTAGCCACTCTTGAGCAAAGCCTTAGCAATACCTTTTCCGATACCTTTTGATGCACCAGTTACAATTACCTTTTTATTCAT
>CBFCZV010000042.1:0-14884 GCA_965602855.1 uncultured Gammaproteobacteria bacterium | reverse complement strand
TCGGGTAGAGAGTAATTGCTTCTAATATACATCATTGTTAATCACTATCCATCCATTTAATTTATTAGCCACCTACATTGGTGATATAAAAATGAGAGGGAAGATGACGCGCAAATAAAAGTTTAATTTAGTTAGAATTAATCAGCATATTATTCAGTGCGTCAATAACCATAAGTCAGGTTTTTATTCGAAGTAGACTGTTTGCACTTGAGGGCGATTCTTTTGATAGTTTCCTATATTTACAAATTTTACATAAGTAAATAACGAGCACTTTAATTGTGGTTATTAATTTAGATGTTTAAAAGTTATCTTGTCTTTTGTATACTGAAACTGATAATAAGTGCTTAATAAGTGTAGGAAATTTTAAGTGGTTCGATAGTATTGTAATAACTTGAACACTTAAGTCATTCTAAATTAAAGAAATGGAATTAATCTAATTGACTAAATGATTTTTTTGCGCTATTGATAACGAATGCTGGTTAATAACAAAAAATATACAACTAATTATTATTTAAATAAGTTACAAAAATCGTATTTTTTCTGTGCTAAAGTTTAAGTCGATTTATTTAGTAAATGCATGTGATTTAGATCAAGTTCATAGGGCCTGTGTTGACTACACTCCTAGCTAAGAGTAAGAGGTTACTTAGGTTTTTTAAATATAAACGAAGAGGGCAGTAAAATGGAAATGATTAAAAAGTTTTTTAATGATGAATCAGGTGCAACCATGGTTGAGTATGCTGTGCTTGTAGCCTTGATAGCAGTTGCGGTAATTGCTACGGTTGTTTTGCTTGGTACTGCGATAAGCAATAAATTTGATGAGGTTAAGGAGTGCATTACTAACAACGGTTGTTGATCTTTCGTTTGTGCATGTACCTCTTGAGTTCTTTCAATTTTAGGGGTGCATGTGCTCAGGCTTGTCAGGGATGTGATACATGTTTTTTTTAACTAATTGAATTTTTAGTTTTATTAATTGTGTCTGGTGCTTGTCATATTAGCTATAATTGTTATCAGAGTTGAGATGATTAAACAGTTTTTTAAAGATGAATCAGGAGCAAGTATGGTTGAATACGCAATACTTGTTGCTATGATAGCGATTGCGGTAATTGCAACGGTTGTTTTGGTTGGTGTTGCGCTGGACGAAAAATTTGAAGGATTTAAGGACTGCATTGTAAATTCTGGCTGCTGATGGCTCGGTTGTACGTGTGTTTCTTGGATTCTTCTGATTTCAAGTGATGCATGATAGTGAGATTTTTCAGAGAATAGTAGGGGGTTCGCTTGTCTGAATGGGTAATTATATCGTTGCTGATCATCTTACTGCCGGCAGTAGTATTTGATTACAGGTATCATAAGATACCTAATGTTATCTCTTTGTCTGGATGGGTTATCGGCCCTGTGTTATATACGCTATCTGACATCCTTCCGAGCGTGTCATCTTCCATATATGGTTTCCTTCTGATTTTTGCATTTACCATTCCTTTGTATGTGTTGCGATGGATGGGCGCAGGCGATGTAAAGTTAATGGCCAGTGTGGGTGCTGTAGTGGGTATTGAATACGCGCTGACAGTTTTATTTGGAATTATCATAACCGGTGCAGTAATGGGGGTTATTATGTTGTTGCATCGTAATTTATTTAAAGATTCATTTCAGCGTTATGGTACGATGCTAGCGGCTGGTATGATGTTAAAAAAACCAATATACCTTGCGCCAAATGAGCAGGAGCAAAAAGTAGTTCTGCCTTATGCGATACCAATAGCAGTGGGTACGTTTTTGTCTGTAGGGTTAATCTATATCAAGTAATAGTTTTATTAATAGTTAATACTGACTCTAAGGGCTGATTGTTTTGTCCAGAGTTAGGGAACGATTAGGAGAAGGTTGTTATGCAAAAGAAAGCGCTACTATTATTACTGATCGCACTGATCATAGGTAGTCTTGTTACTATTCTAGTTAAGAATCTTTTAACGCGAGAAGTGCAGGAACGTGGTGAGGAGTCGGTTGTGAAGATCACGAAGGTGTTGGTGGCAGCGGCGGATCTTAAAACTGGCATGCGTCTCGACAAGCTGACGGTTAAGCAGGTTGACTGGCCTGCAGAAAATTTGCCTGAAGGTGCGTATAGCAATGTTGACAACCTGCTAGGAGACATGCCTCCAATAGTACTTAAGAGAATCAACAAGAATGAGATTTTTCTTCCTTATAAGCTATCTCCGCAAGGCGCACGCGGCGGCTTGCCCGCTAAAATTACTGAGGACAGGCGTGCAATTACTATCGAGGTTGATGAAATAAGCGGAGTGGCCGGGTTTGTATTACCAGGAACTTTTGTGGATGTAGTGCTGACTAGTGATGTCGGTCAACGTGATAAACAGCTGGCGAGTCGGACTTTGCTGCAAAATATTCTCGTGCTAGGCGTTGATCAATTAAGTTCTGAAGATGAGGACGACCCGAAAGTGGTTAATGCAGTAACTATGGAAGTAACTCCCCATGACGGTAAGAAACTTGCTCTGGCTCAGGAAGTAGGTGATCTAACTTTGTTGCTTCGTAATGAAATCGATGCTTCGATTTTGGTTAAGGATCTGGTTACTACAAAAACATTACAGGAAAGCGCAATAGAGCCAACGAAGAAAGTAAGAGTTTATAAGCGTGTAAGACGTAGTCCTACGGTGGAAATAATTCGTGGTCTTGATGTTGAAAAGAAAACAGTCAAGGAAGGTAAGCCACTTTCTGATGCAACAACGAAGGAGGGTAAATAAATGAGTATGCAGCTTACTTTAATGCATCCAACTAAATCTCGAAGTGGTATTGGTAGCTTTGTTCGTGTTTTACTGGCCGCAGCACTATTTGCGGTTATGAACACGGCAATGTCTGCTGAGCGAAAAGACTACGTTCTGGAGTTTGGTGCAGATCAATCGCAATTTAGTTTGTCTATTGGCAAATCTCAAATTATTTATTCACCTAAATCTCTGGATCAGGTAGTTATTGGTAGCCCTGAAATTGCTGATATTAAACTGCTTAGTTCCAGGCAGGTCTTAATATTAGGTAAGGAGCCAGGTAGAACAAATCTGGTATTCCGGGATAAGGCAAGGAGTTTGATAGCGGTCATTGATGTTGTAGTGGGATACGACCTTGATGCTATCAAGAGAAACGTATATGAAGCTTTGCCTCATGAGCAAACTATCGAAGTTCGTGGTGAGAATGATGCTGTGATGATGTCTGGTGAAGTGGGCAGTTTGTTATCTATGGATACAGCTTTGGCTATTGCATCTAGTTATGTGCCAAAAGAAAAAGTACTCAATATGATGCACGTTGGGGGCGGTCAACAGGTGATGCTAACCGCTAAGATATCTGAGGTGGCACGTAGCTCATTACGTGAATTAGGCGTGCAAACTCAAATTGATAAAACATTCGCTGGGGGTAATAGCATGTCTCTTATAACGGGACAAGCTACGGGAGGACTTGCAAACCCGTTTGGTGACCTTGTTAGTAATACTGTTGATAGTAGTAGTTTCGATCTAGTCAGGCTTCAAATCAAAGCGCTGGAAACAAAAGGGCTGGCAAAAACGTTGGCAGAGCCAAATCTAATTGCATTGTCCGGTCAGGAAGCCAGCTTTCTTGCAGGGGGTGAGTTTCCTGTCCCTGTTGCTCAGTCTACAGGCTCGGACACCTTGGCACCGACTATCACGCTTGAATACAAAGAATTCGGTGTCGGTTTGAAGTTTACGCCAACTGTTTTAAGCGGTAAAAAAATCAACCTGAAACTTAATACAGAAGTGTCTGCGATTGATCCATCTTTATCGACACCAACGGGTGGCGGTATTGTTGTACCCGGCCTGACAACGCGTCGAGCTGGGACGACAGTTGAAGTAGCTGATGGTCAAAGTTTTGCTATAGCGGGTTTAATTCAGAGTGATATGAATAATGTGATTGATCAGGTTCCTGGTCTGGGTGATATTCCAATTTTAGGTGCATTGTTCAGAAGTTCAAGCTTCAAGCGCAATGAAACTGAATTGGTAATTGTAATTACACCACAACTAGTTGCTGCCGTGCCGGGTAGAAAACTTTCATACCCAACGGACAATTTTGTTCCACCGAACGCGTTTGATCAGTATCTAATGGGCAGGGTGGGTAAATTTAAAACTAGAAAAAAATCAACAGCAACTAACGCTGAATCTAATCCATCTACCTCAGCCGATCCAGCGAGTGAGGAAGGTGTTGAAGGTAGTTTTGGTCATCAGGAATAAGGAGCTAATATTATGAAGAAAAATACGTCTATAGTAATGTCGATGTTTCTCCTTGCACTAGGGCTGTCAGTGAGCAGTTGTGCCAGTCTCTTTGATGAAAACTTTGGTAGTAAAGTCGAGTTAAATAAGTCGGCGCAGATTACCAATGCTGATGCAATTTATGAAGAAGGTTCTGTTGCAACGCTCGAAGGGCAGAAGGCGGAGAAGCTTATGTCTCGATATCGTGATGAGAAGGCAGATGCGCCCACAGAAACGCTATTGAAAGATCTTGGAGATTAGATCTGGCGATGGCAATGAGAAAGCCTATACAAAAAGTACGTGGTGCTGTTCTGGTTATGGCTGCGCTTATCATGGTTCTCTTGATTGGTATCGCGGCTTTAGCTTTGGATATGGGTCGTCTTTATGTCTTGCATACAGAAATGCAAAATGCGGTTGATGCAGCCGTACTATCTGCAGCTGTAGAGCTGGATGGTGAGGCGGGTGCCTTGGACAGAGCGAAGACGGCAGCTGATCAGGAGATGCTGAATCATCTTGCTCATTTTTCCAAGCAGGATGCCCTTCTGGAAAATTTACAGGCTGAAGATTCAATTTTCACTTTCTATTCGTGGATAGGCAGTGGCATGGATTCCTCAGCTCCCCCATCTGACTGCGCACCTGTTGATGGAAAGTGTGTAACCACATCGGATGATAACGCCTCCTATGTTCAGATTGAACTTGATCCTCTCCTTCTGGCTGCTGATGATGACCGCTATGAGATCGATCTTTACTTTTTACCCGTGCTCTCACTGTTTAGTGTTGATACCGCCACTGAAGCGTCAACCCGGGTTGTTGCACTAGCTGGTTCACATACCGAGGTATGTAACTACCCTCCCATGTTTATTTGTGACCCATCTGAAGGGGGTGCTGCATTGGTATCTGGTCAGATGGTTGCATTGAAAGAGCAAGGACCGGGTGCTCCGTGGGTTGCAGGGACTTTTGGCTGGTTAATAGCTGGCGAGGTGAGCGCTGATCCTCTTGATGATGGATTAAGTGTGAATAAACTGTTGGCTCATCGCCTTGGCAGTAAATATGGACAGGAGTGTTCTAACCCAATTATAGAGGTTAACCCAGGTAACATTGCTAACTGGCCACGTTGGGGTTTGAATACCCGCTTTGGTTTATACTCGCGGCCGGAACATGAGAATTATATATTTCCATCAGCACCCAATATTATCGATTATCCACGTGATGATTTTACTCCTGCCAGTTTACCTATTACTGATAATAGTGGTGGGTACTGTGAAGATTTTACATACGTAAAATTTGGTAATACTGATTGGCTTACAACAGAAGCAGGATGTGAAGATCAACCAAGTACATTTGGTGAAGCCGATTATATCGCCAATTACCATGGGGGTACTGATCCGGGTAAGAAATCAAGATTAGAATATTACAACTGGGAATTATCGTCGGGTAATTTGCCAGATAATGCTATGACTATCGCTGATCTTCATGACTATGAAGAGCAGTGTGTTGATGGTAGTAATACTCGCTGTCGTATGCTTAATGGTGACCCTAACTCACTCAATGATGTTCCCGATACTATTGACGATGATGATTCAGATAAACGTAGAGAATTATTTGTGGCAGCGATTGCTTGTGTTGCAAATGACGTCGGCTCTAACACTACTATAAATGTGACAGAAGTGGGTGGTAAATGGATGAGGTTCTTTATGACGGAACATGTTAGTCCACCACCTGGGGCTGGAGGAGTCACTGTTTATGCTGAATTTATTGAGGAAGTTACAGATAGAGATGATGAACACTTCAAGAAGGTGATTCAACTTTATGAATAAAGTGAGCCGAGCTAACTTTTATAGGTCATGTTCAGGCACAGCCATGGTTGAGCTTGCGATAATTTTACCGTTAATGCTGTTTCTTTTATTCGGTATTACGGAATTGGGTAGAGCATTGTATCAACAGAGTATGCTAACGCAGGCGGTAGAATTGGGGGCACGTTATATGGCTCGGGTCAATGGAGTTATAGATACCGAAGATTGCTCTAATGATGCTGGAAATGAGGTGAGATGGAATGCTGCTGTGGCTGTGACAACGAATCTTATCCAATGTGGTGTTGATAGCACGGCTGGGTGTGGTGACCCACTTTTACCCAACATGGTAATTGATTATATTGATGTATGTGGACCCGGTAAAGCTCATGCATCATGTACGTCACCATCGGCATGTGTGATTACCGTCAAGGCATCAGCTGGCTTTCAAAGTATCTTTGGTGCTGATCTGGTATCTGTACCTGGTTTTCGTCTCGGGGGAGTGACACTTAATGCCGCAACTCAGGAAAGGTATATAGGGCTCTAATGTCACATATGAATATAAGATTACACAGACAGAAAGGTGCATCACTGGTAGAAATGTCTCTTGTGATTGTTTTGTTTCTGGTGATCGTTTTTGCTGTAGTGGAATTTAGTATTGCAATAGTGCGTTCAGCACAGTTGGCTGAAGCGACAGGTCAAGGAGTAAGGTATGCAATTGTTAATGATCCGCTAACAGGACTTTCCGCATGTACAAGTGCGGGTGTGGTTGCAACAATTAACTGTGATTCTGGTAGCTGCCCGGGCATGATAGAAAGAATGGCGAATATTGCACCGATAATTAATGTTCAAAGTGATATCGACGTTGTGGTGGAATATACTTGTCCGGACAGCACTTATATAGAACGTGATGATCTTTATCTGGTAACAGTAACGGTATCTGGTGCAAAACATTACCTTACCGTACCCGGCATACTGGGTTGGGGTCTAGCAGTAGACTTGCAAACCTTTAAATCGACAAGATTAAGTGAAGATTTGCAAACAGTAGTACCGGGTGGATAGTATGATTATGTGTAAAGAATTAAATTGTGATTTAAATTTTAAATGGCAGGTAGCGATATGAGCGTTAAGCTGAAGGTAATTGGATATCTTGTTCGCAAGGGTACTTGTGGAGAAATTGAAGCTGCTCTTGGGAGTCTCAGTAATGTTGTACTGTCAATGCACCTACAGGGAGGTGAATGGAATCTTAAATCCGTTGGTGATAATGAATTGCCGGATATTATCATCTATGAAATAGATGGCAGTAGAGAAGAAGAGATTCAGGATTTAGAAAAAATCCTTCAAGAATTTGCGCACCAAGTTACGGTGTATGTGACCTACAGAAATGGCGATATGGAAACCATGCGTCGCCTGATGAGGGCCGGTGTACGAGATGCATTTTCTCAACCTATACAAACTCATGAGCTGGTAGGTGCCGTGACTAATATACTCTCTGATAAACGCACACGTCTTGGACAATCTAAAGGTGGTAAAGGTGGAGTCACTTCATTTATTTCTGCAAAAGGTGGCTGTGGTGCGACGACAATTGCATTGAATGTAGCAGAAATTCTTGCTCATACTTTTGAATCTAAGGTTCTCCTGATAGATCTTGATGTCCAGTTTGGTGATACCGCACTGTTACTTGACCTAATACCAGGCAATAATGTTATGGATGCACTGTTGCAGCCTAGTCGTGTTGATCCAGTATTTTTAAAGGCGTTGATAACAAGGCATGGAAGTGGTCTTGATGTGCTGGCTTCACCTGCTGATATCAGTCCCATGGGAGGGATTTCTCCTGAGGGAGTAACCAATCTTATTGATGCTGCAGTAGAGTCATATGATTTTGTGATCCTGGATATACCGCGAGTTCTGACATCATGGACAATGACAGCACTTCGCTGCTCTGACCCTGTCATGGTGGTCGGACAGAATAATCTTTCCTCAATTCGTGATGCAAAACTGATTCTGGATAAGATAAAGCAAGAAGGCATACCTGAAGCCAATATTGAAGTGATTAATAACAGAGCTATGTCAAAAGAAGGTAGTGTTGAAATTGATAAGCTGAAGCAGACACTAGGTATTGAAAGGATGCATAGAGCGAGTAATGATTACAAAGCATCCGTGCATTCACAAAATCAGGGGCAGCCTGTTGAAGAGGTTTCCAGTGGGTCGAAATTTACTAAGGATCTTCATGCTCTGGCGGAATACCTCTATGTTTTACAAAAAGGCGAGATCAAGAAGAAAGGGATTTTTGGCGGCTTGTTTTCAAAATAAATAAATAAATTTTACTACTTTAGAAATACGGAGAAGCTACGATGTCAGATGACAATTGGGATTATAAAAAGCAAGACATCAGCGAGATAGAAGAAACACCTACTGCTACGCTAGCTGGTAGTACAGAGATGTACCAGCTAAAAAATCATATTCATCATAATTTGATGGAGCAGGTCAATTTGAAAATTCTGGATGAGTTTGATGAGAGTACATTGCGTGAAAAGTTAGGCGATGTTATTCGTGATTTAATAGAAAAAGAAAATACACCCTTAAATGCAAATGAAAAATTATTATTGGTAACTGATATTATCAATGAGGTTCTAGGCCTGGGCCCAATAGAGCCACTTCTTGCTGATCCAACAGTATCGGATATTCTTGTAAATACCTATCGCCAAATTTATGTCGAGCGTCATGGTCGTCTTGAAAAAACGCCTGTTCGTTTTCAAAATGATGAGCACTTAATGCGCATCATTGACAAAATAGCAAGCAATGTTGGTAGACGTATCGACGAGTCATCGCCAATGGTAGATGCCAGGCTTGATGATGGTTCACGTGTGAATGCGATTATTCCGCCACTTGCTGTAGATGGGCCATCGCTATCCATTCGAAAATTTAGTGTTGATCCATACACGATGAGGGATCTGCAGAATTTTAAATCTATTACGCCTGGTATGGCTGAATTTCTTGGAGCTGCAGTTGAAGCGCGTCGTAATATTCTTATCAGTGGTGGTACAGGTAGTGGTAAGACAACAATGATGAATGCTATGTCCAGCTATATCTCGGATGATGAACGTATAGTAAGTATCGAAGATGCTGCTGAGCTACAGCTTCAACAACCCCATGTTGTTCGTTTGGAAATTCGGCCAGCAAATATTGAGGGTAAGGGAGAGATCGTACAGCGTGATCTGGTAAAAAATGCATTAAGGATGCGACCAGACCGTATTATTGTTGGAGAGGTGCGTGGTGGGGAGGCACTGGACATGTTGCAGGCAATGAATACTGGCCACGATGGTTCATTAACGACGATTCATGCTAATACTCCACGGGATGCTTTAACCCGTCTCGAACATATGGTGGGAATGAGCGGTGTACCTATTCCAGCACTGGTTGTCAGGCAGCAAATTGCCGCAGCACTCGATCTGGTTGTTGATATTAAGCGCCTACCGGATGGACAAAGGGTGATTACTAGTATTCAGGAAATTACTGGTATGGAAGAGAACGTTGTTTCAGTGCAGGAAATCTTCCACTTCCAGCGAGAAACGGTTGATTCTGAAGGTCACGTGATTGGTAACTTCAGGGCAACGGGTATTCGCCCTCATATGATTAAAATTTTTAAGGAACGTGGCATTGTTCTTGATGATGCTATTTTTGATCCAGAACGTATATATGAATAGTGAGAATTAATGTGGAAGATATTTACACAATATATTTGATTTCATTCCTTACTTTTATCGCTGTTATTGTATTGATAGAAGGGAGTTACTTGTTACTCAGGGGTATTCGTGAAGAAGGCGCTGTTAAAATGAACAAGCGTCTTAAATTACTTTCTGCGGGCGGTGCTCACGGAAAGGAAGTTCTTAATCTATTGCGAAGAAATGAGCTGAGTTCAAATGAAGTTGCAAACCGTATATTGACAAAAATACCTCGCGTCAAATTAATTGACAGGACGCTAGAACAGGCAGGGCTCACGATCAGTGTCTCACGTTATCTTCTTATGCAGCTATTTCTTGTAGTCATCAGTAGCCTTATATTTCTTTATGGGTTGAATTTTCTGCCAGTAGTTAGTTTGTTTATTGGGATTCCGATGGGTATTTTTCTGCCCTCAATTTTTGTGAGCATTAAGCGAAAGCAACGGCTGCAAAAATTTACTGCGCAATTACCTGATACGCTTGATTATATTGCAAGAAGCTTACGTGCCGGAAATCCATTTTCTGCTACGTTAAAAGGAGTTGCCACTGAAATGCCTGACCCCACGGGAAGTGAATTTGGCATTACCTTTGACGAAATGAATTATGGCCTGGAGTTGGATGATGCCTTGAAAAATCTTGGTAGACGAAGTGGCAGTGAAGAAATGAATATGTTCATTGCTGCAGTTCTGATACAAAAAACCACAGGTGGTAATCTGGCAGATGTTCTGAATCGTATAGCCACAGTTATGCGTGCAAGGGCTGGGGTAATACGGGATGTAGCAGTTTTATCTGCAGAAATGCGTGCATCGTCACACATATTGATAGGCTTGCCCTTTTTTGTTGCCGGGGCAATAAGTATTTTTAATCCGGGGTATCTGGATGTTCTGTTTGATAATCCAGCCGGACAGATTGTCATTCTTATACAATTAGTATTGATGTTGATTGGCTATTTAATTATGCGACGTATGATCAACTTCCATGTGTAAAGAGGCATAGTATGGATATTATTTCTAATTTTCTGAATTACTTGAACACTGGTGATTACCAGACTCTGGTTCTTGCTTTAGTATTTATCTCTACCGTGTTGATGATTGTCGGGATAGCCCTATGGGTCATGTTCATTGACAATCCGACAGAACGTCGTGTGCGTGAAATTGCAGAAGGTCGGAAAGTACGTGACGATCACCAGCCTCACAAGGAAGGTCTTTTTGAGGTCTTATGGCTTGAGCCATTGGTTGAACTAGTAATGCCTGCTGATGACTGGAAATTGTCGAGAATTAAAACCAAGCTGGTTCTTGCTGGGCATATGAGGCCTAATGCTATAAAAACTTTTTTGGTGCTTAAGTTTCTGTTAGCAATTGCTTTTCCGTTAGCTCTGGTGTTGCCATTTATCCTGCTTGGAACTATTCTCATAGATGAGCCGTATAGTGCTGTATCGTATCTGGTGCTGTCAGCTCTGCTGGGTTACTACCTGCCTGACATAGTGACATACCAACAAAAGAAAGCGAGACAACTTCTTTTTACTGAAGGCTTTCCTGATGCAATGGATATGATGGTTGTTTGCGTTGAGGCTGGTCTTGGTATTGATGCGGCGATCGTTCGTGTCGCCGATGAAATAGGTATAAGTCACCCCGAATTAGCAAGAGAGTTTCATATGGTGAGTCTACAATTACGTGCTGGTAAAACTCGGGAGCAGGCTTTGCGTGCACTGGGTGAACGCACTGGTGTGGCTCAGGTGCAATCCCTGGCAGCGTTACTTATTCAGGCAGAACATTTTGGCACCAGTGTTGCCAGGGCACTTCGTGAACACGCTGAAGAAATGCGTAATATTCGAATGCAAACGGCTAAGGAAACTGCAGCCAAACTGCCCGTTAAGCTAATATTTCCTCTAATGTTTTTTATTTTCCCTTCATTGTTCTTAATTATATTGGCGCCAGCGGCTATACGTATCTATCAGGGATTTATAATTGGTGGTGGATAAAAATGCGGATGGTAAAATGATAGTTGACTGGCCTGTTAAAGTATTATTTCTTGCGAGTGTTTTATTTCTTGCGGGTTGTGCTGGTCAAGTGTTGGAGCCTGACGAGCCTGTAAAGATAACACCAGTGTATGAGTTGCTTGAACTGGGTGATCAGAAACTACAGTTAAGACAATATACTGCCGCAATTTTCTTTTATGAGCAGGTGCTTGAACAGGAGCCAGAAAATACAAAGGCTTTGCTGGGTATTGCGGATGCCAGCATGGTAATAAACAAACTTTCCAGTGCTAGTGAGCGCTATGAGATGGTATTAAGCAAAGAGCCTGAAAATCTCAGAGCGGCCGAAGGAAGAGGGTTAATTTATTTTAAAATACACGATTATGAACATGCTAAAGAGCATCTGACCGAAGTGCTCAATAAAGATGATACACGTTGGCGTTCATGGAATGCGCTGGGTATTATTGCTGATCTGGAAGGAGATCATAAAACTGCGCAGCAACATTTTTACAAAGCACTCAGTATTGATAAAACAAATGCCACCGTATTAAATAATTTTGGTTATTCATTAATGATGCGGCACCAATATCCTGCAGCTGAAGAGGTGTTTCGTGAAGGCTTAAATTATGAGCCGGGCTTTTTCCGAATTCGTAATAATCTGGCCATATCACTGGCCTGGCAGTCTCGTTATGACGTAGCGATTCGTGTTCTAGTTCAAGTTACAAAAAAAGAAGTTGCGTATAATAATATTGGTTATATTGCGATGCTAAATAAGCAGTACGATATAGCTGAAAATTATTTTAAAAAAGCCATTTCGCTTAGCCCAACTTATTATGTTCGAGCTGTACGCAATCTGGAAAAACTGGAGAATTTAAAATAAAGGAGGAAAGGGGTAGGGATGTTGGTTTAAGATTAGTTCTGATCATACACAGCCATAACGGCTTTTAATTCCTGCAATACAAGTTCACTTTCCTGTGTGTTTAGTTCACGTGTTTCTTCGGTTTTTTGTTGGTGTTCCAGTATTTCAATAACTTCGTTGACTCGGTCACAACCTGCGGTGCAAATTTGTTCGATGATGGGGCGCAGTTTTTTGTTGTTGAGTGTCATGTCAGGCGTGTGACTGGTTGTATTGTTCCGATTGCATTTCTATTAGACGGCTCAGTGTACGCCTAAAGGCAAATTTTAGCATGTCTCCGGTATAGAGCATTTCAGCTTCGGGTTCTGCACTGAGAATTAATTTTACACGTTTGTCATATAGTGCGTCGATGAGGTAGATGAAGCGGCGGGCTTTGTCGTCCATGTATTCGTCCATGATGGGGACATTGGATAGCAGCAGAGTGTGGAATTGCTCGGCCAGCTGGATGTAGTCCTGTGCGGCACGGGGGGAGTGGCAGAGCACATCAAAATCGAACCAGACCACGTCTTCACCACAGGCGATGGTTTGTATTGGGCGATTGTGGATGTTGAGTACATGTTTGTGTTTTAGGGTGTCGCCAGCCAGTTGGTGCATTTTTTCTTCAAGTTTGATGACCTCTGATTCATCGATACGTGAAGCATGCTTGCTGCTGACTAAAACAGATCGATGGTCGATGCCACCATTGAGATGGATTACTTGTGTGGTTTGTTTGATCAGTTCGATGGCAGGCAGAAAGCGTTCACGTTGCAGGCCATTGAGGTATAAATCGTCTGGTTTTCGGTTGGAAGTCATGATGATAGTGACGTGGTGTTGATTGAGTGCTTTAAGCAGGCCATGCAGTAACATGGCATCAACGATATTGGTGACGATGAATTCATCAAGGCAGAGTACGCGGTATTGTCTGGCGAAGTCGGCGGCAATTTTATTCAGCGGGTTCTTTTGTTTCTTTTGGGCATCCAGACGTTGGTGTACGCTGATCATGAAATGGTGGAAGTGGATACGGGTTTTCTGCTCGAAGGGCAGGCTGTCAAAAAACAGGTTCATCAGCCAGGTTTTACCACGACCAACATCACCCCAGAGATAAATGCCGGTGGTTTTGGGTTTTGTTTTCAGGCCTGTTTTTGCAATTAATTTTTCGAACCAGTTTGACGGCGTAGCTTGTTGAGCGAGTGAATCGTAAACAGCCTGGAAAGCGACTATGGCTGATTGCTGTGCAGGATCAGCGCTGTAGCCGTGCTTATCGATGGCTTGTTCAAGTAGGTTCGAGGGTGTCATTGTCTTTGTAAAACAGTTAGTTACACGCTATATGTGAGTTCAGTTGTATTCTGTTGCCGTTTCCACACGCCCAATCCTACCTCAATTACAGAGGTGATGAGGGGCAAAATTAGTAGGCTATTCATTACCTTATTGCTGTTAAACGCAATTGTGGTGTTGGGGTATTATTGTTACCATTACCTTCCAGACGAGCTTGCCCAAAATAATACTTTTGGGTCACAGCGTTAACCACATTACTTTATTCAAATGAGAGCACTGCTTCTTTCATGACGAAATATATTTTTATTACCGGCGGAGTTGTTTCTTCCCTCGGCAAAGGTATTGCTGCTGCATCCATTGGCACCATTCTTGAGAGCCGCGGCTTAACTGTCCGCATGATGAAACTGGATCCTTATATCAATGTTGATCCAGGTACCATGAGTCCCTTCCAGCACGGTGAAGTTTTTGTCACCGAAGACGGCGCTGAAACCGACCTCGATTTAGGCCATTACGAACGCTTTGTTCGTACCCGCACTAGCAAATCCAGCAATTTTACTACCGGTCAGATTTACGAGACGGTAATTCGTAAGGAGCGCCGCGGTGAGTATTTGGGTGGTACGGTTCAGGTTATTCCACACATTACTGATGAGATGAAGTCATCAATTCGGCGTGGTGCTGAAGGTGCTGATATCGCCATGGTTGAAATTGGTGGTACTGTAGGTGATATCGAGTCACTGCCATTCATGGAAGCGATTCGCCAGATGGGTGTTGAGCTGGGCAGGGAGAATGTACTGTACGTGCATCTGACTTTGGTGCCTTATATTCCGACTGCAGGTGAGGTGAAAACTAAGCCAACACAGCATTCGGTGAAAGAGCTTCGCTCGATTGGCATCCAGCCAGATATTTTGCTGTGCCGCTCCGAGAAAATCATTCCTGAAGACGAGCGTAAGAAAATTGCCCTGTTCACCAATGTTGAA
>CBFCZV010000041.1:0-16338 GCA_965602855.1 uncultured Gammaproteobacteria bacterium | reverse complement strand
GCTACTTTGATGATGATAAAACTGGCTTCATCAACCTGCCAGAAAACGGCGGGGCACTCGACTAGTTCTTTATCGCTGGGGTGCATACGAATTTCGACATCGGCTAATTGCAGCTCAATACTCAGCTCCGGCCAGCGCTCTTTCAACGTGGTAGAAACGGCCCATTGTTCTGTCTCGGTGATATCAGGTATGGATGACATTAAGTTTTTGACTCTGAACGATAAATCAGGAATGCGAGAATACCTTAATCCACTCTATTTTTCAGCAATAAAGGCTTTTATGGGGGTATAAAGTGCACCTATTCGCATTTAATGAAGCGACGGTTGATTTTCTACGCCGTTGGTCATTTCTTCCGGTGTTGGATCACGTACTTCAGTGATGGTGATGTTGTAAGTAATCGCCTTGCCCGCTAGAGGATGGTTGCCATCGACGGTGAGTTTGCCATTTTCTATGCTGATTACGCGAAAATCTTTGGTTTCACCCTGTTCATTTTGAAATTTCACTTCAGCACCAATGCGCTGGAATTCTTCCGGTACGTTTTGCAGGTCATCAGTAAAAGTAAGGTCAGGCTGATGTGGGCCGAAACCTTCTTCTGCGCTTAGCTCAACGCTGATGACATCACCGGTTGTTTTGCCGATTAGCGCGCTTTCAATTTTGTCGATGAGCTGGCTATTGTGACCCAGAATCAATGGCACGGGCAGATCAATACGTTCTACGGTTTCATCAGTTTCGTCGGTGATGGTGTAGGTAAGTGAGACGAATTTGTTTTTTGCGATGGTATCGGCCATGGTTTCCTCAAGCTCTGATCATGATTATTTATGGGCATGCATTTTACACGGAATGTAGGTTGCCTGCATAGAAAGCGACGGGGGCAGGGTGTATAATTGCCGGCTGTAAATCAATAGCTTATGAGGGTGGTGTATGGGTGACGGTGGTTGTAGTGAAAGTGAACCTTATGCTTTGCGTGTGCTGGGCGACAGTATGCTGCCGGAATTTAAGGAAGGTGTAGTCATTGTTATCGATCCCGCAGGTGCAATCAGGGATGGCAGTTACGTAATTGCTTCTCATAATGATGAGCTGATTTTCAGGCAATTAAAAATGCTTGAAGACAAGTTTTTTCTTCAGCCACTGAATGATTTATACGATACTGTTGAGATTGCGACTCTGGAACTTGTTACTGGCGTGGTTTCTCAGCAGGCGGGGCGACGGCGTAAGGATAGAAAACACTACGATAGATAGTCGTTCATAAAAAATGCCTGCATGATGCAGGCATTTTTTATGAACGAGAGTTTTTGTTTAGCGTGTCAGTATCGCCGTGCCAGTAATGGTGGAGGTGGCAGCTGCGTTACCTATGTTATAGCCTGTGATGGCACCTTCAGCCTGTGTGCCGACAAAACCCAGATTGGCCTGGCCGCCACAGGTTGGGCACGTTCCTGTGGCATTTCCAGCTAAAAACATACCATTGCTGGTGGCTGTGGCGATAGTGGTTGGAGCGATCAATTCTGCCTGGTAGTCGATACCAGCAACTTGCGTGGCTACTGAGAAGCTATCGATGTTTTGCAGGCCAAAATCTACAGTCATATTGACATCAGCAATACTGGCGGCCACATTACCATTGGAATCAGTGGCGTTTGTACCAGCAACCGTCGTGTAATTAAAGCTACCCGTCATCGCACTAATCTGTGCTGGCGTTGTTAGGCCTCCATCGACGACGGCATAGTGTAGAGAACCGGTATGATCCGTTACTGTGGCACCATCTGTAGTTTCATATAGATCACCATTCCAGCGACCCCAGCTGATATTTGTTCCTCCCATATTCATAGTGCCGACATTGTTAGCTGTGGCATTGGCGATATATAGCGTACTGGTTGTGGGTTCTGCGCCAAATGTTATGTGTGAAGCCAGGGGTATTAATGTACCGTTATCAGCTGCGATGGCATTGAGTGCAAATTGATTATTGAGAGTGCCGTCATCGACAAGGGTTTGCGATACAGGGGTTAAAGCAGTTGCTGTGCCCTGAAAGTAACTAAACATCATGGTGTCACCCGGGGTTGAAGCAATCATGTAGGCGTTGCTGTTGATGTCATCAGCCGCTTCAAAGAAGGGGGCAAAGGTAGTGTTGTCTACGGCAATATTTTGCTTATTGATATTGGACTGCATTGCGGCACCTTGATTTAGACTGTTATCTGTCAATAAGGCAGCATACTCATTGTTTGAATCCATTTCTTCTTCACTGATTACCGTGGTGTTGGGATCAAAAATAACACCGGGTGCTTTTAACAGACTTTCTGGCTCGCTATTTTTGCTGGCAACGTAAAAATATTCATCGTTAGAAAATATATACAGGCCGGCTTCATTTTCACTGGAGATTTCTCCGTCGATGACGCTGGCATAAAGACCATTACTGAGTGTGCCGTTGTCACCATCACTGCAATTATCCCGTTCACAGAGAGTGACACCATAATCAGTGCCCCGTATTCCTATTGTGGTGAAAGCTGTTTTAACTTTGTAGTTCCGTTTGTTACGTTTTCCAACTAAGCCAGAGATGGTTTTAAAGCCGCCTCTTATTAAATTAAAAATACTGCTACCAACCGATTTGTCTTTTTCTTCATATTTGTATTCTTCAAAACGCATTTCAGAATTTTGACGTAATACGATCAAAGCACCATCCATCATTCTTAACTGAGATCTTGATGTTTTTCCTGTTTTAATTAAATCGCCTTCTTCAATGCGAGACCCGCGTGTGAGAGTTCTATTTGAACCATCGTTGCTTGCAATCAGAGAACCCCTGGCGTGAATAACGTGCCCGATGCTATTTTCAGAAATTGCGCCGCCAGAAAATAAAAGCCCCATTATTAATAATGAGTTTTTAATCCATGCTGTTAAATTGTATGTAAGTCTAGTCATGATCTTTGCCTCAAGATGTTTAAGGATGCTATTTCATAGCGAAGGGAAACGATGAATTGTTTTCGTTCATATGCATTTATGGTGTTACTTGAGTCATTTTTTATATAACTGGCATCTGCCAGCAAACTCCAGTTTCGAGATAATAACCAGGTGAAATTGTATTCTGTATTACTATGGTCATCTTCTCTGAGAATACCGTTAATATCTTCGAGTCCATATTGACTGCTCTGCAAGCTCACGGAAAATTGGCTTGAGGTTTTTGCTGAGGTGCTAAAAAACACACCAATGCGAGCACCGTAATAATCACGCTCTGCAATTTGTTTGGCAATATCGCTGCTACGCTCTGGACTGTCTTGAGCGATATATACACTACTGAATATTACGGGTGATAATGTTGCTTTGAATCTTTTGGTGAATCCAATGCCCAGTGTGCTGGTGTCTACATTGAGAGCTTCCTGACCATCAAAGTCCTGTTTTGAAAACTGAAGAAATGCCTGCAGGCTTGATAGTTGTGAAAGATGCCTGCGCCAATTGCTATTGATGCCAATCAATTGACGATAATCTTTACCGTCGATGGAGAATTGTTGTGTGATTAAATCAATTGAATATGAATCTTGTGCATGCAGAAAACGGAAGCCAGCAGATTCGGTATAAGTCGCAGCATCAAATTCACTATGATCACTGTTGTTGTTTAAGTTGGCATTGATGCTGGCATTAAATGTCGTTTTTGCTGTTAGCGGTGTGCTGATTCCGTAGTTAGCTTTTATTCTTGTATTATTATCTTTTTGTTCTAAGGTGGCATCGTTAAGTTCTCCTGTTTGTCCTAGAAAGATAATGCTTGGATTACTGGGGCCACCATTTATATTTGAATCTGAGCCATAGCCGAGTTCTATATAGGCGGTTGATGTGGTTTTATATCGGTCTTCCTGTAACCGAATGCTATCCAAATAGTTATTAATTCTTTCACGTACATTCTCAGGAGGATTGTACTTAAGCACTGTGTTGAACTCGGCACGTGATCGCGTATATTCCTGAAGAACAAAATATCCTCGTGCCAGTTCCAGTCGAGCGGCATGATTATTTGGTTGTAAATCTAGTACGCGTTCAAGCGCATAAACGCCTTCATTAGCTTGCCCTACATCTATAGCAGAAGTGCCATAGTAATAATCAAAAGCAGGGTCACCTTCGTTGGTCAAAACTTCAGAGTGGGCATAATCATAGGCAGCCTGACTATCTCCAGAGTCAAAAAGTTTTTTCAATTGATCAAGGTCGATGACAGCCAGGCTGTTGCTGGAATACAGCATGGTGAGAATAAAAGCACATTGAAATAGCTGGCGCATTTTCAGTGATTACCCTGGCCATGTTTAATGACGACGGTCTTATCTGAATAAACGCGATAGCTATTAATCTCGTCGGAAACTATTGCGTACAGATAATAAGTTCCTTCGGCCAGTGTAGAAGTATCCCAGAGGAAGTGATCATCGCTACCATCAGCATCTTCTTCGAGTCCGCTAGCAATCAGGGAACCATCAAAACCTGTATTGTCCGCATCATAATAAAGATCAATGATCGCATTGCTGTCACTGTCAGTATCGTTCCATTTGATCAAGGCGCGCTGGTTACGTTTTCCTTCATTTTCAGCTGTTTTGAATTTCAGGAAGGGATGTCCGTCGCCATCACCAATGATGACAGCGTTGTTTGAGTAATTGACAGATGTGCTATTTCCATCGTCAATGATGGCATAAATAAAATAGACCCCAGGCTGAATCTGGCTGATGTCCCAGAGATATTCATCAGAATCACCATCAGGATCTTCTGTAATGTTCTGAGCAATTAATATTCCATCTTCACCGTATTGGTCAGTATCGTAGTACAGGCTAATACGTGCATCGCTATCGGGATCGTAATCTGCCCATTCTATTTCAAGATGAGAGGCCTCTTCGTTATCATCGGAGTGTTCATCATTGTTTATGTTTTTAAGTTGGATGGTCGGTGTGTCATTGATGCCGTCGTCATCAGCAAAGAACACTACAAAATCTCCCCATTCACCAGCAAGGCCGTGTTCATCAATAGCGCGTGCGTGCCAGTAGTAATATCCGCTTTCAATCAAAGGCGTATCAAGTTGCCAGAAGGTGGTGCTGCTCATACCAGTTGAGACTAGCTCTTGATCAGTGCTAGTGGCAGTAACTTTATAAACTTTGAACTCATAATTTAATGCGTCGCCGTCAATATCAATGGCAGGGTAGACTTCTAGAGTTGGTTGTAAATTTCCTGTCCACGCATGGTCGCCGGGATTCAGGGCTTTTGTTATCTCAGGCGCATCATTAAATTGATTGACAAAGAAATGGCCATTTACCCATGAACTTTCTGCGAGACCATCGCTGGCTTTTGTTCGCCAGTGATACCATGTGTTATCCAATAAACTATCAACAGACCAAGCAGTAACAGCTGTTGTTTCACTAATGATGCCGGAGCTTTGTTTATTATTGCTATCGAAGGTGTTTATCGTGTCGAGTTCAAATGCGTAATGAACAGCCTCACCTTCCGGGTCGTTAGCATTGTTGATGATTAAATCGGTATGCAGGTTTGTTATTTCACTATTATCAATGGGCGTGCTTAATGTTGGTGTTTCTGGCGCATCATTCATGGTGTTGATGAAGATCATGGGTTCGCTGCTGCTAATGGTGCTCAGGCCATGTTCATCGGTAACAATGGCTCGCCAGAGATAAATGTTATTTTCCAGTAGTGGAGTGTCAACAGTCCATGAAGTTATGCCGTTACTATTTTCTAATAGACTTCCTGACGCGGCGATCAAGTTTGTATCTGCATAAACTTTAAATTGATAACTGAGTGTGTCGCCATCAATATCAATGCTGTTAGTCACTGATAATGTTGGTGTAAAAGTTGATACCCAGATGCCATCCTGTGGATAGCTGATATTGAAAGCTCCCGGTGCATCATTGCTGGTATTAACAAAAAACTCAGCATTAACCCAGCTGCTAAACAGGGTGGCACTGATAGCGCGTGCTCGCCAGTAATAATTAGTATTATCAGACAGTGCTGCATTGACTGCCCAGCTTAGATTAGCGACTGAGGCAGAAGTGATCAGTTCTGTCATTGCCGCATCACTGTAAACTTCAAATTCATAACTTACAGGGAAACCTGCGTGTTGGCTCGGGTTGGTCAAAGCTAATTCAGGCTGCAATGAAGTGACTTCAATATTATCCGGTGAAACAATGACAGGCTGTGCTGGTTGTTGTTCAGTGATTGGGTTGGTGCCGAAATTGTATTCCTGTAAATCAGTTGCTCCATCACTGTCGGTGTCAGTGGCACCGTTGTGCGTTAGTGTATTGAAGAACTGCATTTCCCATGCGTCCAGCATGCCATCAATATCATCATCGGTATTTACATCAAAAACAGTCAGCCGTGTGATTGTTGATGCACCACCACCTTCATCGTCCAGAATATCAAGTTGGAAGCTTAATGTTGTGTCCTGATACACCAGTGGAGTAGTAAAGCTGGTGATAGCGCTGTTGGAATTAAACAATATAACAGCAGGTCCGGCTACTTGAGTCCACTTATAACTGGCAATGTTGCCATCGATATCATTAGAAGTAGAGCCATCCAGTGTTGTGAAAGTGTCTTCAGCGACAGAGCTAAGGTTAGTAATGTTGGCGATGGGCAACGCATTAACTAGATTGACTGTAACTACAGCATCGTCGCTGTGTGTCTCTGATTCGTTATCAGTAACGGTAAGCCTAAAACCTAACCGCTCAATATTTTTTGTGACAGGGGTGGTGAATGTCGCAGTGGCATTAGAGCTATTGCTTATAGTGACTGTTGTGCCACTGATTTGTGTCCATTGGTATCCGGTAATTCTGCCATCGATATCATCGCCGCTGCCGTTTAAATTAACTTCAGTGGCTTCGTCGGCATTGAAATCTGCGCCTGCATTTGCAAAAGGTAATGCATTGATCGCCAATACGCCGATGGAGGTGTCGGTACTGGCTGATAAACCCTGATCATCAATAACGGTGAAACGGAACTGCAATACAGTTGGGCTATCTTGAAATAAAACATCGGGAGCAGTGAAGCTTGCAGTAGCTGTGTTAGCGTTAATGAGATTAACAACGGGGCCTGATATTTGTGTCCAGTTGTATCTGATAATTTCACCATCTGAATCAACACCACTGCCCGTTAAGGTGGTTAAAGACTGTTCCTGAACAGCGAGGGAAGGACCTGCATTTGCAACAGGGGCCTGGTTTTCAGCTGTTGTCTTTTCGAGATAAATTGAACCGGCTTGACCATATTCACCAAAAAGAGGTTTGCAGACACCGCCGAGGTTAATAATATTGTTTTGAAAATCAAAATCGGCAGAATCATAATAAACTGCGATGCGGCCACCGCCGCCGCCACCACCGCCATAGAAGGTAAAGCCGGAGCCACCACTGGATTCAAGTGTGCCTGTCCCGATCAATACACCGACGTCCAGTAAAATAGAACCGCCGCTGCCACCGCCCTGTGATCTGAAGAATGTATTGAAGCCCTGTCCATCGCTAATAATCTTACCGTGCAATGTTAGATGGTCAGTGTTTAACTTAATGGAGCCACCTCCATGAGTTTTATCACCTTCGACACCAATGCCGCCGATACCAAAGTCTGTCGGTAATGCCGGGTTTCCAAAGACAGGATTGGTGGTGCCGCCATCTACATAAATGCCACCCAGTCCGCCATAACTACCACCAGAGGAACCTGTGACTATTGCAGTGGGTAAATAACCCTTAGCCGTTAAATCAATACTAGAAGTAGCATCAATAATAAATGTATTACTTGTTAGTTCTAATTTAGCTGTGGAAGACAACGAATGTGTGAGCACAGCACCATTAATGAGTTGTACAGAATTAAACTGATGAGAACCGTCAATGGTTAGCACGGTGCCGTTGATAATCAGATCCTGATTATCATAGCTGGAATTTGAAGCGCTTATGGTTGTTGCCTGAACAAGTTCTATGGAATAAGCCACATTGATTGCCGCCAGATTGGCAATGCAGCTAATTAATAAACACCATATTGTTGTTTGGTGACTTCTCAAAATAACAACCCCCAGCACTTAATATTTTTTTATAAATATCAGTGACCAATAAAAAACAATGAGATGCGCTCAGGTATTAAACAAGATACCTAAAGCATCGTTTTATATTTTTGAATTTTAAGAATTTAAAAGCTTCTGAGAATTTGAAGCTTTAGTTTGGAGGTCATTTTCGGCAGAAATCCACCATACGTAATGAAGGTGTATCTCGCGTTAATTTCAACTATACAGCTATTGCTTGTTAAGTTTCAAGTTAAAAATTTTATTATTAGCGGTTGTAATTTTAAGATGTTTAATGCAGCAATTGGCTTATGACAGAATAGTTCGGCGATTGGGGTGCATGAGTGAGGAACAAAAGCCGGCATTGAGCATTTCATCTACATCATCAGGATCAACGATTTTCTGTTGTACATTTCTCAGTGGTAGTTCGTAGTCATTCCATCCGCGTAAACCGGTTTTCATCGATTTCACATTATTGAAACCCATGATCTTCATGGTCTGGGCTGCGAGTAGACTGCGGTTGCCAGAACGGCATATCACGACAATTTCACGGTCACGCGCTTCGATGAGTTCTGGTACAGAATCTTCGTACTCTTCTTCGCAGGCGGTTTCGAGAATGCCGCGAGGTACCAGCATGGTGTGTGCAATATGGTAGGCAGAGAATTCACATTCTTCGCGAATGTCCAGAACAAGTGCATCATTATCCTGTTTGATGAGTTCATCGACATCCCAGGGGAATAATTCTTCGATTTGTTCTCGCGCTTCTTCGACGAGATCCATAAACTTTTTCATTTTTTAACTCTTGTTACTAGAGTTGCGTAAGCCCTGTTCAACGGCAATCACAGCAGCTTCAACACGTGAGTGAATGCCCAATTTACGAAGAATGGCTTTGACGTGGAGTTTGACTGTGCCGTCTGAGATGCCGAGGTTACGGGCAATCAGTTTGTTACTCTGACCTTCGGCGAGCAGACATAATATTTCGTGTTCGCGAGGTGTCAGTGTGGAGAAAGGGCCGTCATTATCTTCGATGCTGGTTTCACCCTGAACCATTCGAGCGAGTGCATCGGTGAGATCCTGAGCGACGACATTTTTTCCTTTTTCGATATCTCTGAGCGCGCCGACCAGCTCATCGGGTTCCATGTCTTTCAATAAATAACCCTGTGCACCGCTGCGCAGTGATTTGATCAAGTCTTTTTCTTCATTACTGGTGGTGAGCATGACTACGGGTGTTGATGGATGTTTTTCGCGTAAAACCGGTAGCACTTCCAGGCCACCCATATCGGGCATGCGCAGATCAAGCAGAATAATGTCGGGTTTTAGTTCTGCCGCTAGTTCTATGCCTTCAGCACCGTGTGCAGCAGCACCAACAACCTCAATATTTCGCTGTTCAAGCAGACCTTTGAGGCCAACACGAAACAGGGCATGATCATCAATAATTAAAACGCGCATGTTAGTAATAAAGTTTAGTCATAGTTTTTAACAGTAAAACTGGATTTAAGTCTGCTCAGTTTCTTCTCTGAGATAGCGAAATTTTAATTCTATCCGGGTACCTTCTTCTAGCTCACTTTCAATTTTTAGCTCACCACCTAAATGCCGAGCTCGTTCCTGCATAATTGTTAGGCCGAGATGCTGACCTTCTTTGCTTTTGACAGATTTTATATCAAAACCTTTGCCGTCATTTTCCACCAGTATACGGTAGTGACCGTTGTCATCACCGCTCAGTAGTACTCGAACGATATGCGCATCAGCATGTTTTTTAATGTTCGTCAGTGCTTCCTGCACAATACGGTAGACGTTCATTTCCATGTTTGCCGGCACATCTGGATCCTGACATTCGCATTGTAACAGGATATGAATGCCAGTTTCTTCCTTGAATTTTGAAACTACGCGTTCGATAGAGGGAATAAGCCCCTGTTGCTCGATAGGGACACGGCAATGGGCCATGAGTTCACGTAAATCGGTATAAGCCTCATCAAGACCATGTTCAACCTGTTCTAGACTTGTAATGGCCATGTATTCACTGGTGGGTTGTAGGGTCTGATCGAGAATACGCACCTGAAAACGCAGTGAAGCCAGAGTTTGAGCCAATGAATCGTGTAATTCATTGGCAATCATATTGCGTTCTTCCTGGATCAATTTCTGTTTGGCGGCATTATCCAGACGCTGTTTTTCTATGGCCAGGCCTACGTGCTGTCCAGAGGCCAGTAGCATTAGTGCAGTTTCGTCATCAAGATGAAACTGATCATCAGGGATGAAGACATTGAGTACACCGAGGGTATGTCCATGATGGCGCACCGGAATTGAAATGACTTCAGATGTTTTGTCTTTGATTAAAGTGCTAGCCGGGTTACGCCGAATTTCTTTTATTGATCTGCTTTCATGAATGAACAGAGAGCCTTCGATGGGAGTGTGCTGAAGATCAGTAATTTGTTCGTTGCTTATACCGTGGCTAGCGTATAAATCCATCCAACCTTCATCGGAAAAAAGTCGGATGATGGCGGCAGAACCATTAAGTTTTTGTATAATTAATTTGAGTGGATCAGCGCAGTGGTGGGTGCTGCTATTCATGGCGTTAATAATTGAACTGAGCTCATAGAGAAAAGTGAGCGTGTCCTGAGACCAGTAGCTATTATTATCAGCAGAATTATCCATATAACTCTTTTTTTAACTAGTAAACAGCTTTAGTTTTCAGATGGAGGTGAGTAGTCTGGATCGTTTGGATTCATGAAAATGAACTGGCTTTTACCGGGTTCGAGTTCAACAAAATCCAGTGTGGTGTTTTTGACTAGCCCAGCACTCTCTGGTGAAACAATGACATCGATGCCTTCTGTTTTAACAGCAATGTCATTTTCTTTGCTTTCATCAAAGCCCATGCCGTAGTGGATACTGCCATCATCATTTTTTGTTGCGGCGATACGTAAAGCCAGGGTTTCAGTTTTCCCCTGATTGGCTGATTCCTGGATTTGTTTGGCTGCTTCTGGTGTTACTTTAATCATAAAATCAATAACTTATATTTGTTCGGATTGTAAGGTTAGCTCTTTTGTTGCCGGATAAAATCGACAAAACGCTGAGTCCAGCGATTCTTGCTGGTGCCACGCTGGTGTGTATAACAGGCTAGCAGATTTTTATAGACATAACCGTCATTTTTACCATTGATGCCGGTGCCACGCACCACTTCAAATGCGAATCTAGCATTTTTATCAAGATTTTCAAAACGGGAATAATGAAATTCGTGAGCTGCAATAATATCGCACGTCCTAGATGGCCACAATCCTTCGGTAGTTTCTTTCAATTGCACATAACCGCGACCCTGTGGCTTCTCCTCCATGATAACGTCAGCGGGTATCGTGCCAACCATACTATTTTTCTGCTCTTTCCATTTGATGGAGCGTGCCAGATACATCAGGCCCCCGCATTCAGCGTACACGGGCAGGCCGTTTTCAATAGCCTGATGAATATCCTGTCTTATTGATTGATTAGCTTCGAGTTCCTGTAAATGTGTTTCCGGGAAGCCGCCACCGATAAATAAGCCGTCAATGTCAGGGAGACTGGCCTCTTTGATATTATCAATTTCGACCAGCTCAGCACCTGCCTGTTCTAATGAGATTAAATCATCAGGATAGTAGAAGGAGAAAGCGGTGTTGTGGATATAACCAATGCGAATATCTGCCTTTGGCATAGTCGTAACAGTTGGCACAGCAGATGTTTCTAATTTGGGTGCCTGATTTGCTATCTCAATGACTTTATCAAGGTCAACCTGATCGACAATCGCCTGTTTCAGCAATTCAATTTTTTTGCTGGATTGAAGGTCTTCATGGCTGGGTAACAAGCCAAGGTGACGCTCGTCAATATCAAAACGTTCATCTTTGTGTATGGCACCAACAACCTGCACATCGGTGTAGTGTTCGATAACGCGTCTCAGTTTTTCTTCGTGACGTGAACCACCCAGCTGGTTAAGAATAACGCCCTGGATGTTGATGTCTTTATCAAACGATTGATAGCCGAGGATGAGTGGGGCAACTCCACGGGTGACGCCGCGGGTATCGAGCACGAGAATAATGGGTGTTTTTGTCAGTTTAGCCAGTGCCGCGTTGCTGTTGCTGCCATCAAGGTCGAGGCCGTCATAAAGGCCTTTGTTACCTTCAATGATTGAGATATCAGCATCGGCTGAATGTTTGGCGATGGTTTGCAGAATCTCATCTGACGTCATGGTGTAAAAATCGAGATTAAAACAATGGCGCGTCTCAGCGTTATAACTGCTGGCTCGGGCTAACCATTGGGGGTCGATATAATCGGGGCCTTTTTTAAATGGCTGTACGATTTTTCCTTTTTCACTCAGAGCCGCACACAGGCCGATACTGACAGTAGTTTTGCCAGAAGATTTATGAGCTGCTGAAATGAAAAAACGACTCATTTTTCACCGTAGGTCGTTTGTGAACACTGGCTCTAGTTTAACTAGAGCCAATGGAAAAGAATTTTATTTTGCTGCGTGTGGATCAGCAACAGAATCCGCCAGTGAAGTAGGCAGGAAGCTCAATGCTTTCATTGCAAAGGCGACCAGCAATATTGTCACTGCCATACCGCTCACACCCAAAATGATTTCTGGAAGGGTAGGTGAGTAGCTGTTAACTACACCATCAAAGAATGAACTGCTTACTTCATAACCGGGGAACATTTCCATTGGATACGCCTGACCGCCAATAACGATGACGTAGACCTGACACATGCCACCAATGATAACCATGGTGCTGATCAGACCTAAAGTCTTTCTGCATGTTTTAACGGCAGGGGCATAAATTAGTGCCAGAGGTAAAAGACCACCAATCAGAACCTGGCCAAACCAGAACAGGTTGGTGTAAATGCCGCCATCAGACAGAATGAATTTCTCAACGCCGTGATGCTCGGTAATGTACAAATTAGTTACATGATAAACCGCAGTGATGTAAAGCACAGCTGCAACAAACACACCTAGCAGACTTCTAAGTCGGGCAACAACAGCATCACCCAGTTCACGACCTGTCCAGTTGTAGGAAGCCATCAGTACCAGAATAAAGATAGCTAGACCGAAAGCAAAAGACATGATGATAAACATCGGTGCCATCAGGGCTGCATCATAGGCTGAGCGTGCGACTAGGAAGCCGAAAATGGAACCAGTACCAGTGGTTAGAATAAGACGCCATACAAAGGCAGCCAGACCCACTTTCTTTTTGTATTTGTACATATTGTGATCCATCATCATCCAGATGTAGGCACCGACAATACCGAAGAAGCCTGTATAAAGAATAATGTTCCAGGCAAAGATAGATTTGAAGTTATAAGTGGTAATAGCAACGATTAGACGATCAGGACGGCCTAAATCAAGCAATAAAACCACCAGGCCACCAGCCAGCAGAGCCAAAGCCAGTAGCGCGGATAAGCGCGACAGGGGATCGTAGATTTTTTTACCGAATACCGAAGCAATGGAGGCAACATTTAAAGCACCCGATGCAGCTACAATCAGGAAAATAGCGAATACGTGAGGCATACCCCATACGATCTGGTTACTCATGCCGGTAACGTGATGACCGTTGTGTTCCATATACCAGGTTGAGAGTAATCCCAGTAGTATTATGAAACCCAGACCCGCTAATAAACCATAGTAAGCGAGGCTGTGACCTTTAATTTTTGTGTATTCGATCTTTTTCATCTTTTTATAGACTCAGTTGATGATTTAGAGATGATGGACTCAAAGTCCCTGGTAACGAACGCCGGTATTGAGTTGTAAGTCAGCGCGAATTTGTTTACCACCGTGTTTCTTCAATTCTTTAGAAATTGTACTTTCTGGATCATTAAGATCACCAAAAGTCATCGCGTTATGATTCTCATCTGTACAGGATTCAACACAGGCAGGAATGCCATCTTTATCAACACGATGTGTACACATGGTGCAGGATTCAACTGTACCTTTACCGCGAGGCGCACTCAAAGTTTGATTTTCAATAGTTTCATGAACGAATGAACGTGCTTTGTATGGGCAGGCCATCATGCAATAACGACAACCGATACAAATGTGTTTATCAACCAGTACGATGCCATCTTCACGCTTGAATGAAGCACCAGTAGGGCAGACATCAACGCAAGGTGGGTTTTCACAATGCTGACACATCATAGGTAATGAAATTTCATGACCTGTCTGCTTTTCAACCAGTGAAACTTTTCGAATGTATTGAGTATCTGTCTCAGGGCGATCAAAACCAGTCAATGAATGTTCTTCATTACAGGCATCAACACAATCAGAACAGCCTTTTGAACATTTGTCCGTATCAATCAACATGCCCCAGCGAGTTTTGCTGGTGACTGCTTCAGCGTCAGGCTTGGCGTGAGCTGTCTGGTGTAGAAAAACACCCGGTGCGATAGTAACACTGCCGGCAACTGCTGCCTTTGACAGGAAGCTACGTCTTGAATCATTAATCTGGTCAGACATTACTGCATGTCCCCCATGTCTTTAGCACGTTTAATATTTTTCTGTGGGCGATCAGCATGACATTGGAAGCAATCGATCTGTACGGCTGCATACTCATGACAGGAAACGCAAAAATGTTCTCTATCGTTATGAGTAGGCACTTCACCTTTGTCGTTAGCCTCAACATGACAATCAATGCACTTGGATAAGCTATAGCTACCATCGCTTTCAGCGCGAACACCTTGACGCATGGTTTTATCGCGTTGATGTTTGATGTAGTTCATGTGATTCCGGCGCATTTCATCTTCGTCTTCAACGCATTCCACACCTTCGCCTTCCGGTTCATGAATGGTAGGGAAGGGTGTTTCTGCCATTCCCTGTGAAGGGAATAACATGATCAATCCAGTAAGGATCAGTGATAGTCGCAGAAAACGAGTCATAGTATCAGCCTTAGTACTTCTTGTTATTATCTGAATTATTCGCCTAGAGCCATGTCGATGTAACCGGTTGGGCAAACATCAGAACAAATGTGACAGCCGACGCATTTGTTATAGTCAGTATCAACATAACGACCAGTTGTGCTTTCACCTTTTTTCACTTTGAAGACAGCATCTTGTGGACAGTAAATAACACAGTTGTCACACTCGAAACACATGCCACAGCTCATGCAGCGGTTAGCTTCAGAAACGGCTTGTTCATCACCCAAACTTGCCTGGCGTTCAGCAAAGTGACCCAGTACAGCATCAGAAGAAGGTACATCAACCGAACGCAGATTACGTGCTACGTGCTCAAAGTGACCGATGAACATTTCATCTGTTCCAATAATTTCATGTGCAGAACGATCTTCATAGTTGTGGATCGCGTAAGAACTGGTCTCAGTTCCACGTTGGGCATCGTCTTTGTAATCATCAGCATCGTATGAATCAGTTGATAATCCTGCTTCTTCAAGTTTTTCATCCAGCTCGAAGTGGTGAACGTCAATTTTAGGGCGTTTTTCAATTTTCGTTTCGTTTAAGTAAGCTTCGATAGTGTCAGAAACGATTGAAGCCTGGCCAATAGCCGTAGTCAGCAGGTGAGGGCGAACAATATCACCACATACAAAGTGACCATCTTTACCAGGTACGCGGTAGAAGTTATCCGCATCAATCAGACCACGACCATTGTCAAAGTCCTCAACACCAGTCATATCACCAGTCTGACCAATCGCAGAAACAATCAGATCAGCTTCAACGATGTATTCTTTACCGCCTTCAACAGCAACAGGTGCGTTATTTTCGAATTTGCTATCAACCAGTTTCAGTGCAGTAGCGCGACCGTTGGCATCTTTAATGATTTCAACAGGCATTACTTCATTCATGATAGTAACGCCTTCGATCAGCGCATCTTCAACTTCGTGCTCTGCGGCTGTCATGTCTTCTTTCTTGAACAGGGCAGTCAGAACAACGTTATCACAAGGTTTTTTCGCTGAATCATCGATGTCGCCGTGTGTGCTTGCACCAGTAGCTGAATCTTCAGGATTTTCGCTGTAGTCGTTCAGTGTACCGATACGACGAGCAACAGAAACAACATCGATAGAAGTATCACCACCACCTACACATAGGATCTTGTTAGCAGTGTATTTCATGTCGCCTTTGTTGAACTGCTCAAGAAAATCAACAGCAGATATACAGTTAGGTGTTTCATTCCAGTCGTCTACAAAAAGACCGCGACCTGATTTACAGCCTAGTGCCCATAAAACAGAATCAAATTCTTTTTCAACATCGGCTACGCTGACGTCTTTACCAACACGTGTATTCATACGTGTTTCAATGCCGCCCATATCGATGATGCGTTGGCACTCATTGTTAAGGAAGTCGCGTGGAGTACGGTAGCCAGGGATACCGTAACGCATCATGCCACC
>CBFCZV010000040.1:0-17229 GCA_965602855.1 uncultured Gammaproteobacteria bacterium | reverse complement strand
GGCTATAACCAAAGATCACCCATAACACGGTGACTACACAGGCAATAGCAAAACATTGCATCAACACCGACAGGACATTTTTTGCTCGAACCAGACCACCATAAAATAACGCAAGGCCCGGTAGTGTCATGAACAATACCAGAGAGGTGGACGTTAGAACCCACGCCGTGTCACCACTATCAATTTCACCAGCGAATACCAGTTGTGGCAATAACAGCAGCACAACACCCACAAGCTTACTCAAGCTTGAAAATAATCTCATTTTTCTTTCCTCAATTTTTTTACAACGCTTCGTCACCAGACTCACCGGTTCGAATTCGTATTGCTTGCTCGATGGGCATGACGAATATTTTTCCATCACCAATCTTGCCCGTATTTGCAGCACCCCGAATTGCCTCAATTACTTTTTCAACCTGATCATCGGCAACGGCTGTTTCAACTTTAACCTTGGGTAAAAAATCAACCACGTATTCAGCACCACGATATAACTCGGTATGCCCCTTTTGACGACCAAAGCCTTTGACTTCAGAAACGGTAATACCCTGCACCCCAATTTCAGACAGGGCTTCACGCACATCATCCAGCTTGAATGGTTTAATTATTGCTTTAATAAGTTTCATTTGTTCACCTGTATATTTTTAAATTCTTTTGACTTGCTACATCCCACATATTTCAAAACGCAACAAGGCTCGATCACGCGAGCCTTAAATCAGTCTTCTAATCAAGCTTTTTACCACATTAATAGAATAATGGCACCAAGCAAAAAGCCGGGCACCTAAGTGCCCGGCAAAACATTACCAGCAGGAGTCAGCTTATTTGCCAGTAAATTCTGGATAGGCCTCCATCCCACATTCAGCGAGATCAACGCCTTCATACTCTTCTTCCTCAGTAACTCGGACACCCATGAGGAATTTTATTGTCAGCCATACCAGCATACTGGCACCAAATACCCAGATACCAATAGTTAACGCACCAACCAGCTGGCCACCAAAACTTGCACCATCATTAGTCAGTGGCACAGCCATTAAGCCCCAGAAACCAACCACGCCGTGAACAGAGATTGCACCCACTGGATCATCAATACGCAGTTTGTCCAGACCTACGATAGAGAACACTACCAGCATACCGCCTATAGCACCGATCACAGTTGCAGCCAGAGGTGTTGGTGTATCTGGACCTGCAGTTATCGCTACCAAACCAGCCAAAGCACCATTCAATGCCATGGTTAAATCAGCTTTACCAAACATGATGCGAGCAAGGATAATCGCAGCCACAACACCACCAGCGGCTGCCGCGTTAGTATTCAAAAACACCATCGCTACAGCATTAGAGTTAGCAATGTCACCCAGCTTCAATACTGAACCACCGTTAAATCCAAACCAGCCCATCCATAAAATGAATGTACCCAGCGTTGCCATCGGCAGATTCGCACCCGGAATCGCATTGATCTGACCATTAGGACCATATTTTCCTTTACGAGCACCCAGTACCAGTACTCCAGCTAGAGCCGCAGTCGCACCTGCCATATGAACAATGCCAGAACCTGCAAAGTCAGAGAAACCAAAACCTGAGAACAGAATGTTTCCAGCATCGTCTGTAATATCACTGCCTAAGGCAAACAGACCAAACACAGCTTCACCACCCCAGGTCCACGCACCTTCCATTGGATAGATGATGCCTGTCATGACAACAGCAAACAGAATAAATGACCAGAGTTTCATGCGCTCAGCTACGGCACCCGAAACAATGGACATCGCCGTTGCAACAAATACTACCTGGAAGAAGAAGTCTGATGCACTCGAATAAACTGAATCACCATCAAAACCATTTTCTGCAGAAGCTTTCAAGGCATCAGCTACTAATGTATCTCCGCCGGCAATTCCATCAAGGAAATAACCGCCACCGTACATAATTTGATAACCACACACCATATACATGGTGCAAGCTACCGCGTACAACATAACGTTTTTAGTTAAAATTTCTGTCGTATTTTTAGAACGAACCAGACCTGCTTCCAACATCGCAAAGCCAGCTGCCATCCACATTACGAATGCGCCCATTACCAAAAAGTAAAAGGTATCCATTGCGTATTGCAATTGAAAAATTTGATTTTCCATCTTTATATACCTCGTGTGTTAAAGCGCTTCAGTGCCGGTTTCACCGGTACGGATTCTTACTGTTTGCTCTATCGACGAAACAAAAATCTTTCCGTCACCAATTTTTCCTGTATTCGCCGCACCACGAATTGCCTCGATAACTTTCTCAGACATATCCTCAGCAACAGCTGCTTCAATTTTTACCTTGGGCAGAAAATCAACTACATATTCCGCACCTCGATACAATTCAGTGTGTCCCTTCTGGCGACCAAAACCTTTTACTTCACTTACCGTAATACCTTGCACACCAATTTCAGAAAGCGCTTCACGCACGTCATCCAGTTTGAAGGGTTTTATAATTGCAGTAATTAATTTCATATGAAAATACTCCTCGGATTGTGCACGCCACCTATAGTGCTGTGGCGTGCATTGTCCAGATAATGAATTAACAGTTGATTAGATATCCCAGGACTTTGACCAGGTTGCAACAACACGAACATTGTCATCAACAGCAGCACCATCAAGATCATTCTTTTCAAGCGCAACCGTTACCTCACCACTGGTGAAGCTCACACCATAGTGCCTGTAATCCAGCTCACCATTTCCAAAACGATTATCATTTTCAAACATATAACTACCACCATATACGCTGGTATCAAAAACACCGGCTTTAAAACCGTAACTGGCGCTCACGTACATATCTCCTTCATCAAAAGCAGCATTCTTATTAGCCTCACCTGCATCAATCGTAGAAGCCAAACCAACAGTCACATCTGCAAAAGAAACATTTACATAAGCTTCAGTAAAATTGATATCAGGAAGCTGTGTATACTGGTAAGTGATAACACCCACATCGTAACCAAGGCCACCGGCTTTACCTGCAAAGCCCGCATAGAAATCAGTTTCTGTTCCAAAAACAAGCGAACCTGACCAGACACCCAGGTAAAGACCTGAATCATTAGACCAGTCAACACCGCCAGACACTGAAGCAGTATCAGCTGATTGAGTAACACCACGCCACACGTAGTTATTTGAAGCAGCCGCATTTACCGATGCATCAGCCAACACACTACCACTTGATAAAATTGCTGCCATAGCAGTTGTTAACACCATAGATTTTTTCAACATGTCATTATCTCCACAATAATCTTTAAAAATTAATTGAATCTTTTTCAACTATGACGTGAACACTGCAGATGGCGTGCCAAAAATTATTTCTTTATTTAAAACAGTGGCTTATATAATTTTATTACTTCATTAACCCCCTTTTGCCCAAGCGTCTCGCATCATTATGGTGCGCAATAATAAGCAATGCCTTATTTATGTGCACCGTTTTGGCGTAAAATGAAATACATTTTTACAGGCAGAGAACTATGGAAAATAAAAATACTTTTGATGATCTGGCAAAAAAAATAACCGGCTTACTTCCGGGGAATATTCATCAGATACAGCAGGATCTAGAAGCCAACATTAAAGCTTTATTGCAGAGCTCATTATCAAAAATGAACCTGGTTACCCGTGAAGAATTCGATGTTCAATCAGCGCTACTGTCTCGCACCCGTGAAAAACTTGATCAACTGGAAAAGCAGTTGGCTGAGCTTGATAAAGGATAAAAAGCTTTCAACTAAAAACTATGCACCGCCTATGCTTTTACCTACAATGGGTATCTCTATAGAAGTTTGGAAAGGACACCATGCAACTCGCCACCGTTTACACCCGCGCCCTGGTCGGCATTCAGGCACCTGAAGTCACCGTTGAAGTTCATATTTCAAATGGCCTGCCCGCGCTTTCTATCGTGGGCCTGCCCGAAGCGGCGGTCAGAGAAAGTAAGGATCGCGTCCGCGCCGCCATCATCAATTCACACTTTGAATTTCCAACCCGCAGGATCACCGTCAACCTGGCACCCGCCGATTTACCCAAAGATGGGGGGCGTTATGACCTGCCCATCGCACTCGGCATACTGGCCGCTTCTGAACAAATTGATGACAAACTACTCAGCTCACACGAATTCCACGGCGAGCTGGCACTCTCCGGTGAACTACGTCCTGTGCACGGCAGCCTGCCCTCTGCAATGGCCGCCAATGCTAGTAATCGAACACTGGTTCTGCCCGCTGAAAGCGCGATTGAAGCCGCACTGGTTAATAAAACCGATGTTAAAGCCGCCAAAGATTTACTCAGTATTTGCCAGTATCTTCGCCAGCAGGGTGATCTTGATGAACCTGATATCAAGAACATTGAAAGCGAAGCCTTAGAAGTAGCCGATATGGCTGACATACGCGGCCAGCACCTCGCCCGTCGTGCGCTCGAAATAGCAGCAGCCGGTCGCCACAACCTGATTATGGTCGGCCCACCCGGCACAGGAAAATCCATGCTGGCTTCACGTCTACCGGGTATTCTCCCACCACTGAGCGATGAACATGCACTGGAAAGCGCCTCGGTGCAGTCCATCAGTCATACGGGGTTCAACGTACGCAACTGGAAACAACGCCCCTTCCGCAGCCCACATCACACCGCATCCGGCGTGGCACTGGTCGGTGGCGGTTCCATCCCATCTCCAGGTGAAATCTCACTCGCCCATCAAGGCGTACTATTTCTGGATGAACTCACCCAGTTTGATCGCCACGTACTCGATGTCCTGCGCGAACCACTGGAAACCGGCAACATCATGATCTCACGCGCCGCCCGACAGGCCGAATTCCCAGCACGATTCCAGCTAATCGCCGCCATGAATCCCTGCCCACAGGGCTATAGCTGCGATGGCAAATCACTCTGTCAGTGCACCCTCGAACAACAAAAACGACACCGCAACAACATTTCCGCCCCTCTGCTCGACCGCATTGATATCCACATCGAAGTCCCAAGGCTCGATAAATCGGCTCTCGACAGCAACGCCCCCAGAGGTGAAAGCAGCGCCCAGATACGAGAACGAGTCGTTCAGGCCTACCAGCGACAAATGCAACGCTGCGGAAAGAGCAATGCAGAACTCAACAACAAAGAAGTCGAAACCTTCTGCCAGCTAGGCGAGAAAGAAAAACAAATCCTCAATCAGGCCATGGACAAACTCAGACTCTCCGCCCGCGCATACCACCGTATCCTGAAACTGGCACGCACCATTGCCGACATCTCTGAAAGCGAAAATATCGAAATGCCACACCTAACCGAAGCTATCACTTATCGTAGCGTTAATCGTTTTCTTGAATAAAATTTAAGGCAACTCTTACAAGCTCACATAAGCCTGATAAACTACGCCTACGATCTGCGCCCGTAGCTCAGTTGGATAGAGTGTTGGCCTCCGAAGCCAAAGGTCGGTGGTTCAAATCCACTCGGGCGCGCCAATCAATTCATAATCGCATTATGGAAATTTACTTTTGATTTATATACCAGACAACCGGGATTGAACTACTGTCTCATGAGGCGATACTGGAACATATCTACCCCAAGCACCATACATACTCTATAGATACTAACAGCCACATAATCATTCAACAGATTTTATTCTTGCGCCTTACAAATTAGTCCTTTTCTTTCTTACATAAAGCTTCAAGCTCATCTGCGGGTATTGGCTTGCTGTAGTAATACCCCTGTATTTCATCACAGCCATGTTCTTTCAAATAATTTAATTGCTCTATGTCTTCCACGCCTTCAGCAAGAACTTTTAGATTCATGCAGTGACCCAGTGCAATAATTGATTTGATCAAATCAGCATCACTTTTATCCGTTGTAATATTTCTTACAAATTCTCGATCTATTTTCAACCTGTTGATTGGGAATCTTTTGAGATAACTGAGTGATGAGTAACCTGTACCAAAATCATCGATCGAAAGCTCAACACCCATTTCATGAAACTCATCCAGAGTAGCAATCGTAGAATCAGCATCACGCATAATAATACTTTCTGTCAATTCAAGATCTATTTGATGTGGTTTCACTTCAGTTTCATTAAATATCCTGCTTACTGTCTTTGCCAGGCCCGATTTTCTAAATTGGCGTGCAGATAAATTTATCGCCATTCTTAATTCTGGACAACCGGACTGCTGCCATTTTCTTAGCTGCTTACATGCCGTCTCTATCACCCATTCGCCAATTGGTACAATTAAGCCTGTTTCTTCTGCTACAGATATAAATTTATCTGGAAAAACCAATCCGTCTATCGGGTGCTGCCAACGTATCAATGCTTCTACTGCAAGCATTTCCCCCGTTGCCGCGGAATATTGTGGCTGGTAATGAAGTATCAGTTCATTTTTTTCTAAAGCATGGCGTAAGTAAAATTCTGTGCTCAAACGCTGATTAGCGCTACTGGTTAATTCTGACGTATAGTACTGATAATTATCACGACCCTCTGCTTTCGCACGATACATAGCCGCATCTGCATTTTGTAACAAACTACCTACATCACGTGCATCATCCGGGAAGACACTAATACCAATACTGGCACCAATAAAGACTTCATGTTCTCCTATATCAAAAGACTCCGAAAATAATTTCAGAATATCCATGGCAATCTCTGATACATTTTTTCTATCTTCAAGCGACCCAATAATCAAAACAAATTCATCACCACCAAGTCGAGCAATTGTGTCCTCATCTCTCACTCGTTGCTTTAATCGCTCTGTTACTTCCTGTAATAGCTTATCCCCCATAACATGACCTAGAGAGTCATTGATATTTTTAAACATATCAAGATCCAGCAGCAGAATCGCAACCAACTTCTCATTTCTTTCTGCATATTGCATTTCATGCTCCATTCGCACATGACATAGCAATCGGTTTGGAAGATTAGTTAAGGGATCATAATGTGCCAGATGTTCTAGTTTATTTTCTGTCTCTTTGATTTTACTTATATCTGCAAAAACGCCTATATATTCAACCGGCTCTCCATGCACATCATTAAAACTATTTATACTAAGCAACTCTGTATATATTTCACCATTTTTACGACGATTCTGTATCTCCCCCTGCCAATGCCCCGTATCCTCTAATGCCCGCCACATTTCCTCATAAAAATGATCGTCGTGTGCTCCTGATTTAAGAAAGGAGGGGTCTTTTCCAATCACCTCATCTTCGCTATAACCAGTAACCGTTGTAAAAGCATTATTCACACTCAGTATATTCGGCCTTGTATCTGTTATTACTATTCCCTCAGATGTATTTTCAAACACAATAGATGCTTTAGTTAGATGCTGCTGTTTACGTGAAATCTCTTTAACCATTTGATTAAATCCATCCACCATACTATCTAACTCACTAAACGATGACTCAATGGTGGAGGGCATTAAATCCTGCTTCCCTACTCGCTTAAAATCATCTGCAATTTCCTGCACAGGCCTTATCACACGATCAACCAATCTCACACCTAAAATTAATAACAAAAAAACAACAACTCCACTCACCAATGCCAAATTCAATATCAGCTCATAAATTGGCTGCACAATAATGTCTCGCTCCACTTCGGTTACAATTTTCCAGTCTAAATCGCCAATTGATGTGTATGAGCCATATACTTCTAATCCATTTATACCTTCATATTTTCTCTCAGTCGGCCATTTCTGATCATTCATTATTGCTTTAACCAAAAACAACTTGCT
This sequence comes from uncultured Gammaproteobacteria bacterium, assembly GCA_965602855.1. Lineage (GTDB taxonomy): Bacteria > Pseudomonadota > Gammaproteobacteria > SZUA-229 > SZUA-229 > LH-M37. The sequence goes on along the minus strand of CBFCZV010000040.1, from coordinate 9,548 downwards.
AACATCTTCACCCACATCAAATTGACTATTATCTGGAGCTACCAGTAACAATCCTGACTCATCCGTGATATATGAATTTATTCCATCCCTGACCATATGCCGTTTGATGCTGTGAAATAAAATATTTGCATCAATCTCTGCCAGCAAAACACCTTGTTTTTTTTCATTCATAATTACCGGCACTGAAATTGTAATAAACACCCCCTCTGAATGTATTCCATTTGAGGCAATATAAATCTTACCCTGCATTGGAACTGCCAATTTCCCGGACAACGATGTAATACCATTCAGATGTTCAGACAATCCGGAAGTAGTTGAATTTTTGGTAACATAATTCTCCTCTTCTAAAATAATTCGACCTTCAGAATCAAATAAAACAAGAAGATGCATTGAAGGCTCACGCTCCAATACTTTTTTGAATAACTGAGAGAGAAGATTATGATCTTGCTTAAGAGATAGAATATAAGCCATAGGATCGCTTTTATTCTCAAGCATGGTTGTTAGACGCGATACCTCCTGAACCACACCATTATGCACAAGATCCTGCATCACTTTTTCTTGCTGCAACGACTTTTCTAACAGAATATTATGAACTACTAACCCTACCCAGATCAGCAAGATAACCAGAGGAAGAAACGCAACAAGCATGATCAAGCCATGCCACGCTTTTTTAATTGAATATACAGACTTCATAAAAATATCCCTTTCTATGATTATGATATTACAGTAGCCCTATCAATAAAATAATTCAATAACCTTTACAAAACAATGATTATGGATTGCCTAAAACACCTCCTACATCAATAAATTGTCATTCTGTTTATTGATATCAACTATTCAATTAATATAAACCACAAAAAAAGGCCGCTTATTAGCGGCCTTTTTATTGCTGTTATTAAAACTACGTTTTATTTTATAAACAACATTTCACGGTACTTAGGCAAAGGCCACAGGTCATCTGCAACTTCTACTTCCAGAACATCGGCATGTGCACGTACTTCATCCATCAAACCACAGATATCGTTAGCGCAGTACTGCATGTGTTTTTCTGTATTTGAGAAATTTTCTTTCTCCATCGCTGTACTCAGTTTTTCAACCGCAGCCATCATGGCATTCGATTCAGTGGCAATGTTCTTAGCTACTGAATTATCAAGCTCAACGCCCATATCCGCCATGCTTGCACTGGTATTAGACAGCTCGAACAGGTATTGAATAGCGGCTGGGTAGATCATGGTTTTAGCCATATCAACGACCAGTTTTGCTTCTACTTCGATAGAAAGAATGTATTGCTCTGCATATACTTCATAACGACTTTCCAGCTCAACCGGTGATAATACGCCGGTTTTCTTGAACAGTGCTTTAACAGATTTTTCACGCAATGCGGGTAACGCATCAGCAGTGGTTGGGATGTTCTTCAAACCACGCTCTTCAACAGCCGCCTTGTGCCATTCTTCTGAATAACCGTCACCACCGAATACGGCGTTGTCGTGTTCTTCCATCAGTTCTTTGATGACAGCAAAAACGGCTTCGGTCTGATCTGCACCTTTTTTCTTCAACTTGGTTGCCAGTTTTCCAGCAATCCAGTCAAGTGAATCGGCCAGCATAGTATTCATTGCTACTAACGGACCAGATACTGACTGTGATGAACCGACAGCACGGAACTCAAAACGATTACCGGTAAAAGCAAACGGTGACGTACGGTTACGATCGCCAGGATCGCGTTCAAAATGAAGAATCTGTGACAGGCCTGACTTCATCAAACCTCCCGCTTTACTCTTAACCAGCTTGCCTTTTTTGATATCCTGGAAAACTTTTTCCAGCTGATCACCCAGGTAAACTGAAAGAATCGCTGGAGGCGCTTCGTTAGCACCCAGACGATGGTCGTTTGATGCTGAGGCGATAACCGCGCGCAACAATGGACCGTGAAGATGTACGCCGCGAATAACCGCGCCACAGAATAATAAGAAGTTCAGGTTGTCGTGTGGAGTTTTTCCAGGATCAAGCAAGTTGCCTTGTGTTGAGTTACCCACTGACCAGTTAACGTGTTTACCTGAACCATTGATGCCGGCGAATGGTTTTTCATGCATCAAACACATGAAGCCGTGTTTTCTCGCTGTCATTTTCAGCATAGTCATCATCAGCTGTTGATGATCGGCAGCAACGTTTGCAGCTTCGAAGTAAGGCGCAATTTCAAACTGACCCGGTGCCACTTCGTTATGGTGAGTTTTAGCTGGGATACCTAAACGGTATAATTGATCTTCAACGTCCTGCATGTAAACCTGAACGCGCGCAGGAATCGCACCGAAATAATGGTCATCAAATTGCTGGCCTTTAGCAGGCTCTGCACCAAATAATGTACGACCTGCTAATAACAGGTCAGGACGACTGTTAGCAAAGTTAGAATCAACCAGGAAATATTCCTGCTCAGCACCACAGCTTGAATTTAAAGGTGCAATCTCAGTTTCACCCATTAAGGAAAGTACTTTTTGCGCCGCTTCGTTCATCGCGTGATTAGAACGTAGCAGTGGAATCTTTTTATCCAGCGCTTCGCCAGTCCATGACATAAACACACAAGGAATCATCAGTGTTGCACCATTGTCTGTGTGCATGATGTAAACAGGGCTGGTTGGATCCCATGCGGTATAACCACGTGCGGCATTGGTCATACGGATACTGCCGTTAGGGAATGAAGAACCATCAGGCTCGCCTTTGATCAGCAGACTACCGGTAAATTCAGTGATGGCTACACCATCAGCATTAGTCACGATCAAACCATCATGTTTTTCAGCAGTGATGTTGGTCATTGGGTAGAAAATGTGTGAGAAGAATTTAACGCCTTTTGACATCGCCCATTCTTTCATCGCTGCGGCAACGATATCTGCTGTAGCAGGATCAAGTACCTCACCTGTTTGTACAGTTTTCTTTATCGCCTTGAATGCATTCTTGGAGAGAGACTCTTCCATTTTTGCCAAATTAAAGACATCACATGCCCACATTTCTGACAGCGGCTCGGGCTTTGATACAGCCATTGGTTCGCGGTTGGTAATATTGTGAATCGCCTGAACGCGAGTTTCATTTCCACTCATTAGATTTTCCTCAAAATTGAATTACTAAATTCAAAAAGTTTTATCTGGGTTATCTGCTTAATAAAAGGCTATCGATCTATGCTGCTGTTGCCAGAAAGCGTTGTCGTGATATCACTATTATATTTCACTATTTACATAGCAATTAACGAGCCACTTTTCCATGTTCCTCATTACAGGCCAGTTAACCAGTAATTGCGCTAAAAATGTAGGTAAATAGCTACTTCTTGTACATATCTTGCTTATGTCACTAATATGCGCATAACTTTAACCTATCTATGACGCACCTCTTTGGTGCGCGTACGATCTATATTGGTGCGTTTCATTTTTCCTCAACAACCCGCTTAACTGCTCGCGCAATTTGTTTTACAACGCATTAATATACGGCCATGAAATCAAACGCTGTAAGTTGCCTCATTCTCGCTGGCGGAAAAAGTAAGCGCATGAACCATGCTGACAAGGGTCTCGTTAAATTTAAAGGGCAGCCCTTAATTCAGCATGTTATTAATGCATTAAAAAATCAGGTTGATAATTTTGTCATAAGCGCAAACCGAAACATTGATACTTATCAGCAATTTGCTTCAACCGTTATTCCTGATAATGACGAAAAAAATGGGCCTCTTTCAGGCATAGCGTCTGCCCTGGCGGCCTGTCAGCACGATCAGGTGCTAGTCGTACCCTGTGACATGCCCTTTCTGCCGGATAATCTGGTTTCTACGCTACTTACTGGTTTTGAACATAACGACATTGCTATTGTCGAAATTTATCAGCGCTTGCAGCTTGTGATGCTGCTGAAGAAATCTCTACTTGGCTCTGTTCAGGCGCATCTTTCATCAGGCAATCACAAACTCATACAGTGGGTGGAAACACGCTCACCTGCCATTATCAATTGCAACGATACTGCGGCGGCTTTCCGCAATATCAATTCTATTGATGATCTTGAGCAAACTTAAAGAGCATTAATTCCTGCTTGCGCATTCACCTTGCTAGCTTCAAAATCAACGCATGTCACTAACCCTCAAACAACGCACCAAAGAAATTAACCGTGTCACCTGGTGGGGTGTTTTTGTCAATCTGGTTCTATCTATCGTCAAAATCATCGGCGGCGTACTTGGTCAGGCTCAATCTCTGGTTGCCGATGGCCTGCACTCACTTTCTGACCTCATTAGTGATGCCATGGTACTGGTTGCGGCCAAACACGCTGGCGAAGAAGCTGATGATGACCATCCCTACGGTCATGGCCGCTTTGAAACACTGGCAACAGTCGGACTCGGCTTATTTTTGATCGTAGTCGGACTCGGCATCGCCTTTGATGCCGCTCACCGCGTCTTTGATGAAGAAGTGCAGGCCATTCCACACTACTTTACCCTGGCTATTGCCCTGTTTTCTATCTTGAGCAATGAGGGTCTGTACCACTTTACCCATCGAGTTGGAATACGCATCAACTCAAAAATGCTCATCGCCAATGCCTGGCACCATCGTAGCGATGCAATCTCTTCAATCGTTGTGCTCATTGGTATTGCTGGTGCCCAGATGGGCATGCCTATTCTGGACCCTGTAGCTGCGATTATTGTTGCCCTGATGATTGTAAAAATTGGCTACGAGCTCAGCTACCACAGCATGCTTGAACTGGTCGATACCGCACTTGATGCTGAAAAAGTGGCACAAATTAAAGCAAAGATTCTTGAAAATGAAGACGTTCTCGAAATGCACATGCTCCGTACTCGACGTATGGGACACACTTCGCTGGTCGATGTGCATATTCTGGTTCAACCCAGACTCAGTGTTTCTGAAGGGCATCACATTTCAGAGGCCGTTGAAAAATCCTTGATTGAAACTTTCGATGACATCAATGATGTTACCGTACACATCGATCCTGAAAATGACGAACAGGAAGCACGCTGTCGCCACCTACCACCACGCAGTGAGCTAATTATCACCCTGTACGAAGAATGGGCAAGGGAGCCTGAGCTAAAAGCCATTAATGACGTCACCTTGCATTACCTGAGAGGTCAAATCACCGTTGATGCAGCAATCCCTTTGAGCGTTCTTTCTTCTATCGATGACGCTGAAGCCATTCAGGCCAAATTCAAAGAACTGAGCCTGAATATAGGCTGCGTAGGTGAAGCCAACTTAAGATTCCACTAGTTCATATCACAGCAACTTAAGCCACCCTGAAAACAAGCGCATACCCCTTTCCATTATTGGTACATTTCATGCACAATACCAAGCTGAAATTAGGCCTCTCTGATTAAACCTGTTGCCACAATCGTTTAATCAGAGGTTCCTTTTTTATCACACCGCCTGTTGTCATGGCGGATATATATTTAGTATTCGAGGAGTAAGGCTATGTCTGCAACTGACGTTTTAAATATGATCAAGGAAAGAGACGTTAAATTCGTTGATTTCCGTTTCACTGATACACAAGGTAAAGAGCAGCACGTTTCTGTGCCTGCGCACACCATTGATGAGGACGTTTTGTTAGAAGGTAAAATGTTCGATGGTTCATCTATTGCTGGCTGGAAAGGCATTAATGAATCCGACATGATTTTAATGCCCGATTGCGAGACACAGGTAATCGACGTTTTCTGTGAAGAAGTGACCATGAACCTGCGTTGTGACATCATCGAGCCACATGACATGCAGGGCTATAACCGTGATCCACGCTCTATCGCGAAACGCGCTGAAGCTTATTTAAACTCAACCGGTATCGGCGACACCGCTTACTTTGGTCCTGAAAATGAATTCTTTGTATTCGACAGCGTTCAGTGGACTGACGAAATGGGCGGCGTTTCTTACAAGATCGGCTCAGAAGAAGCCGCCTGGAATACAGGCACAGATTACGATGGCAATAACATGGGACACCGTCCTGGCGTTAAAGGTGGTTACTTCCCAGTGCCACCTATCGATTCATTGCAAGACCTGCGCTCCACTATGTGTCTAACCAGTGAAGAAATGGGTTGCCCAACTGAAGTCCATCACCACGAAGTGGGTACTGCTGGTCAATGTGAAATCGGCACTGTTTTTAACACTTTGGTTAAAAAGGCTGATGAAGTACAGATCTTCAAATATGTAGTACACAACGTAGCTCATGCTTACGGCAAGACCGCGACCTTCATGCCTAAACCAATGGTTGGCGATAACGGTAACGGCATGCACGTTCATGCTTCTATCGCTAAAAATGGTGAGAACATCTTTGCTGGTGATCAGTATGGCGGCCTGTCAGAAGCTGCTCTATTCTTCATCGGCGGTATCGTCAAACACGCTAAAGCCATCAACGCTTTCTCTAATGCATCAACCAACAGCTACAAACGTCTGGTTCCCGGTTTTGAAGCACCCGTTATGCTAGCTTACTCAGCACGTAACCGCTCTGCTGCGATTCGTATTCCACACGTTAGCAGCCCTAAAGGCCGCCGTGTTGAAGTTCGTTTCCCTGACTCAACAGCCAACCCTTACCTATGTTTCTCAGCAATTCTGATGGCCGGCCTTGACGGCATTCAGAACAAGATTCACCCCGGTGATGCAGCAGATAAAGACCTGTACGATCTGCCACCAGAAGAAGAAGCGAAAATTCCACAGGTCGCCTTCTCTTTTGATGAAGCCCTGAAAGCACTGGACGAAGATCGCGCCTTCCTGACTGCCGGCGGCGTATTTGATGATGACGTTATCGACAGCTTCATTGAGCTTAAGAGCGAAGAAGTACAGCGCTACCGTGCCTCAGTTCATCCTTGTGAATTTGATATGTACTACAGCGTTTAAAATACACTTTAGTCGTTCATTTAAAATACCTCGTCCTTTTGGGCGGGGTATTTTTTTGTGCATAAGTTAATTTTTACAGCTATGATGGGGTATATGAAATATTTTTCTCTACTATTTTTGTTTTGCCTGCTTACCCCAATTCAAGCAGAAATCTACAAAGGCGTGAATGCTGATGGTCAAACTATCTATTCTGATCAAAACCTTCCAAATACAAAAAAAATCCCCAGACCTACTGACAACACAATTCAAATGCCTAAACTGGTCATTATTCAGCCTGCCTATGAAGACAAAGATGACGAAGGTTATAGCTATTTAAATATAGACAGTCCAACTAATGATCAAACAGTGCGCAATAATTTAGGCAAACTATCAGTACAAATCTCAATCACACCAGCACTCCATACAGAAGACGAACATTTCATTGCCCTCTATCTTAATGATGAAATGATTTTCCCTATAACAGCGATGGATAGTGATGAACAAAATATAGAACTTGAAACTGAGCTCGATGACCAGGATACAGCCTCTGATACCGAACTTAACGATAGCAATACAACATCCAATGATGACATCGAAGATGAAACTGACCCTGGCATCTCAAAAATAAATATCCCATTATCAAATATTGATCGTGGAACACACATAATCTATGCTGAAGTCCTGGATGCAGATGAGGAAGCCCTTATCACTAGCGATTCTGTTACATTTCATATGAAACGAAATTCGATCCAGCACAATACATCTCTGGGCTCACGTCCTGGTCCGGTAAATTCTGATGGCAATCCATACGCACCTGGATCTCAGGGAATTATCTTCAAGCCAGGCCCCATTATTGATTCCTCTCAGTAAACCCTAAAAAACACCTCGCGCACCATGTTGGTGCGATATAATGCTATTGTTGTCTATTTGTTATTGATATTTAACAAACATTCACAATGCCCAGAATAGCTTAACTGTAACATATTGATTTTCATTAAATTAAACGACCTATAATTTTTTTCATGTGAAACAAATTTTGGTTCAATAATTGCATTATTAATAGCAATGACTCAATCTATACAACAATCTGCTCAAACAATTCTTGAAAACATGCACTCGGCGGTGCTTGTTATCAATCAGGATCTCTGTATTGAATACATGAACCCATCAGCAGAAATGATGTTTCAAATTAGCTATGCCCGTGCCAAATTACGCACAATAAAAGAACTCATCATAGATGAGCCAGATTTTTTTACGCGTATTACAAGCTCACTACAAACCCAACACCCCTTTTCTGCGTTTGAAGACGACCTTATGGTGCGTACCGGCCAATCACTAGCTGTGGACTATATGGCCTCACCAATTGACTATGGCGATTGCCATCAATGCTTGCTGCTTGAGTTTGTCGGTCGTGGCCGGCATCGAAAAATGGCGCATGAAAAGCACCTACTTACTCAAAATGAAGCCAGTCGTAGTTTGTTAAGAGGACTCGCTCATGAGATTAAAAATCCTTTAGGCGGCATTCGGGGTTCGGCACAGTTATTAGAAAGAAGCCTCGATACCAATCAGGATCGTGAATTCACTCAAGTCATTATTCGTGAAGCTGATCGCCTTAAACAATTGGTCGACCGAATGCTGGGACCAAGAGATATACCTAATAAAAGCATGCTCAACATTCATCAAATACTTGAGCACGTACGCAGCCTTGTTAAGGTTGAAGCAGATCACGTTCATTTCACTGCAGACTACGATCCCAGCTTGCCCGATATTTATGGCGACGAATCGATGATTATTCAGGCAATTCTAAATATCACACGCAACGCCATCAAAGAAGTTTCCAGTGACGGTGAAATAACTTTTCGAACACGTCCTTTGAGAAATTACACCATTGGTGATAATTCTTTTCCTCTAGTAGCAAAAATAGACATTATCGACAACGGCCCAGGCATACCTGATGACCTCAAAGAAAAACTTTTTCTACCTATGGTCACAGGCCACGCTGAAGGCACAGGTCTTGGCCTGTCGATTGCACAAACACTGATTAACCAGCACAACGGACTAATTGAGTTTTCCAGCTCACCTGGCTATACCGTTTTCACTTTGCTGTTACCTCTTCACACAAACTCTGAGTAAGCACTATGACTACGGCACAAAAAATATGGATTATTGATGATGATGACTCAATTCGCTGGGTGCTACAAAAAGCACTAGAACAAGCGAGCATGGAGGTCACCAGTTTTAATAAAGCCGATGGTATTCTAGATCAACTCAAACACTCTGAGCCTGACGCCATTATCACCGATGTGCGCATGCCTGGCATGGATGGTTTGGAACTACTATCCGCTTTGTCAGAATCTTATCCTGAGATTCCAGTCATAATCATGACCGCACATTCTGATCTTGATAGCGCTGTATCTGCTTTTCAGGGCGGCGCGTTTGAATATCTTCCTAAACCTTTTGATATCGATGATGCAATTTCACTAGCACAACGCGCCTGTGCAAAACGGCATGAGTCGAACAACGAAATACTTGCTCCACAATCATTACCTGAAATTATCGGCGAAGCACCTGCCATGCAGGAAGTCTTTCGCGCGATTGGACGACTTTCAAAATCTAACATCAATGTATTAATTACTGGCGAATCTGGAACCGGCAAAGAACTGGTTGCATTGTCATTACACAAACACAGCCCCAGATCTGATCGCGCATTTATTGCACTAAACACTG
>CBFCZV010000039.1:0-19437 GCA_965602855.1 uncultured Gammaproteobacteria bacterium | reverse complement strand
TTATCTGCACGCATTGCGTGTGTAACAATATTATTAGACATAGTTGCTCTATTTGTTGGATATTCTTGTTTTGTTACGGATGACTACGGCCAATAAATTCATCACGATTAAAAACACGATGATGACCATAATGGCAGCCGCAGTTTTTTCAACAAAACCGCGTTCTGCACTTTCTGCCCATAAATAAATTTGTACCGGTAAGGCGGTTGCCGGATCAGTCGGCGCTCCCGGTACACTGGCGATGAAGGCAACCATGCCTATCATCAGCAGCGGCGCGGTTTCACCCAGTGCCTGCGCCAGGCCGATGATGGTGCCGGTGAGTGTGCCCGACATCGCCGCTGGCATAACGTGGTGAAAAACCACCTGTATCGGTGAAGCTCCCATCGCCATGCCGGCTTCACGAATACTCGGCGGCACGGTTTTAATTGCAGAACGACAGGCAATAATAATCGTTGGCAAAGTCATCAGCGCTAAAACAATACCACCGGCTAATGGTGTACTGCGCGGCAAACCAAATACATTGAGAATAACCGCAAGACCCAGCAATCCAAAAATCACCGAAGGCACTGCGGCGAGGTTATTGATGTTTGCTTCAACTAATCGCGTAACAAAAGTATCACGTGAAAACTCTTCCAGATAAATCGCGGCGGCGACGCCCAGCGGAAATGAAATCAACAAGCAGATCAGCAAGGTATAGATAGTACCAACCACTGCACCACCAATACCGGCCAGTTCCGGGTAACGTGAATCGGCACGAGTAAAGAAGTCAGTATTGAATTGCGTGCTTACTTGCTTGTTATCAATCAGTGTTTGCAGCCAGGCTTTTTGCTTCTCATTTAAACGACTTTTTATTTCTTCACCACGAAGCTCAGCCTTGTAATACTGATCAACATCCGATGACATTGGCACGGTCAGGCTGACAACACTGCCGATAGTTTCAGGATAATTTTTAAGCTGATCACGAAGATCCAGCTCAGCACCCAAACTCATTAACTTGTACAGACTGCGTTTGTCTTTGCGTTTTTTAACTTCGGGGAAAAGAGCATAAACACTTTTCTTTGCGACCTTTAGGGTATTCGCCTCCTGCAATTCTTCTGTGCTCGGATTATTGCTGACTCCCAGTGCATCGGCATCCAGATTAAATTCCATGGTGATAACGGTTTGCTCAAAAGCACTGTAACCGGTGGAAAAAATATTGCCCAGTAAAAACAGCAGGGCGCTGCCCGCTATCATCAAACCAAAAATGCCATAGGCTCGAAAACGCACGTCTGCAAAATTACGTCGGCGATCTCTTTTTTGTTGAATGCTAATTTCGTTATTATGCATATTGTTCTCGGTATTTTCTAACTACGCGTAATGCAACTATATTGAGCATCAGGGTGAAGAAGAACAGGGTTAAACCCAGCGCAAAGGCGGACAATGTTTTTGGACTATCAAACGACTGATCACCCACCAGCGTGGTGACAATTTGCGCGGTAATCGTGGTCACGCTTTCTAATGGGTTCGCAGTCATGTTTGCTGCGAGGCCTGCAGCCATGACTACGATCATGGTCTCACCGATGGCACGTGAAAAGGCCAACAGCAATGCCGAAACAATACCGGGCAGGGCAGAAGGCAAAACCACCTTGCGAATGGTTTCTGCTTTGGTGGCACCCATGGCCAACGAACCATCACGCAGTGATTGTGGCACCGCTGAAATCACATCTTCAGATAAGGAAGACACAAACGGGATGATCATCACGCCCATGACCAGGCCGGCGGCGAGCGCACTTTCTGATGAAGCGCTCAGACCTAATGCTCGGCAAATATCTACAATCGCCGGCGCCACCGTGAGTGCGGCAAAGAAACCATAAACCACGGTAGGAATACCGGCAAGAATTTCCAGTGCCGGTTTTGCGAAGGTGCGTACTTTGGGTTGTGCGTACTCGGCCAGATAAATCGCAGAATACAAACCCACTGGTACGGCGACCGTCATCGCGATTAATGCGATTAACAAGGTACCGGCAAATAAGGGCAGGGCACCGAAAGCACCCGAGCTACCGACCTGATCAGCACGGATCGCCATTTGCGGACTCCAGTGGGTGCCAAATAAAAATTCGGTAAAGGGGACATGCTGGAAAAAACGCAGGGTTTCAAATATGAGTGCCAGTACAATACCGGCAGTGGTGAGAACTGCTACACCAGAACTCGCAGCCAGCATCATTTTTATGATGCGCTCTACCTGTTCGCGTGCGGGCATGGCAGCACTGTATCGCCGATTAACTCCGCGAAATCCCATAAACCCGGCAAACATCAGTAGCAATAAAATACCCGTATCGGTGCTCTGTTTTCTTTCCCGATAAAACTCTACCGCCTTTGCAGTGCTGGCATCAACACCCTGGTCTGATAACAGGCCATTGGCAATCTGGGTTATTTCCATATATCTAAAATCAGCCTTATCCAGTAGCTGCTGACTGTTTTCTGTTAATACTGAAAGCACCGACGGTTTTATGATCAGGCTATCGCTGACTATCCATAAACAGGAGACTGCAAGCATCGGCAGTGCCACCCACAGTCCATGATTAAGACCATGATAGACGGGGCGCGAACGTAAGTTCGTCTCTAAACTAGCGCGGTGCCAACCGCGAAAGCCTGACAAAGATGTCAGGCCAATCGCGACTAGCAGCGTTATTAAGCTACTCATATTTTTTAGCCGTTTGCTTGCATTAGTGAGCCATTACAGCCAGCGATTTTGCATCCTTACTTAACTTGGCTAGTGATGACTCATCCAGCGGTACCAGACCGGCATCGATCAGATAACCTTCTTCACCGATAGCTTTGTCGTTAGCAAAGGCCTGCAGGTAATCATTCAAACCAGGGATCACATTGATGTGTGCTTTCTTCACGTAGAAGAACAAAGGTCTTGCTACCGGGTACTCATAGCTCTGGATAGACTCCAGTGAGATTTCTACGCCTTCGATGGTCGCAGCCTGAATCCTGTCACTGTTGTTTTCCAGATAACTGAAACCAAAGATACCAAAGGCTTCTGGATTGGCTCCCAGCTTCTGCACGATCAAAGCATCATTTTCACCAGCCTCGACAACAGCTCCATCTTCACGCATGATTTTGCAGGATTTTTTGTTTTTCTTTTTCACTTCTGCTGGGCAACCGCCTTTCATGACTTTGCTGTTCCAGGCATCGCGAGTACCGGATGTTGGAGGTGGTACCAAAATTGAGATTTTAGTCGCGGGTAGTGATTTATCGATGTCACTCCACTTTTCTGGTTTTGGACCATGTTCCGCCATCGCTGCCCACAGTTGCTTCAGGGTGAAATTGATTGGCTTGTTGTTAATGTCATTGGCAAAGGCGATACCGTCACTGCCAAATTTCACTTCGATAATCTCTTTCACGCCATTCTTCGTGCAGTTTTCACGCTCAGAAGATTTGATCGCACGTGAAGCGTTTGAGATATCAGGATGATTTGCACCTATACCCTGGCAGAATAATTTCATGCCTCCACCAGTACCGGTACTTTCAACAACAGGTGTTTTAAACTTACCGCTACTACCAAAACGCTCAGCAACCAGTGTGGAAAATGGGTATACCGTTGATGAGCCCACAATTTGAATTTGATCTCTTGCCTGTGAAACAACAGGCGTTGCCGCAAGAACCATAACTGACAACAGGCTATTTCGTAGTGAATTTGCTTTAGTACTTAATTTCATAATCTCTCTCCAACTTGTGGATTTAATGTTGGAGTGCATTTTGCGGTTCAATTGTTAGAGTTTTGTTAGGAAAGCTTGAGAAGTTAGTGAGAAGCGGGATTTAATCGAAATAATTTCAATTTCATGCTTACCGTCCTCATTTAATGATAGCTGCCTGCTATATTTGCTTGACCATATATATGTCTAAACGTATATTAGCGCCATGCTAAATCAAACCGACAGTTTTTTCCGTATGCTGGCCGACAGCACTCGTCTGCGCTGCCTGATGTTGATGCAGGCCGAGGGCGAATTATGCGTCTGTGAACTCACCCACGCATTGAACCTGTCACAGCCGAAGATTTCCCGTCACCTGGCACATTTACGCGAAGCCGGTGTGCTGGTTGCCCGGCGTAATGGCACCTGGATGAATTACCGAATTAATCCCGATATGCAGGTCTGGGCGCTGGAAATATTACAAAGCACTTTAAATGGGGTGCGCAAAACTGAGCCCTTCATTTCCGATCAAAAAATGCTGGAAGCCATGGCTAATCGCCCTGGACTGGTGTGCTGTTCGTAGCGCATTCATCAATAAACATTAAAATTTAACAGGAGTCACAATATGCCAATTCGTGTCGGTATTAATGGTCTGGGTCGCATGGGCAGGCTGGGTTTTCGAGCTGGCTGGGATAACCCCGCCTATGACATCGTTCATGTTAATGAAATTTCAGGTGACAGTGCTGCCATGGCGCATTTGCTGGAATTTGATTCGGTACACGGTCGATGGGGTCGTGAACCTGGATTTGATGATGCCAATATCCTGCTCGATGGCAAAAAAATAAGTTACTCCAGTGAAGAAAATCCAGCAGATGTTGATTGGGCGGGCATGGGCATAGATTTAATCATTGAATGCACCGGTCAGTTTAAAACAGCAGCGCTGTTGCAATGTTATTTTGATCAGGGCATTAAAAAGATCCTGGTCTCTGCGCCGGTTCCCGATCCGGCGATTAATATTGTCTACGGGATTAATCATCAGAATTACGATGCAAACAAACATCACATTATCACCGCCGCATCTTGCACAACCAACTGTCTGGCGCCGGTGGTAAAAGTGATGAATGAACATATCGGCATTCAGCACGGCTGCATGACCACGATTCACGACATCACCAATACACAAACAATCATTGATAAGGGCCATAAAGATTTACGCCGCGCACGTTCCTGTGGTGAATCATTAATTCCCACCAGCACCGGTTCGGCTAAAGCCATAACAAATATTTTTCCGGAACTTGAAGGCCGACTAAACGGCTTAGCCGTTCGGGTACCATTACAAAATGCATCATTGGTTGATTTTGTTTTTGAAGCGAAACGTAAAACCTCCGCTGAAGAAGTTAATCAATATTTCGAGCAGGCTTCAAAAAATGAGTTACAAAGTATATTAGGTTACGAACAGCGTCCGTTAGTCTCAGTCGATTATGTTAATGACCCCCGCTCTTCTATTATTGATGCACTATCTACCATGGTCATTAATGATACTCAGGTAAAAATTTACGCCTGGTATGATAATGAATGGGGTTATGTCAATCGTATGATGGAGCTCGCCGCCTACATTGCTAAAGATTTATAAATGGCATCGGCTTTACGCAACTATTTAATTGTAACCGGCGGTTACTGGGCGTTTACCATTACCGATGGTGCCATTCGTATGCTGGTGGTTTTATATTTTCACCTGCTAGGTTACTCGCCTTTTGAAGTTGCAATGCTGTTTCTATTTTATGAATTTTTTGGCATTGTCACTAATTTAGTTGGCGGCTGGTTAGGTTCACACATCGGCTTAAATATGACCATGCATATTGGCATGGGATTACAGGTGCTTGCACTGGTGCTTTTAATGGTACCCGAAGCCTGGCTATCTGTTGCCTATGTCATGTTTGCACAGGCCTTATCGGGCATCGCCAAAGACTTAAATAAAATGTCTGCCAAAGCCAGCGTTAAAACCTTACTTCCCCAAAATGAAAATAGTGAATCACAATTGTTTAAATGGGTAGCTGTGCTAACAGGTTCCAAAAATGCACTTAAAGGATTGGGTTTTTTTCTCGGCGCTCTGTTATTGCAGCAGTTTGAATTCAGGGGTGCATTGGCGATTTTATCGGGAGGTCTATTTTTCGTATTTATTACTTCAATTATTCTGTTACCCACAGGTTTAGGCAAGGCTAAAAACAAAGCCAAATTTACCCAGGTATTTTCAAAATCTCCGGCGATTAACGGTTTATCTCTCGCACGATTTTTTCTGTTCGGTTCACGCGATGTCTGGTTTGTTGTTGCACTGCCGGTTTATCTTTATTCGGAATTTGAATGGAGCTTTATGCAAGTGGGCGGCTTTCTGGCGCTCTGGATTATCGGCTATGGTGTCGTACAGGCCAGCACGCCAAAATTTATTCGTCATAGTCATCATAACAGGGGGCCGGATGGTGCCACCGCAAAACTCTGGGCATTTGTTCTGGCCTTTTTCCCGGCTGCCATTGCGCTAGGTTTATACACCGATTATGAACCTCAAATTATCTTAATCACAGGTTTAATATTTTTTGGAATTGTATTTGCAATTAATTCTGCGGTGCATTCGTATCTGATTGTTGCCTGGTCAGACCAGGATAAAGTATCGATGAATGTGGGATTTTATTACATGGCCAATGCCGGTGGACGACTAACAGGTACCGTGCTTTCCGGCTGGCTATATCAAAGCCATGGATTAATCGGCTGCTTAATCTGTTCTAGTTTATTTATAGTCATTGTGGCTTTGCTTTCGCTAAAACTACCCGTTGCTAGTAAAACAAAGGTAAGTGCATGAGCGTTCAATTTATGCCTGAGCGTCAAGAATAATACTAAAACGGCAGCCAACCGTAGCATTATTACTGACATCGACCTGACCACCGTGGATATGCACAATGTGTTTGACGATGGCCAGCCCAAGGCCAGTGCCGCCGATGCGTCGACTGCGAGATTTGTCCACCCGGTAAAATCGCTCGAATAAACGTGGGATATGTTCTTCAGCAATACCTGGGCCTTCATCGCTAACACTCATTTGTATCTTATTACCTATCTTTACCGCCGACAGGGTAATGGTTTTATCTTCATTGCTGTATTTGATGGCATTATCGATAAGGTTGACCAGCGCCTGGATCATCAGGGAATGATCGACCTGAATAGCAATATCCTGATCACATTTGATATTAAGCTTTATATTTTTTGCCTCAGCACGGCTCTGGCAATTTTCAGCACTAGCATGCAGCAACTGGCAGGCATCGGCTTCATTCAGCGCCAGCAGCTGGGTCACCGGTGCGCTTTCCAGCCGCGACAGGGTGAGCAGGTCATCGACAATCGCGGCCAGACGATCATTTTGTTTGAGCACGATATTAAGGAATCGCTCCATATCAGCCGGATCGTGCTGGGCACCGTCGAGCAGGGTTTCGACATAACCCTTAATGGTTGCGATCGGTGTTTTTAGCTCGTGCGAAACATTGGCGACAAAATCCTGGCGCAGGTTTTCCAGTCTATCCAGCTGTTCGGCCATGCGGTTGAGCGCACCACCCAGCTCGGCAATTTCTTTGATGTCGTAATCGGGCAGGGTGCTGCTGAAATCACCTTTGGCAAACAGATTGGCTTCATCAACAATTTCCGCCAGTGGCTGACTGATCTTGCGATAGATGTTGATGATGACCATGGAAACGATGACCAGCAAAACAATCAGCAATATCAAAAACTGCCGGTAAAGTTCATCCAGCAAACTATCGATGGAAAATAGGGGGATGGCGGTGCGAATAACACCGACCATTTTTTCAGCTTCAAAACGCGGCATGGCGAGATAGAGCATGGAAGTTTGCAGGGTGGCGCTAAATCGGGTGCTAGCACCACGCTGCCCAAAAAGCGCCTGTGTGATTTCTGGACGCTCGGCATGATTTTCCATACTCGCGGCATCGGCGTCGGAATCGCACAGCACAACACCGTGTGTATCGACAATCGTAACTCGTATAGTCGGATCGGAAATTTTCAGTGCCTGACAGGCATTTCCAATATTTGAATTTTTTATCGCCTGATCAACGGTGATCGCCCTAGATTCGAGCGTATCCTGTTGCTGGTGAATAAAAAAATCGTGGAAACGATCGGTGGCATACCAGGCGACCGATAACAAAGTCAGCAGGACGATGCCTGCTGAAATTCCATAGTGTAACCAGAGAGATTGTTTTTTATTTTTCATTCCTTGAAACGATAACCCACGCCGCGCACCGTTTCAATCAAATCTGCATAGTCGCCGAGTTTTTTACGCAAACCGGCAATCTGTACATCAATGGCGCGTTCGGTGACCACATATTTTTCACCGCGAATCGCATCAACAATTTGATAGCGAGTAAACACCCAGCCACGATGACTGGATAGAAAATTCATGATGCCAAATTCACTTTTGGTTAAATCAACCGTAGCATCATCGATGCTCAACTGAAATTTTTTGGTATCGATCTTTAAGCCATCAATTTGCAAACTTGAAGCAGCTTGCTTGCTACTTTCCTGTGAGCGCCGCAGCACGCTACGAACTCTGGCCAGAAGGATGCGTGGACTGAAAGGCTTGGTGACATAATCATCCGCACCCAGTTCCAGGCCACTGACAATATCCGCCTCTTCGCCTTTTGCCGATGCCATGATAATGGGGATATTTTTTATGTCATCCGGCTGTTTAAGGTTTTCTGAACCATCACCCTGTTTAAGCTTACGGCATACGTCCATGCCATTCATGCCGGGCAACATTAGATCAAGAATAATGAGGTCGGGCTTGAGTGCAATTGCACAATCAAGCCCTTCCTCGCCGGATTCAACCCCAATCGTTTTATAACCTTCACGTTCGAGGTTATATATAACGATGCCTCTTAGATCTTCTTCGTCTTCAACGACCAGTATCGTTTTCTTATCCGACATACTTCTTTAGCTTCCTAGAATTTAAATTCAATGCCAGCAGAGATTGCATTGGGGCTTCCACCATTAGCCGTTTTAACTTCATCACCATGGCCACCATCAACAGCCTGATATTTGGCATTATCATCGTTATCCGTTGCACCATAGGCAAGGTAGACTTTGGCTTTTTTATCAAGCGAATGATACACACCAAAACCAAGTTTACTTGCGCCGGTATCATTTGATCCATCTGCATCATCAGCAATCAGATACTGAACACGCAGATCAGTTTTGCTGGCAAATTTCCACTTCCAGTTAACGCCGTAAGCTGAACGGTTAAATGCCAGTGCTTCAGGCGTTAAACCATCTGAATCGATATCTTCATAAATCAGACCCAGCTGATGTGCATCCATTTTATACATTGCCGCTATACGATAAGCGCTACCGTCTTCAATAACACTATGTTGATCCCAGTCTTCCAAACCAGCTGAAAGATTCAAGTTACCTAATTTATACCACAAACCCAGACCCACCATTTTTGAGTCGGTATCATCAGCAGCCCCCGTATTATTACCTTCCGGATCAACCGCATACATAGCCTGTAATTTGACAGATTTATCTTTAAATTGATACATCAGCATGTTTTTAACACGCTCATTCAACTGATTTCCCTTGTTGGAACTAGCACCAAGAATAGAACGTCGTTCGCCTACGCTATCACCAAAAACACCCCATTTCGAGCCAACGCTTTTGAAAGGTGTGTCATGAACACCAGCACTAATACTGTGCTTGCCACTGGCCAGACCGATAAATGTATTACGGTCAGCAAAATTACCTTTGTTAGAGTCATCAAAAGCAACTTCCTGCTCAATCTGATAAATAATATCAATACCACTTTCTGTTGCCAGCTTACCCTTGAAGCCAAGACGTGATGAGTTACTGGAAATGCTCATGCCATCATTGCTAACTGCCGGGTCATCTCTGTCTACACTATCTATAGATACGTGAACTTTGCCGTAGACTTCAAGTTTTTCACCCGCAACTTCAATCGCACCTGCACTCATTGGCATAGCGATAACACTGGCCATCAATAATTTTTGAATATTCATTATTCTTTCCTATTTAGTTTCTTCTAGTTAAATTATGAGGCGAAGTTTGGGGTTTGATTGTTAGGGTTTTGTTAGGGGGGGTTTAGGTGTTTGTTAGGTTAGGTTAGGTTGGTATAGGAACACGATACTTAATTATAATTAAGTATCGTGTCGCCTTATTTTTTCCCAACCCATTAATGGCGCTTGACTTGGTGTAGTCACGCGGATACACTTGTATTATGATGGAGCTTAGAAAAACGGATGTTTTCGCTAAATAGATAAATAGATAAATAGATAAATAGTCTACGAGACATAAAAGCACGCGCTCGAATTCAGGCAAGAATAGAACGACTAGCAGCAGGTAATCCGGGCGACGTAAAACCTGTCGGCGAAGGTGTTTCAGAACTAAGACTCCATTTCAGTTCTGGCTACCGTATTTATTACATTCAGCAAGGCAGCCAACTAATTGTCTTACTTGCTGGCGGAGACAAAAGCACCCAGTCAAAAGATATAAGTACCGCCCTGAAACTTGCCCGCAATTTATGAGACTGACAACATGAACAAAACAGCAACCACTGCATACGATGTCGCAGACCATCTACGCAACCCCGAAGAATGTGCTGCCTATCTTGAAGCCTGTTTAGAAGAAGCCAACGGTGATGCATCTTTTATTGCAAAAGCATTAGGTGATATTGCCAGAGCCAAAGGCATGACACAGGTGGCACAGGAAACTGGACTCTCACGTGAAAGTTTATACAAAGCCCTTTCCGGTGACAGAAATCCTGGTTTTGATACTGTACTTAAAGTCATGAATGCACTTGGATTGGAGTTACATGCGAAAGCAAAGTTTTCTGGGGTTAGTGAATCGGAATAGGGGTTTGGATTAGTGTATTGGGAATGATTGGTTTTTGATCTGAGTTTTTCTAATAAATCAATCAAGTCTGAGCCCATTGATCCTTTATAATTAGCTTAACGTTTAACTCCGAAAAATAAATGGTAATTTATGAAACCTAAGAGAATAATTCTGGTCAGGCATGGCCAGTCGGAAGGCAATGAAGATAGCTTAAACTATGAGACTATTCCTGATTACGCTCTAAACCTAACTGCGAATGGTAAGCAGCAATCAATTTCTGCAGGAGAAGAAATTTCCTCTATTATTGGTGATGAAAAGGTTTATGCATATGTTTCTCCGTATTATAGAACGAGACAAACCTATGATGGCATAGCCTCTGTTCTAAAAGATAAAATCAAGACTTGTCATGAGGACCCTAGAATCAGAGAGCAAGATTGGGGGCATCTTCGCCACCCCGATGACAGTCGCCTTTTGATTGAAGAGCGGAACAAATACAGCCTGTTTTACTACCGAATGAAAGATGGTGAATCAGGTGCCGACGTGTACGATCGGGTCAGCATGTTCTTTGAAACCTTATATAGAGATTTCAATAAAAAAGATTATCCGGATAATACTTTAATCGTAACGCACGGCATGACATTGCGTATTTTTTTGATGCGTTGGTTACACTGGACAGTTGAAGAGTATGAAATTTTGAAAAATCCACATAATTGCCAAGTTGTAATGATGGAAATTGATGATGACGGTAAATATAAACTTGTCACAACTTTGCAGCAACGATAGAAATAATTGGCATTTCTTCGGCTAATCTGACTATGGGTTACCACGCAGAGCGTAGGGACCAGTAAAAGAACTAGTTCGACTCTAACGTCGCCACCTGAGTTTTGTTTAGCTCATCGCAAACGTGATTGGCAAAACCAGAACCAGCCTCGCCATAAATATTATAAGCGGCATCAATGCCTGCCGCTTTTAACATCTCTACCTGGTCATCATACTTGGCGGTGCTAGCAACCATGCCCTTAAAACCATTAGCTTCCAGTTGCTGAAAAGCAAACAGATTTTCTTCAGGTTTTGGCATGTCCAGCAGAATCACACTCACCTTATCCAGTTGCAGGTTTTCCCAGAACTCAGCATCGGTGGCGTCGCCCTGAATGACCTTGCGATCTTCCTGTTTGTGCTTTTCAAGTATCACAGCATCATTATCCACGCCGAGAACTATATCGCCGTATTTCCAGCGCATGGTTTCATAAGCTGCAGTGCCGACACGACCCATACCAAATACCAGAATTTCTGCATCGCCAGTGCTGATGAGCAGGTCAGTACTTAAACGTTCATTTCGTTGAAAACGGGTAATGAATTTATCCATGCGAGAAAACAACTGGTGAGAAGCCAGATTCAGCGGTGAAGCGATAATGAAGGTCAGCGACATCGCCACTGCCATCACTCCCAGCCAGTCACTGCTCAACCAGCCCTTGCTAAAACCAATCGCACTAACAATCAAACCAAACTCGCTGTAATTAGCCAGACTCAAGCTGGTCAGGAAAGAAGTACGCGCACGCAGACGGAACATGCTCAGCAACCAGTAGAACATCAGCACCTTGAGTGGCATCAGTATTACTAGTAACAGGGCTGCACCGAAAACCTCCAGGCTAATAGTCGCAGTCAGGCCGATGCTGAGGAAGAAGCCAATCAGGAATAAATCTTTAAAGGCCAGTAGCGAAGTCGCCATCTCAGAGGAGCGTTGCTGGCGCGCTAACACCATACCCATAACCAGCGCACCCAGGTCTGCTTTCATATTCACCAGTTCAAACAGCGTTGCGCCACCCATGGCAAAAATAAGCCCGGCGACCACCAGCAACTCACCGTGGCCAACCCGTTTAAGCACTTGTGAAAACACAGGCCGAAGTATGATCAATCCAGCCAGCACAACCAGCGCCCAGAGTGAAGGCATTTTCCCGGTAGATAGCGTTAGATATAGGACAGCGAAAATATCCTGCATAATCAGAATGCCTATAGCAATACGGCCGTGATTCGCCTTGAGCTCGCCTTTCTGCTCAAGCATCTTAACGGCGAAAACCGTACTGGAAAAACTCAGTGAAAAGCCGAGCAGGATAGCAGTCTCGGCGGTGATATCAAGAAAAAGCGGCAGACCAAAATAACTAATAATGCTAATTAAGGTAGCAAAAGACAGTATCACCATAAGCATGTGCAAACTGGAGACAGCCCAGATTTCCGGGCGTGCCAGACTGCGAATATCAAGCTTCAAACCAATGGTGAACAGCAGCAGGGTAATACCAAGGTCGGCCAGCGTATTTAGCGCGGGAAACATCTCCACGCCCATTAGCTTCATCAAAAAACCAGCGCCCAGAAAACCCACCAATGGTGGTAGCCCCGTCTGTTTAGCAGCAAAGCCCAGCACAAACACCAGCGCGAACAGCGCAGTGTAAGAATCAGTAAAAGCAATCCAGGTAAAGTCCAAAGGTTTATCTCATGTTTAAGTGTTGCTTGATTATTATGGAGGTAAATTGATAAAGCAAATTAGCATGGGAATTTTAAATAAAGCAGGGGGGGAAGTCCGGTCTGAGCCGGTCTTTTTTCTTTGGTGAAATGACCTACTTCTGTGTCAGAGACAATCTTTAATAGCAGAAGCGAGTCCACCCACATTCACCGGCTGGAAAAATTGTCCATGGGCACCGGGTATCCAGCTTACATCGGGTACGTTTTTAAAACGCTCCTGCCAGCCTTCCTCTCCCCAATTGAATGTCTTATACGCCTCCAATTTACTATCAGCACCATAAAGAAGTAACATCTTTCCAGAATAATCAAAAAGCCTGTCTTCGAAATGCTCCATAACAAAAAGTAGTTCAACAGTTTTCCCCGATGCAATCAGTAAGTGTGCAATCTGGCATGCTACCTCTGCTCCTCCGCAGTTGCCACCAATAAGGTAGGGGCCTTTTGAATCGATGGAAAGAATTTCTTCTACATAATGGGCTGCAATATCATTGTAACGTTCGGCTTCATTAGGCAATGCTCCTACACCAGAGAAAAGGCCATACATATGGGCATCAACATGCGCAGCGAGTTTCTCGAGTTCTCTTGTTGTATTGAAGCACCAGAAAATTGGGCATGATTTTATTTCAGCATTTGCTTCGAGCATTAGAGAGCCCTGACTTGCTACGGGGCACTTTGCGCCAGAACCAGTAATAACAGCAGCTATCTTGCGGAAGTCATCACTAGAGAGTGGTGATGTGTGAATAGTAGTATCGCCTTTGTCGAATGCCACCGCCATGCTGGCTACGGTAGATAACTCAAAGATACCCTTAAGTGGAACCTGCTTTTTCAGGGCTCGCTCCATTTCAATAATAATCTCAAGGCTTGAAACTGAATCACCACCAAGATCAAAGAAATCATCGAGTACGCCAACCTCGACAATATTAAGTGTCTTTTCCCAAATTTGAGCAATGGATGCTTCGGTTTTTGTCCGAGGTGCTACATATGACTGCTTGAGCGCTGGTCTGGGCATCATTGGAGACGGAAGACGTGTACGATCTACTTTTCCCGTTGCACCGACAGGGATCTTATCAAGCAGTACAAAGTTCGATGGTGCAGCCCAATTAGGAATATGCTCTGCAAGGTAACTTTTAAGCTGTGCAATAAGGTCACGTTTACCACTTAGTGGCTCGTTACTTAGAGAAGACGTTTCCACCAGAGAAGGAAGGACATTAGGAATACCTTTCTGGTTACGAGGACGTAAGATAACATCGTAGCATCCCGGTGTTGCACCCCATGTACAGAATGCCTCATAGGCTTCATCTCGCCCAAACCAGCTTTCTGGCTCGATTCCCTGTTCAAAACCTAAATCAAGATCCGCCATTCGTGCGTTAGGAACATCCGTAACACGCACTATCTGACCATTAAGTTGTGCAAAGACCTTATCAACGTTCAGCTCGTCACTCTTCCAATCTAAAATAGATGCTGCAGAATCGGTTGATGGATCCTCATTTAGATATAGAACCACGTCATAACGGAAACGTGTCTGTTGATTGAGAAACTTACCTCTTTTAAGAGTGACACGGAGTTGTGTAATAGCCCCCAGGCGCTGCTGAAGATCGTTAAAGAACGATGGTTCAATCCATAGCTTATTGTCTTCATCGGCCCGTTCTTCAGCACGACTCCTTATCGACGCCAAATCTAAATCATCTGGTGAGCGAAATGCCTGTATTGATTCAAAAAAGGTGCGCTGGAAAGCATAATTATGTATGTCTCCTACAAATACACGTGTGGGATTGTCACCTGCAAGCAATACTGCTGCTTCAAGCACACGGGTGAGATACTCTACACTGGGGAAATCCTGCACAACACCATTGATTAATATAAGGTCGAATGGTCCAGATTCGCTTGCATCGGTAAGGGCATGTGCCGGTAATCGGCGCAGAGCCACATTTTTCTGCTGCTCTCCGAGTTGTTTGCGAATGTGTTCTATTCCTGAATCGGAGATATCTGTACCGAGATAGAATTCACATTGCGGTGCGAGACGGAATAGCAACATTCCCGAGCCACATCCGACTTCCAATACCCGACGTGGCCTTAACTCCTCAATTTGTTTAACGGTATGCTCAATCCACTCTCGAACGTGCTCTTTAGGAAAAGGTTGTCCGGTATAACTGTCAGTCCAGCCACCATCGTGGAGATCATGTGCATCAGTCTGTTGCTCATATGCACCATTCCATAGTGAACGCCACTGTTCAATTCGTCCTTCCTCATCCTTGGCAGTCAACTCCTTGCGTGATGCGGGTACAACATATGCGACCAGCTCATTATCACCTTGAGAACCTTCGCGTACCACCACCGAAACTTCATCAACCAGAGGATGTCCAGTCAATAATGCTTCTGATTCACCCGGTTCAACACGCATACCACGGATCTTAACCTGATCATCAATACGACCAAGGAATGTGATTTCGCCATTAGCATCCTGACGAGCGAGATCACCTGTCCTGTAAAAGCGTACGGAATCGAGAGTAATAAACCGCTCGGCTGTTGCTTCGGGGCGGTTAAGGTAGCCATGTGCAAGGCCTGCACCTGCAGCGTACAATTCTCCTTCAGTAGCTGTTACTCCATCTTCATTAAGCAGTAGAACAGTTGTGTTCGCAACAGGTCTTCCGATTGGAGTGATCTCTTTCCACGTACTGGGATCATCGGGCAGCGTATAACTTATAATAATATGTGTTTCGGTTGGTCCGAAATGATTGTGAAAATGACACCCTGGAATGTTCAGGAAGAACTTGCGAATTGCTGGCGTGATAACAAGTTGCTCACCGGCACATATAACATTATCGAGTGCCAAAGTACCAGGTTCAAATTCAACCTCAGCAAGACGCTTCATCATTACATAGGGCAAAAATAACCGTGTAACCTGATGCTGCACCAGATAATCCATCAAAGTACGAGGATTACGGCGTATCGCATCACTGATGAGTAATAGCTCGCCACCCTGCATTAGTGTTGCAAAAATCTCCTGTAGTGAAACATCAAAATTTAGCGATGTGAACTGAAGAGTGCGCGATGGTTTCTCAAAACCAGGTTGTACCATCTGCCAGGAGCAGATGTTGGTAACCGTCCGGTGAGTTACTACAACACCTTTGGGCGCCCCTGTTGTACCAGAAGTATAAATAACATAAGCAGCCTGGTCTGGGGTCGACGGCCGTTCCGGGCGAGAGACAGAAGTATTATCGAGCTTATCAATAAGAATGGGTTGAGCCTCAGAATCAGGCAGGTCACTTGCCAGCAAAGAGTTTGTAACAATGAATGAACAACTAGTATCGTCGATAACAAAGCACGTGTGCTCATCCGGATAACGTAGATCCAGAGAAACATATCCTCCACCAGCTTTAAGAATTCCAAGAATTGCAACAATCATCTCTGGACTTCGATCCAGATATAAACCTACTAGCTCGTTGACATTAATCCCAAGACCAATCAGATGCGTAGCAAGCTGATTGGAAAGTTCATCAAGCTCACGGTAACTGAGTTGCCGATTATTAAAAATAAGCGCATTCGCATTAGGAGTACGCTCGACCTGATCCTCAAACATGGAATGAATTGTAAGCATCAAGATATAAATTGAATTTTTTTGATAAAAAACTAACTATAACATGGCAAAGGAAAGAGAGTTATAGCAGTCTGGTTACTGCCAAGTTAGCACGCTAGATACGATTAGCGCGACATAATCATAAGCATGAATACACATTTAACATAAACAGATTTTGATATTCGCGTGGTGGCACACATTTTGAAATATCTTGAGTTTTATAACCGAGAAAGATTACATTCATCATTGCGCTACCAATTTCCATTGAGATATGAAAAGCTCTCTGCTTGATAAAAAAGTGTCCACAAAAGTGGTACGTCTTCAATAACAATAGAGATTGAACACAACGATGCATTTAGACCGACCAACTGAAGATGTTATTGTGATTACTTCTGCTATTTATCCAGCACCAGATGTATTCATGCTCGAGATAACGGATCCACAGATCCGCCTGTTGCAAACCTATTGCGGTCTACTGGGATGGATACAGGAGACCGATGCAACCCGAATTGTTATTTGCGACAATACAGCCCCACCTTCTATATTCAATCCGATTATTTCCGTGGCAGAATCTTCAGGCATTGATCTTGAAGTGCTACACACCAAGCCCAGCACCAATCTGATCAGCAAATATGGGAAAGGATATGGTGAGGGAGAGACTCTTTCATACTTAATGCACAACAGTAGACTAATCCAGGAGACTCCGCATTTCTATAAAATCACCGGTCGCCTATGTATCAAAAATTTCAATACAATTCATGCATTGCACAAGGAAAATCCAATAGTGTTTCAGACCAGGCCAGAGAGCAGCTGGACGGATACGAGATTTTTCAAGTGCAGCTCAGAGTTTTATAAGACAAATCTAATTGATTGTTATACGCAGGTTCGGGATAGAGAGGGTGTATATATCGAACACCTCTTTGACGCGGTGCTTATAGAAACGGATACGGCAGAGCCATTCAATGAAAGCCCAGTAGTAGTTGGTTTTTCCGGAACAAGAGGGTGGTTGCATGATTTAGGTTATGAATCTGATATTATAGAACAAGCAAAGAAACTCCTACACGATGCCTGACGCAATAATTCAAATAATAATTAAGCAATACGAATGATAAATGAATTCAGATACCCACTTTACTATTAAAATTAATCCCACAGGATATTCTGATCAGCTCAATCAGTTTATGCTCATGTATGAGTTAGGTAACAGACTCGGACTTAGATACGTTTACACTGATATTGCAGGAACGCACGGTAGGTTTAATGACAAAGCACGTAATTTCCTAGACGCTGTTTTTGAAGATGGTGAGATAGACTGCGAACAATTAATTGAGTGTCAGATAGAGGTGAATTCGGCAGAGATTTTACAACAAGGTATCACATCTGGTTATGGTGTTATTGAGTACCTTAAATCTAAAATCGAGGAAGAGCATGAAATAAATAATCTCTATGTTCTTACACTTATCGGGGACAGGAATCCATTGTTAACATTGCTCTCGGAGTATGAAGACGATATAACAGCATCGCTTCGAAGTGCTATGAATGATCAGATTAACACCAGTGCGCATCATGACTTATACCCCTTCGACGGTGAGATTAAAGTTTTTATACACATTAGGTTAGGTGATGTGGCACGACTTGCTACACCATGGCCCTATAATTTGAATTTATGGAATTCTACTGACTTAGGTGCGTTAGAAGTAAATACACCAGAAAGCATTCGCTTGTTAAGAGTGTGTGTTAGAGAGTTAACTGAAGTATATGGTGAAGATAAAATCTGCTTTTCTATACACTCTGATAATTTTGATTTAGCACGGCATGATTGCTTAAACCTGATGAAAAATACATCAATCTTGAGTGAAGAACAACAATCTATTTGTAGTCATTTATTAACAGAAATGTCTTCTGAGTTGCAATTATTTAAGCAATTCAAAAATGCAAAAGTTTTTTTCGATAAAGATCCGGTAGGCATCGAAAAATTAACCTTAGCTCTCATCAACTCTGATCTTGCTATAACGAATGGGTTGCAAAGGATGATTGCTAAGTTGATAGGGATATTCCATACTGATAAACCCGCTGCTTTAGCTTGCTTGATGGAAAATAGTGCTGATAAAGGCTTTCATTCCCTATTGCTACCAACAGATGCAATCCAGTTTATACCGTTAGAGTATAAGCGGTTTTCGCTTAAATCGTTGAAGCGCTTTATTAATCAGCATATAACTAAAACAGAAGAGTTGTGGCGTTTTCCGGATGCTGTCACCAACAGTAATAAATTATCAACATATTGTTATTTCGATTTATATCAAGCAGGTTGTGAGTTGCAGGCTACAAACCATCTTGATGACGCGTTGATCTGTTTTGATCGTTCTGATGAAATATCAAACTCAAATGATGATCCCATAATAAAAAAGATTGAAATTTTAGAGCTGCTTGGTAAAACAGATCAGGCAAGTTCGTTACAGAAAAAGCTGGATCAGAAGGCCGGCGACGCACTAATAGCTGCACAGAACTACGTATCGACTATGTTTAATATGGGTGAGAAAGCGGCTCTGGAAAATCTTATTGAAATATTCGGTGAGGATTTGCTTGCAACCCCAAAGAACAAGAAAATTACTGATTTTATTTCAGAGAGTAAGGATAAATAAATTTACCGTTGTGACACCTCGCCATTAATAACCGGGAAAAACTCGGGTCAGAGTGAACCACCCCTATTTCTTCAAATTTCACTCTGAGCTTCCCCCAATAAAACGGACGATTTAATTACCGGCAAATTTCTTCTCA
>CBFCZV010000038.1:0-20681 GCA_965602855.1 uncultured Gammaproteobacteria bacterium | reverse complement strand
GCAAAAAATAAGTTGCAGGTAATTATTAGAATTGATGCTTGACTGTAATTTATAAGAGGTTGTATAAATCAGTTACAATCACTCTTATCATAACTCTATAATTAAAAAATAATTCAACCACGGATTTCATGTGATAAAACGTAACAAACATCTGCTCATATTCGCTGCTGTTGCAGTCGCTATTGTTTTAACGCTGCTGTACAGCACACGACCTAAACCGGTGAAGGTGCTGGTGGAGGCTGTGGAGATCGATTCCATTGAGGAAACCGTGGCTAATACGCGAGCCGGTACGGTAAAGGCGTGTCGACGTGCACAGATGGCACCTGCGATGGGTGGTCAGATTGCCTCTTTACCCGTTAAAGAGGGAGACATAGTTAAGCAGGGTGATATCCTGCTCGAACTCTGGAATGATGACCTACGGGCTGAAGTAGGGCTTGCCCGTTCAGAGGCAAAGGCAGCCAAAGCACGTGCAGAAAGCGTTTGTGTGCAGGCAGATATTTCAGAGAAAAACGCCAAACGAAAAACAGATTTACGTAAAACTCAGGTAATTTCAGAGGAACTGGTTGATCAGGCCGTGGCCACGTCGAAGTCGCAACGAGCTGACTGTGTGGCATCACGAACTTCAGCGACTGTTAGTGATGAACGTATTGGTGTTGCTGAGGCTTTGCTCGAACGCACGATATTAAAAGCACCGTTTGATGGTGTCATCGTAGAAATGAATGGAGAGATCAGTGAATACGTGACTCCATCACCACCGGGTATACCTACACTACCTGCTATTGATATGGTTGATCGCAGTTGTTTCTATGTGGTCGCACCGATTGATGAGGTCGATGCACCAAAAATTAAATCTGATATGAAAGCACGCATTAGCCTTGATGCATTCAAAGATCGTCGCTTCCCTGCAAAAGTACGCCGAGTTGCTGATTATGTGCTTGATCGAGAAAAGCAGGCACGCACCGTTGATATTGAAGTGATTTTTGATAACCCTGATGACATGCTTGAAATGCTCCCGGGTTACAGTGCTGATGCTGAAGTGATTCTCAAAACTCGCGATGATGTTTTAAGAGTGCCCACGGAAACCATCATCGATAAACAACAGGTTTATGTTTTTAATGCTGATGACCAGTCACTCGAATTACGCGATGTTAAAACGGGTTTGTCTAACTGGGACCATACAGAAATCATCAGTGGTTTAGAGCAGGGTGAACTTGTTGTTGTCAGTGTCGATAGAAAAGGTGTTGAGGATGGTGCATTTGCGGTAATTGATAAATCAGAAAGTAAATGATTAAACTCGATCATATATTTCGCACATTCAAAGTGGGCGATGAACTGGTTCATGGACTCGATGATGTTAGTCTTAACATTAAAGAGGGCGAATACACCTCTATTATGGGGCCATCCGGTTCTGGCAAATCAACTTTATTAAATGCGATTGGTTTACTCGACCAGCTCGATGATGGACATTATTTTCTGGATGGCAAAGATGTCACGCAATTGACTGAACTTGAGCAGGCCAGAGTCAGGCGTGAAAAAATTGGTTTTGTTTTTCAAACTTTTCACTTAATACCGAGATTAACCGCGGCTGAAAATATCGCTTTGCCCTTAACGCTTGCGGGTATTGATCATGAAGAACGAAATCACCGTGTTGATGAAGCACTTAAATCGTTAAGCCTCACTGATCGCGGCCACCACAGACCTGATCAATTATCAGGCGGCCAAAGACAACGTGTCGCTATTGCACGCGCCGTAGTGACTAAACCTGTTGTGTTATTAGCCGATGAACCCACGGGCAATCTGGATCATGCCTCAGGCATAGATGTTATAAATATTCTTGAAGAGCTTAATCAAAATGGTATTACCCTGTTGCTGGTTACACATGATATTGAACTGGGTGAACGGGCGCATCGAATTATTCACATGATGGACGGTAAGGTGTTGTCGTAATGCACATCAATGACGTTATACAATTTGCGTTTCACGCCATGCAGGGCTATCGAACGCGAACCTATTTAATGTTGTTGGCAATGGCGATTGGAGTCGCATCAGTTATATTACTTACCTCGTTAGGTGAGGGTGCCCGCTTATACGTAAGCCAGCAGTTTTCATCACTAGGCACAAACTTACTCATTATTTTACCCGGACGATCTGAAACCACAGGCGGTATGCCGCCCGTTATGGGTGAGACACCACGTGATCTAACTTTGCAGGATGTAGCAGCACTGCAACGCAGTCGTTACGTTAAACAACTTGCACCCATTGTTGTTGGTGCGGCGCCAGTTTCATATCAACAGCTTGAACGTGAAGTCATGATTATGGGTTCAACTGCCAGTTTATATTCAGTGCGACAACTGAAGTTAGCTCGTGGTCAGTTTTTACCAGAGCAGGAAATTTCTCGTGCTTCAGCTGTGTGTGTTTTGGGATACACACTCAATAAAGAATTATTTGGCAGCCTGTCGTCTTTGGGTAAATGGGTGCGAGTCAGTGAATATCGGTGTCGAGTCATAGGTGTTCTGGAAGAAGAGGGCATGTCACTGGGTATGGATATGGGTGAAGTTCTGATTATGCCTGCGGCTTCGGCGCAATCATTATTTAATGTGAATTCTGTATTTAGAGTTTTAGTCGAAGCGCACGATCAGGATGTGATGGAAAAAGCACGCGAGGATGTGATCGAAATTATTCGTCAACGTCATGATGGTGAAGATGATATTACCGTGCTTTCTCAGGATGCCTTGTTGAACACTTTTGATCGAATTTTAACAGCCCTGACTTATTCGCTAGGTGGTATTGCCGCCATCAGCCTGTTGGTTGCTGGCATCATGATTATGAACGTGATGTTAGTCGCCGCTGCACAACGCACTACCGAAATTGGTTTATTAAAAGCACTCGGCGCACCGCGTAAACAAATCATAATTTTGTTTCTCACCGAGTCGGCCTGTTTGTCACTGATTGGTGCCATGTTGGGTTTATTTTTTGGTCTCGCGGGTAACTGGGTGTTGCAACAGTATTTTCCGGACTTTCCATTCCAGGCACCGGACTGGGCATTATGGGCAGCAGTAGGTGTAGCTTTGGGCACGGGCGTTTTATTCGGTTTGCTCCCTGCTCGACACGCAGCCAATCTTGATCCAGTACAGGCGTTATCAGGTCGGTAATTGATCATGTTTGCAAAAGACCTCTTCAATTTATCTTTCAGCGCCGTGCGTACTCGACGCTTACGCAGCAGCTTGACTGCTCTAGGTATTGCCGTGGGCATAGCCGCTGTTGTTCTACTGACCTCGGTAGGAGAAGGCCTAAATCGATTTGTCATGGCTGAATTTAGTCAGTTTGGTACCAACCTCATTGGCATAACACCGGGCAAAACAACCACCCATGGTATGTCTGGCGCGATCATGAGTAATGTTCGGCCACTCTCTATCGATGATGTCACTGCCTTGCGCCAGCTACCACAGATCATCGCAGCCGTGCCGGTAATACAGGGTAATGCTGCTGTAGAAGGAAATAGTCTGCAACGTCGCACGACTATTTTTGGTGTCGGCCATGAAGTATCCAAAGTCTGGCAGATTAATGTTTCAGCTGGCCAGTTCCTGCCCGATGATGATCCACGTACTGCACGTTCATTTGTTGTTTTAGGTAGCCGAGTAAAGCAGGAGTTGTTTGGCAATCAAATTCCGTTGGGTGAAATTATCCGAGTCGGTGGTTCGCGTTTTCGAGTCATCGGTGTGATGGAGTCAAAGGGGCAGATGCTGGGTTTTGATCTGGATGATGCCGTTTATATTCCGGCAGCAAAATCGATGGAACTATTCAATCGTGAAAGCCTGATGGAAATTGATGTGCTTTATAAAAACGATTTAGATGCTGATGCGGTGAGCGAGCAAATCAAACAGACTTTAATGGCCAGGCACGGTGAAGAAGATTTTACTATCGTGACTCAGGAACAAATGCTGGAAGTATTGAGTTCGGTGTTGAATATACTGACTTTTGCAGTCGGTGCGCTGGGTGGGATTTCTCTGGTCGTCGGTGGCGTAGGTATCTTAACGATCATGACCATTGCGGTAAAAGAACGAATTTCAGAGATAGGCCTGTTAACTGCACTCGGTGCCGAGCGTCGCCAGATTTTAATCCTGTTTCTCACAGAAGCAATGTTGTTATCAGCTTTAGGCGGCGCACTGGGTTTGATACTGGCGTTATCCATTGCAGAAATCATACACTTCGCAGCGCCGAGCATACCCGTGCATACGCCCTGGCATTTTGTCGTTATGGCCGAAGGCTTAGCCGTTGTCGTTGGTTTACTAGCGGGGGTGCTACCAGCGAGACGAGCTGCCAATATGAATCCCGTCGATGCCTTGCGGACGGAATGATTGTTAACTTGAATTATTAAATCAGGTTGCAACTATCACTCTTAAAGCATCCAGTCTCAAACTGGCAGAGTCCAGCACTTTGGTTAATGCCGCTAACTGATTCTCAAAGAATTCAATTTCAGTGTCTCGTACATTTGGATTGACCTTGCTCAATGCCTTCAGGCGATTAACTTCTCGTAGCAAGGTTTCACTGGACTGCTCATGCGCCTGTTCAAGTACTGATGTTACTTGTTGCTGAGCTGTTTTTTCACAATGCTCCAACATGGCTTTTAAAATCTTTTGTTTGGCGCGTACAACTTTATTGGCCGTATCGATATCCACCTGTGCGTGTTTTGCGTTGATGATTTCGTGTGCCAGCTTTGCATTATGGTCCACACCTTTTTCATCGAGCAAAACTCGAATGATAGTTGGTGGTAAATAGCGGTCTGTTTGCAATACCTCTACCGGTGCAGCTTCAAGTGTATACAAACATTCCAGCAACATGCTGCCGCGTTGAACGCCTGAATAATCAGTTGCCGTTACTGAAGTATTGCCCAGCTCCTGCGCCATCACCATGTCCAGCGTACTCACTGCCATAGGATGTTCCCAGGTGATGTAGTGTGCATCTTCAAAACTCAAAGCCGTATCACGCGAATAGGTGATGGTCATACCTTCATCTGTCAGCCCAGGAAAAGCATTCACCATCATTTCAGTCTGATTAAGAATCAAACAGTTTTCACTGTGCAGCTCTGTATCGACACCAAAGCAGTCAAAAACATTTTCCATGTAATCGGCGAGCATGCCTTCATCGTCGGCAGCAATCGCTTTTTGTTTTAGCGCCTGTGCGATATGCGTACGGCATGAGTTGTATTCCAGCAGACGATCGCGTCCACGGTGCAAGGCTTCAGTCATCAACTCACGCAATGATTGTGTTTCATCGATCAAGGCCTGCTCATCAAATTCCGGTGCCTGCAATGCAGTCAGCAAATGCTCTTCAACAGACTTGAAAACAGAATGACCAATCGGACAGGTATGTTCGAATGCAGCTAGACCATTTTGATACCAGTTAAACATTATCGCCTGCGCGCTATTTTCAAGATAAGGCACATGAATGCGAATGGTTTCAGTCTGGCCAATGCGATCAAGACGACCGATACGTTGTTCCAGCAAGTCAGGATTTAATGGCAGATCAAAAAGAACCATGTGGTGTGCAAACTGGAAGTTACGACCTTCACTACCAATTTCTGAACACACCAGCACCTGTGTGCCGGTTTCCTTGTCGGCAAAATAAGCTGCTGCACGATCACGCTCGACAATACTCAGGCCTTCGTGGAAAACAGCGGCATGAATACCTGTTTTGGTTTTTAAGTGTTGCGCAATTTCCAGTGCAGTATCTGCGTGTGCAGCAATCACTAATACTTTTTCAGAAACCAGTTCAGCTAACTTATTAGCGAGCCAGTCAATTCTTGGATCAAACGTCGTCCATGCGGCACTGGCGGCACCTTTTTTTAAGTTTGCCTCGGGCGTTAGCAAGAGTGCTATATCATCTGTTTTTAAATCTGCATAAGCTTCCGGCAGGGGCAGAGGGTAATCAAATATTTTACGCTCGGGGAAACCTTTAACCGCTGCGCGTGTATTTCTGAACAAGACACGACCGGTGCCGTGTCTGTCTAATAAATGTTCGACCAGTTCAAGTCGTGCTTTTTTATTGATGTTTGATTTCTCAGCAACATCAACTGGTTTTTTGAGTTTGGACAGGGATAGCGTAGAACCCTTTTTCCTGACAGAGGGTTTGCTTTCAGCTTTTGCTGTCACCGATGGCTTATCTTCAGTCTTATCATCCTGCAAACTCGAAGTCAGCGCTTCAAACAAAGTCTGATTATCACCTTCGTTAAAGGTGTGCTTGATGGTCTCAATATCCTGCTCAGTTAAATCTTTGTCACCGAGCAAATCCTCAACCACCTGTGCAATCGGCTCGTAAGATTCTTCCTCTTCAATGAACTGCTCAAAGTTATGGAAACGATCAGGATCGAGTAAACGCAAACGTGCAAAATGACTTTCCTTGCCCAGCTGTTCCGGTGTCGCTGTCAGCAACAGCACACCTTCGGTTATCATAGCCAGTCCCTCGATTAACTGGTATTCAATGCTCGGCTCTTCGGCTGACCATTCCAGATGATGCGCCTCATCGACCACCAGTAAATCCCAGTCGCCGTCCATCGCCTGCTCATAACAATCTATATTACTGCGCAGAAAACCCAGGCTACACAGCACCAGCTGTTCTGAATGGAAGGGATTTAGGCCTTCGTCAAGATCTTCCTGCAAGGTTTCCCAGCGATCTTCATCAAAAATTTTGAAATGCAGATTAAAGCGTCGCAGCATTTCCACCAGCCACTGATGCACCAGCGTCTCCGGCACCACAATCAGCACACGGCGTGCGCGTTCGGTTAAAAGCTGATGATGCAGAATCAAACCCGCCTCAATCGTCTTACCCAAACCCACCTCATCAGCCAGCAACACACGCGGTGCGTAGCGGTTGGCCACTTCATGGGCGATATACAACTGATGGGGAATCAAACTGGTGCGGCATCCGGTCAGACCCGTCAGCTCAGAGTGCGCCAGACGGTGACGGTGCTGCAAAGTCTCATAACGCAGCTCAAACCACTTGTCCGGGTCAATCTGGCCGTTAAACAGGCGCTCAGAAGGCCGGTTCAACTGCAAAAAATTATCCAGATTTCCTTCTTCAACCTCGGTCATGGTGCCGGCTTCATCCATACCGACGTAAGTCAGCAGGCTGTTGACTTCACAGACCTCTTTAACAAGAACCTTGCGGCCATCGTGACTGGTAATGGTATCACCGACTTCAAAGGCCACGCGTGTGAGGGGAGCCGTCAGCTTGGCATAGGTACGGGTTTCACCCGTGGCCAAAAATAGAACCGTCAAAGTCCGAAACTCAACCGTCAAAATCGTTCCCAGCCCCATTTCAAGCTCGGCATCACTAATACAACGTTGACCAGGAATAAACTCGTGTAGCATAAAAATCAAATCCCAAAAAAGCAGGCTAGAAAAAGAGGCGTATATTAGACTAAATTAATATGAACCAGTAGACCCATATCAAACATCATTGAATATTGTTGGCAAACAGATGCAAAATACTCCTGTCACCCGTAGAAACTGGGAAAATACCACCTTAAAAGCTGCTAGAGTGAACCTATGTTGATTTCGGTAAAAGCCGAACCATATTTACTCTAGAGGAAGATTTAATGAACAAATACCTGTCGATATTTTCTATCACTTTTCTAGTTATGGCTGGATGCTCCAGCGAGGAAGATATTCCCACACCGAAAACACCCAGCACGTCTACAGAACAGGCAGCGCCCAAAAAAGTAAGCCAGGATAATCCTTTCAGCACCCAGATAAACGCACTCGATACTGCAAAAATGGTTGGTGCTGCTGCACAGAAATCAGTAGACAATAATCAGCAGAAATTACAGGATGCTAAACACTAATTTTTAATTGCCATCAGCGCTGATAATGCAATATCCGGCCCTTTGTCTGAACATCATCGGCATCGCGCACATCAAACTTTTCAAAATGATGCGTATAACCCAGCGCGATCATTTTTTTGGTGAAGCTGGCGCGGTTGCCCCGGTTGGGGTCAACAATCACCACTTCAACGCCAACATTGGAATGGCAGTCGATAAAATCAGACACCGATTTCGCGTGCGCCGGTTCGTACAAAACATCGCTGCCGATAATCAGGTCATAGTCACCTAAAAGCAGGTTCTCGATTTCCCAGTTACCGGTCTGAAACTTGATCGGTTTCATCTCGTTGCTCAGTATGTTTTTGTCGAGAAATTCTTTGGCCAGCGGGTGATAGTCGCTCGCGGTGATATCAATCCCCATCTGGTGCAGCACGATACTGGTCAGGGCAATGCCGCAGCCAATTTCGAGCACGCGTTTGCCGTCCATCTCAAACAGGCACACCGTCGCAGCCAGCACGCGTGAAGACGGCCAGACAACACCAAACAACGCCCAGGTGGCCGAGGAAATCCCCAGG
The DNA here is from genome assembly GCA_965602855.1 of uncultured Gammaproteobacteria bacterium. Classification (GTDB taxonomy): domain Bacteria; phylum Pseudomonadota; class Gammaproteobacteria; order SZUA-229; family SZUA-229; genus LH-M37. The sequence continues at coordinate 12,287 of CBFCZV010000038.1, read as the reverse complement.
TCTTCTGCAAGCTGTTCATTATCGCTGAATTGTTGCCGGTCTTTGAGGGAACGGATGAGATAGTCAATTTTATTGACCGTAATGGTTTCGTGCTTGAGTAGGTAATCCTGCAAATTAATTCCCTGTTTAATGGATGGCAGGGAAAGGGGAGCGATCCCTGCTCCCCGTTATTAATACTTATTTAATACGCGACTTATGCACTAAATCAGTGTTTATTTTTCGATGAGTGACCACCGAAACCTTTTTCAGAATAACCCTGTTCTTACCGGTAGGAAGAGGATCTGTTTTTACACTGATATCTCTGTTTCGATTTATTTCCATAAGCATTCCTTAAGTTTTACAGCTGAAATCTACGCTGCTGAACGCGAACGGTTATTCGATCGGTTACCAGAACCACCGCCAGAACGATTGCCTGAATTACCACCAGAACGATTTCTCTGGCCACCGCCATTACCGCCGCTCTGTGGTCGCCTGCTCGAGTTTCTTGAACCGCCAGAACGCTGCTGACCACCACGGCCACGCTGAATCGGCTCGGCCTTAATCGATGGGTCAGGCTCATAGCCGTCGATCACATCTTTAGGAATGTCACGCTTGATCAAACGCTCAATATCTTTCAGTATTTTCAGCTCATCGACACACACCAGTGACATGGCTTCACCTTCATTACCGGCGCGGCCAGTACGGCCAATACGGTGAACGTAATCTTCAGCAATGTTCGGCAGTTCATAATTCACTACGTGCGGCAACTGGTCGATATCGATACCGCGTGCTGCAATATCCGTCGCCACCAGTACACGCACCTTGCCGGCCTTAAAATCCGCCAGCGCCTTGGTGCGCGCACCCTGGCTCTTGTTACCGTGAATCGCCGCGCCGGTAATACCGTCATTGCCCAGCTGTTCCACCAGTTTGTTACAGCCATGCTTGGTGCGCATAAACACCAGCACCTGCTGCCAGTTGTTCGAACCAATCAAAAAAGAAAGCAATTCACGCTTACGTTTCTTATCAACCGGGTGAACCACCTGCGTCACCGTTTCCGTCGCCGCATTACGTTGCGCCACTTCAATCAGGGCAGGTGACTTCAACAGCGTATTAGAAAGCTGTTTAATCTCATTGGAGAAAGTCGCTGAAAATAGCAAAGTCTGTTTATGCTTTGGTAACATCGCCAGCACCTTGCGGATATCATGAATAAAGCCCATATCCAGCATACGGTCGGCTTCATCCAGCACCAGAATTTCCACTTTGGAAAGATCAGCCGCACGCTGACCAACCAAATCCAGCAGACGACCCGGAGTCGCCACCAGAATATCAACACCACGCATCAACTTCTGCTTCTGTGGATTAATACTGACACCACCAAAAACCACCGTCGATTTCAACGGCAGATGACGACCATAATCACTCACACTATCAGCAACCTGCGCCGCCAATTCACGAGTAGGGGTCAACACCAACGCACGAATAGGGCGACGGCCTTTAGACGGATTATCATCATTCGCCTGCATTTCCATCAGACGTTGCAACAGGGGCAGAGTGAAACCGGCAGTTTTACCGGTACCCGTCTGCGCGCCACCCATCAAATCTCGACCTTCGAGAATGGTAGGAATAGCCTGTTTTTGTATAGGGGTGGGTTCGCTATAACCTTTATCGGAGACAGCACTAACTAATTCAGCCATAAGGCCGAGGGATTCAAAAGACATTAAAAAATATACTCCAGCGCACAAAAGCGCCAATATAGAACTGCCCACACGACAAAATAAATGCCGGGTCGGTCAAGGCGGAAACTGTGTGTTTCGAGGTGAATCTTTGGGGATTACCGCTTTAAATGGTGCAGACCGATGTGCACCGGGAGCGCGTATTATACAGGATCCAAGCGGAAAAAGGGGATATAAAACAAATGGATGTAAGGTGTTGTGTGTAGGCTGACATAAAAATTAAAGCCTCCCCAGCCATTCCCCCAGCACCTGCTCATACTCCGGCTGGCTCAGGTAAAAACCGCCATTGTGACTACCGCGTATGGTATAAAAGTGCTTCGGCTCATTAGCCAGCTCAAATACCTTTTTACCCAGATCAAACGGGACAATATCATCATCTGGACTATGCAGTACCAACACAGGATAGTGCACCTCTAAAATACGCTTATCCGTGTTCATGCCATAACGCATCACCAGTATTTTAGAAAAAATTGGTATCACTGAACTGGCCATATCCCTGGCCGAAGTAAACGTTGATTCCAGAATTAGACCCGACGCCTTAACTTTAGAAGCCAGATTCGTCGCCACCACACCGCCCAACGAACGCCCAAAAATCACCACCTCATTAGCGGTAAAACCCTTTTCATTAATCAGATAAGACCAGGCCGCCATCGCATCCATATACAGCCCCGACTCACTCGGCGAACCCTCACTGTTACCATAACCACGATAATCAATAATCAACACATTCAGGCCAAGCCGATGGAAAATCTCCAGCGAAGCCCGGCGGTGCGAAATATTGCCTCCATTACCATGAAAAAATAGCAACACCCGCTGAGCATCCGCTGCAGGCAAATACCAGCCATTAAGCACAAGCCCATCCTCAGTGGCAAAGCCCACATCCTCAAAATCCAGCCCCCAGTCCGCCGGGGTTTCATCAATTACCTTAAAAGGAAAAAAGATCATATTCGGCTGCTGAAAATACATCCAGGCATTAATCAGCAACAGACCAATCAGAATAGAAATGAGATAACTGTACACGGGGCGTTTTGTCGATTTGGTTGCGATTATCAAATACTCACAGGCTTGAAAAGTGAAATCATAACACTATAGCAGGGTGTTCCACGTGAACCAGCCAACATGACCAACATCGAATAAACCCTAAATACTGTGATACTATAATGTTCAAGATAGCTCTTAAAATGTGGATTTAAGTGAGATGAATTTCCAAAAATGAACACTCAAGCATTATTTCTTACAAAGCTTTTTTTCCTCTTCATTGCGTCATTCAGCACTTCATTCAGTTTTGCTGAATCCGTACAGTTAACGACTGCATCCAACAAAAAAGTAATAGCTACTTACTTACAGGGAGATGACAATAGTAATCCTGTTTTGATTTTACATGGCTTTCTTCAAACCAAAGAGTTTCCTACTATTGAGAGACTAGCAACATCATTAAATGATTCAGGTTATACAGTAGTCAATCCCACCTTGTCTCTGGGGCTCAGCAATAGAAAACAAAGCCTGCCATGTGAAGCCATCCATACGCATTCGCTGGATTCTGAAGCTGAAGAACTTGGCCAGTGGATAGAATGGCTGTATGAAAAAACCGGCAAACCAGTAACATTAATAGGTCATAGTTCTGGTGGTCAGGTCATATTAAATTACATGGAAAACAGCAATGCTAAATTTGTTAACCATAGCATTCTGATAAGTTTGTCATATTATGCATCTGGGCCAGAAGCCAGAGAAAATAAAAGCCATGCCGAAAAAGCACAGAGCGCTATAAAACAAAATTCAAACCTGCTTGACACTTATGCTTTGAACTATTGCGAAACATACCCAACTTATGCACGTAATTTTTTATCTTATTACAACTGGAATATAGATAAAACAAGCAGTATGATTTCAAAATTCAACAAGCAGCTATCCATTATATTAGGCACAGGTGATAAACGTATTGATAATAACTGGAGACAACAACTACAAAATATACATAGCAACACCCATCTTATTGAAGGCGCCAATCATTTTTTTGATCAGACCCATGAATTTGATTTGGTTGATACCGTAGAAATGCTAATTACTGATAATACAAAACAATAATATCTATGCTTCTCAGTGTTAAACAATATGCTATTTTGTTTGTATTATTTATTGTAATACTGGTATCTATATTCTCCTATCATATTAGTTCAAACATAGAAAACACACGTAACAAAATTGATGCCTCGCAAAGGGTTTCCGCTAAAACCGAACTCGAACACTCAATAATTCTCACTCTTGAAAATATTAAACAATCCGCAAACAAATTAAGTCACTGGGAAGAAGTTAGGCAGCAAATTGAAACCCCAGAGATATTTGCCTATTGGTACAATGTAAGATTTAAAAAATACGCCTTTGATTTGCAGGAGCATACGCTTGATTTAATGATTTACGATATCAATGGAAAGGCACTTGCCAGGCTGGGTGACAGCACACTGCCATACGAAATACAGACAGAAAATATTGATTCAACTTCATTTCAAATTGCCAGTAGCAATAACATATTATATATCTCACCCGTATATATAGATGAAAAAAAACAATCAGTCATTGGTTATCTTGGTGCGCGAATACAATTTCTTCCATTATTAAAATCGCTTAGTAATTTTCAATTTATAGAATTCGGCACATTGCGGCTTCACACGGATAAGATTGGTCAGCTATTTAATACTTTCAGCACAGCTCAATTTTCTTATGATCTTCACAAATCAGAGGGCATGATTGAATTAGAAATGCAGATACAGGAATCAATCACAGAGCTGGTATTCATTATTATTGTTTCAACAATATTATTATATGTGGCCCTTGTGTTTATTGTTGGTATACCAATGAAGGATTTAACCGGCTATATAAACAGGCTGCGAACAAAACCTGAAACTATTGATAAACATAATTATCATGGGTTATTTCAGGTGTCTGAATTAAAAACGATATACGATTCACTAACCCAATACCATACTGAACTGAGTCAGAATAAAGAGCATCTTTCCTTAACTCTGAACAGCATTGGCGATGCCGTTATCACAACTGACTCAGAAAACAATATTCTCCGCATGAACCCTGTTGCAGAATCATTAACTGGCTGGTCGTTTGATGAAGCAAAAGGTTTGCCACTAAAACAGATCTTTAATGTTGTAGATTCATCAAATAAAAAAAGTGTAAATATCGATTTTGATAAAATCATAGAATCTGGAGAAACTTTTCATCTTGGAAAACATAGCATTCTGATATCAAAAGATAAGACAGAATACTTTATTGCAGACTCTGCCGCACCTATTCGTGATAGCTCAGGAAAAATACACGGCATTGTCCTTGTGTTTAATGATATTACAGAACAAAGAATGAAAGATGAACAATTGCAGCATAGCCTTAAAATGGATGCACTGGGCAAACTAACAGGTGGCATAGCACATGATTTTAATAATTTATTAGGTGTAATACTTGGCTATTCAGAACTGCTTATCTCACAAGATAGTAAAAAACAAAGCAAGACACATGATTATGCTAAAAATATATATAGCGCAGGAGAAAGGGCGCGTAAACTTACTTCTCAGTTATTAACGTTTTCACACAAACATACCCCAGAAGCAGCTGTTACTGATATCAACCAGCTGATCACCTCTGAACAACATATGCTGGAAAAAATTCTCACTGCAAGAATTGAATTAACGCTTGATCTAGACGATACACTTTGGCCTGTATATATAGATGAAAACCTGTTGCAGGATGCAATTCTTAATATGAGCATTAATTCAATGCATGCAATGCCTGATGGCGGCAAGCTGATATTAAAAACACAAAATCAGAATTTGGATAGCTCATATAAACAACACCTGGATCTTCCGACTGGGGATTATATTCATCTTTTAATTACCGACACTGGTATCGGCATGGATCGCGAAACCTGTCATAAAATATTTGATCCTTTTTTTACCACCAAAGGCGAGCAGGGCACCGGTCTCGGCATGAGCCAGGTTTATGGCTTTGTAAAACAATCTGGTGGCGCTGTACATGCCTATTCTGAGCCCGGCACTGGCACGCATATTTCAATTTACCTGCCACGTTATCAATATCCAGATAACCTAACTGAAGATCTGCCAGGAACCAAAGCACAAAGCACCAGCATTCAAGGAGGGCGTGAAACCATTCTTGTCGTTGATGATGAACCAGCGCTTTTGGAGCTTTCATGCCAAATGTTGGCTAATCATGGATATCACATATTAAACGCGAGTAACGGTAACGAGGCATTGAATAGACTTCAAAACAATACTGTTGACCTTTTATTAACAGATGTCATTATGCCCAAGATGGATGGCTACCAATTAGCTGCCATTGCTGTTAAAAAATATCCAAAAATAAAAATACAAATAATGAGTGGTTATAGTAGTGACAGGGAAGAATGCGAAGAAGATAAGCAGTTGAGTAAAAAATTATTACATAAACCATTTACATCTGAAGATTTATTAAAAAGGGTAAGAAAGACCCTGGATGAATAAACCACAAATAATGTGATACCATCAAGCCCACATCAGCGCACGAAGCGCCAGCAATAAGGAACAGGGAGGACAAGGAAATAAACAGAGAATAAGAAAACAATGGAAAGTAACGACCGTAAAAAAATGATCCAGCAGGGCTTCGACACCGTCGCCGCGGGTTATGACCATCCCTCATTATCCTTCTTTCCTGAAACTGCAAAACGGCTGATTGAGCACCTGCAACTTCAACCCCATCAACAACTGCTCGACGTCTGCACCGGCACTGGCGTAGTCGCACTCACCGCCGCAGAAAAATTACCCCAGGGCAAAGTCACCGGCATCGACCTGTCATCCGGCATGCTGCAACAGGCCAGAAACAAAGCCACTGAGAAAAACCTCAGCAACACCGAATTCCAGCAAATGGATCTGGAACAGCTCACCTTTGCAGAAGCCACCTTCGACGTCGCCACCAGTAGCTTCGGCCTGTTCTTTATCGAAGATATGACCACCGCCCTGAACAACATCGCCCACACCGTCAAACCCGGCGGTAAAATTGCCATCACCAGCTTCACCGAAGACGCCTTCTCACCCATGGCCGACATCTTTATTAAGCGCTATGAAGCCACCGGGCGGGAAGTGCCCGCGCTGTCGTGGAAACGACTGGCCAGTGAAGAACTGCTCAGGGAACAGTTTGAGGCTGTGGGTATAAGTGACGTTAGTGTTCATTATGAGCCGTTGGGTTATCAGATGACCGATGCGCAGATGTGGTGGGATGTTGTTTGGAATGCGGGGTTTAGGGGGTTGTTGAATCAGCTTTCTGGGGAAGAGCAGGTGGTGTTTGAGAGAGAGCATCGGGGGGAGATCAAAAGCCTGCTTGGGGAGGAGGGGGTTTGGTTTGGGACTGGGGTGTTGGTTGGGGTTGGGGAGAGGTGATTAGTGCTCTCAGAGAAAAAACAAACCCTTTGATAAGTAGAGGCACTTAAAAAAGTCGTGTAATATCTAGCGATTATTAACAACGGAATTATTGATAAATAGGCAATAATAAGGAGTTTTTTTTGCGAAGTGATATATATCTAGAAGAAGTCATAGAGAAGTGTGATGTACTAAAAAAATCTGGTCTTTGGCTACCTGAACCAAGCATAAGGCCTAGAGCATGGTTAGGAAATTTTGAAGCTGAGGACAAAGGCATTGCCTCTCTCATGCTTGATAAGTTCACATTTTACAATAGGAACTTCACCGACAGACTGTTGATTGCATCTTACTATTCAATTGGTGATGGCTTAGAAAAAGGACCACAAGCACCAACAAGTGATGAGTTAACTAAATCATTAAGATCGGCAGTTTACACACCGGTTACAGGTGAAATACCTAATCCAACAGATTCTGGATATTTAATGTGTAGAAAGGCAAGACAACTTCTTGATATACCAGAAGATCTCATACTGGATCCTAAACTAGCATTAGTACATGCTAGTTTGGGAAAAACCGTCGTATTTCTAGATGATTTTATAGGGTCTGGTGATCAGTTTCTTGAAACATGGAACAGAAAATATGGAAGATCATCTCCTCATTCGTTTTCAGAAATTCACAATAGAACAGGTTTTACCGCAATTTACATAACATTAGTAACTACAGATTTTGGATTAAATAATATAAATACAGCGGCACCAAATGTTGCTCGACTCATATACTCGAAGAGAAATCAACTATAAATGGCTTCATTTCTGAAACGGGTCTTAAAAAAGAAACAGAAGATTTTCTTATGAAATACTCAAATCGGCTAAAACCAAAAGAAGTTTATATTTCTAAAAACCCAGAATACCTTGCCTTTGGGTATAAAAATCGTGGGTTACTATTTGGATTCGAACATGCCGTTCCAGATGCGACATTACCTATTTTCTGGTCACCAGGTGACGACAATTGGGAGCCATTAATTGAAAGAACTTAAAGCAAGAACTGATACAACAGTTATCCTAAGAGAGCTATTTGGTGATAATCGAGCGGAATGGCCGTCCGATCATTTCAAAGAACTTTTTGTTTCGCCAACATATTTAAATAAATTAGAATCTGTCCGGCCATGTTTTTTAGTTGGTGGTAGAGGCACGGGTAAAACAACATCTTTACAATCGCTCAAGTATGATTCAACTCTAGAAAGACTTGAAGGAAATAATTTAAATTTTAGTGATCAAGAACACCTAGGTGTTCTTGTTAGAATGAATAAAAATAGAGTACGAGCTTTTCAAGATGGAGATATCAGCAAAAACCAATGGGAAAAAGTATTTTCTCACTATTTTAATTTGCTCGTGTGTCATGAATTAACAGACTTAGGAATATGGCTTGAGTCAAAAACTGGACTCACCCTTGATGCAGAATCAGTTTCAAGAATTTCTTCTGACCTTGGGCTAGAAAAGTCAAAAACGCTTTTGGACTTAAAATCAATTATAAAATATGGTATTTCAGAGTTGCAGATTTATGTAAACAATCCAAAAAACATTTCCAGCATAAAGTTATCTATGGCAGAGTCGCCTTTAAGAGTATTTTCTGAAGCACTTAGTGAGTCCAGATTATCTGGTGATAGAGTTATTTTTTGCTGCATTGATGAATATGAAAATTTATTAGACTATCAGCAGGCCGTATTAAACACCTATATAAAACATGCCGAACCTCCGCTGTCTTACAAGGTTGGGGTGCGAAAGAATGGTATCCGCACTAATCAAACTATGGATGGACAAGATGTACTCAGAATACCTGATGACTACGCAGAGATAGAAATAGCAGACGAAGGTTTTGAATATTTTGCATTAGCAGTTGCCGAACTCAGATTAAAATGTGCAAGGAACAAAGGTGTAAATGTACCAGAAAAATTAAACGAGTTCCTTGTGGAACTTAATTTTGAAGATGAATCATCACTACTCGGTTCAGACAAAGTTGCCAATCAATTACTAGATGAATTAAATGAATCTAACCAAGATCTATATAGTTATTTTTCTAAAAAACCAAAAAGTGAAATTTATTTTCTTAAATATTGGCAAGAAAAGGATGGTTCTGATTTAATCGATTTAGCTAATGATTGGAAAGAAAATGAGACAACATGGTCTACACGTCTAGGCAATCATCGCTATGCCAGTCTCTTTTGGTTGTCAAAAGGTAACAAGGGTGCTCGAATACATAAATATTATTGTGGTGCTCGCGTTTTTCTCTCACTTCCTGGTGGAAACATTAGATACTTTCTTGAGCTTATCGATGCAGCTATTGGCCATCAGATAAATATGTTTGAAAATAACATCCCTCCCAAGGAATTATTGATTTCTCCAAAAGCCCAAACACTAGCTGTGAGAGATATTGGAAAAAGAAGATTGAATCAATTGGAAGGCCTGGCAGATCATGGTGTTCATCTAAAGAGACTGGTTTTAGCAATAGGCAAGGTGTTCTTTGAATTTGCTCGTTCACCATCGGGTAGAGCGCCTGAAGTAACTTCGTTTATTCTTGGTGGGATACCTGAGGATGTAGAACATATACGAACTTTACTTAATGAGGGTGTCGGCCACCTTGCTTTTGAAGCAGCACCTAGTACCAAAGCGACATCCATTTTAGAAATGCGCGAGGATGAGTATAGATTGCACCGTATTTTTTGTGGTTTTTTTGAGATTTCTCATAGAAAAAAACGTCGCACAACTTTTGATGCTAGGCAACTATTAAATATCTTAGATGATCAACCATCCAAAGCTATTTCTTCATTACTTGAAGATTGTACACAGTCTGATGAAAATGATCTTCCAGAGCAATTGGCGCTCTTTTCAGCGTTCTATAGCGATGGTACAAAACAATGAGTTTATCGCTAGATTTTCCACGACAGCCTTACCACACCGCACGATATAACAATTTAACCTCAGATGACATTGATTCAACAGAACTAATAATTCTTGCAGGTGATGCTACTGAAAATAGAGGCCATTTAGATTTATGGAATGATTTTCATGAAAACCAACCAGAGCGACTAATTTCTATAAAAAAAAATGGCAAAGAAAAGATTGTTGTTCAGCAAGGAACACAACCAGAACAAGAAATTGATCTTAGGAATAATGAAGCGCTAAATGATTTGATAAAAACTGAACGACTCTTAATAGATATTTCTGGCTTATCTCCAAATATTTGGGCACCACTACTAAAATGTGCATTTGAACTTAAGATTCAAACGCGTGTTTTATATGCAGAACCTGAATCTTACAAGTTACATTCAAGCCCTGCATCGGCTACGTTATTTGATTTGAGCGTGAGATTTGACGGCCTTGCTCCTCTGCCTGGCTTTGTACGTTTATCTGGACCGCCAGATGAATCAAAATGTTTGTTTGTTGCTATGCTTGGATTTGAAGGTAACCGACCAGAACGTTTGGTTTTTCAATTAGATCCCATACCAAAAATCATTCCGGTGGTCGGTGTGCCTGGTTTTCAGTTAGAATTCCCCGCATTTACGGTTGCCTGTAATCGAAGCTTGCTAGAAGAATACCATGCACACTCAGAACTTAGATATGCAAGAGCAAGTTGCCCATTTGAGGCATTTACAACACTTGATGAAATCCGAAAGGATTATCCGGAACACTATATGTACATAGCACCTATTGGTACAAAACCACATGCTCTTGGTGCAATCTGGTACGCAATTTCACATCCAGAAGATACAGAAATCATGTTTGACCACCCTGTAAGAAAAGAGGGACGGACAAAAGGAATTGGCATCATTCATATTTATGATCTAGGTGATTTTAATGCTTCTTGATTTAGATCGTTACTACACACCACGAGATGTGGCGAAGGAAATGCTAGCTAACAATATCTCATATTCACCCCAAATCTGTGTAGATTCTACCTGTGGGGCAGGTCATTTATTGGAAGCTGCTGACCAAGTTTTTGAAGATACACAATGCATTGGGTTAGATCGTGATAGAAATACAATTGTAAGTCTTCGGCGTAAAAATCCGCATTGGATATTATCAGTTGCTGATTTATTAAATTCTAACAGTTACAAAAAAACACATGCTATATCAAAGCCAAATAATTGTGACCTTTTGATAATGAATCCACCATTTAGTCATGGCCGACAGAAATCAGTGGACATTGAATACCTTGGAAAGGCTTTGAAGGGAAGCGTTGCCATGGCTCATATATTACAGAGCTTTCAGCTATTCAAGCCGAATCAAGGCGCAATGGTAATAGTACCTGAATCTCTTTTATATTCAGAAACAGATGCTCTTGCTAGAAATGTATTAGGACAGCAATATAAAATTGAAATCATTGACGAGCTACACAGCGAAACTTTCAAAGGTGCGAGAGCACGTGCCACAATAATTAAGTTTACACCAGGAATAACCTTACCCGCATCACATAAACAGTTTTTCAAGAATAAAGAAGCTTTGCAGACCCATGTAATAAGAGGTGGCCTACAAGTACATGCTATGCAAGAAGATGTTTCAGGTGTTCCATTTATTCATTCAACAAATATAAAAGAACTAACAACCGACAAATCTTTAGCTGGTTTTTTCCGCACCACTAACAAAACAAACGGACGGGTGACCGGCTGGAACATATTATTACCACGTGTTGGCATACCAGATAAGACTGCTTTAAAAGCGGTTTATTTTAATACAGAGGTTCAACTCTCCGACTGTGTTATAGCGTTGAATTGCAAAAATAAAACATATGCCCAAAACATTGCAAAAAGACTAAATCAACATTGGGATGGGATTATTAATCTATATCGTGGGACTGGAGCAAGATATATCACTATTTCAAGGCTTCGAGAGTGGCTCTCAACGATAAATATAAGCAATGTTTAATAAATTATTTTTTAATAATTGGTAACCCCCTCAAACTTAAAGCGTCACTGCTTCTTATGCCTGTATCAACTATCATCACCTTAATGACATGGGTAGTTTCAATAAGCGCGTAGGTTGGGTTGAGGCACGAAACCCAACATCAAACAACAAATAAACATTATCGGATTTCATAAATTTAACCCACCCCACAAACCCAAGAAAGGACTCAAATGACAAACACCAAATACCCACCCCTAGAAAAC
>CBFCZV010000037.1:0-21027 GCA_965602855.1 uncultured Gammaproteobacteria bacterium | reverse complement strand
ACCCATTGGAAGTGTGATCGCAGCCAGAACAATAACGAGCATCCAGCCCCAGAAAGTAAATTCTGCCAATTTAGGCGCAAATAAACGTACATGACAGGTTCGCTGCACCACGTAATAAGAGGTAGCAAACAAAGCAGAACCGCCAAAGGCGAAAACAACTGCATTAGTATGTAAAGGACGTAAACGACCAAAAGTTAACCATGGCGTATCAAAGTTCATCACCGGCCAGGCCATTTGAGAAGCTATTAAAACACCAACAGTCATACCCACAATACCCCAGATCACTGCCATCACGGCAAATTTTCTGACTACTGCGTAGTTATAGGTTTCATCATTCATAGAATGCATCCTTCCAGGTTCCTGAGAACTATTTCAAGTTATTTGTATATAAGAAGCGGGCAGTATTATACGCAATCTAAAAATAGCCGTCTACGTATAACCACACGAAATTACTGCATAATTATATCGCCAGCAATATTTCAAAGAAAGCCTTTCATACTCAACAAGAAAAATAAGAATCGAACCAAATTGCACAGCCATAGCAGGTGGTATGCCCTTGTAAATAAAGCAGTAAATAACATTATCCAGACTTGATGCAAGTCACAATCAAAAAAAATACCCAACGTATACTTTTTGATCCTCAAACCAAGGGCGTTTCATGAACAATAAAGTCATCTTCGATAAAGACCTGATCAGCCGCTACGATTGCTCAGGCCCTCGCTACACCTCTTATCCTACAGCTGTACAGTTCAATACTGATTACGGCCCCGAAGATTACTGCGAATGGGTTGATGATAGTAATAACGACCCTATTCCTACGCCCTTATCGCTTTATTTGCACATCCCTTTTTGCGACACCATCTGTTATTACTGCGGTTGCAGCAAGATTGTCACAAAGGATAAAGACAAAGCACCCGCTTACGTTGATCTACTCAAAAAAGAAATTGCCTTACAGAGCAAACTATTTGATAAGACACGCCCAGTAGTTCAAATACACTGGGGCGGTGGCACACCCACCTTTCTTGATAATGAATCCATCGGTGATATTTTTGATTGCCTGAGACAACACTTTACTATTCCTGAAGGTGATGACGGCGAATTCGGCATTGAAGTCGATCCTCGCACCGTTGACGAAGAACGCATTGCGTTCCTACGAAGTATTGGCTTCAACCGCATCAGCTTCGGCGTGCAGGATTTTGATCCGGACGTGCAGGATGCCGTTAATCGAGTCCACACCAAAGAACAGATTGTTAAGGTTGTCGATGCCGCTCGAAAAAATGATTTTCATTCTATCAATATAGATCTGATGTACGGTCTACCCAAACAGACGCTGGAAAGTTTTGAAAGAACCATTCAATCGACCATTGAGGCCAGCCCTGATCGTCTTGCCGTTTATAACTATGCGCACATGCCGGAAATGTTCAAACCCCAGCGTCGCATAGAGGAATCAGATCTACCGAAGGCCGAAGAAAAATTAAAAATCCTTCAGATGACCATCGATAAATTACAGCAGGCGGGTTACGCCTATATCGGCATGGATCATTTCGCCAAACAGACTGACGATTTAACCAAAGCCCAACAGCAAGGTACCTTGCATCGTAATTTCCAGGGTTATTCAACTCATGCTGACTGCGACACCGTTGCCATGGGCATTACTGCCATCAGCCGTATCGGTGACAACTATTCACAGAATGTAAGAACTGTCGATGATTACAAGGCTTCTATCGAACAGGGGAAAATCCCGGTTTTCAGAGGCATAGAGCTGGAAGCGGATGATATTTTACGTCGTGAAGTAATCAACCAGCTGATGTGCAATAACAGACTGAATATAGATCAGATTGAAGCCAGATGGGGCTTTGATTTTGAAAAGTACTTTGCTTCAGCGTTACCTGCTTTGAAGACTATGGTAGAAGATGGCCTGATCATCATGGACAAGAAGCATATCGAAGTCACCGCCTCGGGTCGCTTATTGTCTCGAGTCATCAGTATGGAATTCGACCGTTACCTGAAAAAAGACCTGCTGCAACGGCGCTATTCAAAAGTTATCTAGGTATCGAGTCCGTTACCATTTTTTGCTTTGATATCCTCTGTTTCACCAACGATTTCCTTTAATCGCTGAAGCAGAAGGATGCTAATGCGGCGTCGATCGACCTTGATAATGCCCGCTTCCTGATACTGAGCGAACAAGCGACTCACCGTTTCCACTGCCAGACCCAGATAGTTCGCAATATCCTGACGCGGCATACTCAAAACAAATTCAGTCGTTTTCCAGTGACGCTCACCCATACGACGTGAAATACTCAGAAGGAAAGTAGCAATTTTCTCCTCGGCGCTCATCTTCCCCAGCATCAGCAGCATCTTATGCTCTTCGGTAACCTCCTTGCCCATAATGCGCCACATTTGGTGCTGTAAACCGGGAATGGTTCCACAAAGACTTTCCAGTTTAGCCATCGGTATAGCGCAAACACTGGTGGTTTCCAGAGAAATTGCGGTACAGGTATGACTGCCATCCATAAAGCCATCCAGCCCCAGCAATTCACCCGGCAAATGAAAGCCGACTATCTGCTCATCACCATTTGGGCTTTCAACAAGGGTTTTGACACTACCAGAGCGTACCGCATAAATAGCGTGTGCAGAATCACTCTCACGATATAGATGATCATTCTTCTGCATGGGTTTACGTTGCTCAACCAACGAATCCAGTTTGCACATATCCTCAGAATTCATACCATGAGGAAAGCAAAGCTCATTCAAATTACACTGACCACAGGAAACTTTGAGTCGATCAAACGTGACTAACTGTGGTTTATTTGTATCGGGCATATCTTATTGTTCTCAGCTAAATGAGCCTATTTTGCGCGTCCATACCATTTTACCTTTATGCGCCAGATTATAAACTATAAAATCCAGCACGTAATCCTACAGGCAATTAAAGCATCCTTTGCGCATTTTTAGAACCTAAAGTGAAAAATAAATAAACTAAATGAAACAAAAAAACCCAGTAAAAATCTGCTTTCACTGTGGATTACCAGTACCCAACAAGCTTGATATTCGTGTAAATATCAACGGCAAAGATGAGGCCATGTGCTGCTATGGATGTCAGGCGGTGGCACAATCTATCGTTAATAGCGGCATGGAAGATTTCTATAAATTCAGAACTGAGCCATCACAGAAGGCCGAAAAAATCGTGCCTGAATTCCTGCAACAGCTCAAAGCCTACGACAACCCACAGATTCAAAAACAGTTCATTTCAGATGGCAGTGAAGAAATTCGTGAAGTCTCACTTATCCTGGAAGGTATCGTCTGCGCTGCCTGTATCTGGTTGAATGAACAGCATTTAAACGCCCTGCCCGGCGTAATCAGCGCCAACATCAACTACTCCAACAACCGAGCCAGAGTCCGTTGGGATAACACCCGCATCAGCCTCAGCGAGATTCTCGAATCCATTACCCGGATCGGTTATCTGGCCCATCCTTACAACCCGGATCACCAGCAATACCTGATCGAGAAAGAGAAAAAACAGCAGCTGCGCCGTATCGGCATCGCCGCCATACTGGGCATGCAAATCATGATTCTGGCCGTCGCCATGTACACCGGTGACTGGTGGGGCATAGAAGAAGGTTTTAAACAGATGTTCCGCTGGGTGAGCATGGCCGTCACCGTGCCACTGCTATTATTTGCTTCCAGACCCTTCTTCAGTGCCGCCTTGCGTGATCTTAAAAATAAACGCGTTGGCATGGATGTGCCCGTTGCACTTGGCATCGGCATCGCCTTCAGCGCCAGCGTCATGCACACTTTTCAGGGCAGCGGTGAGGTCTATTTTGACTCGGTCGCCATGTTTACCTTCTTTTTATTATCAGCACGTTACTTCGAATCCAACGCCCGCAAACGCACTGCTGAAGCCACCGAAGCCCTGCTCAATTTACAGCCTGCGATTGCTACCAAACTGGCGCTTGATGAAAATGGCCATTTCGACCAGCAAAACCAGAGCAACATTTCCGTTGCCGAACTCAGCATTGGTGACTACGTGCTGGTACGCCCCGGTGAAAATATCCCCGCTGATGGCACCATCGTCGAAGGCATTTCCGGTATTAATGAATCACTGATCACTGGCGAAAGTCTGCCCGTGACCAAAACCATCAACGACGAAGCCGTCGGCGGCAGCACCAACACCGAAAGTCCACTGGTGATTCAAATCGACAAAATTGGTGACGATACCGTGCTCGCTTCCATTCATCGCCTGCTCGATGAAGCACAGAACAGAAAACCGGCCATCGCCAAAATGGCCGATAGACTAGCTTCAAAATTTGTCAGCATTATTTTACTTCTGGCCAGCGGTGTGGCTATTTACTGGTATCAGACCAGCCCCGAACATTGGGTCGCCATCACCATCGCCACACTGGTGGTCACCTGTCCCTGTGCTTTGTCACTGGCTACACCCACCGCCATCACCGCCGCCAGCGGACAGCTTGCACGATTAGGTTTATTACCCACCAGCGCAACCGCACTGGAAACACTGGGCAAGGCCACCGACTTTGTATTCGACAAAACCGGCACGCTGACACAGGGCAACATCCGTCTGGTTAAATCAATATCACTCGATGAGGATAATATTAAAAACCATCTTCAAATCGCCGCTGCACTGGAAGCCGGTTCCGAACACCCTGTCGCCAGAAGTTTGATACAGGCCACAAACAAATCAAAACACGGCAATACCATTAAAGTTAGCCAACTTGAAAACTCAGCGGGTCAGGGAGTCAGCGGCAATATTGAAAATACAACGTGGTATCTCGGTAACATCAAATACATCAATCAGGTCTGTCAGACGAACATCTCGGCAGAATTGCTCACAGAACATCAAATTGATGAACTAACACTGGTCGCACTGGCGACAGATAAAAAAGCATTCGCCGTTTTTGCTTTCGATGATGAACTCAGAGAAGAAGCTAAACCACTAATAGAAAAACTCAAACAGCAAAATAAAACCATCACCCTGATGACCGGTGATCACGAAGCCAACGCCAGACGCATCGCCAGACAGGTCGGGATCGATAATGTTTACGCCGATCTAAAACCCGCCGATAAACTGGCTCAGGTACAGACCATGCAACAAAATGGTGCCATCGTCGCAATGACCGGAGACGGCATCAACGATGCACCGGTACTCGCCGGTGCCGATGTTTCTATCGCCATGGGTAGTGGCACTCAACTCGCTGCAGCACACGCCGATATGATTCTATTATCCAATCACGTCGAGCACCTGTACTCAGGCTATCAAATATCAAGACGCACACTAAAAATCATCAAACAAAACCTGAGCTGGGCTTTCGGTTACAATCTACTCGCCGTACCCGCCGCCGCCGCAGGTTATGTAGAACCCTGGATGGCCGCCATCGGCATGTCAGCCAGCTCATTACTGGTCGTATTAAACGCCCTGAGACTTACTCGCACAAAAAACTAAAACACAATATGGAATCCCTTTATCTCTTAGTCCCCCTCGCTTTAATCATAGCCGCCGGCATCGTCTGGGTTTTTTTATGGGCAGTAAAATCCGATCAGTTTGAAGACCTGGAAGGCCCCGCGCATCGAATCATCATGGAAGACGATGACAAAGTAAAAGAAAAAACCGACGACGGATTTTCAGATAATAAATAGTGAATGCCTTCACCTCCAATGCTTCGCTGGTCATTTATCCAACGAACCCAAACTGGATAGCTGACAACCCAGAAGCACTGACAAAAACAATACAGGAACTTGGACTTGCGGGTGAGCCCTTAAACAAAGATGAAAACAGTTTTTTAGTCGGTGAAAAATTTTTAGATCACATCAGCTTCATGGGCTGTTCACCCAACATCAAATTAGAAAATGAAAATGATGATGGAAAATTTACTTTTATCCGCGTCACCACCACGGAAAGCATCTCTGCATTAACCAGCAAACACAGTTTTGCACCACATTGTCCACACTGTAAAAAACCAGAAAAAAACTGGCGAGAAATTTTGACAGATAATCAGATTGAGTGCAGCCATTGCCAACAAACTTCAGGTGCATGGTTATTTAACTGGCGGAAATCAGCTGGGTTTGGTAGGTATTTTATTGAGATAACGGATATCTATCCGAAGGAAGCGGTTCCACAACCTTCGTTGCTGGATTCGTTAGAGAAAAGTTTTCAGGTTCCATGGGGACACTTCTTTTATCACACTTAACTTTATAGTTGTCATTCCGACAGAAACTATATATTCCCCCTATCCCCTCCCCCATCAACAATATAAAATCCCCATCCACTCAAATATTCAAGAAAACAGGAAAAATCATGAAAGTTCTAGTTGTTGGTGGTGGTGGTCGCGAACACGCCCTCGCCTGGAAAGCAGCCCAATCTCCCAAAGTTGACCAGGTTTACGTTGCTCCCGGTAATGCCGGTACGGCGCTGGAAGATGGTATCGAAAACGTCAATATCGGTGCTGAGGATATTCCTGCTCTGCTCGACTTTGCCAAAAACAATGACATCGGACTAACAATTGTTGGGCCTGAAGCCGCACTAGTCGATGGCATTGTTGATGAATTCTCTGCCGCTGGCCTGAAAGCTTTCGGCCCGAGCAAGGGCGCGGCACAACTGGAAGGCTCTAAAGCCTTCACCAAAGATTTTCTGGCTCGCCACAATATACCCACTGGCGCTTACAGCAACTTCACCAATGAGGCAGAAGCCATTGCTTATGTTAAACGGCAAGGTGCACCACTGGTGGTCAAAGCCGATGGTCTGGCCGCAGGTAAAGGCGTAATTCTGGCACAGACCGAAGATGAAGCAATTGCTGCGGTGACTGATATGCTTTCCGGTAACCGCTTTGGTGATGCCGGTGCGCGTGTAGTCATCGAAGAATTTCTGTTCGGCGAAGAAGCCAGTTTCATCTGTATGGTCGATGGCAAAAACATTTTACCGATGGCGACTTCTCAAGATCACAAGGCACGCGACAATGGCGACACCGGCCCTAACACGGGTGGCATGGGCGCTTATTCTCCAGCACCAGTAGTTACCCCCGAAATTCACGATCGCATTATGAATGAAGTGATTCGCCCTACGGTTGATGGCATGGCTGCCGAAGGTAATGACTACACCGGCTTTTTGTACGCGGGTGTAATGATCGATGAGACGGGCAAACCCAATGTACTGGAATACAACGTGCGCTTTGGTGACCCTGAAACCCAGCCGATTATGATGCGTCTGAAATCCGATCTGGTTGAACATTGCCTGGCCGCACTCGATGGCAAACTGGATAGTGAAACTACTGACTGGGATGAGCGCACTTCGATTGGTGTGGTACTGGCTGCAGGTGGCTACCCCGATAATTACAACAAGGGCGATGTTATCAGCGGTCTCGATAGCGCTGACAATATCAACAGCAAAATCTTCCACGCTGGCACGGCTGAAAAAGACAGTGAAGTAGTCACCAGTGGTGGTCGCGTTTTGTGCGCCTGTGCACTGGGCAATTCAGTCACTGATGCTCAGGCAAAGGCTTATGAAATTGTTAATGCGATTTCCTGGAAGGATGTTTATTTCAGAACCGACATTGGCCATCGGGCTATCGCCAGAGAAAATAGCTAGCTTTCAGTGAGCCAGCATTCTGCTGGCTCACTGAACACTTATTTAACACAAACGCGGAAAACAAGCTGGAAGCTTGGGCTTGGCGGTACCACATCACCAACGAAAGTCCCCTTCGGATTAACGCGGATATGGGTGATAGCAGGCACCGTCACATCACAACCGGTGACACCATCTGCCACCGGTGTAGCCGTCCAGCTCAGACCGCCGTCATTGGAAAAAGACAGATCGTCGCCACCATCACCGAGTGCAATAAAATTGTAGGTTAAAGTACTGCTGGTTGCACCCTGAAAAAATGTCACCGGCCCGGAACCTGCTCCACCGATGTCGTCCAGGTACAGCTCGGTACTGGCTGAAATCGGGTCAATGACTATGGTGCTATCGCTGTCCGGACCACCGCCACCACTGTTGGTGGCAATGATGATGTACTGCACCACCGCCCCGGTTATTGCCTTGGGGTTCACCGTAAGATTCACCGGGTCGCTCAAGGTCAGCGCCGACTTCAACAGGGTAATACTCGGTGAATTTTGCACAGTAATACTATCCCACGCGGTGGTGCCACTAAGTGCCGCCAGTGAAGTGGCGGCGGTGGCCGTAGGCGTACCGGTGGTATTGGTGACCGCACCCGAAGTAGACGAGGTGATATTCACCGACACTTCGCAGGAAACCCCCGCCGCCAGAGAGGCGACACCGAAACGGATCGCGCCATCAGCTGCCACAGAGGCGGTGTCGTCGGTTCTGGTAACGGTGCCGCAGGCCGCAGGTGCGTAGACAAAGACAATATCCTGCAAGGTCATACCGGTTGGGAAAGTATCATCCACCTGCACAGCGGTGATGGCATCGGGATTACTGGCGGGATTGGTCAGCGTCAGTGTCAGCGTGGTGCTAGCGCCAATGCCAATGGATGCCGCGCCAAAAGCCTTAGTCAAAGTTGGTGGTAAATAGGCTGTAGTCACTGAAGTCACATCACCGTTAGGGCCAGGTTCCGCATTTGCCGAAGTCACCGACAAATCGAGCAAGGTATTGGTATAAGCCCCGGCTGCAGTAGCGGTTATATCCACTTCAATGGTACAGGTGCCAGGCACCACAGGGCCAATAGTGCCCGCGGGTATCGTGCCACCGGCAATACTCAGCATGCCTACACCGGCCGCCGCAGTCACTGTGCCACCACAGGTATTAGAAATATTAGGTGCAGCCGCGTTAACCATATTCGCCGGATAGGTGTCGGTGAAGCCCATGCTGGTAATCGCATCCGTATTTTCATTTGACAGCGTAATAGTCAGTCGATTCGGGTTATTGACCTGGAAACCTGTATTAGCAAAAGACTTGCTCGCCGTTGGCGGACTTAGATGAGCAACCAGTTCTGCAGTATCACTGACCGGGCCAATTTCAGCATTTGCAGAAGAAATAGCACCGCTGGTGGTATTGTAATAACTGCCTGAAGCGGTAACCGAGACATCGATTTCTATGGTACAGGTTGACGGTATCGCACTGAGAATCGCACCACCGGTTAATTCAATACCGGTCGAAGTGCCTGCCACCAGAGCAGCACCAAGTTCATCGGTCAGCGTACCGCCACAACTATTCGAAAAGGTACTTTCCCAGACCATTTGCGCTGGACTGGTTGGGAAGATATCGCTGAACTCAACATCAGTAATATCAAGACCAGAATTGTTTTCCACGATAATCTGCATTCTGCTGGTCGCGGTGCCGCCGGACAGTATCACAGGCGTGGTCAAAAATGACTTCTCAATCGTTGGTTTGGTAGTGATGATGAGCGTATCACTACCTGCAACGCCAATACCCTGATCTGAAGCCACATTACTCGTGGTGTTGGTATAAATGGCTGGTGTGGTGTCGGTCGCGTACACGTCAACGGCGATTTCACAACTGGCACCTGCTGCCAGCGTACCGCCCGACAATGACAGACCAGTTGACGTAGCCGTGAATGTACCGCCACAACTATTGGATGCTGGAGTGTCTGGTACTGCCGCCTCCGTGATTGCCGCATTCAGTGTGCCACCCGCCAGCTCAATCGCCTCAGTCGGATAAACATCCTCGATTGTCAGCCCGGTCAGCGCTGTAATAAAACTGGGGTTGGTAATGGTGATGATCAATCGCGAAATATCGCTCGGTCCCAATGTGGTTGGCGTCACCTGAGTCGGTGTAAAGATCTTGCTGACTGCCGGTGCAATCCAGGTCGCGATATTACTGGGGCTGCCGGTGCCAGCGAAAGAGCCAGTGACAGCTGAAGTTTGATTGGTATAAACACCCAGCGCATTCACCGCAAGATTAATGCTGAAAGCACAACTGCCACCGCTGGCGATTTGCCCGGCAGTGAGTTTTATACCCAGATCGCCGCCGGTGGCACTCAGGGTGCCGGCCGTGGTTCCATCCCACGACTCGATACTACTACCTGCTCCACACGGTGTTGCAGGTGTTAGTGAGGGTGGATTATCGGTACTCATACCAACCGGGAAAAGATCGGTGAAAGACAAAGCTGTAATTGCTGCTGCATCGTTATTCGTGATGCTAATGTCCATGACCGCAATGCCCGTCGCCGGGTTAAAGCTAAAACTCTTGGTAATAGTCGGTGTGGCATTGACAATTAACGTATCGGTAGCGGCCACCTCATTGCTGCCAGCATTACTGGTGCTCACATCACCAACAGCAAGTGTATTGACATAACCGGTTAGATTAATCACGTCAGAAGTCACATCGACACTGATAGCACAACTGCTATTGGCAGGAATAATGCCACCAGAAAGACTCAGGCCGGTAGTACCAGCTGCCGCTGTAGCCGTGCCGCCGCAGGTGTTAACAAGATTTGGCGTGGCCGCATTAACCAGATCTGGACTGTCTGGGTAGCTATCGGTAAAAGCGACACCAGTAATAGCGATAGCGTTTGAATTATTAAGAGTAATCGTCAACGTCGTACTCTGACCTTTACCGATAGTGGTCGACAAAAACGCCTTATCTATCGTGGGCGCTGCCATTACTGACAATACAGCAGTGTTACTAACCGGACCTGCTGGACTGGATTCGTTTGAATCAACACCGCTGCTGGTATTGGCGTAATCACCTGCCGCTGCGGCGGTGACATCGATGCTAAAAGAACAGGTGCCCGTGGTGGTCGCAATACCACCACCAGTCAGGCGAATACCAACATCACCACCGCTGGCACTTAGTGCACCAGCAGTTGCGCCATCCCATGACTCAATACTGCTACCTGCGCCACAGGGTGTCGCCGGAGTGAGTACTGGCGGATTCGCCGTGACCAGTCCTGCCGGGAACAGGTCATCAAATGTCACGCCGGTGATCGCGCCACCGTAATTATTGGTAATAATAAAACTCAGCGTCGCGCTACCATCAGCGGGTATGGTCGAGACCGAGAAAGCTTTACTGATAGTCGGTTTCGGTGTGTAAGAAATGACTGCACTGGCCGTGCTGCCAGTACCACCGTTACTGGATGAGACTATGTCAGTGATATTGGTATAAACCTCATTCACCGATGAAGTAACTTTCACCGAAACCGTACAGCTCTGCCCAGGCAGCAAAGTACCGCCGGTGATTGAAACTGTTGTGCCACTAATATTTAAGGCCGCGCCGGTACAGGTAGTCGCGGCATCAGGTGGAGATGAAAACACCAGACCGGCAGGGCTGGCTGGTAACGTGTCACTGATGGCAATGCCATTCAGCGTATGCGCGACATTGGGGTTGCCAATGGTTAGCGTCAGTGTCGAGCTAATACCTATCGCCAGCGCAGTCGGTGAGAATGACTTGCTGATAGTGGGTGCAAAAAGCACCTCTGTACTGGCCGTAGCTGGCACATTATCACTGGTGGTTAATGTCGTATCGATAACTGCATTACCAATCAAGGCGATAGCAGAATTGGTATAAGTACCAGGTGTTGCAGGCAGATTGACCTGAAAAACCAGATTACGCGTTGCACCTGCTGGAATATTAAACAGCGATGACCAGTCTAGAGTGACACCATCCGGGTACTCATAGGGGTCAGGCAGAGCAACATTATTGAAGGTAGTGGAACCAGAAACATAAGTTGCACCTGTTGGCAGTACATCAACAAAACTATCCAGACTTAAATCAGAAGCACCCTGATTGGTGGCACCAATCGTATACGTCACCACGCCGCCCTGTGCTGGCAGCGTGGCATGGCTAACAGATTTCGCTAGCAACACTTCATTTTTTGCTGGCAGAATCGGCAACAGACCACCCGCTGTTGCATAAGCACCACTGCCCAGATTGGTATGCTTGATCGGCTTACCACTGGTTATGTAGGAGACTGGCGATAGCGTGGTGGTTGAAGCCGTGGTCGCAACAGGTCGGAAATAATAGATAGCATTGTAATGAGTGTCCGAAGACGACGGTACGCTATCTAAATATAACTGATCATCAAACGTGAGGCTGTTGCCGACCGACAGTATGATACTGGTTGCAACCAGCTCATAAGCATCAGCACGCCAGTCGAGGAAGGTCGCCGGGTTGAACGCCATCGGCCCCGCTCCCGTGCCGGTAGTATCGCAGCTGGATGGTACGGAACAACCAATGGTGCCGGTATCACCATCCACGGTCAGTGTGGTTGTCGCACCTAGTACGCTGGGATTAATGTCCGCCCAGATCGCGTTAACCGTGTTGGGGTTAGCCTCAATTACATCATCATCAATGGTGGTGTCGTTGATTGATGTCGTATCCACAACGGTGCCGCCCGCTGATGGTTTGCCGCTGTAAACATCGATAGTGTAAGGCTGTGCTGCCGAGGCTGTTTTGCCAGTATGGGTCGAGCACGCGTAATAGAACACCGCTCTGGTTTCTCCACTGGCCATCGGCCCAAAATGGAAGAGACCATCATCACCCCCGCCCATGTACAGGAGGGAGCCGCCTGGAATAACCAGTTGCACCCAGGCATCGTCAAGCTGTGTGCCGGCGGTGATGGTGAACGAAAGGTAATTACACTTTGGCGAAGTAGTCGCTGTATCAGCATCTGAATTGCTGTAGAAAATCGGTGACGAGGTGCGCGTGGCATAGGCAGCCTGCACTTCCATAGCAAACAAGGTGATCAGCAACAGGCCAATAAGTGACAATAGATGGCACAAGCGAGACAAATAACTCCTGTTGTGTGTGTTCATCATTTTTTATTGTTTTGATCCATCTTTATGCACAGCCTGAAATGTGAGTATTTTACAATATTAAGGACAGTCGCCACAGTTTTTACTCTTTCAAATCCAATTCTTATTTATTCTCAGTATACGCACAGTCTTCCAGTATTTAAGCCCGTGGTCAATAATTAGAACAACTCCATATCGGATATCAATACGTGCCTGTCAGAAAAACTCATATTTATAATATCCCTATATTTCAGAGCTATTTCGCCTAAAACCCCATAATCTCAGTTTATTTTACTTTATCTACAACTTTTCCAAAAAAACATCTCTACCATTCGCACAAGATATTGTGCTTGACTAATAGCCTGCACACATTCTATAGTTGCCCGCATAATAAAATGCGCTTCCACTACTATAGGCCAGAGCGAACATATTAGATGCATTGGATTAATAATTTATGCATCACAAAGGAGCATATGTTGAACCGACATATTCAATGTCAGGAAAAGAGCTTGATCAATAAGAAATAAGATCCACCAGTTATGGACACTAAAAATAATAAGCCAGGAGGCAGGAGTAAAACTATAAGGCGACTTTCTTTATGAAAGTCGCCTTTTTTATCTCAGCATAATCAACAGCTATGAAAATTATTGAAATCATCGCCGACAGCCAGTATCACGACACCATCAAAGTCATCGCTGAACATCATCAGGTTGACGATATCTGGTTTGGTTGCGCAGATGAAGATGGCCGTATCAATGCACGATTACTGGTCACCCCTGAAAATCGTCAGAGTGTGCTCGATGAACTTCAGGAAGCCACACAATCTTCAACCGGCGCACGCATTCTCATTCTGCCCGTAGAAACTACACTGAGCAGTGATAAAGAAACCAAAGAAAAAGATAAACCAGCCAACGGCTCATCCACCATATCGCGTGAGGAAATTTTTAGTCGGGTAAAAAAAGGCGCTCAACTTAACCAGAATTTTTTCATACTGGTCGTGCTCTCTTCCATCGTTGCCAGTATCGGCTTGCTCGAAAACAACATCGCTGTAATCATCGGCGCTATGGTCATCGCCCCCTTGCTCGGCCCCAATATCGCCTTTGCCCTGGGCAGCTCACTGGGTGAAACAAAACTGATGTGGCAATCACTCAAGGCCATCACCTCAGGGGTTGTTCTTGCCATATTGGTCGCAACCATCATCGGCTTTATCTGGCCACTGGCCATTGAAACATCAGAAGTGCTCATGCGTACCGAAGCCAACTACGCAGGCACTGCCATCGCTCTCGCCTCGGGTGCAGCCGCTGCCTTATCACTGGTCACTGGCACCTCGGGTGTACTGGTTGGGGTCATGGTGGCCGTCGCGCTCATGCCCCCCGCGGTCGCCATTGGTTTAATGCTGAGTATCGGAAATTTACCACTGGCGCTGGGTGCAAGCTTGTTACTCGCGGTCAATATCGTGTGTATCAACCTGTCCGCCAAACTTGTTTTTCTGGCCAAAGGCATAAAACCCAGAACCTGGCTGGAAGCCAGAAAGGCCCGACAATCACAAAAACTGTATTTACTAATCTGGCTGGTATTACTAACTTTATTAGTGCTAGTTATTTATACCCGCCATCACATCATATAGACTCGCTCGACGACGATATATATTGAAAATCACTAACCAACACGAGGAAGATAAAATGAAAGTTTTTAGTCTAGTCGGAATTTTTGCAGGCATGGTCATCATGGGCAGCCTTACTACAGCACACCTTATGGGTCAGATAAACCTGACGGAAATGAGCTGGATGTGGCTTACCTTCTTCGTCGGCGCGAATTTATTTCAGATGGGATTCACCGGATTCTGTCCTGCCACCAAAATATTTTACGCCATCGGTTTAAAAGACAAACAATCTGGATGCAGCCTATAACATCCATGTGCATAGCAAGGGCTCTTATGGGTCCTTGCTATTAATCAGCCAGAAACTCATAGAATTTTTTCGTCTTTCCTTTAAACAGCTTATCCTGACTATAAGCAGTAAATGCTAACGATTGCTTTGACAGTCGCTCGCCACGCTCCCCGCATTCCATCTTTTCTGCTTTTAACAAACCATCCGTAATTGAATAGCATTTAAAACTATCGGGCAAGCCTACATTTGTTTCAACCATTAAGTCTTCACTCAACCAGCTAACACTACCCGCAGCAAAATACTCAGCAAAATACTCATCCGAATTTGCGCCGTATAATGATTTACCAGCGAAAGCAACTGATGGTTCAATATTCAGGAGATCAAAAATTGTTGGCGCAATATCTCGCTGTGATGCATAACGATTAACCCGAGCTGGCTGTACCAGATTTTCAGAATAGATTATTCCCGGTATTAAATAGCGTGACATCGCATTAATTCGCTTACCTGAGGTATGATCGGATAATATTACAAAAATCGTATTTTCATAATATGGTTTGTTTTTTACATTTTCAAAAAATTCTGCCAGAGCCTGATCAGAAAAGTGCAATATATTATTTTTTTTGTCTCGACCACGTTGTTTATCAAAGTGCGGTTCAATGCCCTTAGGTAATTTTATATCATGAGTACTATTGGTATTAATGCCCACCATAAATGGCTGTGACATGCCATCGATCTTATCCAATGCAAAATCATAAATATCGGGATCGTGTGCACCCCAGAAATTATGCTCATAGCGCCCTGCTTCCATATGCTCCTTGGCGTAACTATCCAGCATACCCAGACTTTGAGCAAAAGCACCCGTACCGCTGGTATCCTCGTGCGTGCCCTGAAAAAAAGCCGTATGCCAGCCCTTGTCTTTTAGAATATGCGGCAGACATTCATATTTAAAATTTTGCAGACTGGATTGCGCCACAGTGCCACCCAGTGGGTTTTGCTGTGAACACAGAGTCATAAACATGCCTTCGGTGGTGCGAGTTCCACCCGCAATAACACCCAGTGGTGCTAAAGATTTTTCAACCAGAGAATCAAAAAATGGTGTGGTTTCCAGATCATAACCATAACTCGCCATCGACTCTGCTGGCCAGCCTTCTAGAAAAAGAAAAACAAGATTGTAAGGTTTTACTTCAGCATTCTGATTATTTTTTTTAACCGGATGCTGCGGATAAAGCTCACGCATGGTTACATTAACATCAACACCCTCCGGCACTGTCACTTGAACCCGACGAATTTCCTTGGAACTATTCAGCACCCCATAAACAAGACTGTAAGTGCCGTTCATGGCGACAATAGCCTGTTTCGCATCGCCAATTTTAAAAGCGGTGATCACACTTTGCGGCAAACCAGTAAAGCCGCCACGAACCAGAACAACTGAGATAAAAATAATCAGAAAAAGTATTGCTTCGTACTGCAAATTAAAGCGCAATGAGAAATCAGATTTATTAGCTGTATGTGACAAAGCGTAACGCAAAATAAGAATAGCCACTGCCATTGTTATCAGACCGATAACGATACTGGCGAGAATAAAGAAACCATGCTGAGTCAACGCGGTCATAAACAAACCCGAAGCATCAGCGACAGCATCACGCATTTCGTAACTGACGTGACGACCTGCATCGACAAAATACATGGCGTCACTGGTTTGCAATGACATTTGCGCAAGCAGTGCTAACAAAAATAGATTTTTAGCCAGACCTGAAATTTCTGCTACTTCCGAGAAAATAGAGCGACGTTGGCTGATTCGATAATACGGCCACAAGACCAAACACATAATCAGGGAGATTATTGCCGCCGAAGCCAGGTCAAACCTCAAACCCCAGAGCAAGGCATGCGTTACATCGCCCGATGATATTTCACCAATACTGGTTCGGTTGTAGACGAAGAAAACAATCTTGAAGACAAAACCTGCCAGCGTTAAGGCAAACACGCTCGCCAGGTAAAACAGTAACAGGCCACGCGCTGTCTTCTGCCAAACTGGCGAAAGTGGTTCAGCATTAAATATCTTTTGAAGAAACATAAGCAATCTGGAATCGGAATATTTCCTGTTAATCCGGTAATATTAGTTGTAAAGAATGAATCGCCACGCGAAAACACGTATATTACAATCTAACGAGTAGCTTTAGGGTCTAACCGCTTGAAAAAAAATGGCAAATAATAAAATAAATTCCGATCATATTGACTGGTTCAGAGCCTCAGCGCCCTATATCCATACCCACCGTGGCAGCACCTTTGTTATCCTGTTTGGTGGTGAGGCGGTCAATCACTCCGGTTTTGCCCATTTGATTCACGATATCGCCCTGCTCGGTAGTCTAGGTGTCCGTCTGGTGCTGGTGCACGGTGCGCGTCCTCAAATTGAAAAACAGTTAAACACCCTAGGTCTGGATTCAACATTCTCAGATGAGCTACGCATCACCCCTTCAGAGAATATGCCGGGTGTAGAGCAGGCCGTGGGTCAGGTGCGCATGGCCATCGAAGCCCAGCTTTCTATGGGATTGCCCAATACGCCAATGGCGGGTGCAGCAATTCGTGTGGTTTCAGGAAATTTTATTACTGCACAGCCTTATGGTATTCGCGACGGCGTTGACTTCGGCCAGACTGGCAATGTCCGCAATGTGGACGCTGAAGCCATCATCAACCAGCTTGAACAAAATAATGTGGTACTGGTTTCACCCATCGGTTATTCACCCACGGGCGAAACTTTTAACTTACGCGCTGAGGATGTAGCCACTGAAACAGCGATTGCTTTAGGAGCGGATAAACTAATCTTCATCATGGAGAACAACGGCGTCACCGATAAAGATGGAAAACTGCTACAACAACTCAACATCACACAGGCCGAGCGGTGGCAGGAAAACCATGGCCAGAAAACTGAGTACGACAAAGTCACACAATCTCATTTGAATAAGGCCGCCCATGCCTGCCGCAATGGTGTTACTCGCGCACATATGATTAGTCGGGAAATCGATGGTGCCCTGTTACTCGAACTCTACAGCCGCGATGGTGTTGGCACATTGGTCAGTGCCGATAACTACGAAGGCCTGCGCACCGCCACCATCGATGACATCGGCGGCATCATGGAACTGATCAGCCCACTGGAAGAACAGGGTTTCCTGGTTAAACGCTCGCTCGAACAACTGGAACTGGACATCCATAACTTCACCATTATCGAACGCGACAGCATGATTATCGCCTGCGCTGCACTGTTTTTATTCCCGGAGGAAAAGGCTGCCGAACTCGCCTGCCTTGCGGTGCATCCCGACTACCAGCAACAGGGTCGTGGCAATGATTTAATGGAACACATCGAGTGGCAATCACGTAAACAGCACATCACCGAGTTATTCACTCTCACCACGCAAACCACGCACTGGTTTCTGGAACGTGGTTTTAATGAGGTGCCGCTGGAAAAGCTACCGATGGAAAAACAGTCACTGTACAACTATCAGCGAAAATCTAAAATCCTTCACAACACGCTGGCTTGATCTCGCACTATGACCGCCCCTTTATTGCACGTTCCACAAAGCTCAATCGAAGAATTAGCACACATGGCTATTCGTGAAGACATTGGCGACGGCGACCTCACCGCACAACTTATTCCCGAAGATGAAATTGCCATCGCCACAGTAATCAGTCGTGAAGACTGCGTACTCTGCGGCATGGACTGGTTTGAAGAAGTCTTTCGCCAAATTGATAATGAAGTTCTCATTGAATGGAATTTTGAAGATGGCGATGCCCTGGAAGCAGGACAATCTATTTGCAGCCTGAGCGGTTCAGCACGTTCAATCCTCTCTGCTGAAAGAGCCGGCCTAAATTTTTTACAGACACTATCTGCAACCGCCACCCTTTCAGCAGAGTATGCCAGCGCTGTGGTTGGCACTGGTGCAGTCGTACTCGATACTCGAAAAACCATACCCGGTCTTCGTCTGGCACAAAAATATGCTGTCAGCTGCGGTGGCTGCCAGAATCATCGCATTGGTTTATACGATGCCATCCTGATCAAGGAAAATCATATACTGGCCTGCGGCAGCATTGGACAAGCAATAGAAGAAGCCCGCTTCCATAATCCAGAAATGCCGATAGAAGTTGAAGTTGAAAGTATCGACGAATTAAATCAGGCGCTGGCAGCAAATGCTGACCGCGTTTTACTGGATAACTTCACTAACGAGAAACTGGTTGAAGCGGTAAAAATCTGCGACGGCAAAATTCCACTGGAATCTTCTGGCAATGTCACACTGGATACCGTCCATGACATTGCCCTCACCGGTGTTGATTTCATTTCAACCGGCGCACTAACCAAAGACGTAAAAGCCATCGATTTGTCTATGCGCTTTAGCTAACAATGTTCAAAACCAGCAGCCGAATTATTTACCGCAGTACTTTTTTATTTACGGTCATCATTGCAGGCTGTTTGTTTACCCCTTTTTTACAAAAGGGTCACATGCCACGCCAAAGTCTGGGCGCAAAAGCAACCTGCTGGTGGCACAAAAAAATAGCACAGGCATTGGGCATACCTGTTCAGGTTTTTGGCAACCCCGATAACCGCCCCACCCTATTCATCGCCAACCATATTTCATGGTTTGATATCCACGCCATTGGTGGAATTCTTGCCGTACGATTTCTATCCAAAGCCGAAGTTGCAAAAATGCCCGTCATGGGCTGGCTGGCATCACGCGCAGGCACGCTCTACATATCCCGAGGCGGAAAAACCGCCTCACAGGAAGCCATTCAAACCATGGCCGATGCCCTCAAGCAAGATCAAAATGTAATTTTATTCGCCGAAGGCACCACCACCGATGGCAAC
Organism: uncultured Gammaproteobacteria bacterium; assembly: GCA_965602855.1. Classification (GTDB taxonomy): domain Bacteria; phylum Pseudomonadota; class Gammaproteobacteria; order SZUA-229; family SZUA-229; genus LH-M37. The sequence continues at coordinate 1,560 of CBFCZV010000037.1, read as the reverse complement.
ATCAAACGCTTTCACAGTCGATTAATTCAAAGCGCCATCGATGCCGGTTGCAACATCCAGCCAATTGCCATTCGTTATCCACATCACAAACAACTGGCACATCCTGCTGCGCATTTTATTGGTGATATGTCATTGGGTGAATCGCTTTCAAATATATTGCGTGCAAAAACATTGAGTGCTGAGATACATTTTTTGGATGTGATTTCTACGGGTGAGAAGGGGCGGGATGAGTTGGCGCGGGAAGCTGAAGGGATGGTTAGGGGGGTTGTTGAGAATGCAAGAATTAAAAGATAAATCATTTATATCTAAATGTCTGTTTTCGGCGGTGACCTCAACCGGTCAACGCAACACTATAATCTTTAGTTAAAAAGATGGAGTGTTGTAAATGGCTTATAGACCACGCATAAAATATACCACTGAACAAAAGAATGAAATATGGAATCGCTGGCAACGGGGCGAATCCCAAAGTTCAATTGGTCGGTTATTTGATAGAGAATCATCCTCAATCTTTAGCATACTGTCACCCAGTGGAGGCATTCGTCCTGCACCTCGCGTACGATCAAAACTTGCCCTGACGCTTTCTGAACGTGAAGAGATTTCAAGAGGCATTGTCTGTCAGCGATCATTACGCTCAATCGCGTCGCAATTAAACCGCTCACCTTCAACCATCAGTCGTGAAATTAAACGCAATGGTGGTTATGATGACTATCGAGCTGCACATGCCGATCAAACCGCCTGGGATCGGGCCTGTCGCCCCAAGTTGTGTAAACTCGCGACTAACCCATCGCTAAGTCGAAAAGTGGCGGCAAAGCTCATGAAAAACTGGTCCCCTGAACAAATAGCGGGATGGCTAAAAAGAACCTGTCCCAACAATGAGAGTAGCCAAGTGTCGCACGAAACTATTTACCGAAGTTTATTCATTCAAACACGAGGCGTGCTTAAAAAAGAGCTGCAGCAGTATCTCAGAACACAACGAGCGATACGTCGGTCTCAACATGCCAGCCTCAAAAAAGACGGTCTAGGAAAAATTAAAGATGCGGTATCCATTAGTGAGCGGCCAGCTTCTGTGGAAGATAGAGCCGTACCTGGCCATTGGGAAGGCGATCTGATTGCAGGCTCAAATAACAGTTACATTGCGACATTAGTAGAACGACATACGCGATATGTCATGCTGGCTAAGGTAAAAGATAAGACAACTGAATCCGTTGTCTCCGCATTAATAAAGCAATCAAAAAAGTTGCCTGATGAATTATATAAATCACTCACCTGGGATAGAGGTTCGGAATTAGCCAATCATAAGCGATTTACATTGAAAACGAATATTGATGTGTACTTTTGTGATCCACGTAGTCCGTGGCAGCGTGGTTCAAATGAAAACACTAACCGCTTATTGAGACAGTATTTTCCAAAAGGCACGGACTTAGCGGTACACTCACAAACTAAGCTCAATGCAGTCGCTCGTCAGTTAAACGAACGACCAAGAAAAACATTAGAATTTGAGACGCCGGCAGAACGATTTAACGCATGTGTTGCGTTGACCGGTTGAGGTCACCGCCAGAA
>CBFCZV010000036.1:0-23867 GCA_965602855.1 uncultured Gammaproteobacteria bacterium | reverse complement strand
TTGCAGCGCCGCTGTGTGTTTTCATTTTAGGCATAGTGCCATCTCCAATTATATTGTTTACTTCAATCTAAGCTCGGTGTTCATCCTGAAACTTGTGACCGGCTCACTCGTACTACTTTGGGTATTTATTTACCCTTTTTTGGCCCCAGAACCATTACCATCTGGCGACCTTCCATGCCGGGCATCTGCTCGACATTAGAAATATCTTCAAGATCAGCTACGACTCGTTTCAACAAATCCATACCTAAATCCTGGTGTGCAAATTCGCGACCGCGGAAACGCATGGTTACCTTGGTTTTGTCGCCGTCTTCGAGGAACTTGCGCAACTTATTCAATTTTGTAGTGTAATCGCCAATTTCAGTCCTTGGACGAAATTTGATTTCCTTAACCTGTGTTCTTTTCTGCTTCTTCTTGGCGCCCTGCTTCTGCTTGCTATTTTCAAAGCGGTATTTGCCAAAATCCATAATTCGGCAAACTGGGGGCTCCGCATTCGGAGAAACTTCTACCAGATCTAAGCCAGCAGCTTGCGCCTTGGCTAATGCTTCCTCGCTGGTAATAATACCCAGCTGCTCACCTTCTTGATCAATCACCCTAATCTTTGGGTAAGTGATATTCTCATTCAGTAATGTCTTTTTAGGTGAAGCGATCTTTTATTCCTCCAAAACGGCAGAACCGCGGCGCGCGATCTCATCTGAAAACCGAGCAATCAAGTCTTCAATAGACATTGATCCCAGATCCTCACCACTTCGCGTGCGCACGGCCACCGTGTTATTTTCTAGCTCCTTATCGCCAATCACCAGCATATAAGGAACCCGTTGTATTGTGTGCTCGCGGATTTTAAAGCCGATCTTCTCATTTCTCAAGTCTAATTCGACTTTAAATCCCTGTTCGGCAAGCATTTGTTGTACTTTTTTGGCAAATTCAGCCTGTTTGTCAGTAATGTTCATAATTACCGCCTGAACCGGTGCTAACCAGAGCGGGAATCTGCCTTCGTGCTCTTCGATCAAAATGCCGATAAATCGCTCGACTGAACCCAGAATGGCGCGATGCAACATCACTGGCACTTTGCGAGTATCGTCTTCAGCCACGTACTGCGCATCCAGACGACCCGGCATTGAGAAATCGACCTGCATGGTGCCACATTGCCATTCACGACCGAGACAATCTTTCAGCACAAACTCGATTTTTGGTCCGTAGAAAGCGCCTTCACCGGGCTGTAATTTCCAGTCTAAACCCTTGGTATCGAGCGCATGTTCCAACGCTTGCTCAGCCTTGTCCCAGGCGGCATCATCACCAACGCGCTGTTCAGGGCGAGTCGATAGCGCGACCATCACCTCGGTGAAACCAAAATCAGCATAAATTTCATAAACCAGGTCGATGAAGGCAGAGACTTCATCCTGCAATTGATCTTCGGTACAGAAGATGTGCGCATCGTCCTGCACAAAGTTACGTACACGCATCAAACCATGCAAGGTACCCGATGGCTCATTGCGATGACAGGAACCAAATTCAGCCAAACGTAACGGCAAATCGCGGTAACTCTTTAAACCTTGATTGAACACCTGAACATGGCAGGGACAATTCATCGGCTTGATCGCATAATCACGATGCTCAGAATGCGTGGTAAACATCATGTCACCAAACTTGTCCCAGTGACCCGATTTTTCCCACAAACTACGATCAACGATTTGTGGTGTATGAATTTCCTGATAATCGTGCTGACGTAATTTTTTACGAATGTAGTCCTGAACTTCCAGATTGATCAACCAGCCTTTTTCATGCCAAAACACCATGCCCGGTGCTTCTTCCTGAAAATGAAACAAACCTAACTTTTTAGCGAGTTTACGGTGATCACGTTTCTCAGCTTCTTCCAGCTGATGAAGATATTTGTTCAACTGTTTCTTATCGGGCCATGCAGTGCCATAAATGCGCTGCAACATTTTATTGTTGGAATCACCACGCCAGTATGCACCAGCCAGTTTCATTAACTTGAAGCCTTTACCTAGCTTTCCGGTACTTGGCAAATGCGGGCCACGACAAACATCAAACCAGTCACCCTGACGGTAGATTGTTACCTCTTCACCTTCAGGAATAATATCTTCGATAATCTCAACCTTGTATTTCTCACCCATCTCACCGAAGATTTTGATCGCCTCATCACGAGTAATCACTTCACGTTCAATGGGGAAATCACGCTTGACGATTGAATGCATGCGCTCTTCAATTTCTTTCAGGTCATCTTCATGGAAGGGTTCATCACGAGCAAAGTCATAATAGAAACCATTTTCCACAGCAGGCCCAATAGTCACCTGTGTGCTGGGAAAGAGTTCCTGAACGGCCTGCGCCATAATGTGTGCCGCATCGTGGCGCATCAGTTCCAGCGCTTCTTCGCTCTTGCCGGTAATAATGGCAAGTTCAGAATCAGATTCGATTAAAAAGGAAGCATCAACCAGCTCACCATTAACACGACCAGCTAAAGTCGCCTTGGCTAAACCGGGACCAATATCTTCAGCCACCGCCATCACGGTTAAAGCAGAATCGAATGAACGTTGAGTACCATCGGGAAGGGTAATGACAGGCATGTTTCTCTCCAGTGGCGACCATTACGAAAGGTCGCATGTTGTTAGATAACTCAATCGAAACATTGAGTATCAATATTGTTTAAATCAATGGGTTAATTCAGGCCGCGGACTATAACACGATAGAGCTATCTTCAACACCACAGGTAAAATTATAAATCAGGCATTGCAAATCAAATCTGCTGACCCAACTGTGGGGCCTCCGATTGTTGAGCTACTTCAGCACTAGAGTAACCACCTAATTTAAAGTAAGCAATAACCTCATTAAGTAACGCAGCCTGATCCCTCATACGACAACTTGAAGCACTAGATTGCTCAACAAATGCTGCATTTTGCTGGATACGATCATCCATGTGCGTAACGGCTTTATTTACCTCTTCAATACCCGATGATTGCTCCTGACTGGCATTGTTTATCTCAGTCATGAATTCATCAACTTTTTTGATGCTTCTAATGATACCTAGCAACGTTTTACCCGATTCATCAACTTGCTCTGTACCGGTCTTAACTTTGGCAACACTGTCATCAATCAAAACCTTAATTTCTTTTGCTGCTTCAGCGCTACGTTGCGCCAGAGTACGAACCTCAGAAGCGACTACGGCAAAACCGCGACCCTGATCACCTGCTCGAGCCGCTTCCACCGCTGCATTCAGTGCCAGTAAATTAGTTTGGAAAGCGATGGAATCAATGGTATCAATAATGTCAGCAATTTTACTGCTTGAATCATTAATATCCTGCATGGCGGATACCGCTTCCTGCACGATCCGCCCACCCTTTTCGGCCTCTTCACGCGCACTGATAGTAAGCTTATTAGCTTCTTTTGCAGAATCCGCATTGTGCTTCACTGTGCTTGTCATCTCCTCCATTGAGGACGCCGTTTCCTCCAGGGAAGTAGCTTGCTCCTGTAAACGTCGAGAAAGATTTTCATTACCTTCTGATATCTGTTCTGCACCCGTGTACACAAAGTCAGCATTTTCTTTAACTTTTAAGATCATCTGAGAGAATCGCCCAAGTAAATCATTGATCGCCAATGAAACACTTGCCAACTTGCCACTATCCTCATGCATATTAATAGTCAAATCTCCTTCAGCAGCATCCTGCATTGCTCTTATTATTTTATCCATTTGTTGCTGACTATTACGACTCTGGAGAAATAACCCCATAAACGTAACAAGGAACACAATAGAGAAAATAATAATTGTGACAGTTTTGAGAGTACCAGCCGATTCAACGATCTCTTTCATTGCTACAGATAGTGAGGCCACCTGAGCATCCAAAAATGGATTCAGTGCATCATATAAGCCTGAAGCTGCATCATCAAAATGAGCCATCACCTTATTACCACCAGCAGGCCCCTTATCAATATAAACCTGAGCCATTTGTTTGCCAATGACATAATAGAGATCAACGCCACGTCTTAAATCCTTCACCTGTTCCAGCATGGCTATATCTTTATCAACATAAAATTGCTCAAAAGCATCCAGACCAGATAGAAATGAATTGTAACTTTTCTCGGCTTCTGAAAAACCGTCATCCAGACCATCAAGTGCTCTGGTGGCTGAAACATCTGTTAACCACTGTTGTATCTGGAGAACATCAACACGCATCTGCTGAGCAACTGCAGCCAGCCTGATATCGTCATCTTTTGCCTTCTGGGCTTTTACAACAAATACTGCACTAGATTGATAAATCCATACAGCCAGAACTAATAAGATAACCGTTAGGAAAATAGATACCAGTCTCGACGTATTCAATTTTGGGAAATTTAGCCTCTTCATAGACATTAACCTTAATGTACAAATGGGAAACTACATACTATCTAAGGATCAACACAAAAAAGAGCAAATGAAAGTATGGGATATATACAGAAAAAAAAGGGTTGGAAGTAGCTAAAACTAACAGGTGAGAGTGGATTATTTCAGGCTCATGCCCTTCACCGTTACTTCACCAATCCATAGGCTACTGGCAAATCAGTCGAACCACTTTATTATTTGGCAGTTCTCATCCAATTATTTTTATTAAAAAATTGGTAGGCACGAGTGGATTCGAACCACCGACCTCTTCCATGTCAAGGAAGCGCTCTAACCAACTGAGCTACGCGCCTGCAGGGTGCGAACAGTAGCAAAATATAGGCATTTTCACAAGAATAGATTTAACTTTGACCTCAAACCTTACTCAGCACTCCTAAAATCATCAAACACCGAATAAACATCGCTTTCCCAACGTTGAAAGATAATTTTATCTTTCTCATCATAAATCATTTGCGAAAAAATCTGGGGGTTGACGGTCACTATCAGGGTATCTTCACCTTCTGCAAATATTGAAACCTTAGGTGGCATGTAAGGAAGCATTTGCGGGTATTTTCCAACAAGATACTTTATTTCATCAATCTTGCCCACAAAAACAACACGGTACTTATCAGTCTCATAGCCCATACCCGTCAAACCCACATCAATGCGTTGTACGCGAGCAACCTTGTAACCATGGTCTTTGATTGAAACCTGTAGATTCGTCATCGCTTCTGAAAACGGCAAAGAAGAACGCGCCATAATTAAATCAGAAGCTAATGCATTAGCACTGACAAAAAGGCTGAGCAATAAAACATTTCTTAATAAAACATTCATAAGGATGCGTCCTCAAGAATTTCTTTATACAGTTGCGTCATTTCCTTGCAGGCATCGTTCAGGGCATCATTATTAAACAACTTGCTCAAGCGCATGGGATTGATTGTCATCATCTGCACTTCACCATCACGTTCGACAACAGTGACACGACAGGGCAGAAACATACCCACTCGTGGATCGATACTCAAAGCCTGGTATAAAAAATCAAAATTACAGAAATGTAAAACGACCTGCTTTTTGTTTACCTCAGCCTCATCAACAAAGCCATAACCAAAGTAATCTGTGCGAATTATTTTGAAGTTTTTATTTTCAATAGCCAAAGTAAGATTTTCGACGGTTTCTTCCAGCGTATAGCCCGAATATTCAACGATAACAGCTTCGTTGATTTTATTATCAACGGGTATTACTTCTGAATTCTGGAAAGAACGAATATAGGCAACAACATCATTGATTTCTTTTTCTTTTAAACCCGCCGCCAAGAAAGAACTCATCGGCGTGCCTTCACGTCCATGAATCAATGTATTTTTAATCATCATATCGCTGGCTGATGCGAGAAAACCTGGATTATTTAAAGCTGGTGCAATAATCGGCAGATCATGTTTTCTTGAAAAAGAAACCCCCGTGCCTTTACCACCTTTGCCATCTTCACCATGACATTGCGCACAGTGTTTTAAAAATAACTTCCCGCCCTGTTTTGCATCACCCACAACTGGCGTTGGGTCAAACTTAACCACTGGCACATCAGTCCAGCTACGCACATGACCGGCAATAGCCTTAACCTGAGCATCACTCAATTTTGAAAATGCGGGCATGATTCGCCCGGGGCGACCCTCTCGAATAGTTCGCTTTAAATACTCATCAGAAACGCTGTTTAAAAATGAGGGAAGCGATAAAGGCACACCAACACCGCCCTGACCTTCGGTGTCGTGACAGACTGAACAGTATTTATTATATAAAGCCTTGCCATCTGGCGCAGCAGTAGCGACACCCGACATAACCATAATAAAAAAGAGAGTAACAATTCTAATCATCCATACCTCTGCAGGAACCTTGAGAATATTCGAATATACTGATACATCTAAGCAACAAACACATTGATTTCAATCAATGTGCAGGTATTTTAACCCGGTGGCCACCCCATTATACGCCCACCCAAAATGTGTAAATGAATATGAAAAACAGTTTGTCCGGCACCTTCATTACAATTCATCACCAGACGATAGCCATCATCTTCAATGCCTTCCTGTTTGGCAATAGCCTGAGCAGCCAGCATCATTTCAGCCACAATGTTTTTATCATCGACAGTTAAATCATTAACTGTTGGGATATGTTTGCGTGGAATCACCAATATATGTGTAGGCGCCTGAGGATTCACATCTCTAAACGCAATGACATGATCATTTTCATAAACCCTGTCACAGGGAATTTCACCATCAAGAATTTTGCAGAATAAACAATCACTCATTATTCACCTCAACTATATTTCAATTTTTTGACGACCTGAAAAAGCATGTGCCAGTGTACCAGCGTCAATATATTCCAGCTCACCACCCAAAGGCACACCGTGTGCGATGCGTGTTGCATCAACACTATGATCTGCCGCCATCTCGGAAATATAATGCGCGGTAGTCTCTCCTTCAACCGTTGGATTTGTTGCTAGAATCAATTCACTGACCTCACCTGATGCCAGCCGTTGTTCGAGTAACTCTAATCCAAGTTCAGAAGGCCCTATTCCATCGAGCGGTGACAGATGCCCCATCAGGACAAAATATTTACCACGAAATTCAGCGATATGTTCAATTGCCATAACATCAACCGGTGACTCAACCACACACAGCTTGCTGGTATCCCTTCCTGTATGACTACAGATGTCGCATAGATCAGTTTCACTTAGAGTACGACAGGACTTACAGCGACCAATTTTGGCCACTGCTTCATCAACAGAACGCGCAAGATGCGTTGCACCATCACGGTCACGCTCCAGCAAATAAAAAGCCATGCGCTGCGCAGACTTGGGGCCAACGCCTGGTAGGCATTTGAGTGCGTCGATGAGTTGTTCTAATAGAGGTGACATTTATTTAAAATATTTCTTAACTATATTCACAAACGTTAGAGACAATAACTCTAAAAAGGTAATTTCATTCCACCAGGCAAATTCATACCCGCAGTCACACCCGACATTTTTTCTGCCGACTGTTGTTCTATTTTTCTGACCGCATCATTCACCGCTGCAGCTAACAGGTCTTCGATCATTTCTTTATCGTCAGACATCAGGCTGTCGTCCAGTTCAACTTTACGCAGTTCATGGCGTCCATTCATCAGCACTTTCACCATGCCACCACCGGCCTGGCCTTCAACTTCCATGGCAGCCACTTCTTCCTGCGCCTTTTTCATGTCTTCCTGCATTTTCTGCGCCTGTTTCATCATGTTACCCATGGCACCTTTCATCATAATCTTTACCTCTTTAAATCTTTATAAATATAATTAGCTTAAGTTTCAACTTACAGGTTTAACTGAACCCGGCACTATTTCTGCGTTAAAATTTTCTTTCATCGCCTGCACAAAACTGTCGCCTTCGATGGAGGCTTCTGCCTGCTGTTGGCGCTCATCGGTTTCACGCGCCTGTGACTGCGCAGGAGTTTCAATTTGTTTAGCTTCAGCTTCGGTTTTTGCGCCAGTATTAACAACTATGTCCAGTCGCAGATCCTTATCAAAATATTCGCACAGAGCCTGCTTTAGTCTTGATTCACTTTTTGGATTGCGAAGCTGTTGATGCCCTGCGTCCACTGCTAGCGTTACCGTATTATCTTCGATGCCCTGCAAGACACAGTTCGCCGCCAGTTGTTTGACCATACCACTTACCGCCAGCCCTTCCAGAATTTCTCGCCAGTCGCGACTATCACGATTCACGGCGACAGGAGCGGGGCTTGGCGCTACGGGTGAGGATGGCGCAGGTTCAGCCACTTTCGGTTGTGAGGCCTGGGCCGATGGCGTAGCTACGGCTGCGGGCGCTGCCTGTGTTGCTGTATTCTGAGACGGCTGAGCAGCGGGCGCATTCGTTGTTTTAGTGACTACCTGTCCCGTTGATGCCGGGCGAAATGACAGCATACGCAACAGCACCATTTCCAGGCCACTGCGTAAATTAGGTGCTAGCGGTAAATCACGACGACCAATTAAAGCAATCTGATAAAACAGCTGCAAATCTTCTGAACTCAATTGCTCAGACAAAGCCAGCACCGCTTCGCGTTCACTGACGTAATCATCCAGCGCTTCGGGGACTTTTTTCGCCAGTGCCATGTGATGAAACAGACTGAGCAATTCAGCCAGCACGTTTTCATAATCGGGAGTCAGTTCAGCTAGCGTTTCTACGGCCGCCAGCGTTGCTGCGGCATCACGGTCAATCAGCGCTCTGAGAATATTCAGTACTTTGTCTCGTGCGATAGTACCCAGCATTTCACGGATTTCATTTTCATGAATGCTGCCCGCACCAAAAGCCAGAGCCTGGTCCATCAAACTGAGTGCATCGCGCATACTGCCATCAGCCGCCTCGGCCAGTAATTGCAAAGCAATCAGGTCGTGTTCGACGCCATCGGTTTCGAGGATATTCTGCAAATGCGAAATAATCGAACTCACCGGCAGGCGCTTGAGGTTGAACTGCAAGCAACGCGAAAGGATGGTGACCGGTAATTTTTGTGGATCGGTGGTCGCCAATAAAAATTTTACGTGCGGCGGTGGTTCTTCCAGTGTTTTCAGCAGCGCGTTAAAACTGCTCTTGGAGAACATGTGCACCTCATCGATGAGATACACTTTATAACGACCCCGCGTCGGTGCGTATTGCACGTTTTCCAGCAACTCGCGAGTATCATCAACACCGGTACGAGATGCGGCATCTACTTCGATCAAATCGATAAAACGACCTTCGGCAATCTCACGGCAGGAATCACATTCACCGCAGGGCTTGGAAGTAACGCCTTTTTCACAATTTAATGCTTTGGCAAAAATACGGGCAATGGTGGTTTTGCCAACACCGCGGGTGCCGGTAAACAGATAAGCATGGTGTAGACGGTCTTCATCGAGGGCATTGACCAGAGCGCGTTGCACATGCTCCTGACCAACCAGTGTTTCAAAATTAGCGGGGCGCCATTTACGAGCGAGAACCTGATAACTCATTGTATTCGCTCCAAGTTATGAATCTTTTGCTTGCCTGACACTTGAATCACAGTCACCATCACTCAATGCAAATCAAAACATTTTCTTTGAAAACACGTCTAAAAATTAGGTGGCAACCTGCCCCAGCCACACCCCGGCACCCGATGTCACCACTACCGTTGCTTCCTTCCGGACCTGGCGGAGTTCGCGGTTAATCGTCGCGAGGGGACCAAAACAGGTCACCATAAGGGGGCGATTATATATGGATTTTGATCGCCTGTAGAGTTAAAGAACGCTTAATGTGGTTAAATACGCCAACTCAATAATCCAATAACAAGTTTAAACAACAATCGCATGACAAAAACACTACGAATAGCTACACGCCAAAGCCCCCTCGCCCTCTGGCAGGCCGAGCACGTTAAACGCCGCCTGATGGAAACACACGCCGGGCTTGAAGTTGAACTGATCACCATGAAAACGCAGGGCGACAAGATTCTCGATACCCCGCTGGCCAAAATCGGCGGCAAAGGCCTGTTCGTCAAAGAACTGGAACAGGGCATGCTCGAAGGCCGCGCCGATATCGCCGTGCATTCCATCAAAGATGTGCCCATGGAATTCCCCGAAGGCCTGTATTTATCCACCATCCTGGAACGCGAAGAACCCTGCGATGCTTTTGTCTCAAACAAATACAACAATATAGATGAGCTGCCCGAAGGCTCCATCGTCGGCACCAGCAGCCTGCGTAGACGCTGCCAGTTACTCGACAAACGCCCCGATCTGGAAATCAAAGACCTGCGTGGCAACGTCAACACCCGTCTTGCCAAGCTGGATAATGGCGAATTTGACGCCATCATCCTCGCCTGCGCTGGCCTGATCCGCCTTGAAATGGCAGACCGTATCCGCCAGAGCATCTCATCCGAATTCATGCTACCCGCCGTGGGTCAGGGTGCCGTCGGCATAGAAAGTCGTGAAGGTGATGATGAAACCCTCGCACTGCTTTCCATACTCGACCACACTGATACCCGTGATCGAGTAATCGCCGAACGCGCCTTCAATCATCGCTTACAGGGCGGCTGTCAGGTGCCCATTGCCTGCCACGCCATTCTCGAAGGCGACACCCTGAAAATGCGCGGACTAGTTGGAGAAATCGACGGCAGCCTTATACTTGAAAGCGCCGCCAGTGGATCAAGAAGTGATGCTGAAAAAATCGGCATAGAACTGGCCGATGACCTGTTAGCACAGGGCGCAAAAGAGATTCTTGAAAAGCTCTACGACTAGACCTTAACGATTGCATCAAAGCCGCAAGTCACGTAACCTTGCGCCCCTGATTCTGGCAGTCCGCTGACAGATCAAAACAAATTGGAGAGATGTCCGAGTGGCCGATGGAGCTCGCCTGGAAAGCGTGTATACGGTTAAACGTATCGAGGGTTCGAATCCCTCTCTCTCCGCCACATAAAAAAGAAGCCCCTCACGGGGCTTTTTTTATGTGGCGGAGAGAGAGAGGGCTTGATTCGACACCCACGCAATCTCATTCCAAAGCTGATAGTTTTTTACTCAACCAGTAAAAATACTGCGAAGCTGTGAGATTTTTTGCCTCATCGTTGTGTTTTTAATTGTTTCAAGTAACTCGCCAATGTTGAAAGCATGATGTGTTTCATAGGCCACACCCATCTGTGGCATATCGGCCAGACCCACTTCTCTGGCATGCTCAATAAAGCCTTTATTCTTCCAGAAGAAAGCACCGGGCATGGTGGTGGGTATTACCACAACATAAAATAAAGCGCGGCTGATGATATGGCTAGCGAGTCCGATCATACTTAATAGACTATAGGCAAACACCGAGTGATTACCGCTAAAGAAGATATAAGCTGCCAATAACAAGGCAATCACTAGTAAACCATTGCGCAACCAGTATGCGTTGCCGTATTGCGTGGTTTGCAGATAGAACGATGCAGCACCTTCACTACTGCTGGCTTGCAGGCTTCGTGAATGCGCCAGCAAACCTGCCAGTTCAATTACTAAACCCAGACTAATCGTGCTCAACAAAACCTCGCCAAGAATCACAGTCATACTGGAAAATATTAAGGCAACCACCGCTAATAATAGTGACCCTAATACCAGACCCGTGGCACAGAAACTAGCCGCGGTATACCAGTGATTCCAGAATGGGCGCGCTTCAATACGGTATAACTTGTACATGAAGTAACCACCAAAGCCCGCGCCCAACACGCTGATACCCGCGAACAACATCTGCAATAATTGCGTGAGACTATTATCAAACAGTGCAAAAAAAGCATAACCCATCAGGCCGGTATAAAAAGCAGAAACGCCTGCAATTTCACGACTTACCGGTGAATGTTTCAGGTTATAAAATCCACGGTAAAAACGATGTGGTTTACCCAGGTGCATATTCAGTTTAAACAGACCAAAACTCACCAGCACAAACATGGCCAACAGAGCAGGCATCATAGCGTTACTCGACTGGAAATTTGTCACTGGCTCAAACCAGTAACCAGAAAGCAATATCAAAAAAGCGGCCATTACAGTTTGCGCGCACAGTGTAAAAGCAATGTGTGCATTTTCGTGTGAACCTAATAATTTTGCCCAGCTCCATTCACGCCTGGCATCTTGCTTTGCATCTGCAACAGGCTTGAACTTTTCAGAATTTTCTTCACGATGATATTTCACCGGGTTCTGATCAACTCGACTCATATCACGTTGCGTAGTACGCGTCTGCTGAAAACGAATATTTGGATGGGTAATGTCTGTTCGTGGAAACCCAGGAATTTCCGTCTTGGCCTGAGTCCGGTTTTCAGGAATATTTTCAACCACACCAAAGTCCAGCGCATTACCTAAACAGGCGGATACACAGGCGGGCTTCAAACCAACTTCGAGTCGATCAACACACATATTACATTTGCTGACCTGACCTTTTACTGGATCGAGTTGAGGTGCGTTATAGGGGCACACCCAGGTGCAGTAACCACAACCAAAACAGATATCCGGATCTTGTAATACAGCACCGTATTCCGCGAACTTGGTGTAAGCACGCGTTGGACAACCTTTCAAACAGACCGGGTCATCACAATGATTACAGGCCATGGAAATATTAATACGTTGGTACGCGGGGTATGTACCACCTTCTACGAAACCGACGGAACGAAATGAAATATGCGCAGGGTTGTCGTTCTTTTCACTACAGGCCGATTCACAAGCATGACAGGCAATACAGTTATCGGCATTAAAATAAAAACCGTGCTGTTTATAACGATTAGGGTTTTCACCAATACCGTCATCGTCATTGATATTTAAAGATTGTTCACGACGAGCATCGTCTGACTGCACCGTCTCAATCGTATCACCGTAAACATTGTGTGTTTGACAACCAGTGTCATTCAATAATGCGTAAGCCGGTTCGTTTTCTCTTTTTTTAAACACTGTAGTAATTAACCTTTTTAGAATGCACGCATTTCCATGCTAAGTTTTGCCGCCGCTTGCTGGTCACCCAGTTTTTCAATGCGTATGGCTGACTGTTTAAACGCAGGCTGGCGAGAGTGTGGATCGAGTAAACCCAGTGTTAAACGATTCGCACAGTCATGAAAATGAAACGGCAGGAATACCATATTTTTGGGTACGCGCTGAGTTGGTGTCGCCATAACCACTGCATCAGAACGACGAGACACCAGACGTACATACTCGCCCCGTTGAATGTTTAATTCAGCCGCGAGATCTGGATTTATTTCAATGAAGGGGATCGGACTGTATTTATTATTGTTACCAATCTTTCCGGTTTTGGTGCGACCGTGCCAATGCTCGACCAGGCGTCCCGTGTTGAGCCAAACTGGGAACTTTTCATCCGGCACTTCGTTGTTATCAATAAAAGGCAGCGGTATGAGTTTAGCTTTACCATCCGCGTAACGGAAAGTGGTGGCTTCGGTATACAGTCGTTTACCACCTTGAGGAGGTGCTTCATTATTACCCAGTTGTTTTTCAGTATAAGGCCACTGCACGCCACGACTTTTCTCAATCAAATCATGACTCATACCCGAAATATCACATAACCGACCTTTTGAAATACTCGCCATTTCTAGAAAAATATCAGCGGATTTTTCAGGGAAGCTCACTTTGTCATCTTTATTAAAACGCTTTGCCATTGCATTAAATACCCACAGATCAGGTTTGGCTTCAGCGGGTGGTTTAACTATCGGCTTGACCAAATTAACGCGACGCTCGGTATTGGTCATAACGCCTTCTTTTTCAGCCCAGGTACCTGCAGGAAAATACATATGGGCATACTGCGCACTTTCGGTATCTTCGTAACAATCCTGCACCACACAAAATTCTAGTTTTTGCATGGCACGGCGAACACGTTCTGAATTGGGTAATGAACTTAGTGGATTGGTGGCAATCAACCACAGGCCTTTAATGTGCCCTGCTTCGATCGCATGATAAATATCGGTCTGAAACATGCCGCGCTTTTTGGGCAGAAATTCTTCGTCGATATTCCAGAATTCAGCAATCTCTTTTCGATCCTGTTCGTTTTCCAGCGCGCGATAATTGGGCAGACCGGAACACGATGACCATTCTCTGGTGCCCATGGCGTTACACTGTCCGGTGATAGAGAGCGAAGTACCACCAGGCTTACCGATGTTGCCGGTAATCAAGGAAAGATTGTTAATGCCGACGACGCCATCGGAGCCGTGGGTTGACTGGTTAATACCCATGGTCCAGATCGACATGGCAGCACCAGCGTTTGCATACAAACGAGCCACACTGCGAATCGTGTCTTCATCGATGCCACAGATTTTTGCCGCGGTGATCGGATCGTATTTAGCCACTTCTTCGCGTAATGCTTCGACATCATTGGTATTGGCTTCGATGTAGGCAGTGTCTTCAAGATTCTCATCGAAGATCACGTGCATCAATGCATTTTGTAATACCACATCGGTACCGGGCGTAATCGGTAAATGGATGTCAGCAAATTGCGCCAACATGGTCACGCGAGGATCAACAACGATCAGCGGGAATTTGCGTTTTTCCTGCGCCTCTTTCATGCGCCAGTAAATAATCGGGTGCTGCTCGGGCAGATTAGAACCCCAGGCAATCAGGCAATCGGTATGTTCAAAATCTTCGTAACAGCCGGGCGGGCCATCAGAACCGAATGAACGTTTATAGCCTGAAACAGCAGAAGCCATGCACAGGGTAGTATTGCCATCGTAGTTATTAGTACCGATCAAACCGCGAGTCAGTTTACCCAGGGTATAAAACTCTTCGGTCAGCATTTGACCCGTGGAAATAATCGCAAATGAATCACGACCATGTTCTTCCTGAATCCGACGAATTTCATCGTGCGTCGTATCTAATGCCGTATCCCAATCTGTCGACTGCCAGTCCTGATGCCAGTGATCACGTATTTTAGGTACAGTGCCTCGGCCAGCAGAGTCAAACAACTCATGCTCATAAATGCCTTTCAGACACAACTTGCCACGATTAACATCAGCATCAGCAACACCACGTGAAGATACAGCTTTGCCTTCTTCATTCAAGCCAACTTCAATCGAACAACCTGTCGAACAATAACCACAGGTTGCATACTTCCATTCAACAACGCCCTTATCCGCAATCTTTATCGGATTTTTTTTACCTCGGCCAAACAACATAATCGATGCCTCAGGCCATCACAAAATCAATAAACACCTGTCCATTTTCCACTTTTGCGGGAAACACATTGGTACATCCGCTATCTGCACCAAGCGCTTCTCCACTAGCCAGATCAATTTTCCAGTTGTGCAAGGGACAGGTTACTGAGGATCCGTGTACGATTCCTTCTGATAATGGGCCGCCCTTATGAGGACACGCATTTTTAATCGCAAACACCTGATCACTCGCTGTACGAAATACAGCCACCTGCATAGTCTCTGTATCCACTACTCTTGAACCTAATCTGGGTATCTCTTCTAACGCAACAACTTCAATCCAGTTACTCATTATGAAACCTCCTGAGCTAATTCTTTGTTAACGGTTATTGTTGGTAACTTCAATGCCGTAAATTCATGTGCAGCCTCACCTTCAGCACGCGCTTTCCATGGGTCGATCTGTGCGTACTTCTGGCTGATCGCGAATCGCTCAGCCAGCTCTTTGCGCTCGACTTCATCATTCAGCAAACGCTCTTTAATGCCACTCAGACCAACGCGTTCTACCCATGGTGCGGTACGCTCCAGATAATGCGCCTCTTCACGATACATCTGACAGAATGCGCCACAGTATTCCAGTACCTCTTCTTCAGTTTCTACTTTTGTTAGCAGATCGGTAACACGAACCTTAATGCCACCATTGCCTCCAATCAGTAATTCATATCCCGATTCCACTGCAACAACACCAAAATCTTTAATTGTGGCTTCAGCACAGTTTCTTGGACAACCTGACACCGCTAACTTAAATTTGTGCGGCATCCATGAACCCCAGGTGAGCTCTTCAAGCTTTACACCCAAACCGGTTGAATTCTGCGTACCAAATCGGCACCATGTTTTACCCGCACATGTTTTTACCGTACGCATGGCTTTGCCGTAAGCATGACCGGAAACAAATCCAGCCGCTGATAAGTCTTTCCACATCGGAGGTAAATCTTCTTTTTTGACGCCGAACAAATCGATACGCTGGCCGCCAGTAACTTTCATTTCCGGCACATCATATTTATCGCAAACATCGGCAATTGCGCGTAACTCGTTGGGTTTCACCAGACCGCCAAACATTCTGGGCACAACTGAATAGGTACCGTCTTTTTGAATATTGCCGTGCGCACGTTCATTAATGAAACGTGACTGCGCATCATCGTTATATTCTTCAGGCCATCTCGCCAGCAGGTAATAATTCAACGCTGGCCTACAGGCGGCGCAACCATCAGGCGTTTTCCATTCAAGGAATTCATGCACGGCCTGCATGGATTTCAGCTCATGTTCTTTAATTGCATCAATCACTTCATCATGGCTGTGCTCGGTACAACCACAAACGGCTTTCTTGCTCGGCGTGGCGTCATAACCATCACCCACGGTTGATGCCAGTATTGCTTCTACCAGACCAGTGCATGAACCACAGGAAGATGAAGCCTTTGTATGCGCCTGCACTTCGGCCAGCGTAAACAAACCTTCTTTGGTAATGGCATCGACTATGTCACCCTTACAAACCCCATTACAACCACAAATTTCTGCACTATCGGGTAGCGCCATCACGGCTGATGCATCACCATGACCAGCATCCCCCAGATCATGCTGACCAAACATAATCGTACGGCGGAAATCTGCAATATTGGTTTCATCTCGCATTAACTGGAAATACCAGGTGCCGTCCATGGTGTCACCAAACAACACTGCTCCTTTTATCTTATCGTCACGAATCACCAGCTTTTTATAAACACCACTGGCAACATCCTGCATTACTAGTGCTTCATCACCATCTTCTTCATTAAATTCACCAGCCGAAAATAAATCGATACCCGTAACTTTAAGTTTTGTTGATGTCATCGAACCCTGATAGCGCCTGCTGCCCACCTGCGCCAGATGGTTCGCTGCCACTTTCGCCTGCTCGAACAAGGGCGCAACCAGACCGTAACATTCGTTACGATGCTGCACGCACTCACCGACAGCATAAATTTTCGGATCGTAAGTCTGCATGGTGTCGTTGACAACAACACCGCGTTCACAGTAAATACCAGCAGCTTCCGCCAGCGCCATATTGGGTCGAATACCCACGGCCATTACCACCAGATCTGCATCAACATTTGAACCATCAGTGAACTTCACACCGGTCACACGTTTCTCGCCAGTAATCTCAGCGGTCTGCGCTTCCATCATAAAGTTCAGACCCTTTTCTTCCAGTGACAGCTTCAACATATCAGATGCCGGCTTATCCAGTTGCCGCTCCATCAAAGCATCCAGTAAATGCACCACAGTGACTTCCATGCCCTGCTTCATCAAACCATTCGCCGCCTCAAGGCCGAGCAGGCCACCACCGATGACAACCGCTTTTTTATAAATACGCGCCGCTTCGAGCATGGTATCGACATCGTGAATATCACGGAAACCAATCACGCCCTCTTTCTCAGCGCCAGGCACCGGAATAATAAAAGGATTAGAGCCAGTCGCGATTAACAGGCGATCATAAGTAACCCGCCTGCCACTTTCGGTAACCACCACCTTATTAACGCGGTTGATTTCAGTCACCGCATCACCAGTAATCAGATCAATATTATTTTCTTCATACCATTCAGTAGTATTAAGAATAATATCGTCAATCGTCTTCTCACTCGCCAGCACCGGTGACAGCATAATGCGATTGTAATTAGGGTGCGGCTCCGCGCCGATCACCGTGACATCATATAAATCAGAACCCGCGCCATCCTCGCTGTGCTTGAACAATTCTTCTAATGTCCGTACACCGGCCATGCCATTGCCTATTAAAACCAGTTTTTCTTTCATTGCTGCCTCTTACCCATACAAGAAGTTAATATCGTTAATCACAGCACTACAAGTTCTATGCCATGTTTTAAAAACCAGCGGGATAAGGGTTAACAGATAAAGTAGATAATGAAGGCACCAGAAAGGTGCGCCGGTTTTAGCGCGATGCCCCTGATTAGGGCATGAACTACCAGTCCTGACAATCCGACTTTCTGTCTATCCCCTTGAGGCAAGTCGTTAAATCCTCACTGGATATAGACTGTAAACGTGTTTCTTGAAAGGTCTTAATGAAGAGTTCAACGTGCTTTACATAGCATCATCCATAACTGTGAATTCCTTGCTAGAAGTAATGATTTCCTGTAAAACAATTTCATAATATTAACAAGGCAGTAAGTCGTCGAGGGATAGACAGAAATATACCTATCTTCGAAAAACCGGTTTTTTGTCTAATATACTGTTAGAGGTCGTCATGACACTTATTTTAGCAACATTAAATAAGGACTTTGCATTAGTTGCAAGTGATAGAAGATTGACGCAGCCTGACGGAGCTGTTATTGAAGAAGAGTCATGTAAATTAACAGCATTTAGTTGCAATGGAATTCATATGTATAAATCTGTTTTATTAATAGTTGTGATATCTGTCGTTAGCGGCTGTTCGAGCATTCAAAGTATACTGGGTATCAATTATAGCAATCAACAAAGGTCAGTGAGTAGTGTTGTTGATTATCTATATCCAAATAAACGCGGTGAAATTAATATTGAAACAAAAATTCCAGACCTCGTTATTCCTCTCAAGGTAGGCATTGCATTTGTACCTGATAATTGCGGATCTTTTCGTCGCCATGATTTAAATGAAGAATTGAAAAGAAGCTTGCTGGGCAAGGTGGCTGACAGGTTTAAAAGCAAAGATATAATAAGCAAGGTGGAAGTTATCCCATCCAGCTTGTTAAAAAGAAAAGGAAGTTTTACTAATTTAAGGCAGATTAAAAAAGACCTTGATATAGATATCGTAGTTCTGCTCTCTTATGATCAGGTGCAGTACACAGAGCGAAATTTCATATCGATGGCATACCATTGGTCAATTGTTGGTCGGTATGTATTTAAAGGGGATAAGAATGATACGATCACAATAATGAATGCCGCTGTATATGATATAGCAAGTGAAGAAATGTTGTTCAGGTCGGAAGCAACGAGTAAGGTGAATGGCAATTCTGCCAGTGCATTTATTGCGGAGGAGTTACGTACACGTTCTCAAAAGGGGTTTAAATTAGCCAGTGAAGAATTATCTAAAATATTAGACTGGGATTTGTATCAGTTCAAACAGAAAATTAAGAAGAAAGAGGTTAAGGTTAAAGTGAGTTATCGAAGAAGTTATGGTGGTGGTAGCTTGTATATAATATTGATTTCGACGTTTTTACTTATATTGGGATTGCGCAATTCGAGCAATAGAAGGCGCTCACCTATTTGAGGGATAAAGCACAGTAGGATGAGGTGAGCAAACTCACCACATCCTACACACCACCCCCACCCCAATAATCCCGTGCCGTTTTAAACCCGAAACCGGCAAAAACCGGGGACAAAACAACAGGAAAAGGGGACGCTACCCTTTAATAGATAACTAAAGCACTATAGTCCAGCGCGTAGGCTGCAATAAACGCAGTGCATTGCACCATAAATATTTCAGAACGGTTTGGTCTCGTTTCATAATGCGTTCTTAAACCAGAAGAATAAATAGTCTTCCTTAATTAACAAGAATTGAACAAAGATTATAGAGTTATTCATACGGCGCAATGCCCTGCGGTTATTACACCCTACATAAACAAATCACCAGAAAATAATCCATCCCAGGCAACAAAACTCCTTACAGGTCATTGCATAACCATTCAAGCAGCTTCCGATTCCGCCACTTCTAATTCTACTGAAACATTTTCTTCCTGTTGTTTTGGCTCGGTGTGTTCTTCACCTGGGTTGTGCTGACGCTCATATAAAAAGGCCAGCACCTTCTGACGATATTTATTGTATTCAGCATCATCAGCCAGTTCGACACGATTGCGCGGACGTTCCAGTTCCACTTTAAGTATTTCACCAATAGTCGCGGCGGGGCCGTTGGTCATCATGACAATACGGTCGGATAACAACACCGCTTCATCAACATCGTGGGTAATCATGATCACGGTGTTGTTGAGCTCGGCCTGAATCTCCATCAACGATTCCTGCATGTGGGCACGGGTTAATGCATCCAGCGCACCGAAAGGCTCATCCATCAACAAAACCTTTGGCTGCATCGCCAGCGCACGCGCAATACCAACACGTTGTTTCATACCACCAGAAATTTCATCGGGGCGTTTATGCATGGCATGCTCCATGTGCACTAGCGCCAGGTTATGTTCGATCCATTCTTTCATTTCACTATGGCTTTTAGTTTTCCCAAATACCTGCTTCACCGCAAGCTCTACATTCTGATAGGACGTTAGCCAGGGCAACAGTGAATGGTTTTGAAATACCACGGCACGATCTGGGCCCGGCTGGTCAACTTCCTTGCCGTCGAGTACAACGCCGCCAGTAGTTGCCTGATGAAGCCCTGCAACCACGTTAAGCACTGTTGACTTACCACAACCAGAATGTCCGATCAGTGAAACAAATTCACCTTTTTCAATCACTAGATCAATATTTTCTATCGCCACGTAAGGCCCGGTTGGTGTCGGAAACTCCATCGACATATGATCTATATTTAAATGTTCAATACTCATAACTTTTATTCCTGAATTTATTTGTTTGTCTATCGAAGCACGGCGCTCTTGTCCCATGAAAAACGACGTTGCAGCATTAACATGGTCCGATCTAGCATAAAGCCGATGAGACCAATGGCGATAACAGCGACGATAATACGTCCCAGTGAATTGGAACTGCCATTCTGGAATTCATCCCAGACAAACTTGCCTAGACCCGGATTTTGCGCCAGCATTTCTGCGGCAATCAAAACCATCCAGCCTATGCTCAAACTTAAACGCAGGCCGGTGAAGATCATTGGCAGCGAAGATGGCAAAACTATTTTATAAATATTAGTCATCCAGCCAAGGCGTAATACTTTGCTGACATTAATCAGGTCTTTGTCCATGGTTGAAACACCAACAGCGGTGTTGATCAATGTTGGCCACATACAACATAAGGTCACGGTAATCGCTGATGTTATGTAAGACTTGGAAAACATTGGGTCATCAGAGACATAAACCGCACTCACCACCATGGTGACAATCGGCAACCATGCCAATGGCGACACTGGTTTTAACAATTGCACAATCGGATTAATGGCCTGATAAAGCCCATTACTCAAGCCGGTCAAAATACCAATAGGTATGGCAATTAAGGAGGCAATAATAAAACCGGTAAATACCGTTAACAGGCTGGTAATGATCTGATCAAAAAATGTAGATTTTCCGGTATAAGGGCGAACCTTTATTTTTGCTTCGGGATCTTTCTCCAGTTTTTTTGCATTACGCTCATCCTGTCGCACATAAAATGCGACTTCTTTATCACGTTCGGCAAAATGCTCATCAACCAGATTGGAGGCTTGTTTATATACCTCAGTTGGCCCTGGTAATTGCCCTAGTGAAGTCTGCACCTGTGAGGCGGATGCACTCCATAAGCCAAGGAAGATTGATATTGCGATCATGGGCAGAATAAAAGCCCTGATCATCGCCTTAAGATCTTCGTTGGTGAATTTCTTAAATATTGTTGCGTACATTGTTCTCTCCGGTTTAAAAAGCGGCGCAGTGGTTAGCTGCACCGCCCTGTACTACATTTACAACTACTTAACTTTGTCTTTGCCTTTAAGACCAATAGTCAACTTCTTCAAATACTCGTTTGGCTTGCTACCATCAAAAGTGATGTTATCGATGAACTCGCTCTGTGGTGCACGAAAGCCAGTTTCTTTAACAAAGTCAGGGAAATCTACGGCCTTAGCCTTGCCTTCGGCGATCAACTCCTTAGCGGCTGATGCATAGATTTCAGGGCGGTATACTTTTTTCGCCATATCTTTGTACCAGTCATCTGACTTGTATTCAGAAATCTGACCCCAGCGACGCATCTGTGACAAATACCAGATCGCATCTGAGTAATACGGATAGGTTGCGTTGTAACGGAAGAATACGTTGAAGTCTGGCAATGAACGCTTATCGCCTTTTTCGTATTCAAAAGTTCCAGTCATAGAGTTGGCGATAACTTCATAATCTGCACCGACGTACTCAGGGCGAGATAATATTTTTGAAGCTTCTTTTCTGTTTTCAAGGCCGCCCTCATCCAGCCACATGGCTGCACGAATTAACGCTTTCACAACCGCCTTATGGGTATTGGGATATTTATCAGCCCATGCCTTTGAAACACCAAATACTTTTTCAGGATTGTTTTTCCAGATTTCATAATCAGTCACTACTGGCACACCGATACCTTTAAATACAGCCTGCTGATTCCACGGTTCACCTACGCAATATCCGTTGATGGTTCCTGCTTCCATAGTTGCTGGCATTTGCGGCGGCGGGGTAACTGATAACAAAGCGTCGGCGTCGATGGTGCCTGAGGTGTCACCCTTGTCTGGCGCATAGTAACCGGGGTTGATTCCACCTGCCGCAAGCCAGTAGCGTAACTCATAGTTATGCGTTGAGACGGGAAACACCATGCCCATTTTAAATGGCTTGCCCTCGTCCTTATATTTTTCGATGACGGGTTTGAGAGCGTCCGCCTTAATAGGATGAACCGGCTTACCATCTTTATGCGGGATATTTTTCTTCATCTCCTGCCAGACACTGTTTGAAACCGTAATGCCATTACCGTTTAAGTCCATGGAAAATGCAGTCACTATTTCTGCCTTGGTACCAAAGCCAATCGTCGCACCTAGTGGCTGACCCGCGAGCATGTGCGCACCATCTAACTCACCGTCGATTGTGCGATCGAGTAAAACTTTCCAGTTAGCCTGAGCTTCCAGTGTGACGTACAAACCTTCATCTTCAAAAAAACCTTTCTCATAAGCAATCGCCAGCGGTGCCATATCAGTTAACTTAATAAAGCCGAATTTCAAATCTTCTTTTTCAAGTCCTTTCGTTTCAGCAAACACATTACTGACCCCAGTCATCAATATGGCTGAAGCTGCAAAACCTGTAATCAGTTGTTTCAATAAGCGGCGTCTAGCTGTATTTTCTGTATCTGACATTTTTAAATCTTTCATTATCTTCTCCTGACATTTGTACTTAATTTTTTTCACAAAAAAAGGCGCTCATTCCGCAGACAATATTTGCCTGTTGAATGAGCGCCTTTGCTCAGTGACCTAATCTAACTAATACTAACCGCCGTTGGCTAGCACACTTGCAAACACCTAATGCATGTACCGTGCCAATACTAAAATCTCATAAAAAAACCGTGACTACGCCTTATGAAAAAATCTAAAAATGAATAAATGCACCATTATGATATAGACGAAACATCCAATCGCACCTCTTCTGTGCCATCCAGTGATTTATATAAGAACTTCGGCTGCCGCAATAATTTGCCCTGCAATATCACCCACACGTTTATTGTGATCCATCGCCAGTTTTCGCAGGGCGTTATAGGCATCATCCTCACTCATATTCTTTTGTTTCATGATAATACCCTTGGCTTTTTCTATCTGCTTTCTTTCATGTAGCGCATTTTTTGTATCTTCCAGTTCTCTACGCAACTGCTGCTGTTCATTAAATCGTGACTGCGCAACGCGCAATAAGGAACCAATGCGACTGGCATCCAGGCAATCAACCACGTAAGCCGATGCGCCCGCCTTGACGGCAGCATCAATAGAGGGTTCTGATGAATCCCGGGTCAGCACAACAATGGGAACTGGTTTTTTGGCCACCACTGCACGCATTTCTCTGAGGATGACTCTGTCTATTTCATCACTGAGGACAATCAGTGCATCGGGATTTAAAGAATCGACATAACTGCTGGCCTCATCGTTTGGCCCCACCAGTTTTACAACTCTATGCCCTGCTTCAGCCACGGCTGTCAGGAACGGTTGCATATTATCGAGGCTGTCT
>CBFCZV010000035.1:0-24748 GCA_965602855.1 uncultured Gammaproteobacteria bacterium | reverse complement strand
TAGCTGGTCGACAATTTTCTGCATATAGGCGAGAGAAAATTCTTTGTAGTGTGCGGCACTGAGTGCGCCGCCCCAGCTGTCAAAAATCATCACAGCCTGTGCGCCCGCGGCAATTTGTGCGTTGAGGTATGAGGCAACAGAGTCTGCCAGAACAGACATCAGTTGATGAGCTGCTTTGGGATCTTCAAATAAAAGCCCTTTAATTTTTGAGAAGGTTTTACTGCTGCCGCCTTCGACCATATAAGTCGCCAGTGTCCATGGGCTGCCGGAAAAACCAATCAGAGGAACGTCACCGTTCAGCTCTTTTCTAATCAGGCTGACAGCATCAATCACATAAGATAGCTCACCGTGCGGATCGGGCACGCCCAGTTTGGCAATGTCGGCAGCGCTCTCTATGACTTTTTTAAATTTAGGGCCTTCACCTTCTTCGAAGTAGAGCCCCTGTCCCATTGCATCGGGGATGGTCAGGATGTCCGAAAATAGAATGGCGGCGTCCAGATCAAAGCGGCGTAAAGGTTGTAGCGTAACTTCGCAGGCCAGCTCGGGCGTGCTGCACAGCGCCATAAAGTCGCCGGCCTGTTCGCGTATTGCGCGGTATTCAGGTAGGTAACGCCCCGCCTGTCGCATGATCCAGATTGGTGTGCGATCTACAGGTTGTCTAAGTAGTGCGCGGATAAATCGATCATTCTTCAGAGGAGGATTTGACATATTTTTAGGCCGATAATATTGTTTTTATTGTTCCGCTGATCGTGCCCATATCGCCACGGCCAACAACCTGAGGTCTAACGATGCCCATCACCTTGCCCATATCTTTTATCGACTCGGCGCCGGTCTTGCTGATGGCATCCTTAATAATGGCTTCGATTTCATCTTCGCTGAGTGCCTGAGGTAGGAAAGTCTGAATAACTTCGATTTCAGCTTGTTCTACGCTGGATAAATCATCACGACCGGCCTTATCATACATGCCGATAGACTCACGACGCTGCTTGACCATTTTATCCAGAATGCCGATGACACGCGTGTCGTCAAGCTCAATGCGCTCATCAACTTCGACCTGCTTTAATGCTGCTAGCATCAAGCGAATGACGCCAAGCCGTGGCTTGTCGCCAGCTTTCATGGCAGCCTTCATCTCGTCCTGTAGATTGGTTTTCAGGGCGTTACTCATGGCTAGCCGTTTCCGCTATTAACGTCTGCGTTGGTGAGGTGAACGTGCGAACTTGCTGCGTTCTTTAGACAATTTTTTCAGGTGACGCTTAACGGCAGCTGCTGCTTTGCGTTTGCGTTCTGTAGTGGGTTTTTCGTAAGCTTCGCGACTGCGAACTTCGGTTAAAACACCTGCTTTTTCACATGAGCGCTTGAAGCGACGTAGTGCAACATCAAAAGGCTCGTTTTCTTTAACTCGTATTGCTGGCATAGTGGTTCTCAAAAATACATAAAAAATCCGCATCCAAGTGCGGTGAACGGCGTAGTATATCGCATTTTTACCAACATCAAAAGTTTATGAGCACAAAATGATTGTTCTTGGAATTGAAAGCTCCTGTGATGAGACAGGAATTGCCCTGTATCACAGTGAAAAAGGCCTGCTTGCACATGTTTTGCATTCTCAGGTTGAACTGCATGCAGAGTACGGTGGCGTCGTCCCCGAGCTAGCTTCGCGGGATCATATTCGTTATCTGGTGCCTTTGATGGAGCAGACCTTGCAGCAGGCGAATCTTAGTCAGAGCGATATTGATGGTATTGCCTATACCGCAGGCCCTGGCCTGATCGGGGCGCTGATGTCAGGTGCTTGTGTCGGGCGCAGTCTGGCCTGGGCGCTGGATCTGCCAGCGGTTGAGGTGCATCACATGGAAGGCCATTTGCTCGCACCAATGCTGGAAGAAAACCCGCCTAAGTTTCCGTTTGTCGCGCTGCTGGTCTCAGGTGGGCACACTTTATTGGCGCATGTTACTGGTGTGGGTGAATACAAATTGCTGGGCCAAAGCCTGGATGATGCTGCCGGTGAAGCTTTTGATAAAACCGCCAAAATGCTGGGATTGGGTTATCCGGGTGGGCCGGTACTGGCCAAGCTGGCAGAAAAAGGCACGGTCGGTGCGCTCAAGTTTCCGCGTCCAATGACCGATCGCCCCGGTCTGGATATGAGCTTCAGTGGTCTCAAAACTTTTTCGCTCAATACCTGGCAGAAGCTACAAGTTGAATACGAGGGTCAGGCTGAAAAGCTTGATCAGGCTCAGGCCGATGTCGCTCTTGCCTTTGAAGAAGCAGTGGTCGCAACCCTGTCGATTAAATGCAAACGCGCAATCCAGCAAGTGCACTGTAAAACCCTGGTGATTGCCGGTGGTGTTGGCGCGAATCAGCATCTGCGTCAGCAGTTGTCGAAAATGGTGAAAGAAGAAGGTGGTGAGTTGTACTACCCGCGTATCGAATTTTGTACCGATAATGGCGCAATGATTGCTTATGTTGGTTGCCTACGTCTGATGGCGGGTGAGAGCAAGGAATTGAGTATCGATGCCAGAGCACGCTGGCCGATGGATGAATTATCGGCTATTCAGGTTTAGTCGTTGTTTTATCTTCGTCCTTTGCCAGCATTTGTTTGATATTGCTACGATGACGCCAGATAAGCAGAATCGCCATAAAGCTAACAGCGGCAATCAAAACTTCTGAGCCATCAAAATACCAGGTGATGAATGGTGATGAAGTCGCTGAGACCAGCGCGGATAGCCCGGATATTCTAAACAGCAATATCATCAGTACCCATACGGCCAGTGCAGCCAGACCGATCATCCAGTTTGTGCCAAGCAAAACGCCGTAGAAAGTCGCCACGCCTTTGCCTCCCTTGAAGCGATAATACAGCGGGTAAAGGTGTCCCAGAAAGGCGGCGATGCCCGTGATCGCTATCGCAGTCGCATCTGCTGAAAGCTGCTGTATGGCTAAAACCGGCAACAAACCCTTCAACATGTCGCCCAATAAGGTAATAATAGCCGCCTTTTTTCCGCCGATGCGAAGTACGTTGGTCGCGCCGGGGTTGTTTGAGCCGACGCTACGAGGGTCTTCCAGTCCCATCAGTTTGCAGGTGATGATGGCAGTAGAAACTGAGCCGAGTAAATAAGCGACCAGAGCAAAAATTAAATAATTGGGATCAAAGTTCATAGTGCTGAAAAATGTGTTTCAGTAAAAACGTATAATGTTGCTAAAAATTGATAGCAAGCTTACCTCAGGTAACCAATAAATGCCGCCAAAAAAACCTGGAAAAGTAACCTGTGTGTTTGTGCACGGCTGGGCGATGAATGGCGCAGTGTGGGAGAAATGCTTCGAATTTCTGCCTGACTGGATCGATGTGATTCAGGTCGATTTGCCGGGTCATGGCACCATGGCCGATGTTAAGGCAGAAAGTATTAGTGATTATGTGCAGGCGTTGGCAGCGCTGGTGAATCGCCCCGTCATCTGGGTCGGCTGGTCACTGGGTGGACTGGCAGTGTTGCAGCTGGTTAGAGATTATCCAGAACGTGTTGCAGGTTTATTTATGGTTGCGAGTAATCCCTGTTTTGTTCAGAAAGAGGATTGGCCGTGTGCGGTAGACAAAAATGTCTTCAAGATATTTGCTGAATCACTGGAGAAAGATACCGATGCCACAATCAAACGTTTTTTAGCCTTGCAGGTGAAAGGTTCGGGCGTAACCATGAGTACGGTTCGTCAATTGCAGGAATCATTGCAGCAACGGGGTCGTGCTTCCATTGGTGCATTGAGGTCGGGTCTGGATATTCTGGCAACAACAGATCTGCGAATTGAGTTGCCTTATTTGAATTGCCCGGTGACATGGTTGTTGGGTGGTCGCGATACGCTTGTGCCAGTAGCTCTTTCGGGTAAATTAAAAATCTTGCAACCGAATATAAAAAATATTGTTGAAAAAGAAGCGGCGCATGCGCCTTTTATTTCGCATCCTGAAAGTTTTTCCAAAGCACTTATTGATTTTGCAGAAGGTTTACGATGACGCAAATTTTTGATCAACAACGCATACGCAAAGCTTTTGATAATGCCTCAGAAAGTTATGATCAGGCAGCCGTTTTACAAAAAGAGGTTTGCAAACGCCTGCTCGAAAAACTGGATGTGGTTAACCTGTCGC
Source organism: uncultured Gammaproteobacteria bacterium (assembly GCA_965602855.1). GTDB lineage: Bacteria > Pseudomonadota > Gammaproteobacteria > SZUA-229 > SZUA-229 > LH-M37. The sequence goes on along the minus strand of CBFCZV010000035.1, from coordinate 20,628 downwards.
CTGAGTGGATTCTGGATGCGGGTACTGGCACCGGTGAAGCGGTTAAACCACTGCAAAAAAAATATAAAAAATCTGAACTAGTGTTATTTGATTTATCAGAAAGCATGCTGCAAAAAGCCGTTAAGCAGGGTGCTTTATTTAGAAAGCCGCATCAGGTTTGCGGCAACATTGAATCGCTGCCTTTTGCTGATAAAAGTTTTGATTTATTGTTTTCCAATTTAGCCATGCAATGGTGCAATGATTTAGGTGCAGCACTGGTTGAATTTAAACGTGTGTTAAAGCCGGGCGCCTTATTGCAGTTTGCGACTTTCGGGCCTGATACTTTAAAAGAGCTTCGCTCTAGTTGGCAAAAAGTTGATGAAGCGGTGCACGTCAATAGTTTTATCGATATGCACGATATTGGTGATGGTTTGTTGCAGGCGGGTTTTGCTGAGCCGGTCATGGAGTCCGAAATAATCACTGTTAATTACAAAGAAGTCGACACCCTAATGCAGGATCTGCGCGACATTGGTGCCAACGTCACCGCTAACGGCCATCGTCAGGGTTTGTTAACGCGTAATATGTTAAAGCAATTGCGCGAAGCTTATGAGCTATATCGTCAGGATGATATGTTGCCAGCAACGTATGAAATTGTTTATGGTCATGCCTGGGTTGCCGAAAACAATAAGGATTCAGCGCCGATGGATATCACGGTTGATTTTAAATTTTAATTATCATTTCTGTGAGCATAAAAAAGGGCAAGATTTTAATCCTGCCCTTTTTTTATATTTTGTTTCTAAAATTAATTAAGCAGTAAAAGCCACGCGCAGTTTCTTAATTGCGTTTTGTTCAATCTGGCGAATACGCTCAGCAGACACCTGATACTCATCGGCGAGCTCGTGTAACGTTGTCTTGCTTTCATTCAACCAACGGCGTTGAATGATGTCACGGCTACGTTCATCGAGTTGTTTCAATGAGCTGGTCATTAGCTCCAGATGTTGAGACTGACTATCGTCAACTTCTAACTGACGTGCCGGATCAGCGTGCTGATCGGTCAGGTAAGCAGAAGGTGAAAAAGCCTGTTCATCGTCTTCGCTGGCGGGGGCATCAAAAGCCACGTCATAATTGCTCAGACGTGATTCCATTTCCAGTACGGTTTCAGGTTTTACGCCCAGAGTCTCGGCAACATCCTGAACTTCTTTGTGATTGAACCAGCCCAGACGCTTTTTGCTGCTACGCAATTTGAAAAATAATTTACGTTGAGGTTTGGTGGTCGCAACTTTTACGATCTTCCAGTTGCGAATCACAAATTCGTGAATTTCAGCCTTGATCCAGTGAACTGCATAAGAAATCAGGCGAACATTGTGCTCGGGTGAAAAGCGCTTAACCGCTTTCATCAGGCCGATGTTACCTTCCTGAATCAGGTCGTTGAGTTGCAGGCCATAGCCCATATAGCCACGGGCAATTTTTACCACAAAACGTAGATTGGCCATCACCAGTTTTTGAGCGGCATCAACATCGCCCCGCTCCTGAAGCTGGGTAGCCAGTGCGCGTTCTTCATCTGCATCAAGCACAGCAACGCTGTTTACCTGGTGAATGTAGGCGCTCAGATTGCTGACGCTAACCGGGTATTGGTGGTTAACGGGGATCAGGGCTGTGTTCATAGGTGTATCTCCACTGTTCATAACTAAGATATTAGCACTCACAACATAAGAGTGCTAATTGTAACGAAAGTTCCGTAGAAATTCCTATGATTTTTTGATGGAAATCGAGCCGGAGGTGGGGTTTAGCTAGGCTCGATTTCGTCCAGATGGCGACCCACGGCCAGCCATGAGCCGAGTAGGCCGAGGCTACAGCTGATTATGATGAGACTGCTGGTATCGCCCGAGCTGAGGCCGCTGAGCTGGAAATCACTGTGATAGAGCAGGGCGAGATTTTCGACCGGTTCTGCCAGCATGTACAGCGATAATGAGGTCAATAACCAGGCCAGCAGGCCGCCGCTGAAGCCGTACCAGAAGCCAGTGTACAGAAAGGGGCGACGAATAAAGGCATTGGAGGCCCCGATGAGTTTGGAGACTTCGATTTCAGAGCGACGATTCTGAATATCCAGCCTTATGGTATTGCCGACGATCAGTAATACCGCCAGCCCCAGCAGGCTACCGATGGCCCAGATGACACGGTGCGCAATTTCGAGCAGGGCGTACAGGCGCTTCACCCACTGCATATCGAGTTGAGCCATTTCCACCAGTTTGTCATCTTCCAGTTCTTTGAGCAGGTGCTTGATGCGGTCAGGGCGTTCGGTGTCAATGATGGGCTGAACCACCAGCACGATGGGTAGCGGGTTGTCCTCAAGAAATTGCAGGGCATCACCAAAGCCGGAGAGCTGTTTGAACTGCTCCAGTCCCTGATCTTTTGAAATCATGCTGATGTGCTCGATTTCATTGTGCAGTTGCAGGCGATTGAGCAGGGTTTGCGCCTTTTGATCATTAACACGGGCATGAAGAAACAGTGAGATTTTGGTCGAGCTGTCCCAGCCAGCGCTCAGGCCACTGATATTATTGAGCGCCAGATACAGGCCTGCGGGTAGTGTGAGTGCGATAGCAATCACCGCCATGGTCATCATGGTCGATAGCGGCTGGCGTGTTAAATGGCCAAGACTGCCCAGCAGTACCCTGATGTGGTGGATGAAATAAGCGGTGATCAGGGTATTGTATTGAGGTCCTTTACGCATGCTCAGGCCTCCTCTGCCACGGTTACATCGGGGCTGAGTTCATCGTGAACAACGCGGCCATCTTTCAGGCTAAGTGCCTGTGCGCCCATCTGCTGAATCAGGTCGAGATCATGGCTGGCGATCAGCACGCTGGTGCCAACCTGATTAAAACGGGAAAATAATTCCATGATTTCCAGTGAGAGTTCGGGGTCGAGATTACCGGTCGGCTCGTCGGCCAGTAACAGGGCGGGCTTGTGGACGATGGCGCGGGCGATGCCGACGCGCTGTTGCTCACCGCCAGAGAGCGTAATCGGGTCGGATTTTTCTTTTTTCAGCAGCCCGACCTGATCCAGCGCAGCACGCACGCGGCTGTGAATTTCTCGGTGTCGATAGCCCTGAATCACCAGTGGCATGGCCACGTTATCAAAAACCTGGCGATCGTAGAGCAGGTGATGGTTCTGAAAAATAATGCCGATATTGCGGCGTACGTAGGGCACCTGACGATTGCTGATATGGCTGAGATTAACGCCATCGAGAATAATCTGGCCTCGGCTGGGGCGCTCGATGAGTGCAATTAATTTCAGCAAGGTACTTTTACCCGCACCTGAATGGCCGGTGAGGTAGCCCATTTTACCTTTGGGTAGACGGAAATTGACCTGGCTGAGTGCTTCATAGCCACCCGGGTAGCGTTTGCTGACGTTGTCAAAATGAATCATGCGTGCATTATCCAGGTTTGGTTGCTTCTGTTATTCGAGCAGAGCCTCAACAAACTCCTCGGCGTGGAAGGGGCGCAAATCCTCGATGCCTTCGCCAACACCGATGAATCGGATCGGCAGTTTGAGTTTGTTGGCGATGGCGAAAAGAATACCACCTTTTGCAGTGCCATCAAGTTTCGTGATGGCCAGTCCGGTCAATTCCATGGCTTCGTGGAACTGTTGAGCCTGTTGCAGTCCATTCTGGCCAAAGCCCGCGTCCATGATGAGTAAAGTTTCGTGGGGGGCTGAAGTGTCAAATTTACCCATAACGCGTTTGATTTTTTTCAGTTCCTCCATCAGGTGATCCTGAGTGTGCAGGCGTCCGGCGGTATCAGCGATGACAACATCAACTTTTTTTGAACTTGCTGACTCAATAGCGTCAAAGATAACTGAAGCGGGATCAGCGCCGGTGCCCTGGGATACCACGGTTACGTCGTTGCGGCTACCCCACTCCTTGAGTTGTTCGACGGCAGCGGCGCGGAAGGTGTCGCCAGCGGCCAGCAGCACGGATTTTCCCTGTTTCTGGAAGTGGTGGGCGAGCTTGCCGATACTGGTGGTTTTGCCCGCACCGTTGATGCCGACAACAAGAATAACGTAGGGTTTGTGTTCAGAATCGACGGTGAGCGGCTGTTCGCAGGGTTCGAGCAGCTCTGTCATGATATCGCTCAATGCTATTTGCAAGGCATCGACATTCTTAAATGCCTTGCGCGTTATTTGTGCCTGCAGGGTGTCGATAATCTCGCTGGTGGCCTCGATGCCGACATCAGCGCTGAGCAGAGTGGTTTCGAGTTCGTCCAGCATATTGCGGTCGAGTTCTTTTTTGCCGAGCACAAAATCGGCCATGCCATCACCAAAGCCACGGCGGGTTTTGGCCAGTTTTTCAGTCAGGTCGATGGGTTCAATGTCTTCAATCTGGGCTGTGATACTTAATGGGTTAAAGGGTTCCAGAACGACTTGAGTAGGGGCAGGTTCAGGAACTGGGTCAGAAATTTCCGCAGCGACTTGAGCAGGGGCTGGTTCAGGAACTGGATCAGAAACTTGCGTAGCGGCTTGTTCTGGAGCCTGCGCAGGGGCTGTAATATTACATGGATTAAAGGGTGTATCAGCCGCTGGTGCAGTAGATGTTGTAGTTGTTGTTTCAGTTGCTGTGTTAGCGCCCTGTTCAACAGGTTTATCATTGGATTTTTTGGATTTACCGAAGCCGAACATCTGTATATGGTTTTATCAGTGGTGTATAGGAGCGGGATATCCTATCATCCAGCTCTACCAAGATTAAGAGTTTTATTTTTATTGAGGGTTTTATTTCTACAATGCGTATTTATATTTCACTACTGGTTTTTGTCGTTTTCGTTCTGGGCGCGATTTTATTCGTTTTCAATGATAAGTCTGTTCCCGTCAATGAGGGTGAAGTGCAGGCTTACGAGCTGACCAATGGCATGAAGCTGAGGGTGATCGAAAATCACCGTGCACCGGTGGTGGTCTCACAGGTCTGGTACAACGTGGGCAGTAGTTTTGAGCACGATGGCATTACTGGTGTTTCTCATGTGCTCGAACACATGATGTTCAAAGGCACACCGGATTATCCAGCGGGTGAGTTTTCAGAGATTATCGCGGCTAATGGCGGCAAGGAAAATGCCTTTACCAGCAAGGATTACACGGCGTATTTCCAGCGTATTTCCAGCGACAAACTGGAGCTTTGCCTGAGTATGGAAGCTGATCGTATGCGCAATCTAATACTGGATGAAACGGAGTTTCTCAAGGAAGTTGAGGTGGTTAAAGAAGAGCGCCGCCTGCGTACCGATGATAAACCCACCGGGCTGCTGTACGAGCGCTTCAACGCCATGGCTTACACCAACAGCCCTTACCGCCAGCCCATTATCGGCTGGATGGAAGATCTGGATAGCATGACCATTGATGATCTGCGTAGCTGGTACAAGAACTGGTATGCGCCCAATAATGCCACTCTGGTGGTGGTCGGTGATGTAAATGCCGATGAAGTCTTTAAGTTGGCCAAAGAATATTTCAGCCCTCTGGCGATTGTGGAACTACCCGTGCGCAAACCAAGACATGAAGCCGAACAATTCGGCGTGCAGCGCATGACTATGCAGCTACCGGCAGAGATTCCAACGCTCATCATGGGTTACAAGGTGCCGGTGCTTTTAACTGCAGAGGATGCGGAGGAGGCTTACGCGCTGGAAGTGTTGGCCGGTTTGCTTGACGGTGGTGACAGCGCACGCTTAACAAAAAATCTGATTCGAGGTGAGCAACTGGCGACCAGCGCGGGAGCTGGTTACAGTCTGTACGCACGGCACGAAGACCTGTTCACTTTTTCAGTAATCCCGGCTGACGGCGTGACTGTAGAGCAGCTTGAAGAGGCGATTAAAAATGAAATTGAGCTGATAAAAACAACACTGCCCGAGCAGAAAGAAATGGATCGGGTGATAGCGCAGGTACTGGCGGCTTCGGTTTATGAGCAGGATTCAAGTTTCTATCGGGCGATGCAGATTGGCATTCTGGAAACCATCGGGCTGAGCTGGAAAACCAAAGATGCATATATCGAAAAAGTGAAAGCGGTGACGGCTGAGCAGGTGCAGCAGGTGGCGAAAAAATATCTGGTGGATAAACGCTTGTCTGTGGCGGTGCTCGATCCTGTACCAATAGAGAAAGAAGATGTGCAGGCGAGTAACGCACACACGGGAGACCACCATGCAAACTAAAATTTCATCAGTAATGTCTGGCCTGTTGTTAGTGCTGTTGAGTTTGTTATCGGTACAGGCTTATGCCATCCCTGATATTCAGCGGTGGCAAACGGATAACGGTGCCAGAGTGATGTACGTGCACGTCAATGGCCTACCGATGATGGATGCCCGGGTGGTGTTCGATGCTGGTAGTGCGCGTGATGATGGGCTGAGTGGGTTGGCGGCATTGACTAATGGCTTGCTGGCAGAAGGTGCAGGCGGCCAAACCGCACAGGTGCTGGCGGAGCAGTTTGAGTCGGTGGGTGCAGAGCTTGAAAATGATTCTTTGCGCGATATGGCCATTGTCGGTGTGCGTAGTCTGACCGACAAGGCTTATCTTGATAAAGCGCTGGATACCTTAGCAACCGTATTGACTCAGCCCGATTTCAACCAGAAAGAATTTGAGCGTGAGCTGGCTAGAATGAAAGTGTCGGTCACTGCGAGAAAGCAGTCGCCCTCAGCAATTGCCAGCGAGGCTTTTTTTAAGGCGGTTTATGGCGATCATCCTTATGCGGCAGCTTCGGGCGGCACCGAAGAATCGCTGGAAAAGATGAATCTGGAGGCAATTAAAGTCTTCTATCAGAATTATTATGTGGCAAAAAATGCCCTGATCGTGATTGTGGGAGCGGTAGAACGTCCACAGGCTGAGATGATTGCGAACAAATTGTCAGCCGGTCTGGCGGTCGGTGAGAAGGCGGCTGCCATTGCGGCGGTGAAACCGCTGGATGAGGAAAAAATAATTCGTATTCAATACCCTTCAAAGCAGGCGCACATCTATATGGGGCAGCCCGGCATGAAGCGCGGTGATGAAGATTATTTCAGTTTATATATGGCCAATCACCCGTTTGGCGGCAGTGGCTTTGCTTCGCGTCTGGTGAAAACGATTCGTGAAGACCGTGGTCTGGCGTACAGCGTGTACAGCTATTTTTCACCCATGCGTGAAGCCGGTCCCTTTATGATGGGCATGCAGACCCGGGTAGATCAAACCGATCAGGCCGTTGAGCTGCTTCGGGCAGAGCTGGAAAAATACATAAAAGAAGGCCCGGAAAAAGACGAGTTGGCCGACAGCATCAGCAATGTGGTGGGTAGTTTTCCGTTGAATCTGGACAGCAATGGCAAGTTGATGGGCTATCTGGCGATGATGGGTTTTTATGACTTGCCCGATGATTATTTGCAAACATTTGTTGAGCAGGTTGAGTCGGTGAGTACCTCTGATGCCAGAAAAGCGATGCAACGTAGAATCAAGATGGATAAGATGGTGACTATTATTGTCGGTGATCTTGCTAACGGGGCGGCAGCTGATGACAAAAAGGCCGAGATGCCTCACTAGTGGCTAAGGCAGAACATGGCCAGCTGAGAATTATTGCGGGTTCATGGCGAGGGCGAAAACTCAACTTCCTCGATCGTGAAGGACTCAGGCCGACCACTGATCGAGTCAGGGAAACCCTGTTCAACTGGTTACAGATGGATGTGCCGGGCAGTCGTTGTCTGGATTTATTCGCTGGTAGCGGTGCGCTGGGTTTTGAAGCCGCTTCACGCGGCGCCTCGAAGGTGGTGATGGTGGACAGTGATAGCGAAACCGTCAATATGTTGAAAGGAAATATCGATTTATTATCTGCAACACAGGCTCAGGTTGTTTGCAGTGATGCCATCAGTTTTATACAGAACTGCGATTTTATGTTTGATGTAGTTTTTATCGACCCGCCGTATCGTCAGGATATTATCGCCCAGTGTTGTGAGTTGCTGGAGAACAAGCAATGTTTGTCGGATCATGCGAAAATATATATCGAATGCGATGCCAGTAAGGAATTGCGTGGTTTGCCCGATAACTGGCAGTGTCTGAAAAGTAAAACAGCAGGCCAGGCGGGTTATCATCTTTATGCTCGCGAGATGGTTTGCTAGTTATTTAAAAAGCTTTAATTGAGGATGGTGAGAAGGTGTCAGTAGTTGCAGTTTACCCCGGAACGTTTGATCCCGTGACCAATGGCCACAGTGATCTGGTGCAGCGCGCATCAAAATTGTTCGACAAGGTGATTGTGGCAATTGCGGCCAATCCCAGCAAAACGCCTTTGTTTAATCTAGATCAACGCGTCGATATGGTCAGTCGCGTACTCTCCGACATCCCCAATGTTGAGGTGTGCGGGTTTTCTGATTTGCTGGTTGATTTTGTTCGGAAAAAAGATGCGAATGTTATTTTGCGTGGCCTGCGCGCTGTTTCAGATTTCGAATTTGAGATGCAGCTGGCTAGTATGAATCGTCGTCTGGACAATTCGATAGAAACCGTTTTTCTCACGCCGGCTGAGGAAACCAGTTTTATCTCAGCTTCATTGGTTAAGGAAGTAGCATTGCATGGTGGTGACGTTTCGCAGTTTGTCCATGAGATTGTCGTGGGAAAAATTAGCGCTATCGTCGATAAAATTTAAACAAGTATTAATTTTTGGTTTTAGAGTATGGCTTTATATATTACAGATGAATGTATTAATTGTGACGTGTGTGAACCGGAGTGCCCGAATGAGGCAATCTCTCCCGGTGATGAAATATACGTTATTGACCCCAACCTGTGCACCGAGTGTGTGGGGCATTATGAAACTTCTCAGTGCGTAGAAGTTTGTCCCGTTGATTGTATTCCACTGGATCCTGATCACGTTGAAACTCAGGAAGAACTGATGGCAAAATATGAGAAATTAACGGGTACTTAGTTTTTATGTGTAGGTGACACTATGTTAGATATGGTCAGGCACACTCTTAAGGTTTTATTTTTAGTTTTTATCCCTCTGCTTTGCCAGGCGGCTGATTCCGAGAAAGGCGGATTCCAGCCCGCTGTGGCCAGCGCCCATCCTCTGGCGACTCAGGCCGGAATTGAAATCCTGAAAAATGGTGGCAATGCTTTTGATGCCGCTGTTGCCGTTTCTGCCGCACTGGCTGTGGTCGAGCCTTATGGTTCTGGTTTGGGCGGTGGTGGTTTCTGGTTGCTGCACATCGCAAAAGATCGTAATGATGTCATGCTCGATGGTCGTGAACGTGCACCGCTGGCAGCCAGTCGCGATATGTATCTGGATAAAGACGGCAACGTCATTCCCGGCGCATCAATGAATGGGCCATTAGCCGCTGGTATCCCCGGCACCGTTGCAGCGCTCGAACGACTCACCAAACAATACGGCAGTTTGCCTCTATCAACGACACTGGCTCCGGCGATTCGTTATGCGCGTGAAGGTTTTGCTGTTACCGAGCACTATAGAAAAATGGCAGGCAATCGCCTGAGTGCGATGCAGGGTGCGAATGATGCAACGGAGATTTTCTTGCGTGATGATGCCGTACCTGAGCTTGGTGAAATGATCGTGCAGTCGGATCTTTCAGATACGCTGGAACTGATTGCAAAAGAGGGTGCAAAGGTGTTTTATACCGGCGAGCTGGCGAAACAAATGGTTGATTCTGTGACTGAGCACGGTGGCATCTGGAGCATGCAGGACCTTGCCGAATATAAAGTGGTTGAACGTGCGCCCGAAGTGATTGTTTATAAGGGTATGCGCCTGGTGACAGCGTCACCGCCTTCATCAGGAGGGATTGCTCTGGCGGAAATGCTCAACATGCTTTCGTTCTTTACGGTCGAAAAAATGAAACCGGTGGATCGTATTCATACCCTGACCGAAGTCATGCGCCGAGCTTATCGAGATCGTGCCGAGCATTTGGGAGACACAGATTTTGTTGATGTCCCTGCCGACATGCTGACTTCATCGGTATATACCAATGATCTGGTCAAGAGCATTGATCGAAAAAAAGCCACGCCCAGTTCCAGCCTGAAGTCAGTCGGCGAGCCAACGGGCAAGGGCACAGACACCACTCACTTTTCGATTATCGATGCCGAAGGCAATCGTGTTTCAGCGACCATGTCGATCAATTTTCCTTTTGGATCAGGCTTTGTGGCGGAAGGCACGGGTGTATTGCTCAACGATGAAATGGATGACTTCTCCGCCAAGCCCGGTGTACCCAATGTTTATGGTTTAGTCGGTGCCGAGGCGAATGCAATTGAGCCGGGTAAACGCATGCTGTCGAGTATGAGCCCCAGTTTTCTGGAAACCAGTGATAGAGTCGCGATTCTGGGCACGCCGGGCGGTAGTCGAATTATCACCATGGTATTGCTGTCCATGCTCGATTTTTATCAGGGTGGCGATGCCGAGAGCATGGTGAGTCTAGGGCGTTTCCATCATCAATATTTGCCCGATAAAATCATCTACGAGCCGGGCGTTATTGATGAGGCTCTAGCTAAAAAATTAACCGCCATGGGGCATCAGCTTGAAGAGCGAACCAGCAGCTACGGCAATATGCACGTAGTTATCGCCAATAAAAAGGACAAGCGCGTCGAAGCCGCTTCTGATTCACGTGGAGAGGGACAGGCAATCGTTCTACACTAATTGATGGGATTGCTTCTGTCCCGGACTACATCAGACCCATGTTTTCACGTTCCTGCTGTGCAGTGTGATATTCAGCCTCTTTAGCTTTTTCAATTATCTTAACTAATTCCATTCGCTGCCTTTCTGCCATCCCCATATTCAAATACCGGTCTGCAACTCTAAGGACATCTTCAAGATATTTGAGGCGGTAATTATGGCTGAGTAGCGATTTGGCTACAAAAAAAGGATCCATCTGCTTTTCACGCATCTGGACGGCCATATGGAGGGCAGTATCGAGTTCTTCATCGTTGGGTTTTGCCATGTCTACATTCCTTCTTTACCAATTGATTCTTAATAAAGATTATAGCTATAGTTTTAGATTTATAGGGGCAATTTTTTTGGGGAATGAATATATATCAAATTTTGTGGCAAAATAATCACCCTGATCTAATGTTTTGCTTGTTAATTAATACCATGCAACTTTCTAAATTCATCACTTTTATTTTGTTACTCTTATTTACTGTGAATGTGCGAGCAGACGTACTGGTGCTGGTTCATGGTTATCTGGCAAGCCCATCGTCCTGGGAGCAAAGTGGTATCAATAAAATACTCGAAGCAGATAACTGGAACCGTGGAGGCCAGTTTATCAATACACCTGCGGGTATTCAGCTGTTTGAAGCTCCAGGCAAAAATGCCGACAACAAGGTTTATGTTGTTGACCTGCCTTCCGAAGCTCCTGTCATCGTGCAGTCTGATTTACTTTCTGGCATGTTAGATACGATAAGAAGGCGACAACCTGATGAGCTATTAATTATCATCGGGCATTCAGCAGGTGGTGTGGTCGCCAGAATGTCGCTAATTAGGGCTGGTGCTAAAAATGTCAGCGCCTTGATCACCATCGCCAGTCCGCATATTGGTACAACAAGGGCAGAGCAGGCAATTCATGCAACTAATGAATCTGGACCTTTCGGAATCGTGAAAAACATATTTGGTGGCAGTGGTTATGATACCCTTAAACGTTCACGCGGCCTGTTGTTTGATTTAATGCGCCCTTATCCCGGTAACATGTTGTACTGGCTCAATAGCCAGCAACATCCAGAGATTAAATATATTTCAGTTGTACGACAAAACTCTGTTGGTCTTACGGGTGATGATCTAGTGCCTGGCTTTAGTCAGGATATGAATAATGTGCCGTCACTTAGAGGGCGTTCGGCAGTGCTGTTGTCTACGGCGCAACATTCTTTAGAAAGAAATGATGGAAAGATGATTGTTGATATTTTAAGAACGATTAAAGAAAATTAGTTTTATTGGTATGATTTTGTGCGGTGATAAAAAAGCCCAAGACAATGCTCGGGCTTTTTATTACAACAATGTGTTAGAAATTACATAGGCTGCGTAATAGTAAACGCGCCACGTACATCACCCAGTTTATATCCTGTTGCCATATCATCAGGATAAAGCTCTTTTAGTTTAGCTTTGATTGGTGGTGCAATATTTTCACCATGACATTTCAGGCAGACTTCACCGGTGGGGATGGCTTTCATGAAACGAAAGGAATTGTCTACCGCTTCAAAATAAGCCATGGGTTTTACATCTTCACCTTTTGCTTTGCGGGCATCAAATTCGTTTAATACTTTGGTTTCCCAGGCATCGGGCGCATTGGATGCATTGCGGGTTTTCAGGCTGGTTCTGGCAATGTCCCAGCCGTATTTGTCAGACAGTTTTTGTGCAATGGCGGGTGCTTTTTCATTGCATACGCTGATGGCGTTAATCGGGCCGCCTGCTTTCATGGCGCTTTGTAGTTCGCCCTTGAGCTGAGTCATGAATTCTTTCACTACGGCTTTGCTTTTTTGTGCGTAGGGTTTTAAGTCGTTGCCAGCATTGGCGGCGTTGGTGAGTGCCAGACTCAATACTACGGTGCTGATTAGTTTGTACATAAGTGCTCCTTAAAAATAAATGATTGTTTTATGAGGTTAAAGCTGTAAACAGCATCGGTAATTTTTCTGGTAGTTTTTCAACGTTATCAATAACGGAGTAACCACCAGCGCCAAATATATCTTCGATATAGTCATCGGCTTTTTTGTCCAGGCTGATACAGTGTGTGTAAATACCCTTGCTGGATAATTCATCGACGGCCTTGTGGGTGTCTTCGATTAACAGTTTTTCATCGGTGACATCGATATCAGCAGGTTCACCATCGGTCAAAATTAACAGTAATTTTTTATCTGCTTTCTGACCTTCAAGATAATGCGAAGCATGGCGAACGGCTGCACCCATACGTGTAGAGAAACCCGCTTCGATAGCAGCTAAACGTGATTTTACGCTGTCATCCCAGTTTTCACTAAAGCCTTTCAGGTGATGATAGCGAACGTTATGTCGGGTGTCGGAATGGAAACCGGCAATGGCAAATTTATCGCCCAGTTGCTCAATCGACCAGCCGAGTAAAGTTACCGCTTCACGACTGAGTTCGAGAATGCTTTGTGTGCAGCCTTCGGGAATCTCGTGCAACGAAGCTGATAAATCCATCAACAATAAAACTGCAAAGTCACGGCCATCGTGTCGGTGGCTCATGTTAATACGTGGGTCAGGTTGCGAGCCGCTCTTGAGGTCGATCAGTGAACGAATTGCTACGTCCAGATCCAGTTCGCTGCCTTCTTCCTGATAACGCTGGCGTACGTAATACTGGGGTTTTAATAAATCCAGAATGCGTTTTAAATACTTTGCCAGTGCTGCATGTTTTTCTAAAATCTTGTCGATGTCAGAAGCATTGCCCGGCGCGTGTAAAGACTCGTACAAAGTCACCCAGTCTGGTTTGTAACTGCTCGTGTTGTAATCCCACTCGTGATAATGACGTGGTGGCAGACCATCGGGTTCAATCGTCTCAGAACTTTGCGGTTGGCTGGTATCGTCTTCGGGTTCATCATTTTCTTCGATGAATACCCACATGTGACGATTATCGTCGCGGTAATCAACGACGGTATTTTCAAAGTGAACTTTGGGTAACTGGTCGCTTTGTAAACGTGTTCTTGCGGTGAAAGAAATCGCAATGCCGAGCATTTCTTTGGTGCTGGATTCGCTGTCTTTCAGTGCGTCCCAGAACTTGCCGACGAATTCCAGGATATCAGGGTTTTGATAGCCGTGATTTTCATCAAGAATAGCGCGAGAAATCATCGCTAAACGATGGCGAATACAGGACTCTTTTTCATTATCGCAATCACCTTCAATTGGCGTTGGGTGCAGGGCAAGAAAATATTTTCTCAGCCCCGGATATTCTCGGAGAATTAATTGTTCAACGCGCGAGTCTTCGAATGCTTCAACTGCGACGCGCTGAAACGGTGATAAATTATCCGCAACCTGACGTTCAGTCCAGCGTTTATGCGCGGCCATGTGCGCCAGCGTAATGCGGTAGCGATTGATGCCGCGGACACCATCAAGATCATCATAAACATCGGGCACGCGCATGCCGAGTTCGTCGTAATAAGGTTGTGGTTTGCGTAGTTCATCGAAGCCTAAAGAATAAGGTACGAAATATTCTTCTGCCTGCCACATGCTGCGCATGTACATATCCAGCTTGCGTTCGTTATCCATGTACAACGTACCGTGGCGTTCACGTTGCAGCATGGCTTTACTGTCTGCCGATTGTAGGCTGAAGTAGTCTTTCTGACGTTCAGGGTGGTTGTTGTAATTACGTACACCGTATTCGATCCAGTTCTTTAAACCTTCAAGCGATAGCTGACTCAACAAATAAGGGATTTGGTTTAGCAGTACGAGAAAGCCCTGACTGGAATGGGTTTTGTGATGACCGTGAACCGAAGTGGTTGTGGTATCCAGCATTTTAAAAAGAATGTCGAAAAAATGCTGCATTTGCTCGAGTGTACCGAGACGACGAGAAGCCTCAGGCAGGCACTGCATAAATGGCGGAATGGCTTTACCGTTAGGTGAGCGCGACATATCCCAAACATGTTTGGAAACAATTTCCAGTATGGGTTCACCGACGCGCTGCGCCATCTGCGGCATTTCTTCGAGATAAATCGAAACTGGCTCCCAGCCGCGGCCAATCATGCAAACCAGTGAGGCACCCGATAGATAATCCTCGACACCTTTATTGCTCAAGTTGCGCAGGGCATCCTTCATGTAGTCGTCGAAGCAATCTTCAATTTGCTCAAAACTACATTTCAGTTTGTCGCGATAATCCGCGTATTCTAATTCAGTCGTCATTGTTTTTTACCGCCACAGACGCAGAAGGAGTTTAGGCAAAAATAGTATCGATTGAATGAATCAATGTACTGCGAATATCTTTGTCGTCAGTAATCGGTGTCACCAGCGCCATCTTGCAGGCTTCTTTTGGTTCGATACCTTTGTTGATTAGGGTTGCTGCATAAACCAGCAGGCGAGTTGAAATGCCTTCGTCCAGACCGTGACCTTTCAGGTGACGTGCGGTGTGCGCAATTTTAACCAGCTTAGTTGCAGTCTCTTCATCAATGCCTGCTTCTTTAGTCACAATGGCAGCTTCAACTTTAGTATCGGGGTACTCAAAATCCAGACCAGTAAAACGCTGCTTGGTGGATTGCTTGAGATCTTTCATCAGGCTCTGGTAACCAGGGTTATAAGAGATAACCAGCTGGAAGTCAGCGTGTGCGTCAAGCAGCTCGCCTTTTTTATCCAGAGGCAAAGTACGGCGGTGGTCAGTCAGTGGGTGAATAACAACCGTGGTGTCCTGACGGGCTTCAACAATCTCATCCAGATAACAGATAGCACCGATACGCGCAGCGACGGTTAACGGGCCATCCAACCAGCGTGTGCCATTGGCATCGAGCAAATAACGACCCACCAGATCAGAAGCGGTCATATCTTCGTTACAGGCCACCGTGATTAAAGGTTTGCCCAGTTTCCAGGCCATGTGCTCAATAAAACGTGATTTACCGCAACCAGTTGGGCCTTTGATCATCACAGGCAAGCGAGATTCATAAGCCGCTTCGTATAAAGCAACCTCGTTTTCCTGTGGCGCATAAAAAGGTTCTTCGGTAATTTTGTACTGATCTATATCGACGCTCATGGCTTCACTCCTGAATTAATCTGATGGGCCAAACAACGAGAAAGGCCGCAAAACTTGTGCGTATTATACTGATTTCTGTCTATAAGAGAGTTCATTATTTCTTTTAACAACCATAAGTAAATGCTTATGAGATGCTTTGTATCTGTTAAATAATGGTGCACACGGCGGAGCCTGTTTTTTGATTTTGTAGGTTCGAATTCATTCAATGCATCTCTGTTATGATGCATGAACAAGCCATAAAGGGATTATTGGATATCAAGGAGAGATACATCATGAAATGCCAGCAATTATTCAAAGCCATTTTATTCCTATGCTGTTTCAGCACGACCATTTCTTTTGCTGGTGATACTGATAAGCCTAAGCCAGATTTGCTACTCGCCAATATCTACAGCTCTGACATCCAGCTACAAAACTACTGGGTAAGTGAAAAGCTCGATGGTGTCAGAGCCTTCTGGAACGGAACAAATTTTGTTTCACGCCAGGGAAATATTTTACATGCGCCAGTCGGGTTTACCCGCGCCTTACCTGATATCGAACTGGATGGTGAACTCTGGCTGGGGAGAGGAAAGTTTGATCGGCTGTCCGGTCTGGTCAGGCGGGAATCGCCAGATGATGCTGACTGGCAAAATATTAAATTCATGATTTTTGAATTGCCCAGTCATGCCGGGACTTTTGATCAAAGATTAAATCGGCTGAAAGAAATCGTGGTTGAGATTAACGCACCACACATTCAACTGGTTGATCAGTTCAAGGTTGCCAGCCATGAAGCGCTGAACAAAAAACTCGATGAAATAGTGGCAAGGGGTGCTGAGGGTTTGATGTTGCACTCGGGTTCGTCGCTATATAAAAGCGGCCGATCTGATGATTTGTTAAAACTGAAAAAATATCAGGATGCCGAGGCGGTGGTGATTGCTCATGTTCCCGGTAAGGGAAAATACACCGGTATGCTGGGTTCGCTATTAGTGGAAACACCGGATAAAAGGCGTTTTAAAATTGGTACGGGGTTTTCGGATGCAGAAAGGAAAAATCCGCCGGTGGTTGGTGTAACGATTACTTATAAACATTTTGGTTTGACCGGTAGGGGTCTGCCGCGTTTTGCGAGTTTTATGCGTGTTCGGGATATTCATTGAGGCTTGAATAGTCAGCCGAAGTTTACCGCCAGATTTTGCTCGATTACCAGATGACAGAAAAGGGCTGGGTTTATTTGAAAGAGTTGAAGTGAATGTAGGTGGTATTGGTGTTTTGGGAAAAGGTGGTGGGGGGTGAATAGTTTTTACTCTGACCCCAAATACTCTCCAAATACTCCCGGGTTCTTTTGTATAAGGGAATTCAATATTTATTTGGCTATCATAAGGGATTACTTATGGGGTGGGTGAGGGGATTATGGTGCTTGTGAGTGACCTTTTTCTGGTCGTCATCTCGGCATGCTTCTGAGCCGTGATCCAGCTTTTAGTCGTAGGTCGGGAACCATTTCCCGGCATTTTACTGAAACGACATAGTTGATATTGATGTTCCGGAAAAAAATCTGGAGGGTGGTGGGTAAAAAATCAAAAAAAAAGCATAAAAGCTTGTATTTTTTATGGTTGTCTAGTAAAAATTAGCTTCAGATCAAAAAAGCACAGGGTTATTGGGGAGGGTGCGAGGTTGGATATGCTTGAAATTCTAATAGGGAGTCTAAAGGTTTAATTCCACTGCAATTAGCAATGACCGTAAATAGCGTGTTAGACGATATCCGTCTGATATACGTTAGGCAATATTTTATTAAATAGTTAATTATAAAAAAGTCCGACTGTAGGACGATTAAAGTTGAAACGAGGCTAGCAAATGAATATTTTAAATAAGTTACTGATTTTGTTTTTTATCGCCATAATGACTGGGTGCGCTAGCGCGTACAAACCAAATCAGAATGCATTGGCGCTGTCGTCTTCAATGACAAAACAAGAGGCAGTTAATACGATCAAGGGCTTGCTTATTAAAGCAGAGCGGGGCGAGGGAATTTGTAGGGCTAATGGTATACCGGGGGAAAGCCTTATGAACGCGGGATGGGTTCTTAATAGAAAGAGTCCTAAGGTGGTTGCTGACGCCAATGAGATTAGCTTTAATGCTGGAAGAGGAATTATACAGCATTATACTCAGGGTTTGGCTGCTGGCTATAGTAGCAGCACGAACTATGTACCTATCCGAAGAACCATTAAGTATTCAGACCTTGAATCCGCGACCATTTACAAGGAAGTAGGCGTGTTAAGTATGGTTTGTCATTTCGCAGAAGACGAAGTTGAAGTTCGATTCAGTCTGGCAACAGGCATAGGGCACTGGTTTAATGTTGTTCTCAAAGAGAAGGAGCTGGATAGATTTGTGGCGGCGCTAATGGTCGTATCATCGGACATCGAACTAAAAATGAACTGATATATGCTTCATGGAGCGTGAAGAGCGTGGGTAGTCAAAATCCATTTTTCCTAACACCGCGGAGATGAGTCAGCCGATTTGCGGCGTTAGCTCTTTTATGAGAAATTTAATAACAATAATGAGAATGATATGTTTAAAAAAATATTAATATTATCAATAGTGATTATGCTTTCAGCTTGTGGAAGAATAAATATTCATAATTTTAAAGCACATAATGAAGAAAACATAAATCCAGCTAAGGTTTCGATATTGCATGCTACCCGTTATCATTATGTGCATGAAATAGATGGCAAAGGAAGATATTCGCCTGAATTTGTCAATGATGTCTTTCCGTATACGGGTGCGGTAATTGAATTACTACCAGGCAAGCATACCTTGTCAATTGAGTATCACTCAAGTCGCGTAATTACAAAAGGGACAATCGATATAAGTTTTAATTTCTTACCGGGCAAACAGTATTTCTTATATTCAAAGAAAAACTACACAACGGATGACTTTAACCAGGTTACGACATATGTTAAATATCAAATAAGTGAGTGCGGCTCAAAAGATGAAAAAGAGTTCAACGAAAGAGAAAGTAAACATGATTATTTATTTAATCCTTTCGTCCCGGCATGTGGTGTGCTAGAACCAGTAAAAAAATAACAGGAAGAAAAATTGAAAAAATATCTTTTACTTTCACTGCTAATTATTACTGGCTGCAAAGGAACCACTCCAACTCAGCCCAGCAGTAATTCAAGCGAATGGCATTTTGGCGAAAACTTAATAACGCCATACTCTGAGCTCTATAGCAATTGGGTTCCACATGTTAAGTCTGGGGAAAATGAACGTTCAAAAATGTGGCAACACCCTGAAAAGGGATTTTCAGACTCATATGTCGTGACAATTAAAACAGGATACCAGATAGATTTAAAAGAGTATCGAGACATTCAAGACGCTCCTGGACATTCCAGCTGTAAGCCATTTACCTCTGTAGTATTTAAGACGCCAAGGATTAATACTTTTGATTCGCTGTTATGGGCGACGAACTGTAAAACCATTAATAATAAGCAAGCTTCTATGGTTCATATGGCTATTCAGGGAAAAGATAGTTTTTACCATATTCAAAAAATATGGAAATATAAAGTAGATGGTAAGGAAATGAAAAAATGGTGGGACGAAATAGCAAAGACGTACATCTGCGATACACGAGATCCAAAAAAGCTATGCCCATCTGGATTCCAAAAGGTCAAAGACATATAACAAAAAACAAGTTAAAGGTTCTGTATCAAGGAGTCTGAGCCCTTGATCCTGGACCCCTTGATCTTGAAAAAAAGCAAATAGCAAGACCTGCCCGCTTTATCTCTTTCCATGCTCAAAATTATTGTCGTAACAATATCTATCAATTGTCTAAATATCGTCAATCCATTTTTTAAATAGGGTTTACCATTTAATTAGATATTCACTACCATTCGTCTTGCCTGTTAATACAGACACCACCGTATCAGGATAATATCTGCAATAACTAATTTATTGCGCAACTATTAATATCAAACAGGAACCACGCTTCGTGATGAAAACAACAAAAAATAATATACTCGTTGTATGTGACTCCATTGGCATTCACCAGGCTATTATCGATAGTCTTGATGATAGGCATGAAACGTATGAAACTTCAAATGCTGCTGAAGCATGGGCGATGCTTGAAACCATGGATACTATCTCCCTTGTGTTTTTAGACATGAAAATACCTACCATGGATAGTCTAATATTAATGAGAAACATCAGGGGTGCCGAAAGTGAGCGTATAGCCAATTTACCAGTTATCATTATTACCGAAAACGAAGATAGAGATGCCGCCAGACATGCATCAAGTATTATCGGTGCTACCAGCTATATCACTAAGCCATTCAGCTCTACTGCTATATTAAAATTGGTAAATTCATATTCAAGACTGAATAAAAATGCTCTTAATAGTAATCATGCAGATAAATACGATAAATTAACAGGTTGTTTAAACGAGGAAAGCTTTAGCGAATATTGTTCAAGTATCCTGGAGTATGCAAAAAATAGCCATGAAGATACCTCGCTACTTTGTATGCAGATCATGGGGCTGGATGATGCATTTGGAAATCTCGATGAAAATATCTCTGAACAGATTATCGTATCTATCGCCGATTACCTTAAACAGGCATGTCGAAGAGATGAAAAAGTAGCGTATTTAGGTGCAGGTAAATTCTCTATTATGCTTTTAACAACCAATGATTTTAGAGCGAACATCGTCAGTATCCGACTTCAGAAAAAGATATCCACTTTGAAGTTCAGGCAGGAGGAGACAAGAATCCTGCTCAAAGTAGCCATTGGTATAAGTGCCACCAATAGCAATAACAATCAGTATAATTTTGATATGTTTTATCTACAGGCTGAGCAAGCACTGGCGATATCTATGGACGAGCCGGATGTAGCTATCATACGTTATGACGGGAAATTCGAAAGAGATCTCGATGCTAAACGAGGGTAGCTCCCCCGCATTGCTTAACTAGTCCCTGATTCTCCAACGCATTATGTGCCACATTTTGTTGGGGTGAGTGCTTTCCGATAAAGTCGAGTTTGA
>CBFCZV010000034.1:0-26547 GCA_965602855.1 uncultured Gammaproteobacteria bacterium | reverse complement strand
GAAATTATAAAAATTGCTGCGAGCTCATCTGATCACACCAAATGTGTTCGCTGCTGGCATCACCGCGAGGATGTTGGCCAGTACGCTGATCACCCTGAGTTATGTGGTCGCTGCGTGGACAATGTTGCTGGAGATGGCGAGAGCCGTCACTTCGCTTAGGTCTCGATCATGAATTGGCTATGGCTAACTGTGGTTGTCGTTGTGATCGATCAGATCACAAAGCAATGGGCTGAAAATGTATTACTTGCTCATCAGGCCGTGTCAGCCATACCCAATCTGAACTGGACACTGATGTATAACGAAGGCGCCGCTTTTAGTTTCTTGAGCGATGCAGGCGGCTGGCAACGCTGGTTTTTTATTGGCCTCTCCTCAGCTATCAGCGTGTTTCTTTATTTCTGGCTCAAACAAACTAGCACTGATAAAAAATTACTTTCAGCAGGTTTAGCTTTAATTCTAGGCGGCGCCATTGGTAACCTGATTGACCGCGCTTTATTTGGTCACGTTATCGACTTCATTCAATACTACTACCAGGCCGATACCTGCCTACCCGGTTTTTCATTATGGCAACTGGCTACAGGAGCAACCTGTTTCTGGCCTGCTTTTAATATTGCAGATTCAGCCATAAGCCTCGGAGCCGCACTATTGCTCATCGATATGATCAAAGAACATTTTGAAGAGAAAAATAATGACTGATAAAATCAATCAAACCAGTCTCGTGCTATTGCACTATAGTCTTGCATTGATCGAGGGGAAAATCATCGAAAGCAGTTTTGATGATGAACCACTTGAAATCAACATGTTCGACTCTTCTCTACCCGAAGGCATGATGCTCGCATTGATCGGACTCAAAGCAGATGATGAACAAGCGCTTACGCTCACACCCGAACAATGTTTTGGTTTTCGTGATGAAGAAAACATTCATGACATGCCCACGTCCGATTTTAGTGCTGAGTTAAAACCAGAGATTGGTCTGACTTTTAATTTTGGCACACCCGATGGTGAAGACTTGATCGGCACCATTCGCTCCATAAAAAAAGATTCTGTCAAAGTTGACTTCAATCACCCTCTTGCTGGATTGCCATTGGTTTTCACTGTAAAAATTCTGGAAGTTAATAATGCACATGCATTTTTACCAACCGAGTAATTAGCAGCCATGGATATTTATCTTGCCAACCCCCGAGGCTTCTGTGCCGGTGTTGACCGAGCTATCGATATCGTCGAACGAACACTCGAAATATTTGGTGCGCCAATTTACGTACGTCATGAAGTAGTACACAACCGCTACGTCGTTAAGTGTCTTGCACAAAAAGGCGCCGCCTTTGTCGAAGAACTAGATGAAGTGCCTGATGACTCAACCGTTATTTTCAGTGCCCACGGTGTTTCACAGGCTGTCAGAGCTGAAGCAAACAAGAGAAAACTTCGCATCTTTGATGCTACCTGCCCACTTGTAACAAAAGTTCACCTTGAAGTTGCTCGTCACGCTATAGCAAATAACGATGTCATCCTTATTGGTCATGCAGGTCATCCAGAAGTTGAAGGCACATTAGGGCAATATATTTCTGCTTCAGACAGCCAAATTTATCTAGTCGAAACTATTGAAGACATCGCCAAATTAAATATAAGCGACCCTGACAAGCTGGCTTATGTTTCACAAACCACTTTGTCCGTAGATGATACCCGTCAAATCATCGACACCCTGAACAAAACCTTCCCAGGCATTCAGGGACCACGCAGTAAAGATGACATATGTTACGCAACACAAAGTCGTCAGGATGCCGTTAGAGAACTCTCCGACAAAGTTGATGTATTTCTGGTCATCGGCTCAACCAACAGCTCTAACTCAAATCGACTAAGAGAACTCGCTGAAAAACAGGGAGTGCCAGCCTATTTAATTGATGATGCCAATGACATCGAACAAAACTGGTTTGATTCAGCCAAAGCAGTAGGGGTGACGGCGGGCGCATCCGCACCAGAAGTACTGGTTAAAGAAGTGATGAACAAATTAAAAGAACAGTTCCAGGCAACCATCCATAATGACAACGGGGTAGCGGAAACTATTCGTTTCCAGCTACCCCGTGAATTAAGATAAACCTGGCTGGTCTTACACTACCTTTCACTCATTACCAGCAATCTTTTGAACCAGCCGGAACACCATTAGGCGTCTTAATGCCTGTTGAACTTAGTGTCATAACGGTACAACCTGTATCATCTGCTTGAGATTCTCCAGCCACAGCTGTTGCCGTTACAACAAAACCATTTACCAAGTCTGTTGAAGCAATTGTATAACCGTAGTAACCCTCTTCAGAAACATTACTAGTATTCAAACCATCTGCAGCAAATGAAGCTGTGTAAGTATTGTTTTGCAAATAGAATCTTTCCTGTTTATCTGCAATTTTTGACATACCTACCTTAGCATCAGCACGCGCAGATTTTTTCATGTAACTTGTGTAGCTTGGAAATGCGATTGCACTGATCACACCAATAATTGCTACAACAATCATTAATTCTATCAGTGTAAATCCATTATTTTTTTTCATCATGTTAACCCCTTAAACTATTCTTCAACTTCATACCAATACATTTTTTGAACTGTACCCACATCATCGGCCTTAGAGCACTCGGTACCTACGCATAAAGTAGGAACACCATCCGCTGTGATAATAACGCGTGGTGTTGGAGGAATACCACCTCGAGCCAGCAGCACCCTACGATCTTCCCTTGTCTTATCACCATCTTCTGTATTATCGTCAGTTGGCGTACCGTCAACTACATTAACAAAATAAATAGCACCCGTACCATCATTAGCTTTGCATGTATCACTGGTCAGGCCTGCTGCGGCAGGTATAAATGTCGTAAAGATAGCGACACCATTCAAGATAAGAGGTTCAGACAATGCCTTTTCACCAACAAATGAACCATCCATCTCATTAAAAGTAATATACCAGCCTTTTTTATCTTTTAAGTCAGTAGTAGCATCAATAGCAGCCTGGCCAACACCTTCCCCAATCACGTTATCGGTCGCATCATATAAATCAGCTTCTGTCACCGTGGTATAACTTGTTGGAACCGTATACACATCAAAATCACGAAACATATAAGCACGATCATGGGTATCTGTTTGCAGTGGATGCGCTCTATAGCCCGAGGCTCCAACAATCGCCAGATAAGGAGCAAATCCTGTCTCAATAATCAGTGCCACATCAGGCGAACTATAAAAACGACGATTATCATTAACACTGCCATCTGTTGCTAGATCCGCAATACGACCACCAGTGGCAGAAACACTGCCCGCTGTACTCGCCGTATTATCAATGTCTATTCGCCAAATTTGCCCGCCCATATCACCAGCAAACAACATATCGACTGCACCATCACCATCAATGTCTACTGGTTTGA
Organism: uncultured Gammaproteobacteria bacterium; assembly: GCA_965602855.1. Classification (GTDB taxonomy): domain Bacteria; phylum Pseudomonadota; class Gammaproteobacteria; order SZUA-229; family SZUA-229; genus LH-M37. Next base: position 23,151 of record CBFCZV010000034.1, on the reverse strand, counting down.
TTCTTGCCGGTATACTATATTTCATATCGGTTAACTGCAAATCCACTGGGCCATTTGGACCTGCACGCCATATCAACTCACCCGTGTCTGCGTCTACTATATAAATACCAAGGCCAATACTGTCAGTACCGCGGTTTACTAAGCCATCCTGACCCGTATCATAACCACCACCAAAAATCAGTACGGTTCTCTCTGACCCGCCCATAATAATTCTTTCAACATTAGGCGATGACCATGTCTGCCCTAACTCCGCATAATCGCCCGTGCCACCTTCTATTACCCAGCGTAATTTTGGTGAATTCCTGTCTGTAACATCCATGGAATAAATATAACGACCTCCTCTGCGCATACCAAAATACAAATATACATGCTCTCCGGCACCAGAAATCGTACCGTCGTGGTCTTCATCATTAATCCACGCTATAACATTGCCATCCAGACCATATGCCTTTCCACTAGCACCTGTATCATCAAAAATATTCTGAAGTTTCGGCAACATCTCCTGCGGAACAAAAGCAAAATTTTCCTTACCCGTTATTGAATCAAATGCGTGCAAGTAACCATCATTAGTTGCAACATATGCAACCAGATCAGGATCACCACCTCCCGTTAAACCATATTGAACAAGTGCAGGTTCTGCGTGGAGAGGATCGCCCATTTCACGGCGAGCCTCAAAAGACTGTCCATCACCATCAACATCCTTAATATCATAACCAGATGCCCACAGAAGAAGAACTGGCTTATAGAACATTGTAAAAAAAGTGCCAGAAAAGTCTACTACTACATCTGGTTTCGTTGCTACACCACCCAGCAAAGTATCAGTAATGCTAGCATTTGCAATATTTAAAGCATTAGCTGCAGAACTTAAATTACCATCACCTGGAACCAGCACACCCGCACTGCCTGAATAAGACCCAGTATAAGTATATGTATTGCGCGGTACTGAGATGTTACTTGCCGCACCACCTTTCGCTGTTTCAGCACCATCCGGTGAATCAGCTGAAGCAGTCCAGTAACTCACTGAAGAATCTTTAAAGAAGCCTGTTGCAGAATCAATTGCTTCATTACTATTTTTATCAGCAACAAAAGGAAGATTATCTGCATCAAACTCCAACTTGAATTTTTTCATATTACCTTCCCAGTGTTCACCATCAGCTGGTTTGAACAGGGTAAAGTAAAGATCTTCCAGATTAGTTGCGCGGTTAAACGCATTCACCGATACCGCGGGTGAAGAGAAGGTTGAGTTAACTTTGAGGATTTCCGCGAGCAGCTCATTTAAAACACGCACCAAATCTGCTTCGTTAGTGGCCTCTAAAAATCTACCACCACCCTTTTCTGCTGTATCACGCAATAACTGCTCACCATCTAAAAGCTCTTGTGAAGCTATAGGGGGAAATGCAAAACCCACGGTATAGGTGGTTATGTTCTGATCGCCTACATGTGCATCAAACTCGCGAGTTGCTACATCATTGAGTAGCGCCCATTCTGCCATTTCATCCAGGCAGTTATCGTCGGTTGATCCATCGGAATCAAAAGCATTCAAATTTGTTATCCCGGGAACATATGTATCCGAATTACACGAGCCCGTATCAAAACCTGGCAATAATGAACGATTAGCCGTATCCAGATAATCGTATCGTGACATGCCATTCGAGACCACGATAATGTAATTCTTCTGGCAGGTCTCGGTAATTGGTGTTTCATAGAATTTTGGATTACCATTTTCCTTGGTGCCCGTCTGGTTACTAGGCGATGCAAGATCACCATAGATAATTTCTTTACCACCAAAATACTGCAACGCTTCAAAATAGGTCTCAGCAATAACAGGATCAATGCCCGTTGCCATAGTCTTTAAACGACTGTAGAAATCCTGCCGCCCTAGATTGACGTCCAGTGCAGGATACATCACAGCGCCGCCTTCACCACCATAATCAACACCATCTACCACATTAATCTGGCTATCATATTGCATCAGGCCAATATTAATATTACTGGCACTGGCCACGATTGTCGCAATAGCGCCCTTTAACTGATCAAATAAAGAAGCGGGAACAGCCGCAGCCGCACCCTGCACAGCAGGATCAACCAGGTAATTTAAGTAGTTGCCGGCAAACAAGGTATAGTTATTGTCATTGTTCGCCCAAAGATTTGCAGCTACACTTTTAATTTCGGCAGCAACCCAACCCGTAGTAGTATCTCCCTTGTTACCAATATAGGTACCGCCTCCAGAATTGCTACCATGTATACCATGATCCTGAAAACATTCGATGGGATAAGCGCGTGTAGTCGCATTGGTTGCCTTTATCGGCCCCCAGACCAGCTTGTTAGAGGCCGCATTAAAATGCCCAATTTGCCCTGAATACAAACCTACGGTATACAACGGCCCCACGTCAGAACCCGTGTCCGGATCATTGACTATCACCCCCAACTCATAATTTTTTTCAGAATGATCACAGTTATTGGCCGACCAAAACACATAAGCTCCATTTGTCGCAGGAATGGAGCCATCCTCTGTGTAATAAATAAATGTCGGATCATAACCACCGGCCAGGTCATAAGTCACCGTATAATCATAACCAACCGCAGCCGGGAGATTAGCCGCCATACTGGCTGATGAATCCATTATGAACATAACATTAGGCTGCGCCAAAGCACCAATCAGATTGGCATCGGTATAAATTTCAATATCATCAGCAAACACGGGTGTTGCTGCACAGCAACCCAATGCGAACCCTGTTGAAATTTTCTGTAACCGCTTGCACATATTTTTCATAATGAACCTCTTAACACTCTGGTCGACTAATCTTTCCATCGAATAGTTTGTACTTCTCTGGTTTCAGGATTAAACGACACTAATGCTGGTTTACCTGCCTGCATTTTTGCTTCCAGCAAATCAACTTCAATTCCATTTCTATAAGCTTTAGTTTCTGGCGTGATATTTACATTCTTAAAATCACAACCGGTACACATAACATTTTTGATAATGCCAGTTCTATCATTGCTGAGTTTAATACTTAGCGCTCTTGCTGCATGTGGTACAAAAGGATGTTCCTCGGCTATCGCATACTGAGATAGGCATAACATTAATAAGCAGCCCACATTGATTAATATTTTCATTACATATCATCTCCACAGCCTTTCACTGGATACCTGGTCGCACTGGTCTGAACAGATCTTGATGATCCTGTCAGCGTTTCTCCTGTGGCCGTAATTTCAAATGTACGGTAAGAAAACCCCTTGCCCGACTCAAGACTACTACCAATACCCTTACGACAATCGACAAATTTTACTACCGCTGCCGCCTTCCAATCAGCGCCATCGATACAACCATCTGCAGGATTACAAGTTTGCTCTGGATAAGGCGGGCTTTCAGGCATAGCGAGAAGATAATCGATAGGATTAGCGGGATGATTCGACCCCGCAAACGCCAGTCGTGACTGTGCTGCCTGAAAAGCCACATTATGCTGCTGCATATTGCCGGCCACTTTCATTTCCAAGGTAGAACGACTCATGGCAGAAACACCAATAAGCGTCAACACTGTTAGCATTACTAATGCCAAAACCAGCACCAGACCAGCCTGCTTTTTAGGCACTGATAATGTTTTTATTTGCACAGCTTTATTAGTAAATTTCATTGCTAGCCACCCGAATTTATCAGATCAACCTGATACGTATTTCGCAGTTTCACTACACTGGTGACCAGATAACGCCGATAACCATCAGTAAACGTAACTGGCGCAGCTCCAGCAATAGTAAATGTCTGTGAACCGCCAATATTATCTCTATCCTCACGCTCAGAACGCATCAATAGCCATACCCTTACGGCAATCACCTCACCATTACTCCAATCAGTAACATTGCTGGCATTAACATAACTATCAACTTGCGCATCCTTAGCCAGGCCATTACCTACCGCGCCATCTACAGCCACATCAACACCAAACTCAAGCTGAAAATCCTCCACACCGGTCAATAAAACTTCACTCTCCACAAGCGGCCCTGCCGCTAAATCACCACGACGCAATGAAGGCAGACCGTCACCCACCACATCGGTATAGTCACTCACATAATAATCACGCGAAACCAAAAGATGATTCGAATATTCTCTTTCATCGGGATTTACCTTATCAGCCAATTCATCATAAGGAGAAGCAGGAAAAGTCGGCCCAATAAACAACATGCCTACTGTCCTGGCCGTGCGTAGATAGGCCACACCCGCACCTAAGACTGCATCATCCAACATATTTGTATCGGCATATCGTACACTAAGCACATCTGTACCGGCCTTATAGGACTGAGCAGCACAGGTTGCTGCATAAGGATTATTGTCATTAGCCGCAAATAAAGGACGTCGCAAGTTTATATACTCTCCATCCACACAATCAGCCGTAGCCAACGGCATTGTGGCACCAGCAGGACAAACATTTGACTCTGCGCCGCCATCTTCTTGACAGGCGACTACCCGAACATTATTGTGCCGACCCAACAGGCCCGTATGGCGCAAATCATAAGCAATCGTCTCCATCGCAAAGCGCGCATCCGCCAACAAGGCCAGCTGATCATCACTACTACGCTGAGTATCTCGTGTTGAGACATACATCTGCATAACACCACCCATGATAATCAGGCCAATCAACATAGCCAACATCAATTCAATGAGCGAAAAGCCTGATGAGCGTCTAAAGTTCATACTATTGAGCCTCATATTTAGCATGTCGCGCTATCACATATATGCGCAGAAACAGTGTAAGTCATCGTATCCATAATTTGCGTTTCTGGGTTTCTTTCCTGCCAATTCACCTTAATTGTCACCGTCGCAGTGGGCTGTAGAGCCAGATCTTTCGCCACCACACCAATGCTTGCTGTAGTGCCCGGATTATTGGGTAAACTAGCCTTTAAATTAGTTTTCCAGTTATAAATATCGTCACGCGCCATCTCTGCACTCGTGCAGATATTAAGAACAGTATGATCATGACAACCATTATTATCACCAAGGTCCAAAATATCAGAAACGTAACTTCCTGCAGCCGGGTTCACAACTGGATCTGGATCTAGCATTACCGGGTTATTCCGAATACGTTCAAACATCTCTTCGGTTTTAATAACAGCCACGGTACGCAATGTTGCCGTATGACCCGCTTTAAGAGAAATAAGTTGTAACGATGCAATGCCTAACATGCCAACAGAAAGGATAAGAAAAGCTACCAGAGCTTCTATCAGGCTAAAACCACGCTGACAAAAAATGGTTTTTTTATACTGTTTCATCATAAGCAAGCACCAATCTTGGCGGCATCCTTCGTGACACGAACGCGGCCTGATGCATTCAACAAAACACCACGTGCGACCACGCCACCAGCCGCATTTTGCAAGCCACGGTCATCACACACTCGAAATACGCCCGACTGACTACTACCATTTCTAAGCTTGGGCGCACCCCGTGATGTAAATGTCACATATTTATCTATTGCGGCCTTATTAGCCTTAATTGTTACCTCAGCTCCCTCAGCGCCTGTATTAACCCTTAATATTGCGCCATCAGCTCCAGTATAAGACCCAAACACATTACCAACTTGCTTGCCTTCCACGAAAACGAACCATCCTTTATCCCAACCTTCAGCACCTACTGCACATGTGGGCGCGGCAGCATCAGCATTTGTACTCTTACAGATACTAACCCTGCTGTTTCGCTTGATAGCTTCACTACGAGCAAGATGCAACCCAGCCAACAAATCATTAGCATTGGTTACCATTCTATTACCCTTAAAAAAAACTGACATCTGCGGCAACCCCACAGAAATAAGAACGGCTGCCACGGCCAGCGCCACCATCATTTCTATCAAGCTATATCCTGAATACTTTTTCATGACCATAATTTAAAACCAATAAAGATATCTTGCTACAACGAAGAGATGGGGAGCGACATATAACTGATAAGCGGTTATCTTACTGCTTTTTGTTCTAAACATAACGGCAATCCTCATTAGAAAGCCAGCTCCAAGACCAAGCATCTTACTTAATACAACCTTCAATGCAATCCACCCGTATAAAATGGGGCCTCTATATAAGCAAATACTATTAAACTTCTACACATAACTTACAAATTATTGAGATAACCATGAACCTTGATCGCGTCAACCCCGGACAAAATGTACCCAACGAAATCAACGTCATTATTGAGATACCCGCGCACAGTGATCCGGTTAAGTACGAAATAGATAAAGAGACTGGCGCTATGTTTGTGGACCGCTTCATGGATACAGCCATGCACTATCCCTGTAATTATGGCTACGTTCCCCACACACTATCGGAAGATGGCGACCCAGTTGATGTACTGGTGATTACTCCTGTACCTTTAATCAGTGGCTCGGTGATTCAATGCCGTCCTGTCTGTGTTTTACAAATGACCGATGAATCCGGCCCCGATGCTAAAATACTGGCCGTACCACTGAGTAACCTGTCATCCTGCTACACTCATATTCAGTCCAAAGATGATGTGCCACCACAATTACTGAAGCAAATCTCCCACTTCTTCGAGCACTACAAAGACCTTGAGCAGGATAAGTGGGTAAAAATTGATGGCTGGCATTCTGTGGAGGAAGCCAAAAAAGAAATCGTCGATAGCATCCAGCGCTTCAAGGATGCACCAGTTAAGCCACACTTTTAAGATTTAACAGTATTGAATGGTGCCGGAATGCGGAATCGAACCGCAGGCCTCATCATTACGAGTGATGCGCTCTACCAACTGAGCTATTCCGGCTTTGCTAAAATTGCTGACGCATTTGCAGTATATCAAAACACTCCAACATGCCTAGTGCAAAGCGCTAACCTTATATGGCGATGCTTCACAAAAGGTTTCTTTATCCAGAACCAGCTCGGTCATTAATTGCACCGAGGCTGGCCCCAACACAATACCGTTACGATAATGTCCTGCGTGCAAATACAGGCCTTCAACATCATCGATGGCACAAACATAGGGCACACCATTCTCTGTACCCGGCCTTAGTCCTGCCCATTGCCGCTCAACGGGCAACGACTCCAGCACCGGCACTAATGCAGCGGCAGTTTTTCGCAAAACATTGAGAGCATCTTCAGAGGTGGCTTTATCAAAACCGGTTTTTTCCAGAGTGCTGCCAGCCAGCACTCGGCCATCACATCGCGGAATAATGTAATGACCTTCAGATAGAACAATTCGCTTAACCAGATCTGGCTCACCCCTAAACATAATCATCTGACCTTTCACCGGCTCGACATCAACGTGCTGAACCGCGTCGATCAAACCTGCACTCCATGCGCCACCTGCAACGATCACACGATCAGCACCCAATTCTTTATCACCAACTCGCACTCCTGTGACTCGACCTGCCTTCACAATAATATTCCGCACAGGCGCGTGCTCACGATAAGCAATACCCAGACGATCAAAACTGCCACGCAAGGCTTTGATTATTTTTGGATTTCTCACCTGCATCACGTCCGGCATCCACAAAGCATGCTCAACGCCATCAGCCAAAGCAGGCTCAACTGACAGGAGCATTTTGCGATCAGTGATATGTTGAATGTTTTCAGACCATTGATCAGCCCATGCCAGCACAGATTCATTTTCATCCTGATCAACAATCAGCAAACCACTATTGATCAACTCACAATCAACACCGCTTTCATCACTCAGGTTTGCAACCAGATCGGGGTACAAAGTTTTACTGTGTTGAGCAAAGCGATTAACAGAGTCCTTATAACGCCAGGGATACAAAGGCGAAATAATGCCACCACCCGCCCAGGAAGATTCTCCACCCAGAGGGCCACGCTCAAGCAAAAGCACATCCATACCCGAAAGATGAAGCGCACGTGCTGTCATCATACCGATGACACCACCACCAATAACAATACATTCAGGCATAAGAAATTTAACTAAGGAAAAATTAAAACGCTATTGTACGAACGGAGCCACACAATAGCGTTATTAAATGATAATGATAAAAAACAGGAAATATAAAAACTAAATTTTCAACTATTGCGCCGCACAGGAAGGATCAGATGAAATTCCCTCAGGCGCGTGCTCAATAAATTTTTCACAATAGCAACGATGCTCTCCAACAGCCCATTTCTTCTGACAAACTGCCAGCATTTTGTTGGTGATATCCGCACTAATTAACTGTTTTGAAGCTTCCGCCTCGGCTAGTGCGGCCTGCTCTGCCGCAATCCGCTCTTCTTCCGCTTTTTTATCAGCTAACGCCTTGGCCTGTTTTTCTGCTTTTGCTTTTGCCGCAGCCGCTGCCGCCTGCTTACGTTTTCGCTCTTGTTCAGCAGCTTGCTTGCGTTCTTTTACGACTAAAGCTGCAATGCTCGTCTCAGCTTCTTTTTTTGCAGCGGCATCATTACACAAATATTCAACAGATTTGATTTTTGCAAAATCCTTTGGAGGGTTTGCCAAACATTTTTCTGACACTATCACTTTTTCAACAACTGCTGCTTGAAATGCCTGTTCTTTAACAGGCAACTTTTTAGGCTTCAAGCTGACAACCATGTCTGAAAAATCAGAAATATCAAAATTGACATTTAACGATGAACGAAAAGGTTTTATCTTAAAGCTTAAAGTCTGGCTATTCTTTAAAACGCCCAAAGTAGCCGCATTCAATCGCATGGTAAAGGTACCTACTTCTCCCTCATTTCCACACACACCCTTTTTCACCTTCAGCCCCTGCTCCAAAAAACGCGTGTGCTTCTGCTGATTACCCAAACACCATTGAAAGACAGGCAGGCGCTTACCATCCACTTTTACATCTTCAATCGCAAGATGCTGAAATTTTTTAGCAGAAGCTTCACTATCTTCAGCGCCATCCGTAATACGTAAGCGTAATTGTTTTCTATCAAAAAATAGATGATAAAAATCACCCCCGCCAGAACCCGAACGAGTAGCCGTTTTATCTTTAATCAACCACTCACTATCGCTGCCGACATTTACACTTTTCCCTTTATCAAAAGGATTGTCTTCTACAGCCAATACCATAGCTGGCAGATACAATATAAAGAACACGCACGCCGTTAAAAAACCCTGCTTTCCTTTTTTCATCATTAACCAAAAACTCACTAATTAAGAATCATCACAAAATCGATATTTCCCATAAAATACCGTAATTAAATCAATATATAGCACAATACCGCCGCTAGTTTACATGAACTACCGGAAAATCATCAACTTGTAAGCCAGATACCTCCTCTTTCAAGCAGTCATAATCGTGTACAATCCATTCCCCATGAATATTGTAATCAACGGCGAACAGCTAACATTAGAAGACAACCTCAATCTACAGCAACTTATCTCACTACTTGATCTTGAGAATAAGCGACTGGCTATCGAGGTTAATCAGGAAATTGTGCCTCGTAGCGAACACGCTAGCTACGCACTCAAGCAGGATGACAAAGTAGAAATTGTGCAGGCCATTGGCGGCGGATAAAGCCCTGTTAACCAAATAACCCATCAAATACACTCAGACAGATACAGCACTATGACAACAGAAACAGCAGCCCCAATCAACGACAAACCCCTGGTCATTGCCGGTAAAACCTACCAGTCTCGCCTTCTAGTTGGCACTGGCAAATACAAGGATAATGAAGAAACCAAACAGGCCATTGAGACTAGTGGCGCCGAAATTATCACCATCGCAGTCCGACGCACCAATATCGGCCAAAATCCCGATGAACCTAATTTGCTCGACATTCTGCCCCCCGACCAATACACCCTGTTACCCAATACCGCCGGTTGCTACACCACCAAAGATGCTGTTCGCACCTGTCAAATGGCACGTGAACTGCTCGACGGTCACAATCTGGTCAAACTAGAAGTACTGGGCGACGAAAAAACCCTGTTCCCCGATATTACCGCCACGCTGGAAGCCGCTGAAATACTGGTTAAAGATGGCTTCGATGTCATGGTTTACACCAGCGATGACCCGCTAATCGCCAAGCGCCTGGAAGACATTGGCTGCGCAGCTGTCATGCCACTGGCCGCACCCATCGGTTCAGGTCTGGGCATTCGCAATCCATACAATATTCTCACCATCGTTGAAAATGCCAATGTACCCATCATCGTCGATGCGGGTGTCGGTACTGCTTCCGACTCAGCCATTGCTATGGAACTGGGTTGTGACGGCATTTTAATGAACACGGCGATTGCCGCCGCTCAGAATCCACCACTCATGGCTTCTGCCATGAAAAAAGCGATTGAAGCCGGTCGTGAAGCCTATCTAGCTGGTCGTATGCCGAGAAAACGTTTTGCCTCTGCCTCTTCACCTATCGAAGGCCTGTTCTTTTAATAAAGCCGTGACGGAAGAACTTCGAGAAAAATACCACCGCCCGATTCGCAGTTTTGTACTGCGCACGGGTCGATTAACAGTCTCACAACAACGAGCACTGGATAATCACTGGCAAACTTACGGTATTGATTACAGCGATAAATTACTCGATCTTGCTGCAATCTTTGGTAATAACGCACCTATCACGCTAGAAATTGGCTTTGGTAACGGCGAATCGCTACTGAAACAGGCAATCGACAATCCCGAGCGTAATTTCCTCGGCATCGAAGTTCACACCCCTGGTGTGGGTCTTTTGATTGCGGGTGCGCAGAAGGCGGGAATCAGCAATCTGCGTGTTATGCGCCACGATGCCATTGAAGTACTCAATAACCAGCTTCCAGAAGGCGCGCTGGACAGAGTGCAGTTATTTTTCCCCGATCCCTGGCACAAAAAACGCCATCACAAACGGCGCATCCTGCAAGATGATTTCGTCGAAAGCATTAGAAAGCATTTGCGTATTGGCGGGCATTTTCACATGGCGACCGACTGGGAGAACTATGCCGAGCACATGCTGGAAAACATGCAGCAACAAATACATTTTTTTAATGTGGCAGGAGAAGAACACTTCGTTTCACCCAAAGGCCTGCGCCCTGAAACTAAATTTGAACGCCGCGGCCTGAAACTGGGCCACGGCGTCTGGGACATGGTTTACCAGAGAAAAGATTAAGTTTCAGACTTTTGCTCTTCACCCTCAGATTTGCCAGCCTTGGGTAAAATCGTTGCCTCTACTTCGGCCTCTGCCTCAGCAATTTCCTCAACCTCTTCATCACTCAAAGGACTGGAGACATGAATCGGGCAGGTATCCATGTGATTCTCTTCCAGCTTGCCCCAGGCATAATTAAAAGCATGAGTACGCAGGCGGAAGAACTTGTCTTTACCTAAATGATCGATAAATCCAGATCGTCTGAAAATATCCATAATCTGTTTCTTGGCGCGACCTATTAATAGCTCGATACCTAGCGAATCAAGACGCGTTACCAGCTCGTGCAACATTTCCTCACCCGTCGCATCGACCTCATTAATGCCTTCAGCATCGATAACCACAAATTTTAGATCAGGTTTCTTCGCCACTCTATCGAGAATCGTATCAACAAAGAAACCGGTATTAGCAAAGTACAACGGGCCATCAAAACGGATCACCGAAATATTGTCACAGGTTTTCAGCTTCTGAACTTCGGCATCGCGCAACGTGCCATCAATATCGCGTGACAGCACCGAAATACGTGGACGCATGGTGCGGAACAGGAACAGACCCAGCGACAAAATCACACCAACTACGATACCGGTTTCAAGGTGAGGCGCAACAATCAGCGTCAACAGGAAGGTCACAATCGCAACAATACCGTCGTGTGGCTGCACTTTCCAGGCATCGATAATCGGACGAATTTTCACCAAATTAATCACCGCCATCATAATTACCGCCGCCAACGTGGCCTGCGGCAAATGATAAAGAAGAGGCGTTAAAAACAGCAAAGTGATACCAACAACCGCGCCAGTTACCACCGATGAAAAACCAGTGATCGCACCTGCGCTGATATTCACCGCTGAACGTGAGAACGAACCGGAAACCGCATACCCCTGAAATACACCTGAAACCAGATTACCCAAACCCTGACCAATCAGTTCCTGATTAGGATTGAGACGTTGACGAGTTTGAGCCGCCATCGCCTTAGCAATCGATATCGCTTCCATAAAACCAATAATTCCGATAACAATTGCCGTACTAATCAACTGAACAATAACATCCCATTCAATACCTGAGGGCAACATGGGCATAGTGATACCCGCAGGCACTTCACCAACAACACGGCCACCCTTATCAGCAAAGCCCATGACCCATGAAATGACTGTTGTCACCACCACCGCAATCAGCACATTGGGTATTTTGGCAGAGATTTTTTTCAGCACCACCATTATGCCAATCGCCAATAATCCCATCATCAAAGTCAGCATATGCGTATCGGTGGTCGCCGCCACAATCACATTCCAGATAGTTTCGTACTGATGTTCGCCCTTTTCAAAATTAGTCACGCCGAAAATCTTGCTCAGCTGCGAAGTGCCAATAATGATCGCCGCAGCATTGGTAAAGCCAATCACCACTGGATGCGATAAAAAATCGACCAGCACGCCCAGTCGCAACACACCCAGTGACAGCTGGAATATTCCCACCATCAGCGCCAACGATAAGGCATAAGCCACGTACAGCTCAGGCGTTAAAGCCAGAGGCTCCAGTGCTGCCGCTGTCATCAGCGAAACCACCGCTACCGGGCCGGTCGCCAACTGACGAGAAGAACCAAACAAAGCCGCAACAATGCCAGGCAGGAATGATGCGTACAATCCATAGTAAGGGGGCAGACCCGCCAGCTGTGCATAAGCCATCGACTGAGGCACCAGAACCAGCGCCACAGTAATACCGGCAATAATGTCAGCCTGTAAAACTTTGGGTTTTGTACAATTGCCGATCCATGACATAAAGGGCAACAAACGAAGAGGATTAGACAGCAACGACTTGATATCAAACATTTTTAACCTGCATCCAAGATAAAGTTAGCGAACAACAGAACAACTGAGGTCCCGTGAAAAAACTGCGAATTTTATCACGGTCTGCTTAATAATCCCAATTGACCCTACAAAAATGCAGTCAAAACTGACATAAGCCACACACAGTCACACCACCCTCTATCAAAGAGGTAGTAAAAACAGGTACAATAGCGTCCTTTTTACGGGCAGGCTTAAGCAACTGCATAGATCGACCGCCGCCGCCAAATACAAATTATTAAGATATAACAGGAGCACACCATGTCTCAAAAACATCCTATCGTTGCCGTTACCGGTTCATCAGGCGCAGGCACATCTACGGTAAAACATGCGTTTGAGCAGATTTTTACCCGTGAGTCCATCGCCCCCGTTGTTATTGAAGGTGATAGCTTCCACCGCTATGATCGTGCCGCCATGAAAGAAGCCATGACCAAGGCCGAAACTGAAGGCAACCACAATTTCAGTCACTTTGGCCCAGACGCCAACGTGTTCGACAAACTCGAAGGCCTGTTCAAAAGCTACGCGGAAAAGGGCACCGGCCAACGTCGTCTTTATTTGCATAGCGACGAAGAAGCCGTACCTTATGAAGGCTTGACTCCAGGCCAATTCACGCCCTGGGAAGACATTCCAACAAGCACCGATTTAATGTTCTACGAAGGCCTGCACGGCGGCGTAGTTTCTGACGATGCTAACGTTGCCCAACATGTAGACCTGCTAGTCGGCGTTGTACCCAGCGTAAACCTTGAGTGGATCCAGAAAATCCACCGTGACAATGCAGAGCGCGGTTACTCAGAAGAAGTAATTGTAGATACCATCATGCGCCGCATGCCGGACTACATCAATTACATCACACCACAGTTCTCACGCACTGACATTAACTTCCAGCGTGTGGCTACAGTTGATACTTCAAACCCATTCATAGCTCGTGATATTCCAACACCAGACGAAAGTTTCATCGTTATTCGTTTCCGCGACGTTGAAAAATTCAACACAGACTTCCCTTACCTGTTGAGCATGATTCCAAACTCATTCATGTCTCGTCGCAACACACTGGTTGTACCCGGTGGCAAAATGGGGCTAGCGATGGAACTGATCCTGACCCCCATCATTCACGAGATGATAGAAAAGGCTAGAAAATCTCGCTAGATTAAATCACATTCGTGAAATTAAAAGGCCAGCTTAATGCTGGTCTTTTTTATGGCTACGTTATTTTCCGTAGTACACTTATGCCATGTCAGCACCTTATCTCATCGATACCCACTGCCACCTCGACTTTGCCAACTTCGACAGGGATCGCGATCAAGTCATAGAACGTGCAAGTCAAAATGGCATCAGCGACATCATTATCCCCGGCGTCTCCACTAACAACTGGGAAAAAATTCGAGCACTGTGCAATCAGAATACAAGCCTGCACCCCTGCTACGGCCTGCACCCCTACTGGGTCAATCAGCACAATGAAAGTGACCTGAAAAAACTGGAACAATTTATCGACAATAACCCCTGCGTTGCCATCGGTGAATGCGGCCTCGACTACCGCCCCGAACAGGCCAACAAAACAAAGCAGCTTTATTTTTTTGAAGCACAACTGGATATCGCATTAAACAAAAACATACCCGTGGTCATTCACTCAGTACGCGCCACCGAAGATGTAATCCAGCAACTAAAAAAACGCCCTAAACTAAAAGGCATGATACACAGCTACTCTGGCAGCCTTGAACAGGCACTACAACTTATCGAGATGGGTTTTTACATCAGCCTCGGCGGCGCTATCACCTACAGCCGCGCTAACAAATTACGCAACATCGCCAGCAAGATCCCAATCACTTCATTACTTATTGAAACCGATGCCCCAGACCAGCCCGATGCCAGCCATCAACATGAGCGTAATGAACCGTCTTATCTCATCGAAATATTGAATGTGTTATGCAAATTAAGAAATGAAACTAAAAATGAAATAACGCAACAAACAACAGCAAATGCAAAAACACTATTTATACTTTAATTATCCAACGGGCTTTTAACACCACGACCGCCTTTGCTTTATACGTGGGTGTAGATCATCGTGGTTTTAACGTCAGAGTGGACAAGTAATTCCTGAACGATTCGAATATCGTAACCATCCTCTAATAAACTTGTTACGAAACTATGCCGCAAAGAATGACTCGTAGCGAGCTTATTGATATTGGCACGACGAGCAGCAGCTTTAATAGCACGCTAAAACTCATGGGCGCCGACGTGGCGCCTTCGGATAACCCCTGACCGAGGATCAGTCGCCGTTTGGCGGCAGGGAATACGTACTGCCATGCCAGCTCATGCCCCGCATTAGAATACTTGATTTCCAAAGCATAAGGCAGATAAACTAAGCCGACACCATTTTGGAGAGCCTGCTCATGGAATACACGGACTCATTCAAGTTGCATGCACAACGGCTCTACCAGAGTCTTTGGCAGCATCGTACGCCCGCCCTTATTATGCGCATTCAAATTCCATGCACACAACTCAATGAACCAAAGAAGACTTCTTGAGGTGTCTGGTAATTGAGTTCGCCGGCTTTATGAGCAGTATTAGTCGAAAGGGAAATTGTTGGTACAATACGATGATGTAATCATTTTTAGCCATTAAAAGTGGAGTTGATTATGCAAATAATTACACGGTCGTTGAGAATGCAAAAACAGGCATCTTTGAATCAACAATATTTAACCGTGTCTACGGTTCCTAGGTAAGACCATCCATGCAACAAATTTCATGCATAACAATTACGTTGAACACTGCATAAAAGACATTAAGGTGAACCAATGAAAATTAAAACAACATCCTTTTTTATTTTTTTATTCTTTTCAACTATTTCATTTGCCGACTGCATTACTATAAATAGAATCACATACTGTGGCAATGGAAAATGTGTTGCGTTAAATGACAAAGGTTACTGCTCTCAATATGAACACGGTGAAGCACGCATACATAATGGCAATGCATTATGCGGTGCTGGCAAATGTCTCGTTAAAGGAAGTAGCTTATACTGCTCTCAATATTCTGGTGGTGACATCATTGAAAATAATGGAGCTCTTTGGACTGGCCCGGGTGAATGCATAAAATACAATGGTAATGTGCGCTGCGCAAAAGAGCCAAGAGGCACATGTATCAATGACAGCGGCAACGCACGGTGTCAAGGTGGCTGGTTAAAAGAAATACCAGAACCCGCCAAACGCTGCCAAGTGGGCAATATACTTTAGCAGCCATCCCAGATTAACCAGTCACATGATTCATATTAGCCATGACAATACGCACATTACAATCTTTTTTTATAAGCACCCGTAATTAGCAATGATCGAGCGTACACCCAAGCACTTCTCTAAAGACTGAAAAATCTTCTGGCTTACCCATGTAATAACCCTGCAATGTCTCTGTTCCACGCGCACGCAAAAACTCAAATTGCTCTTTCGTTTCGACGCCCTCAGCAATCAAACTTAATCCCAGGCTATGCGCCATGGCAATGATGGCTTCACATAAAGCCGTGTCATCTTTATCTTTACCAATGTCACGTACAAATGACTGGTCAATTTTTAAAACATCAAAAGGGAATCGTTTTAAATAACTCAGCGATGAGTAACCCGTTCCAAAATCATCAATTGATAATCTGATGTTCATTTGCTTGAAACTATTCAGGGTTTCCACCACTTCAGGCACATCTTTCATGAGCAGACGTTCAGTAATTTCCAGTTCAAGACAGTCGCCTGTAATTTCATGCTTACTCAGCATACTGGCAATTAAATCGGCAAAATCCTTATCCCTTACCTGACGACTGGAAAGATTTATCGCAATATAAAAGTCCTTACCGTAGCCTTCATTTTGTAATTGCTTAATATCACCACAGGCCGTATCCAGCACCCATTCACCTATGCCTACAATGGTGCCATTCTCTTCCGCCAGGGGAATAAATATTTCAGGTGATACACTACCTAGATCTTCATCATCCCATCGTATTAAGGCTTCAGCACCAACCACTTTTCTTGAGTGCGCATCCATCAAGGGCTGATATTTCAAAGTAAACTTTTTATTCTCCAGAGCTCCACGCAAGCGGTTATCAATTTCTACGCGCTTAAGCACGGTGTCACTCATTTCCGGCGAGAACATTTCATAAGTATTTCTACCCTTGCTCTTACTCCGGTACATGGCCGTATCTGAATTCCGTAACAAAATATGAGGATCATCTCCATCCCTTGGGAATAGGGCCACACCAATACTTACAGTAACCGTAAACTCCATATTATCAATGGTGCACGGCTGTGAAACGCGCTCGAGAATTTCTGCCGTCTTTTTCTGTATAAATTGTTCATATTCAACTTCTGTTTCTTTTCCTTCACTACCTATCTCTGCAAGTACAATCAGAAATTCATCACCACCCAGCCTGGCAACCGTATCCACATCACGCACACACTCTGTAAGGCGCGCGCTCATTTCAACAAGAAAAATATCACCTGCAGAATGTCCTAATGTGTCATTAATATCTTTAAAGTGATCAAAATCCAGATACAGTACAGCCACATGATTTTTTGATCGCGTTGCATTAGCGATGGATTGCTGAAGACGATCATACGCCAGCGAACGATTCGGCAAGTCAGTTAACTTGTCATAGCTTGCCTGATACAACAATCTGTCCTCATAATCCTTACGTAAGGTAATATCTTCCTTAATCGCAAGGTAATGCGTTTTTTCTCCGGCCACATTCTTTACTGGCGAAATGGTCATGCTCTCCCAAAAGCAGTCACCATTTTTCTTTTTATTAAAAACTTCACCACTCCATGTACGTCCTTCTTTTAACGCATTCCACATGCTTACATATTGCTGTGAAGGCGTTGCATCAGTATTCAAGAATCTTGGGTTTTTTCCTATTACTTCTTCAGCCCCGTAGCCTGTTACTCGAGTAAACTCGGGGTTTACATATTCGATATCGCCTTTTAAATCAGTAATCATTACTGAAACAGGACTGTATTCAATCGCCTGCGACAGCTTCCTGAGACTATCAGCGGTTAGCTTATGTTGATCCACCTCACTTTCAAGACTTACTACAAGTTCATTAATATTTTGCGTCATGCTATTGAATGCTTTGGCCAGGCCACCCACTTCATCATCGGCTTCAACATTTGCTACAACCTTAAAATCGCCCTTACCTATTTGCTTCACCACCTCTGTTAATCGACGAATAGGCCCCAGCAAAAACTGAGTAGTTCCAAGCATAATAATAATCATGATTGCAGCCACTGAAGCTGCCAGCATCAAGGAGCTGCTTAACTGTTGATCAATCGGCTGCAGGAAAACATCCTGCGGTTGGGCAAACACTAACAACCACGGCGCAGTCTCAAGTTTTATTGCTGATGCAAGAAATGGGGTAGTGCCAAGACCATAAAAATTTGTCTCAATCAGACTGGCGCTACTCACCGCACTCTGTACCCCTTTCTGCCAGGCCAGGTTTTCAATATTTTTATTGGTTATCGTAAACGGTAATCTTTTGTGCTCCCGTAATTCTTCTATTTCCTCATCATCCAGTTTTGCGGCTAACGTGTACTGCAAATCACTCCTACGGCCATGCACCAGTCTCAACAAATTTTCATCCAGCAACATTGCGAACGAACCCTGTCCTGCCAAGCCGCGAGCACTTAATATGATCTGCTTTATTACATCTGCATTATGCCTGGCTCTCAGCACACCCAGATTTTTACCATCTGTATCAACAATGGGGCTACTGAAATAAATTGAGGCATCTCCATCTGCATCAAAAATAACGGATGATCGATATGACTCCTTGCTCTGGAAGGACTCCTCAAAATAAGCATTATCGTGTTCATCCCCACCAACAAGAGATGTATCCGTATCAGCCACATTAATCCCTTTTTTATTTAAAATGGCATAAGAGGTCACCTGACTGTTCTGCTTTGCCTGCAACGCAAGCAACAACTCCCGCATATTTTCAAGTGTATATTTTTTCGGATTCTCTACATATTCAACAATGATTGGCAGACTTGCTTCTGCCTTTATTGAACCCAGATGAATTCGATTAAATTCGTCTAAACGATTTGAATACTGCCGACTGGCTGAGGTTAATGACTGCTGTGCACTTTTGGTCAGTGTTTCCTGCATGATGTGACTATCGAGCAAGGTAAGCACACCTAGAGACATCATCAGGATCATTAGAAAGGTAGCGAGAAGTTTTGCACGCAGGGTATATTGTCTAGCTATAAATATGCCGACAACCAGCATTACAAGCCCAACGGCAACTAATATTCCTGCAAGTTCTATTAACATCTTAAAACTCTATTCTCCTTTTTTCTCCATCTGAATAATATCAGCTAGTTCACACAGCCACCACCATTTATCTTCCTCTATTTTCTTAAGCTGATAATATCTATATCATGACTAATAAAAAAATAGCCCCTTTTGGCTCATGGGCATCACCTATTAATAGCGTCCTTGTTACCGCGGACAGCGTGCATCTGGATGAGCTTCGGCTTCACTCAACTGGAACTTACTGGCTCGAACGTCGCCCTGATGAGCAGGGACGCTGTGTAATAGTAAAACATGACAACGGTAAAAATTTTGACTTAATCCCTAAACCCTATAGTGCACGCTCCAGAGTTCATGAATACGGTGGCGGTGTTTACTGCATTGCTAATAATGGCATCTACTTTGTTAACGACAAAGATCAGAATATCTATTTCTGTCATTCAAACAATTCTGCTATTGCCATCACTAATTCCAGCGATTGCTGCTATGCTGATCTACAGCTTGATGAAACCCGCAAACGCCTTATCTGCGTGCAACAACGCACTGCATCCGATTTAACTGAAGACGAAAACAGCCTCATTTCAATCGACCTAAATACGCATACCATCATCACTCTCCATTCCGGCAATGATTTTTATGCCAGTCCACGCCTTAGTCCCAGTGGAAAACAATTGAGCTGGTTATGCTGGAACCATCCTGACATGCCCTGGGACAAAACCACGCTCTGGCTGTCTGATATTGATAAAAACCATCAGCTTCACAATACAACCACCCTCTGCCATCCTGAATCTGAACAGACCTCAATATTCCAGCCACAATGGTCGGACGATAATATTCTATTTTTTGTCTCTGATTTAACAGGCTGGTGGAACCTGTATCGCTATACTGAAAACCACATCCATCCTATCAGCCACGAAACACAGGAATTCGGCTTACCACAATGGGTATTTGCACAATCAAGCTATGCCTTCATTGATAACAATCACATTCTTTGTGCCCCCATCAACAAAGGCATTGCCAGCCTGAGCATACTTGATATCAATGATGGTACGCTCACAACAATAGATACCAACTGGAACAGCTTTGCCTCAATTCAGGCTAACGCTCAACATTTTAGCTTCATCTCAGCCTCGTCAAAAAGTTTTCCTGAAATCATAAGCTACCACTCTAATCAGGCACGAACATTAAAATCCTCATGCAGCTCCAGCATAGATTCCGACTATTACTCTTACGGCGAAGTCATCAAATTCACAGCTCGTCACCATGATGACGTTTATGCCATCTACTACGCCCCCACAAACAAAGATTTTCAGCCATCCGCTGATGAGAAACCACCACTGATTGTACTCAGTCACGGCGGCCCCACCGCCATGGCCGACCCCTCACTGGAAATGCGCAAGCAATACTGGACCTCACGCGGCTTCGCCCTGCTCGATGTTAATTACAGTGGAAGCACTGGTTTTGGGCGTGCATATAGAGACAGGCTCAATGGCAGCTGGGGCATACGCGATGCCGAGGATTGTTGCGATGCCGCCTTACATCTGGTCAAAAAAGGTTTGGCCGACTCTGAACGACTCATCATCAAAGGCAGCAGTGCAGGCGGCTACACCGTTTTGTGTGCACTCACCTTTCACGATACCTTTGCCGCAGGTGCCAGTTACTATGGCATCGGTGAACTGGAAACACTCGCTACCGATACCCATAAATTTGAATCCCGTTATCTTGACCGACTAGTTGCACCTTATCCTGAAGGCAAGGCTATTTATCAGCAACGCTCACCCATCAATTACGCTGAGCAGCTCAACTGCCCGGTAATTTTTTTCCAGGGCACTGAAGACAAAGTCGTACCCAAAGAGCAGGCAGAAAAAATGTTTGCCGCACTTAGAGACAAAGGCATTTCTGTGGCTTATGTTCCGTTTGAGGGAGAGCAGCATGGTTTCAGAAAAGCAGAAACAATTCAGCAGGCGCTGGATACTGAATATGCATTTTATGTGAGAATTTTTGATATCCTAGTTGAAACAAATATCGAACTGGAAATTGAGAATTTGCCTGACTAGTCAATCATAGTGACTTTCAACTCACCATCTTCCTGTTTCACTATTTCACCATAATGTGTTCTGAACTCACCTCGGTGACGATCTTCAAAATACAACTTTAAATTTTCAGCCACCACGGGGAAAGCCAACTCATTCCAGGGGATGTCTTCTTCATGCACCATGGCCACTTCCAGAGTTTCTTCTCCGGCGCTGGCTTTGCCTTCGTGCAGCACACCACGATACATGGTGTAAATTTGATTTCTGTGTGGAATACTGAACATGCTGAATAACTTCAAGTCACGCATTTCTGCATTGGCTTCTTCCTTTGCCTCACGTGCTGCGCCTTCCAGATTGGTTTCCTGGTTTTCCATAAAGCCCGCGGGCAAAGTCCACTTGCCGCTTTGTGGCTCTATGGATCTGCGGCAAAGCAAAATATTATTCTCCCATTCGGGAATACAACCAGTGATGATTTTTGGATTCTGGTAGTGAATTTCACCACAGCTATTACAGACGTGCCTGAGTCGGTTATCACCGACTGGAATAATCAGGCCTACTTTATCTCCACACAAACTACAGAAATTCATAACGTTATCTTTTTAATATCAGGCGAGAATATCGGGGATTAATTTATCTTCCAGCTTTGCCAGCTCATCTTTGATCTGCAATTTACGTTTTTTCAGGCGTTTGATATGCAGCTCCTCAAAGCCGGGGTTACGAACTAGCTGTTCGATCAGCTGATCCAGATCGCGGTGTTCCAGCTCAAGCTCAACGATACGCGTCTTAATGTGTCTAATTTCTTCTTGTGAAAAGCTTGCGGACATAATTCCCCCCGAATTATGGCTACACGGTATCACAAAGTAGCAATATGATAAAAAAAGTTTGCTATTAACCAGGCTTCTTATTACAATTCGAAACATGTCGAAATGTAGAACTATTAACCTTGATCGCTATGCCAATATTTTCAAGGCACTTTCAAACCCGCACCGCCTTCAGATCTTTACTATTCTGACGGGCTGCTGCGAGCCGGGCGCACTTTGCTCTACCGATGAAGTGATGAGCTGCTGTGTCGGTGATCTGGATAGTCAGCTAAATATCGCTTCATCAACTCTGTCTCATCACCTCAAAGAACTCCACAACGCTGGATTAATTGAAATGCACCGCCAGGGCAAGCAGGTTCTCTGTTCGATTAACCCATCCACACTGACAGATGTCAGCAATTTATTTTCAGATGCCAGCTAAACACTAACTCATAGGTAAGACTCCATGGATCCAAAACAAGCCGACGAAATTCGCCAAAATGTACGCGCCAGTTATTCACAGGTAGCCGAAGCCAGTAACAGCGGTGATTGCTGCGGAGAGACCTCCAGCTGTTGCGGTGTTTCTTCTGATGATGCCATCAATACACTGGTTTCAACACGTTTAGGTTACAGTGAAGATGACCTCACCGCCGCACCCAAGGGTGCCGATATGGGCCTGGGCTGCGGCAATCCACGTGCTATCGCCAGCATCAAAACCGGTGAGACCATTGTTGATTTAGGCAGCGGAGGCGGCTTTGACTGTTTCCTGGCTGCTGTGGAAACGGGAGAGACTGGTCGTGTTATTGGCATTGATATGACCCCCACCATGATCAGTAAGGCCAGAGATAATGCTGACCGCGGAAAATATAATCATGTGGAATTTCGTCTTGGCGAAATTGAAAATCTGCCCGTCGCTGATGACACCGTAGATGTCATTATTTCAAACTGCGTAATCAACCTTTCACCCAATAAACCACGCGTTTTTGCAGAAACTTTTCGAGTACTCAAAGCCGGTGGCAGATTGGCCATTTCTGATGTAGTTGCCAGCACCAAACTACCCGATCACATTCGCGAAGACCTGCTACTCTATTCGGGCTGCATGGCGGGTGCATCTTTAATTGCAGAACTTGAAACCATACTGCTAGA
>CBFCZV010000033.1:0-26951 GCA_965602855.1 uncultured Gammaproteobacteria bacterium | reverse complement strand
CGTCTGTGCGGCAAAAACGATAGAGAGCTATTTCACTGAACAGGTTTGGAAATAGTTTCATCATTAGTGAGCTGCGGCTATGAGTGTGATCGACAAAGGTGCGTTCTAAGATTTTGATGCCGTGCTCGCGACAGAAAATCTCAAAATCCTGAACGGTGCATAGGTGAATATTGGGGGTGTCATACCAGCGATTAGGCAGGCTTTTGGTGACGGGCATATAACCACCCAGTGCCAGTTGCATGCGACCTTTCCAGTGCGCCATATTGGGGAAAGTAACAATGCCCTGTTTACCCACGCGTAGCATTTCTTCGATTAATTTTTCAGGGTGTATGGTGGCTTGCAACGTCTGGCTCATGATGACGTAATCAAAGCTGTTGTCCGAGAAATAATCCTGCAAGCCGTTATTCATGTCAGACTGAATAATATTCAAATTATCGCTGAGACATTTTTCTATGTTGTGTTCATCGATTTCCAGACCGATACCACGTGCTTGATGATTGTCGCGCAGGTGTTTGAGTAGGGTGCCGTCACCACAACCCAGATCTAGTACGGAAGATTCTGGTTTGATCCATTCTGCAATAATGGCAAGATCGGCGCGCATCACTGGACGGCCTCACGAATACTTTTCATGTAGCTGTGGAAGACGTTCATGTAATGCGGAATGGGGATCAAAAAGGCATCGTGGCCATGATGAGCCTCAATCTCGACGTAGCTAACCTGCTTACCCGCATCCAGTAAAGCTTTGACGATTTCCCGTGAGCGCTCGGGGGCAAAACGCCAGTCTGAAGTGAATGACATGACCATGAATTTGGCTTTGGCATTAGCCAGTGCAGCTGATAAATCGTGGTTGTATTCGCTGGCAGGGTCAAAGTAATCTAGTGCCTTGGTCATCAGTAAATAGGTATTGGCATCAAAACGATCGACAAAGGATGTGCCCTGATAGCGCAAATAGCTTTCGACCTGAAAATCAACATCGAAACCAAAACTGAGATGTCCCTCACGTAGTTCTCGACCAAATTTCTCGCGCATCGAATCATCAGAAAGATAAGTGATATGCCCGAGCATTCTGGCCAGCATCAGGCCGCGGCGTGGCACGCTGTTATTTT
Source organism: uncultured Gammaproteobacteria bacterium (assembly GCA_965602855.1). GTDB lineage: Bacteria > Pseudomonadota > Gammaproteobacteria > SZUA-229 > SZUA-229 > LH-M37. The sequence goes on along the minus strand of CBFCZV010000033.1, from coordinate 25,845 downwards.
CCAGATAATGGCCTTCGTGAAAATCAGGGTCGGACATGATTGATTGTCGGGCAACTTCATTGAAGGCAATGTTCTGCGCCGTGAGTTTGGCGGCGGCGGCGATGACCAGTGCATATTTAATCAGATCAGGATATTGAATTGACCATTGCAGAACCTGCATGCCGCCCAGACTACCGCCGATAACCGCACACCAGTGCCCAATATTGAGAGCTTTCATTACCTCATACTGGCTATTAACCCAGTCTTTGACAGTGACGATGGGGAAGTCCGGCCCCCAGTATTTATCTGTGCCGGGCATTTTTGTGTTGGGGCCGCTAGAGCCTTTGCAGCTACCCAGATTGTTGATGCAGACGATGTAAAAATGATCGGTGTCGATGGGTTTGCCGGGGCCAATGCTGCTTTCCCACCAGCCGGGTTTGCGGTCTTCCATTGAATTGTAACCGGCGGCGTGTTGATCACCAGAAAGTGCGTGACAGATCAGGATAGCATTGTTGCCAGCCTCATTCAGTTCACCATATGTTTCGTAGGCGATGTCGTACTCAGATAATACTTTTCCACACTCGAGTTCCAGTGACTCTGAAAAGTGCAGCATTTGAGTTTCGACGAGGCCGACGGAATCTTGTGGTATTGAATCTGGCATGGATGCTTGAGTTTATTTTTTAGCAATTCTAAACAACGAAGTATAGGGCTTCAAATGATAGATGGCGACCTTATGTTATGTATTTGCTGATAGCTTCGGGTATGACTTTGGGTTGTTGAATCAATAATCGTTTATTTCTACCCGTTTCACCGGAAAGTAGTTTGATGCTGGATTTGGCAACTTTGAAGGCTTTGGCTAAAAATGCGATGAGATGTTTATTGGCTTTGCCGTCAACGGGGGCTGCGGTGATTCTGGTTTTGATGTATTCATCGTTATGTTCAGCGAAGGCATCACTGGCGGCGCGAGGTTGTACGCGCACGTTGAGGATTAGATCGTCATCTTGCCATTTGAAAAACACTGAGATTAAAGCAGGGTGAATATATAAAGCACGCTACGTTTGATAAACATCAGGCCAATCAGAGCAACGATGGTCGAAAGATCCAGGCCGCCCATGATGGGCAGGCGTTTTTTGATGGGCTGTAAGATGGGTCGAGTCAGGTTATTTAGTACGGCAGAGACAGGGTTGTATGGATCGGGATTTACCCAGCTCAGGATGGCCTGGACAAAAATGGCAACAATGAAGATATCAAAAACCAGACTGATAAGGTCATGCAGGCTCAGGATCAGCAGTGCGCTGATCGATGGCTGGATACCGCCGAGTGCCAGCAAGATAAGTAGCTTGATGAAGATCAGCAATACGACCAGTGTCAGGGTGGCTAAATCGATACCACGGAAGCTGGGAATAATGCGTCGCGTAATGATTACGGGTTTTTGTGTGGCCTTGACGATAAATTGTGAAATAGGGTTGAAGAAGTCTGCGCCGAGCTGTTGAAGCAGGAAGCGTAATAAGACGATGGCGATATAAATATCGAACAGGGTATCAATCAGAAATATAAGTGGATTATCGTGGTTCATGGTGAATCTTTACTCAGTTCATCTGCCAGTGTTTGTGATCGGTCGTTAGCGGCTTTAAGTGCATTTTCAACCATCTGTTCAAAACTGGCTTCTTGAAAACTTTTGATCGCCTGTTCTGTGGTGCCGCCTTTAGATGTGACGCGAGCACGTAAGGTGGCCGCATCAACGTCACTGTTATCGGCCATTAATGCCGCACCTAAAGCGGTTTGTAGTACCAGCTTTTCAGCGGTTTCAGCTTCAAGGCCTAATTTGATGCCTGCCTGTTGCATGGCTTCCATGAGCAGGAAAAAATAAGCCGGGCCGCTACCAGAGACAGCGGTGACGGCATCCAGTTCATTTTCCTTGCTGACCCACAGAGTGATGCCAACCGCCTGTAGAATATTTTCAGCCAGTGTTTTTTGTGAAATATCAACCTGTGGGTTGGCGTAAAGCCCGGTTGCGCCGGTTTGTAGTAGCGATGGAGTATTGGGCATACAGCGTACAATGGCCTGATCGCCACCCAGCCAGCGGTTGATGTCATCACTGCGCACGCCGGCTGCGATGGAAATAAAAAGTGGCTGTTTGTCCGATTGCTTGAGTGCTTCACTGAGTGCACGGCAAACGATTTGAAGTAGCTGAGGCTTGACTGACAGAACCACGACATCAGCTTTGAGGGTATCGTTGTTGTCGGCGGTGGTTTGGATATCGAACTGCTGTGTTAATTGATGGCGTTGTTCATCATTGGGTTCGGCAACGAGAATATTTGCCGGTGATACAGAGGATGATATCAGGCCGCCAATGAGGCTGGAGGCCATATTTCCACCACCGATAAAAGCGATTGATGTGTTCATTTGATCGATTTCAATTCCACAGCGCGTTAGAAAGTAATTTTCAGAGCGAAAATTTTACCATAGCACTGCGTAGTGGATTTGGCGATGATAAAAAATATCTGAATAAGACGGCAAAATAAGATGAAGCGTGGTGATTTGTTGGCTATAAGTAGTAGGATGTACGGGTATTCAATGGCAATGTAGATTTTGTCTGCGTAAACCACCTAATTTAAAGAGAATAAGAAACATCTGGGGGAATTGATGGATATTGCACAACTTCTGGCATTTAGTGTGAAAAATGGGGCATCTGATTTACATTTGTCTGCGGGTCTACCACCGATGATACGTGTTGATGGTGATGTCAGACGTATCAATGTGGATTTGATGGATCACGAAGCGGTTCATGGCATGGTGTACGACATCATGAATGATAAGCAACGTAAGACCTTTGAGGAATACTGGGAGACTGACTTTTCGTTCGAAATTCCAGGCCTGGCGCGTTTTCGTGTTAATGCCTTTAATCATAATCGTGGTGCAGGTGCGGTATTTCGTACTATTCCTTCCAAAATTTTGACGTTGGAAGACCTAGGCGCACCGAAGATTTTTGAGGATATCGCCAATACTCCACGTGGTATGGTGCTGGTAACCGGGCCGACGGGTTCGGGCAAATCCACCACGCTGGCGGGTATGGTTAATTACGTGAATGAAAATCACTATGGTCATATTTTGACCATTGAAGACCCTATTGAGTTTGTGCATGAAAGTAAGAAATGTCTGATGAATCAACGTGAGGTGCATCGTGATACGCTCGGCTTTAGTGAAGCCTTGCGTTCAGCGCTTCGTGAGGACCCCGACGTGATTCTGGTGGGCGAGATGCGTGACCTTGAAACCATTGAACTGGCTTTATCCGCAGCCGAAACAGGGCATCTGGTATTCGGTACTCTGCATACCAGTTCAGCGGCAAAAACCGTTGACCGTATTGTTGATGTATTCCCCGCAGCAGAAAAAGAAATGGTGAGGGCGATGATGTCTGAGTCATTGCGTGCGGTTATTTCGCAAACTCTGTTGAAAAAAATTGGTGGTGGTCGTATCGCGGCTCACGAGATCATGATTGGTACACCGGCGATTCGTAACCTGATACGTGAAAATAAAATTGCACAGATGTATTCGGCTATTCAGACTGGTCAGGGCATTGGTATGCAGACTCTGGATCAAAATCTGGAGCAGTTATTAGCGAAGGGTTTGATTGGTAAAGATGAGGCCAGAAGCAAATGTGCGAATAAAGATAATTTTGCATAGTGATATTTAGAATACCATGTTGAACAAGAGTTAATTGAGATGAAGATATTTGAGGTGATTTCCAATGGATCGTGATAAGGCGATAAAATATATGCACGACCTTTTACACAGTATGGTGAAAAAAGAGGGGTCAGACCTGTTCATTACTGCTGGTGCGCCACCTTCTATTAAGGTTGATGGTTCTCTGGAGTCTTTGGGTAGTCAGGCGCTGAGTCCTCAGCATACCAAGGTACTGGTGCGATCATTGATGAATGACAAGCAGTCTGCAGAATTTGATGGTACACAGGAATGTAATTTCGCGATTAGTCTGCCGGGGGTTTCTCGTTTTCGTGTCAATGCTTTCACCCAGCGTGGTTCGGTAGGGGTTGTGCTGCGTATGATCCAGTCAGATATTCCCGAGTTTAAAGATCTGAATTTGCCAGATATATTGCAAGATATAGCTATGACTAAACGAGGTCTGGTTATTTTTGTTGGTGCGACCGGTTCGGGTAAGTCGACATCATTGGCCGCCATGGTGGGCTACAGAAATGAAAATAGTAAGGGGCACATTATTACTATCGAAGACCCGATTGAGTTTGTGCACAATCATCGCAATTGTATTGTGACCCAGCGAGAAGTGGGTGTGGATACGGAGAGTTATGAAATTGCATTGAAAAATACCCTACGACAGGCACCCGATGTTATTTTGATTGGTGAGATTCGTGATCGTGAAACCATGGAATATGGGGTTGCCTTTGCCGAGACAGGGCATCTATGTTTATCCACCTTGCATGCTAACAGTACCAACCAGGCGCTGGATCGTATTATTAACTTTTTCCCCGAAGAACGTCGTCAGCAATTGTTGATGGATTTATCGCTAAACTTGAAGAGTTTGATTTCGCAGCGATTGATCCCCGCAGCTTCTGGTGAAGGACGTGTCGCATCTGTAGAAGTGATGATTAATACGCCTTTTATGTCAGATCTGATTTTTAAAGGTCAGGTTCACGAGATGAAAGAGCTGATCAGCAAATCTGGTGAGCAGGGTATGCAGACTTTTGATCAGGATTTATTTAATCTTTGTGAGGCAGGAAAAATCACTTATGAAGACGCTCTACGTAATGCTGATTCTGTGAATGATCTGAGATTAAGATTCAAACTTGAAGGCAAGGGCGCCAAGAAAGAAGACCTGATGAGTGGATTAGACGGTATTAGGATGGCGGAAGACCCTTCTGACGATGCGTCTGGCAGACTCAGGTAATTGTATTTAAGGGGTTATGATTATGAATTTACAGCCTTATCTTAAATTGATGTCCGAACAACATGCTTCGGATATATATTTTACTACCGGTGCGCCAGTGAGTGTGCGTATTGAAGGTTCCATGCGTCCGGTGGGTAAGAGCATGCTGACGCCGGGTATGACCAAGAAGCTGGCCTATGATTTATTAACGCCCGCTCAGATTCAGGATTTTGAGAAGAATCTTGAAATGAATATGGGTATGTCGTACACCGATCTTGGCCGTTTCCGTGTCAATATTTATATGCAACGCGGCGAAGTCTCAATGGTGATTCGTTATATCAGATCTGATATTCCGACACTGGAAGAACTGGGGCTGCCTGATTTATACAAAAAACTGATTAGTCAGAATAAAGGTCTGGTGCTAGTTGTGGGTGCAACAGGTATGGGTAAATCGACCTCGTTGGCTTCAATGATTGATTATCGCAATGGTAACGAGGCAGGCCATATTCTGACCATTGAAGACCCGATTGAATTTATGTTTCATCATAAAAAATCGATTGTGGGTCAACGTGAAATTGGACTCGATACACTGTCGTTTGATAATGCTCTGCGTGAGGCCATGCGTGAGACCCCGGATCTGATCATGATTGGTGAGGCGCGTGATCGAGTGGCGATGCAATCGGCTTTAAGGTACGCAGATACGGGGCACCTTTGTTTGACCACAATGCACGCTACCACAGCCAATCAGACACTGGATCGCATACTGAATTTTTTCCCCAATGACGCACATAATCAAATTTTGATGGATTTGTCGCTCAACCTGAATGCCATATTGGCACAGCGTCTGGTGCCTTCTGTGGATGGCTCGCGTGTTGCGGCGGTCGAAGTGTTGATCAATACACCCTATATTTCCAGTTTGATACGTGAAGCTGATTTTCATGGCATCAAAGCTATCATGGAAAAAGGCAGTGATGAGGGGATGCAAACCTTTGATCAGTCTTTGTATATTTTGTATAAGAGTGGTCGCATAGATCTCAAGACGGCATTGGCCAATGCGGATTCGAGCAGTGATCTTGAGTGGAAGATTAATTTCGGTGGTGGTGTTGAATCGGACTCTAAAGAGAAACCGCCTACATTGCAATTCCCTAGTGATATGCCAGATTCCAAATAATTCTGTCTGATATTCAGTCGCTATGGCTGTGAATTAGTGTGCCGCCAATAATTGTGTGTTCAGTACGGGTTTCAAAATCCCAGCCCATAAAGGGTGAGTTTTTTCCGGAACTGTAAATATTCGATTCGTTCAGTTGCCAGTTTGCATTGCGATTAAGAATGCAGATGTCAGCGGTCGCGCCGATGCTGAGTGAGCCGGTGTTCATGCCCAGTATGGAGGCGGGCGCTGAGGTGATGGCTCGAATGATGGTTTCAATATCGATGATATTCTGGTCGGCTAAACGTAGTGCAAGGGGTAGCAGGGTGGCCAGTGAGCTGATGCCGGGTTCAGTGCTGGCGAAGGGCGATTCTTTGGCATCTGGATCGTGAGGCTGATGGTCAGAGCAAATGGCGTCCAGCGTGCCATCAGCAATGCCACGCTGCAGTGCTTCCTGATCACGTTGGGTGCGCAGTGGTGGCAGTACGTGACAGGCGCTGTTGAAACTGCTGGTGTCGTGTTCATTCAGATGTAACTGATGGGCGCTGACATCGGCGGTGATATTCAGACCGTCATCTTTGGCGCGGCGAATCATGGCGACACTGGCGGCACCGGAGAGTCGGCCGAAGTGAGCTTTAACGCCAGTTTCTGCGACGATTTCCAGAGCGCGCGCGAGTGCCACGGTTTCTGCAGAAACTGGGATGCCTTTTAGTCCAAGGCGGCTGGCGATGGTGCCTTCGTGTGCACAGCCTCCTGCACTGAGCCAGCGGTCATTGGGTTCGATGAAAACAGTTAAGCCGCAATTGGCGGCGTAAGCATAAGCGCGTTTGAGCACCAATGTATTATCGATGGCGTGTTTGCCATTGCTCAAACCAACGCAGCCAGCAATTTTTAATGCCTGCATTTCGCTGAGTAATTCGCCTTTTAAACCGGTAGTGAGTGCGCCCAGCATGAGTACGTTGCTGTGGGCGGCATTGGCCGTTTTATGATTGATGAGCTCAACTACTGCAGGTTCATCAATGACCGGGTCGGTATCGGGTGGGCAGCAAAGGGTGGTGATGCCGGACATGGCGGCAGCAATGGTTTCGCTGTGAATGGTGGCTTTGTATTCTTGCCCTGGTTCGCGCAGGCGAGCGCATAAATCGACCACACCGGGAATAACCGTCAGACCTTCGGCATCGATAGTTTGGTCGGCGGTGAAATTCTCTGGTGCGTTGCCAATGGCGATAATATGACTATTCTCGATATAGAGGTCGGCCTGCTGGTTAAGTTTGTTGGCAGGATCTAGAAGGTGACCATTTTTAATCAGTAATCGGTTCATGCTTCGTCACCTTCTCTGGTTTCAGGTTCTCGCCCTAGCGCCATCGACATCACGGCCATACGCACAGAGATGCCATAAGTCACCTGATCGAGAATCACAGATTGTGGCCCATCAGCGACACAGGATTCGATTTCGACGCCACGATTGATCGGCCCCGGATGCATGACAATGGCATCCGGTTTGCTCAGTCTAAGTCGTTTTTCCGTGAGGCCGTACATTTGGTAGTACTCCTGCTCACTGGGTAACAGGGCGCCCTGCATGCGTTCTTTTTGCAGGCGCAGCATGATCACAACATCGGCATCGCGAATGCCTTCTTCCATGTTGTTAAAGACTTCAACACCCATATCTTCGACGCCGGACGGGATGAGTGTTTTGGGTGCGATAACTCGAACATTGCCTGTGTTTAGAATATTGAGTGCGTGTATTTGTGAGCGGGCAACGCGAGAATGTAGAACGTCACCGACAATGGCGACGCGCAGGCGACCAAAATCAGCCCCCTTGTTACGCCGGATGGTGAACATATCCAGCATGGCCTGAGTGGGGTGGGCATGGCTGCCATCACCGGCATTGATTACGCTGATGCCGGGTGCAACACGATTGGCGATGTAGTGAGCGGCACCAGAAGCGTTGTGCCGGATGACAAACATATCGCACTGCATGGCCTGCAGGTTTTGCAGGGTGTCCATCAAAGTTTCACCTTTGCTGGTCGCTGAGGTGCTGATGTTGACGTTGAGTACATCGGCAGAGAGCCGTTTGGCGGCCAGCTCAAAAGTATTGCGTGTTCGGGTGCTGGCTTCGAAGAATAAATTAGCGATGGTCTTGCCGCGTAGCAGGGGAACTTTTTTAACACTTTGCTCGTTGATGTTGGCAAAGCTTTCAGCGGTATCAAGAATATTGGTGAGTAGTTCTGTACTCAGGCCTTCGACGGTCAGGAAATGTTTGAGGTTGCCATTTTTATCCAGCTGGATATTCCAGGCATCCTGCCCTATCAGGGAATTGGTGGGTCGGGTTGCTTTATTGACCATGATCTTTTCCTGTTGAAATTATCACGCGACAACGAACTCCAGTGGCTCGGGGCCGGTGAGTTTGATGTGCTGGTTGTCATCAAGGTGCAGATGCTGACCAACAACATCTGCCTGAATGGGTATTTCTCGTCCACTACGTTCGACCAGGCAAACCAGCGTAATACTGGCCGGGCGACCATAATCGAATATTTCGTTCATGGCGGCGCGAATAGTGCGGCCGGTGTGCAGCACGTCATCAACTAAAATAATGTGACGGTCATCAATCTGAGAGGGCAGTTTTGAAGGTTTAACCTGTGGGTTCATGCCGATGCGGGAAAAATCATCTCGGTAAAAACTGATGTCCAGTGTAGAAAGTGGTTCCTGCAGGGAGAGTTTCTGATGCAATGCATTAGCGACCCAAACACCACCAGTATGGATGCCAACCATCAAGGGTTGATCAATCGATCGTTCGCTGAGCAGCGTTTTTAGTCGCTCAGCCAGTTCGTCCAGAAGTGTATCTGGTGTGGCGGTTTCTTCCATAAGTTAATATTCTTATTGTTGGTCGAGCCAGTTTTGCACAATGATTGCGGCGGCCATTTTATCAATCTCATGTTTATTGTGCTTGCCTATTTTTGTGTTTTTTTTCAGCATTTCTTCGGCTTCATATGAACTCAGGGCTTCGTTGATTTTGAAAATGGGTATGGCGAAGCGTTGTTCCAGTTCAAGGCAAAATTTTTCCACGGTTTTTGTCATGTCATTTTCTTTGCCATCGAGGTAGTAGGGCATGCCGACAATGAGTGCCTGTGGTTTCCATTGGTTTATGAGTTGTCCAAGTGCATCCCAGTCGGTTGAGCCATTGATCCGATTGAGGGTGGTGATGGGTGAGGCTGAACCGGTGATGGTCTGACCACTGGCGATGCCTATGCGCTTCAGGCCGTAGTCGATGCCTAAGACGGTGGTGATATTGCTCACTGTCTAGGCATGTCCTGCATCACTGCTGAGTAGTTGCAGATCAATGCCTAATAGATCGGCAGCGGCTTGCCAGCGTTTTTCTGCGGGGATGTTGAAAATAATTTGATCATCCGCCGGGCAGTTGAGCCAGGTGTTGAGAGCTATTTCCTGTTCCAGTTGTCCGGGTGACCAGCCTGCGTAGCCGAGTGCGATAATGGACTGTTCTGGGCCTTCATCATGAGCAATGGCTTCAAGAATATCGCGGGAAGTGGTGAGTGCCAAATTGTCGTTGATCTTCAAACTTGAGCTCCATTCTCCCAGAGGCTGGTGAAGTATAAAGCCACGCTCCTGTTGTACCGGGCCTCCATGATAAATAAATTTATCCTGGGTAATCAAATCGCTGGGTTCTATTTCCATCTGATGAATCACTTCATCGAGGGTGACATCGGTTTTTCGATTAACGATAATACCGAAGCAGCCATTTTCATTATGCTCACAAATATAAGTGACAGTGTGGTTGAAGTTGTCATCAGCCAGACTTGGCATGGCGATAATGAAGTGATTGGTCAGGTTAGTGGTTTTCATTATTGGGTTTTGAACTCGCTATTATTCATGAACTCCCAGCTTCTCGTAATATGTATGACATCAGCTTCCTGTTTTAGTTTTGCGGGGAAGGGTGAATAAGGTGCGGCGAGTTTGACGATACGTTTGGCCGCATCGTCCAGTATTTTGTGTCCAGATGATTTTCGCAGATCAATATTCAGCAATTTACCTTTGGCGCTAATGGTAACGTCCAGAATTAGTGTGCCACTGAGCTTGTTGCGACGAGCCTGATCGGGATAGTTTAAATTGCCGATGCGCTCCACACGGTTAATCCACTCTCGCATATAGCGTGCGGGCACAAATTCTTTAGTGCTGGAATTCATGTACTTAATTTTGGGTTGCTCGATCTGATGTTCGATGATATTGCTGATTTCCTGAATCAAGCGAGCTTTTTTGGTGTTCTTTGCAGTGCTTTGTTGCTGTTTTATTGTGATGTCGTCAGGTTTGGTCTGTTGATCCTGTGTTTCAATGCTATAGCTGGATTTTGTCTGATGCAGCATATCGACTTTTTCTATCTGTTTTTGTCGTGAAGCCTGTTGCTGTGTCTGTAGTGCCTGTCCCGATTTTTTGCTTACGCTGGGGGCGGTAAATAAATCACGAGGCCGACTTTTCTTTTCACTGTTGCCGCCGCCCTGTTGTGATATCTGTGCCAGATATTTTGCGTCTTTGGCTTCAGATGGATTTTGGGTTTGCACCAGAATAATGTCGAGTGTGGGTGGTGTTTTTTCCTCTGGAACTGGGGAGATGCTGAAGGTGATGCCAAGTATGAGAATGACATGCAGCAGGGCAGCAAGAAAAAAAGTCATGCCAAGGCGGTCATTGTCCGTAATTTTGGGAGGTCTAACCGGTAATGTTTGGTTTTGAATGACTGCTGACATGCTGCTAATTATAGTGATTTGCTGATGATAATGTTGTCAGACTGGTTTTTACTGAAATGGACGCGTTTTGCCATTTTTTGGGTCATATGTATTTTGTTTTGAGTGTCGATTAGCATGACGTATTCAATGCCCATGGATAGAGCGATTTCCTGCCACTGTTCTGGTCCGGCCACAAAAAGGGCGGTGGCGGCAGCATCGGCGGTGCCTGCATTGCTGTGAATGACGGTGACTGAGGTTGTGTCTTTGGCCGGGTAGCCTGTGCGTGGGTCGAGAATGTGATGGTAGCGCTGGCCTTTGTATTCGTAGAAGCGTTCGTAATCACCCGAAGTAACGATGCTTTCCTGATCGCGCGCTTCCAGTGAGGCAATGATGTAATTCTCCCTCGGGTGTCGGATACCTATTTTCCAGGGTCGATCTCCATGCCGTCCGCGTACACTGAGATCACCGCCGGCATTAATGACCGCATTATCGATGCCCAGGCTTTGCAGGTAATCAAAACACAGGTCGATGGCATAGCCCTTGGCGAAGGCGCCAAAGTTAAGTTGTGTAGCAGGGTTGCTGCTGCGCAATTGTTCGCCATTAAATTTCAGATTTTCCATGTCTGGTTTTGTTTGCAGCCAGTCAAGAATGGTCTGATGGTCTGGTGGTTGTATATCGGGTTCATCGCTACGGTGAAATTGCCAGAGACGAATGAGTTGATTGATGCTGGGGTTAAAAAGGCCGTGACTGTTTTTTGATAAACGTTGTGATTTTTTGATCAGGGAAATAATACTGGGCGGCACCTGAGTGGATTGCCCCGCAGCTAGTTTTTGATTGACCTGAGTTAATGGGCTGTCCTGCCATGAAGTCCAGTCTGCATGATATTGATTAAAATCAGCTTCGATCTGATTGAGTGCTTTTTCAGCCAGGGCTGGCTCTGCATCGTAAAGTGTGACATCGATCAGAGTGCCGAATTTTAAAATAGTGCGTTTGGCTTCATGGGGTACTTCTTCACTGCAGCTCAGGCTGAGCAGGAAGAAGCAGAGCAATAAAAAAAATCTACGCATGGCTTTCATAAACAGCAGTATTCAGTGCTTTATCTGTTGCTCGATGCAGTCCATGAGTTGTCCTGCAATATTCAGATTAAATTGCCTGTCGAGTTCACGAATACAGGTTGGGCTGGTGATGTTTATTTCGGTGAGGTAGTCGCCGATAACATCGATGCCTGCAAAAAGAATTCCCATTTCACGAAGACGGGGGCCGACCTGTTGGCAAATCCAGTGGTCACGTTCCGTTAGTTCAATGCCTACACCGGAGCCACCAGCGGCCAGATTGCCACGGGTTTCACCCTGTGCAGGGATGCGTGCCAGAGCGTAGGGTACGGCTTCGCCATTGACCAATAAGATGCGTTTGTCGCCCTCTGTGATTTCGGGGATGTATTGCTGCGCCATAATGGTTTTTGTACCGTGATGTGTAATTGTTTCTAGGATGACGGAAATATTGGGATCATCAGGAGTGAGTCTAAAAATAGATTCGCCGCCCATGCCGTCCAGTGGTTTGACGATGACATCTTTCTGCTTATCAATGAATTGACGAATCAGCGATGAATTACTGGACACCATCATTGGGGTGCAGCACTGGGGGAAATGGGTAATGAACATTTTTTCATTGGCATCGCGCAGGCTGGCGGGTTTGTTTACGATCAGGCTGCCTTTGCGCTCTGCCATTTCCAGTATGTAGGTACTGGTAATATATTCGATGTCGAAAGGCGGGTCTTTGCGCATCAAAATAGCATCTAAAGAGGCGAGTTCGATGTCTTCTTTGGGTTGGGCGCTGTACCAGTTTTCAGGATTATCGGTGACTTCTATGCGTTGTACCCGTGCCATAGCGGTAGCGCCCGTCATATAAAGATCAGATTGCCGCATGTAAAACAGTGGCCAGCCTCGCTTTTGTGCGGCGAGCAACATGGCAAAACTGCTATCTTTAACTGTTTTTATGGATTCGATGGGATCCATAACAATTCCTAGTTTTAGCTGCATAGGTTAACTCTGGTGTGCCTTTGTGTTGGTCACTACAGTAAGTGAAATATGGTAATAATGTACCCAATATTATCTTATCAAGCAATTTGTTAGAGAATTTTGTTAATGTACTACTCATTGATTGCTAATAGAGTGAACATAGTCTACATTTGGGTTGTACCGTGCTTTAGGCGGGTATTTTCTGATGTGTTAATTTTTAATGAGCGAAACGGCGGCAGCGATGGCAGAAGAAGTTGTTGATTTGAAAGACCTTAAGGTGATGGTCATCGATGATAGTAAGACTATTCGTCGAACAGCAGAAAACCTGTTGAAAAAAGAAGGTTGCGAAGTAGTGACGGCAGTAGACGGTTTTGAAGCGTTATCAAAAATTGCCGAAACTAAACCAGATATCATTTTTGTGGACATTATGATGCCCCGATTAGACGGTTATCAGACCTGTGCGCTTATCAAGAATAACAGTATGTTTCATGGTACGCCGGTAATTATGTTATCCAGTAAGGATAGTATTTTTGATCGTGCTCGTGGACGCATTGTAGGTTCGACTCAGTATTTGACCAAGCCTTTTACAAAAGAAGATTTGCTTGGTGCGATTAAGGAGCACGCCAAAAAGTAAGGCGTGTTTTTTTGTGTAACAATTTAGTGTGGTGATAGAAAATGGCAAAAGTGCTTATAGTTGATGACTCTCCGACTGAGATTCATGTTTTAAAAACTTTATTAGAAAAAAATGGGCATGATGTAGGTGTTGCGAACTCGGGTGAAGAAGGTATTGTGGCTGCAAAAGATATGTTACCAGATGTAGTTCTTATGGATGTAGTGATGCCAGGTATGAATGGTTTTCAGGCGACACGCCAGCTTTCACAACAGGCAGAAACGGCTAATACTCCCGTTATTATTGTTACAACCAAAGATCAGGAAACCGACAAGGTATGGGCCAAGCGTCAGGGTGCAGTAGACTATATCGTTAAGCCTGTTCAGGAAAAAGCGCTGCTTGATGCGCTGTCTCGGGTTTTGTGAGACTAACGAGATTTAATCAGGAAATATTATAGTGAGTGACATTGCCCCATTTGATGTATTGCTGGATCTGGAGAAACGTTGTCGGTCGAATGCCGAGCGTTTGCCTGCTGCTGGTGATGTTGAAGATAAATGGGTCGGCGTTGGTTTCAGGCTTGGTGATGATAAGTTGATTGCTGATATGTCTGAAGTGGGTGAGATTTTGGATGTGCCCGAGTACACGACAGTACCTGGTGTGAAGTCCTGGGTTGTTGGTATTGCTAATGTACGTGGTAGTTTGTTGCCTATTATGGATCTTAAAGGTTATATCCTGGGGTCAGATATGCAGCAACGTAAACGTGGTCGTTTGATTGTTGTTAATTATCAGGGTTTCAGTACAGGATTGTTGGTTGATGAAATCTATGGCATGCGACACTTTTTTGTCGAAGATCAGAGTGATCAGCAGCCGCAGGTAAATGCGAGTGTTTCGCCTTATATAAAAAATATGTTTAGCAGGGAAAATGAAAATTGGCCAGTGTTTAGTTTTGAAAGCATGGTCAGAGATGAGCGTTTTTCTCTGGCCGCATTATAAAAATAATTTTAAGAATAGTTCCGGTTTAACCGGAGAAGTCGTTACGGAGAGTAGTTTCCATGAGTGCAGATAAAAAAACAGTGGCGATAGGTAGCCCAACGATGATTTTGGTCGTTATTCTTGTTATGTCGATTCTTTCTATGTTGGGCAGTCTGGTTTATGTGGGTTATAAACGTGCTGATCTACAGGCGCATCTCGGCTTGTCAGCAGAGCAGCTCCTGCTTTCGCAGCAAATGGCTAATTTTGCTACTGGAGCCTCCTCAGGTAGTGAGCAGGATTTTGAGTTTTTAGGTGAAGGCTTGTGGCGATTTGATGAGATCTTGAACATATATCACAATGGCGGGGCCGAGGCGAATGCTTTATCGGTTGACGTGTTCACGGGACTTGCTGAAGTAGAAAATAGCTGGGCGGCTTACAAAAAAGATATTAACGTTATCATCAGCGGCAAGGGTGCAATTTCAGAAGTGCGTGAGCTGTACCAGGTGATTGATAGTTTTACCCCTCAAATGTTGACTTATTCTGATGAAGTTGTTGTTGTGTTGATGAAGAAAAAAGCATCTTCACGTCAGATTTATCTGGCAAGTCGTCAAATGATGTTATCTCAACGTATTAAGAATAATTTGAATAAAGTACTGGCTGGAGGTGAAGCCGCAGCGGCAGCAGCTGACCGTTTTGGTCGAGATGCGGCCTTGTTTGGTCGTGTGCTAGAAGGCCTTTTAAAGGGCTCGAAGAAATTACGTATAGATAAAGTCACTGATAAGGAGGCGGTTGCAAAATTACGTGAAGTGGCTATGTTGATTAAAGTAGTAAGCGACAATATTGCAGGTATTCTTGAATTGTCACCGGAGTTGTTCGAAGTTAAAGATGCAGCTCGAGAAATTAGTGGCGGTAGTCAGGATCTGTTGCAGAATTTACAGGGCTTTAAAGTGCAGATTTCAGCGCAGGGTGAGATGCTTGATAAGTATCAGTTTGCTGGTATTGGGTTTGGTGTCTTTGCGGTAGTTTTAATGATGCTACTTGGCTGGTTATTTCTGAAAGAAGCACGTAAACGTGAGGAATCGGCGCTGGAAAACAACCGTCGAAATCAACGTGCTATTTTGCGATTGCTCGATGAAATGGCCAGTTTGGCGGATGGTGATTTAACTGTGCACGCAACCGTGACCGAGGAAATTACCGGTGCGATAGCCGACTCGGTGAACTTTACTATTGATGCGTTGCGCTCTCTGGTTACCACGATTAACTCAACGGCGGTGGAAGTATCTTCATCGACAGAAAAGACGCAAACGACAGCGTCGGAATTAGCCAATGCGTCGACACGACAGGCGCGAGAAATTGCTTCAGCAAGTGCGGCGATTACTGATATGGCGGAATCCATGGAACACGTTACCGAGGATGCGCTGGATTCAGCGAAGGTGGCACAACAGTCGCTGGAAATTGCGCAAAAAGGTGCGGGCGTTGTACATAGCACCATTAGCAACATGGATAAAATTCGTGAGCAAATTCAGGAAACATCAAAACGTATTAAACGACTCGGTGAATCTTCGCAGGAGATTGGTGACATCGTGGGGCTGATTACTGAAATTGCCGATCAAACCAATATCCTTGCCTTGAACGCGGCGATTCAAGCTTCAACCGCGGGTGACGCAGGTCGTGGTTTTGCGGTGGTTGCGGATGAGGTACAACGATTAGCAGAACGTGCGGGTAATGCGACCAAGCAGATTGAGGGTCTTGTGAATACGATTCAGGCAGATACCAATGAAGCGGTGAAATCAATGGAGGTTAGTACCGCAGGTGTGGTCGGTGGAGCCGAGATGGCCGAGGATGCGGGTGTTGCTCTGAAGGAAATTGAGGATGTGTCGTCACAGCTTTCAAAACGAATCCAGGCGATTTCAGACGCGGCGAAAAATCAGTTGAGTGTTGCGTCGAACGTATCCAAAACCATGAATGTTATTCAGGAAATTACCCTGCAAACATCAGAGGGTACGGAAGAGACATCTGCTTCGCTTGATACCCTGAATGTATTGTCGAGTGAGTTGAGGCGTTCGGTATCGGGCTTCAAGTTGCCATCGGTTGATGATGGCAATGTTGAAACCGTTGTGCTTGAGCATCAGGCCTAAAATAATTGCGCTGCTACTTGATAGTGCAAATGTTGATAAGTGTAGGATGGTGACCTGATAATGAAAGCAGAAGGGACAGTACAATATAATTCTTTGAGCTGGGTAAAAAAACAGCTGGATGCCGTTTTACATGATGCTCAGACATCACTGTCTGATTATATAGAAGATAGTGAAAACACCTCGGCACTGGAACAATGTATTGAGCATTTGCGTCTGGTTTACGGTACGCTGCAAATGGTCGAAGTCTATGGCGCTGCGATGCTGGCTGAAGAAATGGAGCTGACTGCAAGAGCGCAGCTCGAAGGTCAAATAGATAAACCCGAAGATGTTTACGATGTGCTAATGCGGGCAATGTTGCAGTTGCCTGATTATCTTGAGGGCCTGCAGGCAGGTAATCAAGATGCGCCGATTACCTTGATGCCACTGATGAATGATATGCGTGCGGCGCGCAAGGAAAAACTACTATCTGAAAGTGTTCTTTTCCTGCCCGATGTTAATGCGGTTGATATTGAAGAGCTTAGTCTCGATGT
Source organism: uncultured Gammaproteobacteria bacterium (assembly GCA_965602855.1). Lineage (GTDB taxonomy): Bacteria > Pseudomonadota > Gammaproteobacteria > SZUA-229 > SZUA-229 > LH-M37. The sequence goes on along the minus strand of CBFCZV010000033.1, from coordinate 8,815 downwards.
TGCGGCTATTGAATCTGGAAAACTTGCTGATGAAGCAAAGAGATTACGAACTCATTACCAATTGGGCTTGCTCGATTTATTACGAAATAATAAGCAAAGTGCTGGTATAAAACGGATGAGAGCAGTGATTGAGTCACTGCAAAAAGTTACTGCTGATGCAGCTGTTAAGCGTTTCTGGATGGTGATTTCATCGTTGCTGGAAGCTGTTTCTGATGATGAATCCCTAGAAAATAATATTGCCGTGAAAGGATTGTTTGGCGCAGTTGATCGACAAATTAAATTATTGATTGATATTGGTGAAGATGAATTTATTAATCAGTTTTCTCAGGAACTCCTGAAGAATATTCTCTATTACGTAGGCACCTGTCAATCTACAGGGCCACGCGTCAGTAAAGTTAAACATGCTTATAAACTGGAAGAGTTGCTGGTAGATAATTCATCTGCGGCAGGTTTAAGTGCCAGTATGGGCGGTATTAATGCTGAATTGTTTGATACGGTCTCACAGGGTATTAGAGAAGATCTGGCAACAGTGAAAGATACACTTGAAATCTTTATGCAGAGTAGTGATAAAGATGTAGAGCAATTATCTTCTGTTGTTACCCAGATAGAAAAAATTGGTGATACTTATGGCATGCTGGGTTTTGGTGCAATAAGACAAAAAGTGCTAGATCAACGTGATGTAATGGAAAAAATCATCAAAGGTGAATCCGAGGCATCAGAAGATACGGTGATGGACATAGCGTCTACCTTACTCGATGCTGAAACCAAACTTGATGATTACATTGCTGGTAAATCGGGTCTTGTAGATGAAGAGAATGAAGAAGGCCGAATTGTACCGACGTCTGAATACCGGAAAGTATTGGCCACTGTTGTTGAAGAAGGCCAGAAAAACTTTGCTGAGGCAAAGGAAGCAATACTTGTTTATGCTGCGGGTAATAGTGATGCGAGTCATCTGGCAGCGGTTGTACAGAGTTTAGAAGAAATACGTGGTGCTGCCATGATGCTGTCTGCTGAACGGGTTGAGCAGTTGATTGCGGGATTGAAAGAGTATGTGAATGTTGCATTGTATACCCATCACCGTCAGCCAGAGGCAAGTGAGCAGGATAGTCTTGCTGATGTCGTAACATCCATCGAATATTATTTTGAAGCTTTGTCCGAAGGTCGTCCAGGTGTCGATCAGGGTTTGCAGGCGGGTGAGCGTGCACTGGATAGTTTGAATGAGGTTGTTAGTCAGTATGCTGATGTAGAAGTCTCAGTCGTAGAAGAAAATCTTGTTGAAGCCGGCGAAGCTATTGAGTTGATTGCAGAGGCAGAAGAAAGTGTTGATATTGAGTCAGTGTTGGAAGTGGAAGCATCTGATGAGGTAGATGTTGCAGCAAAGCCGGAGGCGGCGGTAACAACATCTATTATTAGTGCAATAGTGCCCGGTCAGCATGAAGAATATGAAATTCTGGCTGATGATGCAGATGAAGAAATTGTTGAAATCTTTATCGAAGAGGCTGTTGAAGTGCTTGGTGCCTTACACGAGCACGTGCCCAAATGGAAAGAAGATACTAATGATGAAGAATCATTAACCACGGTACGCAGAAGCTTTCATACCCTAAAGGGAAGTGGTCGTCTGATCGGTGCTGCGTTGATTGGAGAATTCTCATGGAAAATTGAGAGCCTGCTCAATCGGGTAATTGAAAACAAGATTGAAATTACGGATGAACTGTTCTTACTTCTGGATGAGGTTTTGGCAGTTTTGCCTCAGTTAATAGAGCAGCTGCGTGGTAATCGTGAGCCAATTCCAAATATTTATCAGTTAATGGCTTTTGCTGACGCTCTGGCAGAAGGCCGTGCTCTTGATTCGTTGGAAGTTAAAGAGGTCGGTGATAGCGCTGTAGAAGAAATAAGCACTATTGATTCCAAAAATGAGCTGAATGCTGCTGAAGAAATATCAATTGAGCCTGAAGATGAAATTGATCTGGGTATTGAGGAAGTGTTCGAAGTTGGCGCAGATATTTCTAGTGAAGATGAAATGCTGCTTGATGCCATAAGCGGTGATGAAGTTGAAGAAATATCTTTAGATGCGCCGGTTGATGGAGATGATGTATTTGAAGTTGTTGCAGACATTTCTACTGAAGATGAAATGCTGCTTGATGCCATAAGTGGAGATGATGCTGAAGAAATAACTTTAGACGTTCCTATTGATAGTGATGATATATTTGAAATTAGTGCCGATGCTTCTGACGAAGATGAAATGTTGCTTAATGCAATGGCAGGGGATGAGTCTGAAGAAGAAATAACTTTAGAAATTCTTGCTGATAGCGATGAAGTATTAGAAGAAGGTGTAGATGTTTCCAGTGAAGATGCATTGCTTGATGGGCTGGAGGCAATTAGTCTTTCAGTTGAAGAAGACGATGCTGATGAAGATGCAATTGAGATTGTTGGTATCGATGATGAGGCAATCTCGTTAGAAGACCTGTCACCCGATGAAGATGACTTTATTGTAGAGATTGATGAGTCAGGTGAGCTGGATGAGATTGAAGAAGTGTCTGGTCTGCAAATGGATCCGATGTTGTTCCAGATTTATTATGATGAAAGTTGCGGGCATTTGCAGTCGATAAAAGACATGTTTGCGAAACATGAATGTGGTGTCCAACGACTGGAAGCGAATAAGGATTTAGTCAGGGCATTACACACCTTATTTGGTAGTGCTCGAACAGCAGAGATAGAAGCGATAGGTGAAATATCTGGTGCGACTGAGAAATATGTTTTGGCTCGTGAAGATGCAGAAGATTTGTTGATTCCTGATGCTGCTGTTGGAATTATTGCTGAAGTCGTGCGTAATGTTGAGGCAATGCTAGCTGAGTTGAAGTCGGGCAAAATGCCGGAGTCTAATAAGCACCTGCTGGAAACGATTAACAAAGCAGTGCAGGATGAATTGCAAAGCCAGTTGCAGCAATCGTCGTCTTCGCATGAGTTGGTTGAAGATGTGTCGCCTTCTAAAGAGACTGAGGTAGAACAGGCTGTAGCAGCAGAAGAGTTGCCAGAAGAAAAAGAAGCGCTGTATACCTACGGAGATGTTGATGATGATCTCATTGATATCTTCCTGGAAGAGGCGGAAGAGTTATTAGAAGACTGTGAAGGTGCCCTTAGTAAGCTTCATGAAAATGAAGAAGATACGTTAAGTATTACAGAATTACAGCGGCATATGCATACGCTAAAAGGTGGAGCGCGTATGGCGACTCTGGTACCTGTGGGAGATCTTACTCACGAGCTTGAGTCAATGGTTATCACTCTGGCGGAAAATAAAATTGAAGCCAGCAAAGCATTTTTTGATGTTTTGCATGAGTCCCTAGATACCCTCAATACTTTGCTTGAGAATGTTAAGCAGCGACAAGCGCTTAAATCGCCCATTGATCTTATTGAAAGAATAAAAGCGATTATGCGCGGTGAGACAATTGAGCAGCGCACAGTCGAGCGTTTTGATGTAGAAGTTGAAGACCTTCAGACTGAAGAAGTAGAGGATGAGCAGTTACCTGATGAGCCTGTAAGTGTGGTTGTTGAAGAGCAAGAGCCAACTGTATCAATTGAAGAGCCTGTTCTTGAGCCGAGTAAGCCAGCTGAGCCTCCCAAGCGCAGAAAAGCGGATGCTGAGGAAGAAAAGCCACATTGGGGTGAGCGGGCAACAGATACTAATTATAAAGATTCTCAGGAGCAGATACGTGTTCGTGCGGATTTGCTGAATAATCTGGTGAATTATGCGGGTGAGGTTAATATTCACCATGCTCGTATGGGCAAGCAGATGACCGATATTGGTTTTAACCTGAAAGAGTTGAATCAAACGGTAATTCGATTGAAGGAGCAGCTTCGTAAACTTGAGATTGAGACAGAGATACAAATTCGTTCAAGTTATGAAAAAGAATCAGATGATTTTGATGCAAACTTTGACCCACTGGAAATGGATCGTTATTCAACGCTGTCACAGCTGGCGAAAAGTTTGAATGAGACTGCAAGTGACGTAGATAGTATTAAAGATATTCTTTCTGAAATTGTTATTGATTCTGAAACCCTGTTATTGCAGGAGTCACGCATTAGTACCGATTTGCAGGAAGGTTTGATGCGAACACGTATGGTTCGTTTTGGCGGTATGTCAACACGATTGCGCCGAATTATCCGCCAAACATCCAGAGAGCTTGGTAAAGAAGTTAATGTAGAAATTGTAGGTGAAGAACAGGAAGTTGACCGTACAATTCTTGATCGTGTTGTTGCACCACTGGAGCATATGCTGCGTAATGCCGTAGCGCACGGTATTGAGATGCCTCAAGATCGACAGGCTGCCGGTAAGCCTGAAACTGGTTCTATAACAATTACTGTTGGCCGTCAGGGAACTGATGTTATTGTTAAGGTTGATGATGATGGTGCTGGAATTAATGCCGATGCTATTCGGAAAAAAGCCATCAAGCAAGGCTTGCTTGAAAAAGATAATGAGTTAACGGATCACGATGTGCTGCAGTTTATTCTCAAGAGCGGTTTCAGTACGGCTGAGGAAGTAACGCAGGTTGCTGGTCGTGGTGTAGGCATGGATGTTGTGGATAGTGAGATTAAGCAGCTGGGTGGTGTGCTTGAAATTGATACAGAACGCGGCAAGGGTACTAGCTTCAGAGTTAGATTGCCATTAACACTGGCGATCAATCAGGCACTACTGGTTAATGCTGGTGAAGAGGTCTACGCTATACCGTTGGCGAGTATTGAGGGTGTTGTTCGAATCACCGGCACCGAGCTCCAAAGTTTCTATGATAGTGGTGAATTAGAATACGAATTTAATAACATCAATTATGAGTTGAAGCATCTGGGCTTTATGCTTACCGGGCAGCAACAGAATTATGCTGATCAGGGACAATTGTTTCCAGTTCTTCTAGTGCACGTTGGTGACCAGTATTTCGCGCTACATGTTGATGATCTGTTGGGTCGTCATGAGATTGTGGTTAAACCAGTTGGTGTGCAGATTAGTACCGTACGCGGTATTGCTGGCGCGACAATTCTGGCAGATGGTCGTGTGGTGCTGATTCTTGAAATGTCGGCACTGGTTATCGGTGAAAATCTGTTCAAGGAAATTGTTACAGAAGAAGTAGTCGAAGAGGTTGAGGCTGATACCGAACCAACCATTATGGTAGTGGATGATTCAATTACCATTCGTAAGGTTACTGAAAGAATACTAGGACGTCATGGCATGAAAGTGATGCTGGCAACTGATGGTGTTGATGCAACGGGTAAACTGCAGGAACAAATACCAGATCTGATGTTGCTTGATATCGAGATGCCGAGAATGGATGGTTTTGAGTTGGCAACCTACATGCGTAATGAAGAACGTTTGAAAGATATACCGATTATTATGATTACCTCGCGTACCGGCTCCAAGCATAAAGAAAGAGCCAAGAGTATTGGTGTAGAGCAATATCTTGGTAAGCCATATCAGGAAGAAGAACTCATGAAAAATATCAATGCATTGTTAGATCAGGTTTAATGAGATGGCGAAAAATATACAAGTTATAAGATGCATGATTCTGACTTTGCGTAGTGAGAATGTCATTGTGCCGGGAGCCTCAGTGGCTGAAATGGTGTCTGCACAAGGTGCGGTGGAAGTTAAAAATATGCCGGATTGGTACGTAGCTAAAATGAGATGGCATGGTGTTGATGTGCCGTTGCTTTCGTTCGAAGCCGCAGGTGGCGCAGCAGCTAAACCGGTTAATCAGAATACTCAGATCGCCATGATATACACCGCCAGCGACGATGAGTCCCGATACCCATACATTGGCTTAGTTGTGTCGGGTGTGCCGCATGTAACTCAAGTACGCCAGAATCAGATTGTTGTCGACCCTGAGTCATTGTTGGAGGACGCTTACAGTCATCCAATGGTGGCACAGAAAACACGTATTAATGGTGCGGCCGTTAATATTTTGGGTATTGATGGTATTGAAAACATGATAAAAGAAGCGGAAGCGGCTTAGTCACTGAAGCTTTTGGCTCTCTGATCTTATCCAAGATCACCCCACAAAGACTGAGTAATCGCAATGCAGGCGGGGCCAGCTGTTTCGGTGCGAAGTATTCTTGGCCCTAAAGATACTGGTGTAAAGTCAGAGTCAGTTGCCCGCTTGATCTCTTCCTGTGTGAATCCACCTTCTGATCCTATTAAAATGCAGATGTCTTTTTCAGGACGAGAGAGGGAACCCATGTTGATATTTGATTCTGGATCAAGGATAAGTTTTTGACTGGCATTAATAGATTGTATGGCCTGAGTAAAATTAATGGCTGGCTTTATTTCAGGGATAATGCATCGACCTGATTGTTCGCAGGCACTAATAACAATTTGTTGCCAGTGATTTAATTTTTTTTCAGCTCTCTCGCCTTTTAAATTAACAGTGGTGCGCTGACAAATAACAGGTGTAATAGATTGCACCCCCAGTTCAACCGACTTCTGCATGCAGCTATCCATTCTGTCGCTTCGTGAAATACCTTGAAGTAAAGAAATGCTTAGAGATGATTCGTTGTTTATTTTGGTGGTCTGTTTTATTTTTAATAAACAGTGTTTGGAGTTTTCATCGAGCAGTTCGGCGAGATACTCATGGCCATTGCCATTAAAGAGTATTACATCAGAACCTTTTTTTCTTCGCAGCACACGAATCAAATGATGTGATGGGTTTCTATCAAGTTCGATACTTTGTCCGACCTCGAAAGATGAAGAATGATAGAGCCGAATCATGATCGTGCTTACCTATCTCTGTGGTGATTGCTTAACGATTAAGTTTATCCCAAATATTCAGAGTGGCATCAGCCTGGTTCAATGAATAAAAGTGCAAACCGGGTGCGCCAGCGTCCAGTAACTGGTTGCATAATTGTGCAACGACGTCAGCACCAAAAGCACGTAGACTTTCTAAATCATCTTCGTAGGCTTCAAGCTGTTTACGAATCCAGCGTGGAATTTCAGCGCCACAGGCATCAGAAAAACGAATCAGATTAGTATAGTTAGTGATTGGCATAATGCCGGGAACAATGGGAATGTCTAGCTGTGCCTGTTGGCATTTATCCGCAAAGCGAGTATATGCATCAATATTATAAAAATATTGTGTGATGGCAGAATCTGCGCCGGCACGTGCCTTGTTTAGAAAATATTTAAAGTCGTCATCAGGTGATGCTGACTCAGGGTGATATTCCGGGTAGGCAGCAACTTCGATATGAAAGTGATCGCCTGTTTTTTCGCGGATAAAAGCAACCAGATCACTGGCATGAGCCAGTTCATTATTGAGACTGCCTCCTTCAGGAATATCGCCTCGTAATGTCACCAGACGTTTAATGCCGAGTGAAATATATTCATCGAGTAGATCAGCAAGCTGTTGTTTGCTTGATCCCATGCAGGAAATATGTGGTGCAATGTCCTGCGTTTTATCAGTGCGTAGTTGCTTGACGGTTTCCAGTGTACGGTCACGCGTTGTACCACCAGCACCAAAGGTCACAGAAAAGAAAGAAGGATTAACCGTATCGATTAACTGCTGATGCGTGGCAACGAGTTTTTCCATACCCGCATCTGTGCGCGGTGGGAAAAATTCGCAACTAAAGACAGGTTGTTTAGAATTAGTACTCATATCTACCTACTATTATGTGAGTTTAATTCAGTAACCGGACAGACAAAGTAGTCTGCCCGGTACATGAAGTTAGTAGCGGTAGTGCTCAGGCTTGTAAGGGCCTTCAACAGGAACGTTAATGTAGTCAGCTTGAGTTTGTGACAACGGAGTCAAGTAGGCACCAATTTTACCAAGATGAAGTCGAGCTACTTTTTCGTCCAATTGCTTAGGCAAAATATAAACCTGATTTTCATAGTTGTCAGCATTAGCATAGAACTCCATTTGCGCCATTACCTGATTGGTGAATGAAGCAGACATAACAAAGCTAGGATGACCCGTCGCGCAGCCAAGATTTACCAAGCGACCTTTAGCAAGAATAATGATGCGTTTGCCGTCGGGGAAGATGACGTGATCAACCTGTGGTTTGATTTCGTTCCATTCGTATTTTTCTAAAGAAGCGATATTAATTTCAGAATCGAAGTGACCAATGTTACAAACGATGGCTTCATTCTTCATGGCCACCATATGGTCATGATCGATAACATTCACGTTACCTGTAGTAGTAACAAAAATATCACCCATGCTTGAAGCTTCGTTCATATCGACAACACGATAACCTTCCATTGCAGCCTGAAGCGCACAGATAGGATCGATCTCAGTCACCATGACGGTAGCACCCATGCCACGGAAAGCCTGCGCACAACCTTTACCTACATCGCCATAACCAAGAACGACACAAATTTTACCGGCAATCATCACGTCAGTCGCACGTTTGATACTGTCGATGAGTGATTCACGACAACCGTAGAGGTTGTCGAATTTCGATTTTGTGGCTGAGTCATTAACGTTCATCGCAGGGAACATAAGTTCTCCAGCTTCCATCATCTGGTACAAACGATGTACGCCAGTGGTTGTTTCTTCAGTAACACCTTTGATATTGGCGATCATAGTGGTCCAAACTTTGCTGTCACCAGTAATGGTACGGTTTAGAACGTTGAGGATTTCAAGCCATTCTTCATTGTCATCTGCTTTTGCAGCAGGGATAGCACCAGCAGCTTCGAATTCTGCGCCTTTGTGGATTAACAAAGTAGCATCACCACCATCATCCAGAATCATGTTGGCAGTTTCACCGTTAGGCCATGTTAGTGCCTGTTCAGTACACCACCAGTATTCTTCGATGGTTTCGCCTTTCCATGCATAAACAGGAA